>NZ_CP092832.1:0-725000 GCF_022532105.1 Flavobacterium sp. HJ-32-4 | reverse complement strand
GTCCATCCGCGACGAAAACATGGGAACGCTCAGACAGGAGATGGGGTATTATGAAGTGCCACTCGAGTTGTCGTATAAACTCCTCGACCGTCGCTTTTCCATTTCTGTCATCGGTGGGGTAAGCACCCTGTTCCTCGACCAAAACCGTCTTTCCGTATTGTCTCCGGGACTTTCCGCCCGCATTGGCGAGGCCAACAACCTGAACAGTGTCCACTATAGTTCGAATTTTGGCATCGGTCTCCGCTACCGCTTCCTGAAATCACTCGAGTTGCATTGTGAGCCGACACTCAAGTACCAGATCAATACGTTTTCTGGTAATGACGGCAACTTCCGACCATATGTAGTCGGCGTATACTCTGGACTGAGCTTCAGTTTTTAAGTCTAAATATTGTTGTTTTTTGTTTGTTACTTCGGGGTAATGAATGAAGAAAAAGCCCGCTTCGGTGGGCTTTCCTTATATATAGAAGCGTTTCTGTTTTTAAATTTGCAACCACAACCAAACCTGTTAACGTGAAAAAAATTTACCCGTTATTCGCATTATTTTGTTCGATTGTAGCGTCAGGCCAGAACGACCTATGCGCCAACGCTACGCTACTTACACCCGGGCCGTCGTGTGTCGGAACAACCGGAACTTTCTCCGGTTCCGGAATTGAGTCGGCGTCTGTGTGTAGTGGTAACAGTGGCCAGGACGTCTGGTTCTACTTTACCGCTACGCAAGAGACTATGCGCGTCGCCGTTTCCACAAACGACGGACTGAACCCCGGAATTGAAATCCTTGAAGGATCCTGCGCCGGCACCTCGTTCGGTTGTGTCAACACCAACTCTGGCGGATTCGGAGAAGTCATTACTTCCCAAAACTTTACGGCCGGACAAACCTATTACGTTCGGGTATTCAACGCCGGCAATAATGTGTCGTCGTCGACCTTTTCCATCTGCGTCCGCGAATACGCGCGACCTGCCAACGATTTTTGCGCGAACGCCACCGCACTTACGCCGGCGGCGAGTTGTAACGTTACGATAGGCACGTTGTCAGGATCTGAAATGGAAACAGCCGATACCTGTACGGGCAATAGCCTCCAGGACGTGTGGTTTTCGTTCGTTGCTACCGAGGAAACCATGCGCGTCACGGTAACGACCAACGATAGCTTGAATCCCGGACTGGAGGTGTTTGAGGGGGATTGCGCGGCGACACCGATGACCTGTGTTAACACTAACTCCGGCGGGTTCGGCGAAGTGTTCTTCTCACAAAACTTTACAATCGGGCAAACCTATTACGTTCGGGTATTCCACGCTTCCGCAGGCATTTCCATGTCAACATTCAGCATCTGCATCCAACAGTATCCACGTCCCGCCAATGACTTCTGCGTCAATGCTACGCCCCTACAAACGGGAGTTACGTGCTCGTCGACATTAGGGACATTGAGTGGGTCAGAAATGGAGAACCCAACAACCTGTTCCGGAAACAGCATCCAGGATGCCTGGTTTTCGTTTACGGCGCCACAAGAGACGATGCTTGTTGTGGTGTCAACAAACGACGCACTCAATCCCGGATTCGAAATATTCGAGGGCTCCTGCGACGGCACGTCATTCGCGTGCGTCAACACTAACTCAGGCGGTTTTGGCGAGAGCTATCTCAACAGCACCTTTACCGTTGGGCAAACCTACTATGTCCGTGTTTTTCACGCCAGCAGTGGTCTTTCCACCTCTACTTTTACCATTTGCGCACAGAGCTATCCCAGGCCATCGAATGATTTTTGCAGCAATGCCCGGACTCTTTACCCAGGGACGACCTGCAACGGTATAACAGGAACCTTTGCAGGTGCCGAAATGGAATCAGGCGCCACCTGCACCGGCAACAGCTTACAGGATGTTTGGTACTCGTTCACGGCGACGATTGGAACCTATGCGATTTCGGTGGACCCGACCGGCAACTCGAACGTTGCTTTCCAGGTGCTCGATGCCTGTGGCGGAACCTCACTTCTGTGCGTTAACGGTAGTGGCGGTGGAGTTACGGAGTTTTCGCAGGTTAGCAATCTCATCGTCGGTAATACCTACTTTGTACGTGTATTCAATGCGGCGGCCAACCTTAGCACCGACACGTTTTCCATCTGCGTCTACGGCGCGGTGCAGAATTCCTGTACCCCTTCGGTTTCCATTACGTCGGACACCGCCTCGGGTTGCCCGGGAGCGGCCTTCACCTTTACCGCAAACCCCGAATTCGGCGGCTCAAGCCCCTCATACCAATGGTACGTAAATGGTCAGCCAGCAGGCACAAATTCTTCGGTATTTATTAGCAATACGCTTGTCAACGGAGACCAGGTAAGCGTTTCGATGACAAGCAACGCCGCCTGTTCTACGACACAAGCTCCCGTAAGCAGCAGTGCGGTCGGGATTACGATTTATGCGCTGCCAGTAGTGGAATTTGAGTACGCCAATGGGACATTACAGGCAACACCAGGCTACGCCAGCTATGTTTGGACGTTTGATGGCGGAACCGTTCCGAATGTGTCCGGACCTGCGATTGACGCAACCCAGGAAGGTACTTACGCGGTGACGGTCACCGACCAGAACGGCTGTGACGTTACGGCATCCTATCAACTGCTTTCAACGGATACCCCAATTTTGGAATCCGCGCAGGTGTTTCCGAACCCAACATCAGGCGAGATTACGTTTTCTTGGCCCGGATCAGCCAGCGTATCCGTCCGGATATTTGACCTGGTGGGGAAGGAATTTTTGCAGGCCTCTTCGGCAGGACGGTTGACGATCGATAGCTCACAGTGGCCGTCAGGGTGTTACGTGGCGAAAGTCACGAACGCAGAAGGAATCACTAAGGTTGTAAAAGTAATACGACGCTAATACGGTCTAGGTCGCGCCCATTCGTACGAGTTCAGAAAGGATGCGTTCGCGGGTTGCTTCCCGCAGGGGCTTTTTATCATCCTGTGTGTACCCCGCCGTCTCGATGGGCGTGAGTACTTTCGCCCGCATCGCACCCGGACTTCCGGCAAAGAACGAGAAAGGAAACCGCCGTTTGTTGTCAGGAAACACGATGGGTACAATCGGGATTTGATGGTCAATGGCCAGGCGAAAGGCTCCGTCTTTGAAATCGTCAAGTAACACCGATTCGTGCGGTACGCCACCCTCTGGGAAGATGCAGATACTGAGTCCCTGGCTGAGGCGTTTCTGAGCCCGCTCAAATACTTCCATCCGGCTTTTGGTGCTGCTTCGGTCGACCATAATACAGGTGCGTTTGTAGAAGAAGCCAAAAAGCGGAATTTTCACCAGTTCCTTTTTCCCTACAAACACAAACGGATGCCGAATAATCGCCAGCATCAGCATAATATCGGTCATCGAAGTGTGATTGGCTACGAACATATAGCTTTTGCCGTCAACGAGCGGTTGTTCAACCTCCGTTCGGTACCAAAACCCACAGCCGTATAAAATAAAGTTCCCCCAGATGCGGGCCATGACGAAAAAGTAGGGATACCACCGCTCGCGGGAAATCGAAATCAGTAAAAACGGAAGGAAGGCCACTATGGGAAGCAATACCAGTATATAAAACCAGACGCGCCATAACACCCAGAAAATAACCTTGACTATACGCATACCGCCAAAAGTACGCAATCATTCCAAATGTTTGGGGAAAGCGGTAACTTTGGCATCTCCCGCGCAAACGTGTGTGTGGACGATGAAAATTATAATACCATGTCTAAAATCCTGACCGGTATCCAAAGTACTGGAACACCGCATCTCGGCAACCTGCTCGGCGCCATCCTGCCAGCTATCGACCTTTCCAAAAATCCGGAGAACGAATCCTTCCTGTTTATCGCCGACCTCCACTCTGCGACGCAGATCAAGGACGCCGAAACACTCCGTACCAATACCTATAGTACGGCGGCTGTTTGGCTGGCCTGCGGACTCGATCCCGAAAAGGTCACGTTTTACCGCCAGTCGGATGTGCCACAGACGGCAGAATTGTCGTGGTATTTGAGCTGCTTCTTTCCGTATCAACGCCTCACGTTGGCGCATTCCTTCAAAGACAAAGCGGATCGTTTGAGTGATGTAAACGCCGGACTTTTCACCTACCCGATGCTTATGGCGGCGGATATCCTTTTGTATGATGCCGAATACGTACCCGTAGGGAAAGACCAGTTGCAACACATCGAAATCACCCGTGACGTGGCGTCGCGTTTCAACCACCAGATGGGGGAAACCTTTGTGTTGCCGGAACCTTCGCTTCGGGAAGCCACACAGTATGTGCCAGGCACCGACGGCGGAAAGATGAGTAAGTCCGCTAACAACATCATCAACATCTTCCTCGATGACAAAGCCTTGAAAAAACAGGTAATGGGCATCGTAACCGACAGTACGCCCCTGGAAGCGCCGAAAAACCCGGATACGTGTAAGGTATTTGCGATCTATTCACTGCTCGCCTCTGAGGCGGAAGTGGCTGCCATGCGTATACGCTATGCCAACGAAACCCAGGATTTCGGATGGGGACACGCGAAGACGGCCTTATACGAATTGATCCTGACCAAGTTTTCAGCCGAACGGGAGCGCTATCGTTACTATATGGACAATCTCTCCGAGCTCGACCGCGTTTTAGCTGCAGGCGCCCAAAAGGCGGGCGCTATTGCAGACGGAGTTTTGGCCCGCGTACGTCATAAACTAGGCTACCTCTAAACCGCTTCGAAGAGCTTCCCAGGCAACGGACGCACCACGCCTTTCAATTCCATTCCCAACAAAAGGGAGGAGGTTTTGTGGATGGGGAATCCGCATTCGAGCGCAATAATATCCAGCAACTCCTTTCCATTGCCGGCCAGGAAGTCATAGACCGTTTTTTCGTCGCCTTCCAGCGTCACAAAAAGCTGTTTCTGCACGGGTTTTGGGGATGCCGCAACATCCCATCCCAATAGATAGATGAGGTCGGCGGCCGAGGTCAGGGCATGTGCCCGCTGGGTTTTGATCAGGAGGTTACACCCCTGGCTGTACTTGTCGGTAATACGCCCCGGAACGGCGAATACGTCGCGGTTGTAATCGTTGGCCAGATTGGCCGTAATGAGCGAGCCTCCCTTTTCGGCGCTTTCAATGACGATGGTCGCTTCGGAAATACCCGCTACAATGCGATTGCGCTTGACAAAGTTCTCCCGTTCGGGATCGTTGCCGCTGCGGAACTCGGTAAGAAAGCCGCCGGTCACTTTCATTTTCTCCCAGTACTTTCTGTGTGCGGCGGGATAGATGCGGTCGAGGCCGTGCGCCAACACCCCAATCGTTTGTAGCCCGTGCTCAAGGGCCGCCTGGTGGGCCACTATGTCGACGCCATACGCGAAACCACTCACGATAACGGGGTCTAACGGGGCCAGGTCGGCAATGAGGCGCTTGCAGCAGTCGATGCCATAGGGTGTAATTTGCCGGGTGCCGACGATACTGATCACGTGGCGGTTCCTAAGGGTGGTGACGCCCGACCCGAAAAGCAGGAGCGGCCCGTCGAGACAGTGCTTCAATCGGTCGGGATAGCGTTCGGAGTAGTACGGAAGGACGGAAATCGCATTTTTTTCGATAAAAGCCGCTTCTCTTTCCGCCTGGTTGAGTGGGGGTTTAGCCCTGATTTTCGCGGCGAGGGAGGGCCCAACGCCGTCAATTCGGGAAAGAGTGGACGATTTGGCACGGAACACCTCTTCGGCGCTTCCACAATGCGAAATAAGCTTTTTGGCGATGACATCGCCCACGCCCTCCACGTTCTGCAACGCGAGCAGGGCAAGTAATTCTGAATGGCGCATATAGAAATTAAGAAGTCGAAAAATAGGGAAAAATGCCGGTTGTTGATAAAATCTGTTGATAAAATTTCCATAGCCTGCGTGAATCTTTACCTTTGTTTTCATGAATACCGCACGCCACATCGAACAGTTGCTCTACCGTCACCAATGTGTCGGAATACCCGGTTTCGGGGCTTTCCTGACCGAGACGAAGCCCGCCCGGCTGGATGAAGCGGCCCATACGTTTTTTCCGCCAGCGAAAGTACTCTCGTTCAATCCGTTATTGAAGAATAACGATGGATTGTTGGCGAGTCATTTGGCGCGCGCCGAACGACTGTCGTATGACGATGCGCTTGATCGTATCGCCCAGGATGTGGCCGTTTGGAGGGATGCCCTGATCGCAGAGCGTCGGCTGACCTTGGCCAATATCGGTGTACTTTCTGTAAACGCGGAAGGGAATCTCGTATTCGAGGAAGCCGGCCAGGTAAATTATTTCACGGGTGCTTTCGGGTTGTCTTCTTTTGTGTCACCTGCCATCCGTCGCGAGGTTCTTGCGGTCGTAGGGGAGGATGCTGAGGAAGAAGCGCCAATCGTTTTGGTGCCACAGCGCACGGAAAGCCGTCAATGGCTGAAGTACGCGGCTATTTTTGCCATCGGACTCGGAACCTCCGGATTCTTCGGGAACCGCTACTACCAAGGACGTATTGCGGAGGAGACGGAGATCGTACAGGCGGAAGTCCAGAAGGAAGTCGGCAACCGTATCCAACAAGCTACTTTTTTCCTGGAGGCGCCGCTTGAAAATGTGGTGCTGCCCGTTGAAAAAACATGGAAACCGTATCACATCGTGGCCGGTGCTTTCCGTGAAGAAGGCAACGCCCAACGGGTATTCGAAAAACTGACAGCCCAGGGGTTTGCCGCAGAACGGTTAGAGCCTACGCGAAAAGGCTTGTATCCGGTGAGTTACGGCAGTTATGCGACCCTGTCGGAAGCACAGGCGGCACTCGATACCATCCGGAAACAACACGGAGGCGAGGCCTGGCTGCTCGTCACGAAACGACACTGACATCCCGCTTGACGGGATTTTTTTATGCCGTATCTTTGCCGCGTCTTTCTGCGGAAAGGCCAAATGAAAAAGATACCATGAGCCCAAAGTACGCCTCTGAATCCCTTACCGTTATCACTGACCTGGTGCTGCCGAGTGAGACGAATCCATTAAACAACCTTTTTGGCGGGGAACTGCTGTCGCGCATGGACCGCGCCGCCAGTATCGCCGCACGCCGTCACTCCCGCCGCATTACCGTTACGGCATCGGTCAACCACGTGGCTTTCAACCGCACCATTCCACTGGGAAGTGTTGTGACGATTGAAGCGAAAGTATCGCGCAGTTTCAGCAGTTCGATGGAAATCTACCTCGATGTCTGGATCGAAGACCGCGAGTCGGGCAGCCGCACCAAGGCGAATGAAGCCATCTATACTTTTGTGGCCGTCGATGACACGGGTCGCCCGGTTGAAGTACCGCCGATCATCCCGGAAACCGACCTCGAAAAACAGCGTTTTGACGGCGCGTTACGTCGTAAGCAGCTTAGTTTGGTGCTGGCCGGTAAAATGAAAGCGTCGGATGCGACGGAGTTGAAGGCGTTGTTTATGGAATAAAAAAAACCGGGACCTGTGTTCCGGTTTTTTTACGTGCACGGGCCTTCTTGGAGTTGGCTTAGTTTCCTTTAAACTCCGGCTTTCTCTTTTCCAAAAACGCCGTGGTACCTTCCTTGAAATCCCCAGTTCCGAAGCATTTTCCGAACAGTTCGATTTCGGTTTGGAATCCATTGACGCCGTCTTTGAAATTGGCATTTACCGCTTGTATGGCCTGCGTAATGGCTGTCGGCGAGTTCTTCTGTATTTTCTGCGCAATAGAGGCGGTAAACGACAACAATTCGGCTTGCGGTACCACGTGATTGACGAGTCCGTATTCTTTTGCTTCGGCCGCTTGTATCATGCCTGCGGTCATAATCAGTTCCATCGCACGGCCTTTCCCGACCAATTGCGGAAGACGCTGCGTGCCGCCATATCCCGGGATGACACCCAGCGACACTTCCGGAAGGCCCATGCGGGCATTGTCAGACGCGACGCGGAAATGGCAGGCCATCGCCAGTTCGAGTCCACCGCCTAACGCAAATCCGTTGACCGCCGCGATGACCGGTTTCGACAGATTTTCGACAAAATCAAACAGCTGTTCCTGGCCTTTTGCCGCCAGTTCAGCCCCTTGTGAGACGGAGAAATCGGCGAATTCCGAGATATCAGCGCCGGCTACAAAGGCTTTTTCGCCGCTTCCCGTAAGGATGATGACCTTCACGGAGGCGTCGGTTGAGGCCGCTTCGAGGGCGTCATGGAGTTCGGAAATCGTCGCTTTGTTCAGCGCGTTGAGTTTTTCCGGACGGTTGATGGTAATGGTTGCAATGCCGTCGGCGGATGCGACGAGAAGGTTTTGGTAGCTCATGTTACAAGGTTTTGGCAAGCGGGAGCGAGACCGTGAAAACGGTGCCTTTCCCCACTTCGGTGTCAAAAGTAATGGTTCCTTTATAATTTTCGATGATGTTGTGGATGATGCCCAGTCCGAGGCCCATGCCACTGCTCTTGGTCGTAAATTTCGGTTCGAAGATGCGCTCGCGGTGTTCTTCGGCTATGCCTCTTCCGTTGTCGGCTACGCAGATGAGGACGTAGTCGCCGTCGCGTTTCACCGTCACCACGACCGACTTGTGTTCCTGTTCATCCGGAATGGCCTGGATGGCGTTTTTCACCAGGTTGGTAATGACGCGTATGAGTTGCGTGCGGTCCATCCGGATGATGATACGGGCTTCTTCGGCCTGGAAATGCACGTATTCTTCGTTGAAGATATCAAGCGCCAGGTCGACGTTTTCGACCACATTCAGCGTTTCGTTCTGTTGGGCCGGCATCGACGCAAAATTTGAGAAGGCCGAAGCGACGGCGCTCATCGTATCGATCTGGTTGATGAGCGTTCGGGAATAATCGTCGAGCTTCTGGCGGATGTCTGGATCGTTCGGGTCGAATTTCCGCTGGAAACTCTGCACGGTCAGTCGCATCGGTGTCAACGGATTCTTGATTTCATGCGCCACCTGTCGCGCCATTTCGCGCCACGCCTGCTCGCGTTCGCCCTGCGCCAGTTTCGACGCACTTTCCTCTAGCTTGTCGACCATGTCGTTGTAGGCATTCACCAGCAGGCTGATTTCCCTAGTGCTGTCGCCGGCATCGAGTTTTTCGTTCTTCTGGTTCAGTCCGGTGATCATGATTTTCGCCGAAATCGACTTCAGGGATTTCGTAATGAAACTCGACAGGATATACGCGAGGATAAACGCCACGACCAGCATCACGCTATACACTTGGCCCAGTGTCACCAAGAAGTTTTTCAATTCCTGGTCGTAATAGCCATCGTCTTCGATATACGGAAGGTTGAGAATGCCCAGCGGCTTGAACTTCAGGTCTTTGATCTGGCTATACGACGAGCGGTATTTTTTGCCTTCGGCCGAAACGGCATCGGGCGCCGCGTAGCGTTTATCCGGAGAGGCTGAAATGGCGCGCAGCACGTCTTCGGAAATGGGCGGTTCTATCGAGTCGATCGAAAACGACCCTTTTGAGGTGCTCACCAATCGTCCTTTCAGGCTGTAAATCCGGATTTGGGTGCTGTGGATGTCGGCCAGTTCGTGCACCCGGTCTTTGAAAATCAGCGACAGGTTGGCCTCGGTCAGCGGATAAGTGGTAGTGGAAAGGATGTAATTGATGTGGGCCTTGATGGCGTTTTCTTTCCGCTCAAGGCGTTCCTGGTGGTATTCCCGGGCTTCTTTCCGGAATTGGATGATGGATATCGACGCCATCAGGATCGACGCCAATAGCGTCAACAGGATCATAGAAAGAAAGATCCGGATGCGAAGGGAGACGCGCCTGATCCTCACCTTCCTCATGGGCGGGCGTTTCGTTCGCGGATGCGTTTGTAAAAACGGAATCCGAGCATGATGAGTACGGAGAACAAGATGATTCCGACCACGCCGAATACCCAATCGAGGGCGTTTTTCATCACGGCCAGGAAGACGACGGCAAACAGGATGATGGTAGCGCCTTCATTCCACAGCCTCATAAAATTCGAGGTATGCCGCACGTCATCGCGCTGCAATTGCTTGAAAATACGGTGGCATTGGAAATGGTAGAGGAACAGCAAGAGCACGAAGCCCAGTTTTACGTGCATCCACCCCTGTTGCAACCAGGCCGGCATCATGAAGAGCAGCGTCACGGCAAAAATCGTAGCCAGCACCGCCGACGGCCAGGTGATGATATACCATAGCCGATAGGCCATGATTTTGTATTGCTTCCGAAGGATTTCCCGCTCGGGCTCCGGCATCGCAGCCGCTTCCACCTGATAGACGAAAAGGCGCACGATATAGAACAGGCCGGCGAACCAGGTGATCACAAAGATGAGGTGGAGGGATTTGATGTAATTATAGTCCATAATCGGAAGCGGCGCCGGGCCGTATGTTCAAAAATACCAAATAATCCGCTACGTCAGGCAACGCCCGATGCCGCCCAGTCGTTACACCATTTCGCTACGGTCGCACACCAGTCGTCACGGTCGTTCAGGCACGGAATGGCCTTGAATTCCGACCCGCCGTTCTCTTCGTATTCCTCTTTGGCGCGCATCGCGATTTCCTCGAGCGTTTCCAGACAGTCGGAGACAAACGCCGGTGTTACGACCGCCAGTTTGCGGATGCCTTTTGCGGGCATTTTGTTGATTTCGACATCGGTATAAGGATCCAGCCACTTATCGCCCGCCAACCGGGATTGGAAGGTCTGGCTGTAGGATCCTTCCGGAAGGCCCAGTTTCTCCGCTACCAGACGTGTCGTTTCATAACATTGGTGGCGGTAGCAGAATTGATGCGCCGGAGAAGGCGTCACGCAACATTTCCCGTCGATGCGGCAGTGCGATTTGGTGATATCGGTTTTCCGGATGTGGCGTTCCGGGATGCCATGGTAGGAAAACAGTAAGTGGTCGTGTTCAAAGCCCTGAAGTCCTTCCGCAATTGAGTCGGCCAGGTTCTGGATATAATCCGGACGGTTGAAGAACGCTGGGAAGTTGGTGATTTTCATGTTCGGGAAATGCTTCTGTTGCAGTTCCGACGCCAATACCTCGATCGTTTTGGTCGAAGCCATGGCATATTGCGGATAGAGCGGAAACAGCAGCACGTCGTCAACGCCCTGATCCGCCAGTTGCTGCAGACCCGTCAACAACGACGGCTTCCCGTAGCGCATGGCAAGTCCCACCGGCACTGATACCTGTTTTGCAACCTTTTTGTGCATGCGATTGGAAAGGACGATTAGCGGCGACCCTTCGTCCCACCAGATCTTCTCATAGGCCTCGGCCGAGTTCTCCGGACGTTTGCGCAGGATGATGCCCCTGACGAGGAAGGCGCGCAGCAGATAGGGCACGTCGATGACGTATTTATCCATCAGGAATTCATCGAGATACGGTTTGACATCTTTCGGATGTGGGGAATCGGGAGAACCGAGGTTGACGAGTAAGACGCCTTTCATAAATGAGCTATTTTCGGTGGTTAGAGGTCAGTATAAAAATCAAACTAGATACGAGATTAGGATAAGCGCCGCCGGATTCATGTAGTTCACTCTCACCCCTCAACTCTCAACCATGAACTAAGAACTAAGAACTATGAACCAAGAACCATGAACCCCCAACCCTCAACTCCCCACCGACATCAAGTACTTCTTCGGCGTTGTGCCGAATTTCTTTTTGAAGGCCGAAATAAAGTGGCTTGCGGTGCTGTAGCCGATGCGCAGGCCGGCTTCGTTGACGTTATGGGTGCCATCTTCGAGTAATTTTCGGGCGTATTCCATCTTGTAATCAAAGAGAAAACTGTAGACGCTGTCGCCATACACCTGCTTAAAACCCATTTTCAGTTTTTTCAGTGTAAGGCCAACCTGGTCGGCGAGTTCCTGCAATCCGGGTGGTTCTGCCATATGGGCAATTACGATGTCTTTGGCTTTTCGGATTTTCAGGACGTTCTCTTCGTCGATAAGAAACGGACACTGTTCGGCATCCGGATCTTCGGTGCGGTTGAAATAGAGGCTCAGCAATTCGTATCCCTTCCCTTTGTAATACAGGTTTTTGATGGACGGATGCAGATGGTAATGGAACAACTGGCTCAATACGATTGACATCGACGGGGTGATGTCACTTTCGTCATAGTACTTCCGGTCGCGGTTTTCAGCGGAAAGGAAGGGAATCACGTCGGCTTCGGCCGAAAAAAGCGAGTGGAATTTCTTGATCGACACCACCACGGAAATGACCCATGAATTCGGTGCCAACTCGAGGTTCATCGGTAATTCTTTCTGCGGATTGTAGAGAAGGAAGGCTTTCTCTTCGCGTAAATCTAACGCGTACGAGCCTTCATTGAACACCAATTTCGCCTTTCCTTTCAGACAAAAATGAAACTGTATGAGGCCGGTAGCAATTTCCTTCAGGACGCGAAAAGGCTGGGCTCCGTCATTCTGGAAACGGAACAGCGTAAAATCATTTTCAATTTTTATAGTCTCTTCTGAACCCATAGCGACATTTTTATCGTATGTATTGACAAGCATCAGGAAAATGTTATTTAGATTTATTCTATATAACATCGGCTAAAGGCCGCGTCGTTACTGCAAAACTACGAATAATTAGCCTTTTAGGTGCTAAACAAATCAAAAAGTCCGGAAACGATATTAATAGAACCTACAGCGTTATTTTTATCTGATAGACGCCTATACATTTGTACCGATCGAATATGGAACATCTCAGCGCCACAAAATCCACTTCGTTTTACGCCGTTGGCCTCAGTTTTAAAAAAGCAGATGCCGAAACGCGTGGTCTCTTTAGTCTCGACGCCGCCGGGAAACAGCGTGTGCTCGAACAGGCGCAGCAACAGGGTATTGGCGCACTGCTGGTGACCTCTACCTGCAACCGCACCGAAATCTACGGTTTTGCCGAACACCCCTTCCAGTTGATTGGGCTGTTGTGCGGCAACACAAACGGAACGGTCGAACTCTTCCAGCAAGTCGGATACGTATTCAAGAACCACGAAGCCATCGGCCACATGTTTCGTGTAGGCACCGGACTGGATAGCCAGATACTGGGCGATTTCGAGATCATCAGCCAATTGAAGGCGGGTTTCAACGAGGCGAAGGCGATGGGACTTGTCAATACGTTTCTTGACCGCTTGCTGACGTCGGTCATACAGGCCAGCAAACGAATCAAAAACGAAACGCAGATCAGCAGTGGCGCCACCTCCGTGTCGTTCGCTTCCGTTCAATACATACTGAAAAACGTAGAGGATGTAGGAGGGAAGAATATCCTGCTTTTTGGGACGGGAAAAATCGGGCGGAATACCTGTGAGAATCTTGTCAAGCATACCAAAAATTCGCATATCACACTGATCAACCGCACCCGTGACAAAGCGGAAAAACTGGCCGGTAAACTCAACCTCGTGGTGCGCGACTATGCCGAGTTACAGACCGAATTGCAGAAAGCAGACGTTTTGGTCGTCGCCACCGGTGCTACCAATCCGACGGTCGATAAGGCCATCCTCAACCTGCGGAAGCCACTCCTGATCCTGGATCTGTCGATTCCGAAGAACGTACACGAAAACGTGATGTCGGTCGAAGGCGTGACGCTCGTACACCTTGACCACCTTTCCCAGATCACCGACGAGACGCTTGAGAACCGCAAGAAGCACATTCCGGCGGCGGAGGCCATTATCGAGGAAATCAAAAGTGAGTTTATCGCATGGACAAAGGCCCGGAAATTTGCACCGACCATCCATGCGTTGAAAGAGAAACTCAACGCAATCAAAGAGTCGGAGCTCGACTTCCAAAGCAAAAAAATCTCGAACTTCAACGAAGAACAGGCCAAGATCATCAGCGATCGCATCATCCATAAGATTACGACCCATTTCGCCAACCACCTCAAAGACGAAGCGACCATGGTCGACGAAAGCATCGAGTGGATCGAGAAGGTCTTCCGCATCGAAACCCATCGCGCATGAGCAAATGCATACGCATCGGAACGCGCGACAGTGAATTGGCGTTGTGGCAGGCCCATACGGTGGAAGCCCGCCTGAACGCTCTCGGATACGAAACCGAAATCGTCGCCGTTAAGTCAACGGGCGATCTCATCCTCGATAAGCCCCTTTACGAACTCGGTATCACCGGCATCTTTACCAAAACCCTTGACATAGCGATGATCAACGGCCAGGTCGATATTGCCGTGCATTCGATGAAAGACGTACCTACAGCCCTTCCGCGCGGTATCGTGCAGGCGGCGGTACTGGAACGGGCGGATGTATCCGATATCCTGGTTTACAAAACGAATCTCGATTTCCTTGGCTCAGAGGGAACCATCGCAACCGGAAGCCTGCGCCGTCGGGCCCAATGGTTACACCGCTACCCGAATCACGGCGTGGAAGACCTGAGGGGAAACGTCAATACCCGCCTTGCCAAACTGGCCGATAACGACTGGAACGGGGCGATTTTCGCCGCGGCCGGACTCGAACGTATTGACAAAACACCACCGAAACATATCGTGCTCGACTGGATGCTGCCTGCTCCGGCACAGGGTGCGATGGTCGTCGTTGCCATGGCGGAAGACCTCTTTTGCCGCGAGGCCGTGGGGAAACTCAACGATTTCGACACAGAGATCGCCACCCGGGTAGAGCGCGAGTTCCTTCGCAAACTGGAAGGCGGCTGTACGGCTCCAATTGGGGCGTTGGCCACTATCGAAGGGAACGAAATCCGGTTTCGCGGGGCGTTGTTCTCCCTCGATGGCACGCAGAAAGTCGAGATCGAACGAACCGCCCCGACGACACATTACGCGGCCTTCGGAACCGAATGTGCCGAGTTTATCCTGGCCAATGGAGGCGAGGCGGTGATGGAACAAATACGACGTGAACTCAAAGAAAAGGAGTCATGACGCGCATCCTTTCCACCAAAAGACTGCAACCCAACCAAAAGCAATTCCTCCTGAACGCGGGACTTTCGGTGATAGAGGCCGACTTCATTTCGGTAAAAGCGCGTTCCTTCACGCTCTCGAACGTCGGAGAATACCTGATTTTTACCAGTGCGAATGCGGTAAAAGCGGTTGACGCGCATCCCGATGTGCAGGACGTTCGCCGCCGGCCCGTTTTCTGCGTCGGTGCCAAAACGGCCGACCTGCTCGATCAAAGGGGGTTCACGGTACTGGCCTCGGAAGACGATGCCGCACATTTATCGGATCACATCATTGACGGATACCGCGACGCGTCCTTCACTTTTTTTTCCGGAGCGATGCGTCTTGACACCCTGCCCACGCAATTGTCATCAGCCGGGGTACGATTCAATGAAATAGAGGTTTACGAAACCGACCTGACGCCTGTAAAAGTCGAAGTGCCCATTGATGGCATCCTGTTTTTCAGCCCGTCAGCCGTAGCAAGTTTCGTGCGCGCCAACACCTTATCAACGCAAACCTGCTTCTGCATTGGTGCGACCACGGCTTCGGCGGTCGCCCAATATGTTGCTGGTTCGAATCCAGTCATTCCGACGAATACCGTCATCGCCCATAAACCCACAATCGAAAATACGATTGTGCAGTGTATCAACTATTACAAAACCCTTGCGTCTTAGCGCCTTAGTGTCCCTATCATTCTCAACGAAAAACAATAGGCCATCGCGGCCCAACACTATGATAAAAAACGACCTCTTCCTCAAAGCCCTCAATAACGAAACTGTCGAACGTCCACCCGTATGGATGATGCGCCAGGCGGGTCGCTACCTGCCTGAATTCCGCGCACTTCGCGATAAATACGACTTTTTCACGCGCTGCCGCACACCCGAGCTCGCTGCCGAAATCACCGTGCAGCCCATCCGCATCATACAACCCGATGCCGCTATCCTGTTCTCTGATATCCTCGTGGTGCCGCAGGCGATGAATATTGAGGTCGAGATGAAAGAAAGCGTGGGGCCCTTCCTGCCGAACCCCATCCGCTCGGCGAAGGACGTAGAGAACGTGATCGTACCCGACATCCATGAAACGCTTGGCTACGTCATGGACGCAATCAAGCTCACCAAAGAAATGCTTGCCGACGAAGTGCCACTGATCGGCTTTGCCGGTTCGCCCTGGACGATCTTCTGCTATGCCGTGGAAGGCCGTGGCTCGAAGAGTTTCGATACCGCCAAAGGCTTCTGCTTTACCCATCCGGAGGCGGCACACACGCTGTTGCAGAAAATCACCGACACCACCATCGCGTACCTGAAAGAGAAGGTGAAAGCCGGGGTGAATGCCGTTCAGGTGTTTGACTCGTGGGGCGGAATGCTGTCACCGGTCGATTACCAGGAATTCTCTTGGCAGTATATCAACCAGATCGTCGAGGCACTGGCCCCGGAAACCAAGGTCATCGTCTTCGGAAAAGGCTGCTGGTTCGCCCTGGGCGAGATGGGAAAATCAAAGGCATCGGCATTGGGCGTCGACTGGACGTGCTCACCGCGGAACGCGCGCTACCTTTCCGGAGGGCGCATCACGCTCCAGGGCAACTTCGACCCGTCAAGGCTGCTCTCGCCCATCCCCACCATCAAGAAAATGGTGCACCAGATGATCGACGAGTTCGGCAAAGACAACTATATCGTCAACCTCGGGCATGGTATCCTGCCGAATATTCCGGTGGACCATGCCAGGGCTTTTGTGGACGCGGTAAAGGAATACAAATAAAGGATTTTGGGCGTGCCCCCCTCGGCCCTCCCTACACCAGCAAAGGGGTCGGGCTGTCCGCTCTAGCTTTTTGCCTGGCATACCGCTAACCTACCGGTTACGGGCCGTGGCAGGCTCCCCGAAAATGGCTTGGAAAGCAAAAAGGCTGCCGCTTCCATCCCTCACGCGGCAGCGCTTCTAACAACTGATAAAGATGAAAGAACGTTTCTTCGATTATATCCACCAGCTCCAGGATACTATCACCAACGGCATCGAAGCCATTGACGGCCAGGCCCGTTTCCGCGAAGACCTTTGGGACCGTCCGGAAGGCGGTGGCGGCCGCACCCGTGTCATCGAGAACGGGGCTGTCTTTGAGAAAGGCGGGGTGAATATTTCCGGTGTACACGGCAAACTACCCGAGCCGATGCAGAAAATGTTCGGTGTTGGGGATGTTGATTTTTTCGCGTGTGGACTCTCACTCGTGCTACATCCCAAAAATCCGATGGTGCCCACCGTGCATGCCAATTGGC
This sequence comes from Flavobacterium sp. HJ-32-4, assembly GCF_022532105.1. Lineage (NCBI taxonomy): Bacteria > Pseudomonadati > Bacteroidota > Flavobacteriia > Flavobacteriales > Flavobacteriaceae > Flavobacterium > Flavobacterium sp. HJ-32-4. The sequence continues at coordinate 707,949 of NZ_CP092832.1, read as the reverse complement.
GCTATTTTGAGATGTATGACGAAGCCGGAAACGTGGTCGACAGCTGGTTTGGGGGCGGGCAGGATCTGACCCCATACTACCTCTTCGACGAAGACGCCGCGCATTTTCACCACGTTTGCAAAGACGCCTGTGACCGCCATGACGCGGCGTTCTATCCGAAATACAAAAAACAGTGTGACACCTACTTCTGGAACGCCCATCGACACGAAGCGCGCGGCGTTGGGGGCCTGTTTTTCGACTATTGCCGGGCAGATCAAAACCGCACCATGGATGATTGGTATGCCTTCGTTACCGACGTGGGTAATAGTTTCCTGTCTGCCTATGGTCCGATCGCAGAGAAGCGGAAAAACATGCCGTATACAAGCGAGCAACGCACCTGGCAGGAAATCCGCCGGGGACGCTATGTCGAGTTCAACCTCGTGCACGACAAGGGAACGCTTTTCGGCTTGCGTACCAATGGGCGCATCGAGAGTATCCTGATGAGCCTTCCGCCGCATGTGCAGTGGGTGTATGACCACCAGCCCCAGCCGGGCTCCGAAGAAGCCCGATTAGTTGCGGTATTGCAGCGGCCGGTGGACTGGCTTGGAGTTGAGGGTGGATAGTTTACAGTTGACGGTTTACAGTTAACTGTATACGGAACGTAGAATGGCAATGTAATGATCGATTATAAGAAATATAAGGTTTGGGAAAAAGCTCATGCGTTTGTACTCAAAACGTACGCGCTCACCGCTAATTTCCCGAAGTCTGAAATGTTTAACTTAACGTCTCAAATTAATCGTGCGACGTTTCAATACCTGCCAACATCGCGGAAGGCTTCGGATATTCGGAAGACATCATGGAAGTCAGGAAAATGCTAGCCGCACTAACCCGAAAAATTAATGAAACCGAAAGGAAGTAGCTACTTCAGCACCTTGAACTGCCAACTGAAAACCGTCAACTGAAAACTGTCCACCGTAAACTAAAAACACTATGTTTCCTCTCCAAAGAGGCCGCCGCCTCCGCACCAACGACGCCATCCGTTCCATCGTCAGGGAAACCCACCTGACACCGAACGATTTTATGTTCCCGATGTTTATTGCAGAGGGGAACGGGTACCAATCCGAGATACCATCCATGCCGGGTATTTACCGGCGGTCGCTTGACCTCACCGTAAAAGAGGTCAAAGAACTCTGGAACCTTGGGATCAAGGCCGTCAATATCTACGTTAAGGTGGACGACAGCCTAAAAGACAACACCGGTAAGGAAGCCTGGAACCCGGACGGACTCATGCAACGCGCCATTCGTGCCATCAAAGACGCTGTACCGGGGATGATCGTCATGCCTGATGTGGCGCTCGATCCGTATTCCATCTACGGTCATGATGGCATTATCGCCAACGGTGACATCGCCAATGATGCGACCAACGATGCCCTGGTGCGCATGGCCCTCTCACACGCCGCAGCGGGTGCCGATTTCGTGGCGCCCAGCGATATGATGGACGGACGTGTGTTGGCTCTACGGACGGCACTTGAAGAGAATGGCTACCACAACGTGGGCATCATGAGCTACAGCGCGAAGTATGCCTCGTCGTTCTACGGTCCGTTTCGTGATGCACTCGATTCGGCACCGGTCGACTCACAGGACATTCCGAAAGACAAGAAGACCTACCAGATGGATTACGCCAACCGCATTGAAGCCATCAAAGAAGCGCTGATGGACGTAGAAGAAGGTGCCGACATCGTCATGGTGAAGCCCGGAATCGCTTATCTCGACATTGTACGTGAAGTGAAGAACGCGGTGAACGTGCCCGTATCGGTTTTTCATGTGTCGGGCGAATATGCCATGATCAAAGCCGCCGCCGAACGGGGCTGGCTCGACCACGACAAAATCATGATCGAGCAGTTGTATTGTATCAAACGCGCGGGTGCCGACCTGATTTCGACCTATTTTGCCAAGGAGGCCGCTATATTGCTGAACCGATGAGAAAGTGTCTGTTAACCGTATTGACGCTGGCGCTGGTCGCGTGCGGAAAAGAACCGAAGTCCGGCAGCAGTGACGCTCAGGCCGAGGCAGTCACTCCGGAAGCCCTCGGCAAGGAGATTTTTGAAGGAAAAGGAAACTGTGTCGCCTGCCACTTGCCGGATAAGACGTCAGTCGGCCCTTCGATTATAGCCATTGCCAATGCCTATAAGGGCAAAAAAGGCGCTATGGCGGCGTTTTTAAACGAGGAGGCAGACCCCATTGTGGATCCGGACAAATACGCGGTGATGAAGACAAATTTCGCGATCACGAAGGCGATGACGGCCGAAGAGCGCGAGGCGTTGGAAACATACGTTTCTACCTATGCCCAACCCTAGTGGACGGGACGTAAATTACACCTACATTTCAAGCGAGAAACGATCGCAGCCCGGATGGAAGCGGCAGCCTTTTGAAGGGGCGACCGTGCTGTTGCCGGCAACGGCAGCGACCGCAGGAAGCTCGACGGCGCCGTTGCAATAGGCGGACGGACCGAAAAAGCTAGAGCGGACAGCCGGATTAGCTGCCCTACACCCTTACAGGTCGAATCCCAGACTTACCCCCAATTTCGTAGCGATCAGTTTCGTGATACGCTGTTTGAGCGCCGGAATGCGGATGCTTTCGATGGCTTCGTTTGAGAACGCGAACAACAGCAAGGCTTTGGCTTCTTTTTCGGGAATACCGCGCTGGCGCATATAGAACATCGCGCTTTCGTCGAGTTGGCCGATGGTGCAGCCGTGCGAACATTTGACGTCGTCGGCGAAGATTTCGAGCTGCGGTTTGGCGTTGATGGTGGCTTTATCGCTCAGCAGGATGTTGTTGTTCTGCTGGAAGGCGTCGGTTTTCTGCGCTTCTTTCTCGACGTATATCTTGCCATTGAAGACACCGGTGGCGCTGTCTGACACGATACACTTGTAGTTTTGGTGGCTTTCGCAGTTCGGCGCGCCATGGTGCACGAGGGTGTAATGGTCGACATGTTGTTTCTCGCCGATGATGGTGATGCCCTTCAGCGTGCTATCGATCCGTTCGCCGAAATGATAGAAGTTGAGGTTGTTGCGGGTGAGGTTGCCCCCGAACGAGAACGTATGTACCGATACCACACTGTGGTCGTGCTGAGAGATATAGGTGTTGTCGACGAGGTTCGCGCTCAGCAGGTCGTTCTGGATTTTATAGTAATCGACGTTGGCGTATTTGTGTGCAAAGATCTCGGTCACGGCGTTCGTGAGCACCGGATGGCCGTTGAGGCTCTGGTGGCGCTCGATGATCTGCACCTGGGCGTTTTCACCGACAATCACCAGGTTGCGCGGCTGCAGCAACAGCGCGTGCTCTTTACCGGTCGAGAAATTGATGATTTCAATCGGCTTTTCAACTACGGTGTTCTTTGGAATATTGATGTAAGCCCCCTCGATCGAAAAGGCGGTATTGAGCGATGTAAGGGTCTCGTCCTGGCTGGCGATTTTATTGAAATAATGGTCGATGACCAGCTTGTATTTCGGTTTCGTCAGCGCGGATGACATGAGGCAAACATCGAGTCCGTCGTGCGTGGTCGACGACAGGAACGACGCAAAAACACCGTCTACAAAGATGGCCTTGTAGGTGTCGATCTCATGCAGGAAGTACTTCCGTACATCGTTGAGTTCAACGGCATTTTCGTTCTTCGGGAAAATCGAATAATCGGTCTTCAGGACGCTGTTGAGCGACGTATATTTCCAGGCTTCCTCTTTTTTGGAGGGAAATCCTTTTTCTTCGAAGTTCTTCAGTGCCGCCATGCGCACTTCGTGCAAAGACGCGTCGGTATCGACGTGTTCTTCGAATGCGATGAAAGAGGATAGGAGTTTTTCTTTTAAGTTCATAGTTGAGTCGAAAGTCGAAAGTCGAAAGTCGAAAGTCAAAAGAGACTATCGTTTTCCGGACTTCGTTTCAAGGTATTTCATAAATCCTGCAAGCATTTTTGATATCTCTGTGGCTTCCGCCAATAGGTTGTCACATTGTGTCTTGTTTATGTATCCGAGATCGGAAGCGAGGTACAATTGCGACCTGACTTCTCCGATCGATCCTTTCGCAACATTAAGGAAGAACAAAAATTCGTTATCAGTTCGTCGTTCAAAGCCTTCCGCTATGTTCGACGTTATTGAAAGCGACGCTCTCCGTATTTGTCTTCCCAACTCGAAGTCTCTTCCAAAATTCTCGGATAACGAGACATCATAAATCTTCTTGTTGAACGCTCGTGCTTTCTGCCACGAGAGCATGTCTTCGAATGATCGAATGGTTCCCATAAATTGTCTGTTTGGCGTGTATAGAAGGTGTCGGGTTTTCGGTCTCCGACAGGACCTTGGACGCAAAGTCGACTTTCAACTTTTGACTTTCGACTTTCGACTGATCAATTCTCAGCCTTAATCCAATCGTATCCTTTTTCTTCCAGTTCATACGCCAGTTCCTTACCGCCTGACTTTACGATTTTTCCGTTGTAAAGGACGTGCACGAAATCGGGCACGATATAGTCGAGTAGGCGCTGGTAGTGGGTGATGACCACGATGGCGTTGTCGTCGCTTTTCAGTTTGTTGACGCCGTTGGCCACGATCCGCAGCGCGTCGATGTCGAGTCCGGAATCGGTTTCATCAAGGATCGCCAACTTCGGTTCCAGCATCGCCATCTGGAAGATTTCGTTCCGTTTTTTCTCACCGCCGGAAAACCCTTCGTTGAGCGAGCGCGACAGGAATTTCCGGTCGATTTCAAGCAATTCCGATTTTTCGCGGATGAGCTTCAGCATTTCGTTGGCGGGCATCTCTTCTTTCCCGTTGGCTTTACGGGTTTCGTTGATGGCCGTTTTCATAAAGTTTGTAACCGATACGCCCGGTATCTCTACCGGATATTGGAACGAAAGGAAAACACCTTTATGGGCGCGTTCTTCCGGCGCCATTTCCGAGATGTCTTCTCCGTCGAGGAATACTTCCCCTTCAGTCACTTCGTATTTCTCATTCCCGGCAATCACCGCGGAAAGTGTCGATTTACCCGATCCGTTCGGCCCCATGATGGCGTGCACCTCACCGGCTTTCACGGTTAGGTTGATGCCTTTGAGGATGTCTTTATCTTCTACTTTTGCGTGTAAGTTCTTAATTTCAAGCATTCGTTCAATTTGAAAATTTGAAGATTTGGAAATTTGAAAATGGCGGTTCCCGTTTTCAAACTCCTGCCTTCGATGATATGATGATTTTGTTTACGATTCGCGATATGGTTTGCAGGTTGGAGGAAAGGATGCCCGAAGGAGGAAAGCCTTCTGACAGGGCGCAAAGTTCCAGCCAGTAGAATGTCTCTTCAATTTCTTTGGCGGCAATCTTGAATTTGTGTATGAAGTCGGCTTTGCTTTCGGCGTTTTGTGCCTCGCGGATGTTCGCGCCGATGCTCGTGCCGGATTTTAGGAGCTGGTTTGCAATCACAAAATGCCGGCTATCCTGTAATACACCGCAATGGCGGATGATTTCGAGCGCGAACTCGAAGGATAGTTTGACAATGATGTTCTCGCGGTTTTCCATTTTCAAATCTCCAAATCTTCAAATCTCCAAATTACCCAACCGACCCCTCCAACGAGATCTCCAACAACTTCTGCGCTTCCACCGCGAACTCCATTGGCAGTTTGTTCAACACCTCGCGGCTGAAGCCGTTGACGATGAGCGCGATGGCCTTCTCGGTATCGATACCGCGTTGGTTGCAATAGAAAATCTGGTCTTCACCGATTTTAGAGGTGGTCGCTTCGTGTTCGATCTTCGCCGTGGTATTGCGGCTTTCAATGTAAGGGAAGGTATGCGCGCCACAGTTGTTGCCCATCAACAGGGAATCACACTGCGAGAAGTTCCGGGCATTTTCCGCCCGCGGGCCAATCTGCACGAGTCCACGATAGCTGTTTTGGGACTTGCCGGCCGAGATCCCTTTCGAGATGATGGTCGACTTGGTATTACGCCCCAGGTGTACCATCTTGGTGCCCGTATCGGCCTGTTGGTGGTTGTTGGTAACGGCGATCGAATAGAATTCTCCGACCGAGTTATCGCCTTTCAGGATACAGGAAGGGTATTTCCAGGTAACGGCAGAACCCGTTTCAACCTGTGTCCAGGATATCTTGGCATTGGTTTCGCACAAGCCGCGTTTGGTGACGAAGTTATAGACACCGCCTTTGCCTTCTTTGTTCCCCGGATACCAGTTCTGCACCGTTGAATACTTGATTTCGGCATTGTCGAGTGCGATGAGTTCGACCACCGCAGCGTGCAATTGGTTCTCGTCGCGGCTCGGGGCGGTGCAGCCTTCGAGGTAAGAGACATAGCTCCCCTCGTCGGCAATCACCAAAGTGCGTTCAAATTGGCCAGTGCCCGCCTGGTTGATGCGGAAGTAGGTCGACAGTTCCATCGGGCAGCGAACCCCTTTCGGGATGTAGCAGAACGAACCGTCGGAAAAGACGGCTGAATTGAGCGCCGCGTAGAAGTTATCGCGCTGCGGCACCACTGAACCGATATATTTCTGAACGAGTTCCGGATGTTCTTTGATGGCTTCCGAAATGGAACAGAAAATGATGCCTTTCTCCGCCAGTGTCTTCTTGAAGGTTGTTGCTACAGAAACGGAGTCCATAACGATATCTACCGCCACTCCTGCGAGTTTCTTTTGTTCGTCAATCGAGATGCCGAGCTTTTTGAAGGTGTCGAGCAATTCCGGATCGACCTCGTCAAGGCTTTCGTATTTCGGCTTTTTCATCGGCGCCGAATAGTAGGATATAGCCTGGAAATCGGGTTTTTCGTAATGGACGTTGGCCCATTCCGGCTCGGTCATTTCCGACCACGCCCGAAACGCCTCCAAGCGCCATTCGGTCATCCATTCGGGCTCCTCCTTTTTTCGGGAGATCGCACGCACGATGTCTTCATTCAGGCCTATAGGGAGCGTATCGGATTCTATATCCGTATAGAAGCCGTACTCGTATTCTTTGTTCTCAAGTTCGACCTTGAGATCGTCTTCGGTATATTTGCTCATCGTAATTAAAGGATTAAAGATTCAATGATTTAAAGATTTGACAGGTGGTCCTTAAACCCGGAATCATTCCTTTTGTGTGCTGCTTAGTAGGTAATAGAATTAGAAACTCTTCGGTTAATTTCGAAAAGACATTTGGATCAACACCGCTTCTTTTGGTAACATCAAAGGACACAAAAGAAGTGGTTGCAAATCTTTCAATCTTTTAATCCTTCAATCTTTCAATTCTAAAGCGAGAAACTCTCCCCACACCCACACGTCCGTGAGGCGTTTGGATTGTTGAAGACAAAGCCTTTGCCGTTCAGTCCACCGGAGAATTCAAGAACCGTCCCGGCGAGGTATAAAAACGACTTTTTCTCTACGGCCACGCGCACGTCATTGTCTTCGAATACTTTATCGCTTTCGCCGAGTTCGCGGTCGAATTTCAGGACATATTCCAAACCCGAACAACCGCCGCTTTTCACGCCGACCCGAACGTAATCCTTCGATGCGTCGTACCCCTCTTCTCCCATCAGTTGCACCAGCTTCCGCCGGGCATCATCCGATACTCGTATCATCCTTATTCTTATTTAGTCAAAATTATGCGCAAAGATACTACAATTCACCCGCTTTAGGAACCGCCTTGCATATTTGTCACGAATGGTAAAATAGAAATTCTTTATCCTAAAAGCCGGACTGCTGCCGATTCCGTAACTTGCCGCCGCATTTTCCCCTAAAAACGTTTCGTGTATGAAATTGTATCCCATCGAAGCCGGCAACTTCAAACTGGATGGCGGCGCTATGTTCGGCGTCGTCCCCAAGACCATCTGGAACAAGACCAACCCGGCCGACGCCCACAACCTCATTGACCTGGCGGCCCGTTGTCTGCTGATAGAAGACGGCAACCGCCTGATCCTGATTGATACGGGTATGGGCGATAAACAATCAGAGAAATTCTTCGGCTATTATTCGCTATGGGGCGACCATTCTCTCGATCGTTCCCTTGCAACCCATGGCTTCAGCCGGAACGACATCACCGACGTGTTTATGACACACCTGCATTTTGACCATTGCGGCGGCAGCGTGCGCTGGAACCACGACCGCACCGGATACGAGCCCGCCTTTCCCAACGCCCGTTTCTGGACAAACGCCGAGCACTGGGAATGGGCCGTGAAACCGAACGCCCGGGAAAAAGCGTCCTTTCTTCCCGAAAACATCCTGCCGATGCAGGAAGCCGGGCAATTGGAATTCATCCGTCGGGGTGAAGGCGATACACTGGCCACTTCAGAACTCGGATTCGGGATTTTCTTCGCCGATGGGCATACCGATAAGATGATGATCCCCAAAATCACCTACGGCGACAAAACCATCTGCTTTATGGCCGACCTGCTGCCGACGGTGGGCCACCTGCCGCTTCCGTATGTGATGGGCTATGATACGCGACCGCTTTTGACGCTACCGGAGAAGGCCAAATTCCTGACAGAAGCGGCCGATAACGGGTATTATCTTTTTCTCGAACACGATGCCCATAACGAAATCATCGCGGTAGAACATACCGAAAAAGGCGTGCGCCTGAAGGAGGTCTTCCGCGCGGCCGATATTTTCTGAAAAATCTAAATTAATCGTTAAACGGGTGGCGGTGTAACGAACTACCGCTACTTTTGACAAATCGTTTCCTATAAATTCCTAAATATCATGAAGAAGCTAAAATTCCTGTCGTGGTTGTTCCTGTTGGCGCTGGCCTTTTCCGCCTCGGCCCAGGTCGAAAACACAGGTAAAAAAGGCGAACTCGACGAAGCACAACTCAAAAGGTGGAGCCACCTTGACCTGGTAGCCGATACAGTGCCGGGCATGAGCGTCGACAAAGCCTACCGCGAACTCCTGAAAGGCAAGAAATCGACCACGGTGGTGGTGGGTGTCATCGATTCGGGTGTCGACATTGAGCACGAAGACCTGAAAAGTGTTGTATGGACGAACCCGCGCGAAATCGCCGGCAATGGCATCGACGACGACAAGAATGGCTATGTGGATGATGTCAACGGATGGAACTTCCTGGGTGATATTACCAAAGAAAACTACGAACTCGATCGCATCGCCCACAATCCATCACTCGCGGAGCCTGCGGTATACGCGAAAGCGAAAGAGCAGAAAGATAAGAAAGTGAAAGAGGCTGCCCCTGCCAAAAAGCACTACGAGGGCATGCTCAACCAACTCGACCGTTCGCAGGACATCATCGCCAAAAAATTAGGTAAAACGGATTATACAGCGGAAGAAGTAGCCGCCATCGAATCGACCGATCCGGAAATCGAGCGCAGCAAGGCGTTCCTGCTCCAGATGTTCAACTACGGTATGTCAATGGACGATCTTCGCAAGGAAATCCTGAAAGAATATGAGAAGAATGCCACGCTGGTGGCTGATCCAACGGCGTTCAAAGATTACCGCGCCGAAAAACTGGGCGACGATCCCGAGAACCTGAACGCCCGAAACTACGGTAATGGCAACGTAATGGGTCCGGATAAAGAGGAAATCCTCCATGGTACCCACGTGGCCGGTATCATCGCGCAAACCCGCGGCAACAATATCGGGGGCGACGGTATCGCTGACAACGTAAAAATCATGACGATCCGCGCCGTTCCCGACGGAGACGAATACGATAAAGACATCGCGCTGGCCATCCGCTATGCGGTCGACAACGGGGCCAAGGTCATCAATGGCAGCTTCGGCAAGTCGTTTTCCCCACACAAACAATGGGTCTATGATGCCATCAAATACGCCGAAAGCAAAGACGTACTGATCGTACACGCAGCCGGTAACGACGCAAAAGACATCGATGTGGAAGACAACTTCCCGAATGATTCGGACGATAAAGTAAACGAGTTCGCCAGTAACGTACTGACCATCGGGGCCCTTAACCCCGAGTATGGCACGATGATGGTGGCCGACTTCTCGAACTACGGCAAGAACAACGTCGACATTTTCTCACCGGGTGTGAAAATCTATGCGACCACGCCGAACAATACGTATCAATACCTCCAGGGAACGTCAATGGCGTCGCCGAATGTGGCGGGTGTAGCTGCGCTGATTCGCGAGTACTACCCGAAACTGACCGCGAAGCAGGTGAAAGAAATCATCATGGCGTCCGGCACGGAGATCACATTTGATGTAGCGGTAGGTGGCGACCCGGAAAAGAAAAAGAAACTGTCGGATCTGTCGCGCACGGGCCGTATCGTCAATGCCTATAATGCCCTCGTGTTGGCTGAGAAAGTGTCGAAAGGCAAAGTAAAAACCATCAAGGGATAAGAGAAACTTCCCAATCCTATTTTCGAAACCTGCCGGATTGCGTAACTTCGGCAGGTTTCCTTTTTTAAAACACATGAAAAAATACCTTTTCCTTTTGTTGTGCGGCCTTCCGGTGGCAGTATCCGCCCAAAAACGACCGGGCTACTGGCAGCAACGCGCCGATTATCGAATGGATGTACGAATGGACGTGTCTACCTATCGTTACACCGGCACCCAGCAATTGACGTATACGAACCATTCGCCCGACACGTTACGGCGGGTGTTTTACCACCTGTATCCCAATGCCTTCCAACCCGGAAGTGAGATGGATGCACGCTTACAGGCCATTCCGGATCCGGACGGGCGTATGGTGAACACCATCAAGGAAGGCGAGACCACGCGGAAGGAAAGTCGTATCAAGAACCTAAAGCCGGATGAAATCGGCTTGTTGACCGTTTCGAATTTCCAACAGGACGGCAAAGCGGCTACCGCCAAAATGGTCGGAACAGTGCTGGAAGTAACCCTTGCCAAGCCGTTGCTTCCGGGTAAGAAAACCCGTTTTACGCTCGACTTCGAAGGACAGGTGCCCGTGCAGATCCGGCGGTCGGGACGAAACAATGCAGAAGGAGTGGAACTGTCGATGACGCAGTGGTACCCCAAGATCGCGGAGTTTGATGTGGAAGGATGGCACGCCGACCCGTATATCGCACGCGAGTTCCACGGCGTGTGGGGCGATTACGATGTGAAGATCACCATCGACAAAAAATACATTTTGGGCGGTACGGGCTACCTCCAAAACGGCAATGAAATCGGCTATGGTTATGAGGATGCCGGCAAGAAAGTAAAGCCGAACGAAGGCGCCACGAATACCTGGCATTTCAAAGCGCCGATGGTGCACGACTTTGCCTGGGCGGCCGACAAGAACTACCTGCACGACAAGATGCAGGTGCCGGGCGGGGCGATGTTGCACTTTCTCTATAAGAACAATCCCGCGATTATCGAAAACTGGAAACAACTGCAACCGAAGACGGTCGAACTGATGCAGTTTTACAATAGCTATGTCGGTACGTATCCCTACAAACAATACTCGGTTATCCAGGGCGGCGACGGCGGAATGGAATACGCGATGTGTACACTGATCCGGGGCGAAGGCAAGTTCGACGGCTTATTGGGCGTCACGGCGCACGAAATGGCGCACTCCTGGTTCCAGCACATATTGGCTTCAAACGAAAGCAAACACGGCTGGATGGACGAAGGATTCACGTCGTTTCTCGAAGACACCGGAATCAACCACATCGCCACGGAGAAGGTCGTCAATCCGTATACCGCGGCCTATCGGGGCTACATTAGCATGGCCACATCCGGAAAGGAACAGCCGCAATCGACCCATGCCGACCGTTTCGATGAAAACCGGGTCTACAGCATTACTTCCTACAGCAAAGGCGAGGTTTTTCTGGCGCAACTTATCTACCTGATCGGGCAGCAAAACCTTGACAAAACCCTCAAGAGGTACTATTCCGAATTTAAGTTCACACACCCGACACCCAATGATATCAAACGCACGGCAGAACGGGTGTCAGGCGCGAACCTCGACTGGTACCTGACCGACTGGACCGAGACGACCAACACCATCGACTACGGAATTGCGGAGGTAAAGCCCAACGGCGCTTCTACCGACGTGACGTTGCAACGAATCGGTCGCATGCCCATGCCGATTGACCTGCTGGTCGAATATACCGATGGTACTAAGGAGAGTTTTTACATCCCGCTGCGTATGATGAGTTTCATCAAGGAAAATCCCGATCCGGCGGTGAACCGCACCGTTCTGGCCGACTGGGCGTGGGCGTATCCTACCTATACATTTTCCATCCCGAAAGAACGGGCAGCCATCCGGAAAATCACGATTGACCCGGCCGGGTTGATGGCGGATATCAAGAGGGAGAACAACGTTGTAGAGTAAGGTCAGAGTCCGGACGGTTCGACGTGTATCAACACATCGGCCACTTCCGGTAAAGCATCCATGATGGCGTCTTTCACGGCATGGGCGATATCGTGCCCGCGACTGACCGAAATCGCGCCGTCTACCGTAAGATGCAGGTCGACGAGGAAGTTCATACCGGTTTTACGCACGAAGCACTTCTCGGTGTCGATGACGCCTTCCACGCGTTCGGAAACGAGGCGGATTTCCGCTACCATATCGTCATATAAGTGCTCGTCGAGGATTTCACCCAAGGCGGGCCGGAAGATGAGGTAGGCGTTGTAGGCGATGACGCCCGACGAGCACAAAGCCGCCCAGTCGTCAGCTGATTCGTAGCCCGGCCCCATCAGGATGGCAATCAAGATCCCCACAAACGCCAATGCCGAGGTAATGGCGTCACTTCGGTGGTGCCAGGCATCTGCCTTGAGCGAGGAGCTCTTCGTTTCTTCGCTTTTTCGCGCAATGATCTGATAGAATAGTTCCTTTACCAATACGATGCCGCCCAGCACATATAAAGTAAATACGCGTGGCATTTCATGCGGCGTACGGATGTTTTGGATGCTTTCGTAGGCGATGATCGTCGCGGATACGAACAAAAACCCAACGACGATGAAGGTGACAAGGGTTTCCGCCCGGCCGTGCCCGTAGGGGTGGTTGTCGTCAGCGGGCTTACTGGCATATCGGATGCCCAACAGCACCAACACAGACGCAAATACATCAGTCGTTGACTCGATGGCGTCGGCAATAAGGGCATAGGAATGGCCGAAGATACCGGTAACTCCTTTCAAGACGGCCATGCCCGCATTTCCGAGAATACTCGTCCACGCGGCATTTACAGCCGTAGTACGTCGATTAGATTCCATCCTGCAAAGGTAAAAGGAAAGGGCTGTCCCGGTTTGAGACAGCCCTGATTTTATTAGCCCGGGAAGTCGCCCCCGTTTTCATCGCCTCCGCTGCGCGGACGCTTGTCGTCACGTTCGTTTTTCTGCTTGTTGAAGCGATAAGTGAACGAAAGGTTGACCGACCGCACACGCCACTGCATTTCGCTATACGAGCGAAGGGTGCCGGGGATATAGGTTTCAGCCAGCATCTTTCGTGAGTTGAAAACGTCTTGCACGTTCACGGCGATGGTCGCTTTGTCTTTCAATACGTCTTTGCTGAAGCCAAGGTTCATAGAGAAGTTACCCAAACGGCGACCCTGCGCGTTGGTTTGCGGACCGTTGTAGTTGAAGTTCGTTTGCCAGTCTACCTTCCCCGGAAGGGTAATTTTTGATGTCAGGCGGGTGAACCAGGAGTAGGCCGTGTTGTCAAAATCCTGCGTGACAGGGTTGCCCTGGAAGTCGATGTAGGTATAATCGCCATCGGTTTCATTGCGGAAGAAATTGAAGTTTGAATTCAGTTTCCACCACTTATAAGGCGTGTAGTTCAACGTAAATTCAAAGCCCATGCGGTATTCTGTGGCAAGGTTGATGGGCGTTGTCAGGATGACCGGTGTAAGGTATTCGACCCCGTTGACGACTACAGGCACGAAGTCCCCGCTTTCTTGCCGTACGAACTGGAACGAGTCGGTCGTTTTATTGACGTAAGCCGAGGTCGACAGCGTCAGTTTTTTCCACCGCTTCAGGAAGCCCAGATCAAGCGCATCGGTGAACGCCGGGTCGAGATCCGGATTTCCGCGGAAGATGTTGATGTTACTCGAGTAGTTCGAAAACGGGTTGATCTGCCGTCCGCGCGGACGGGAAATCCGACGGCTGTAGCTGAGCGAAATGTTCGTTTCGTCATCGAACGAATACGTCAGGAAGGCACTCGGAAAGAAGTTGTTGTAGGCTTTGGTGTTGTAGTCGCGCGTGGTGCGTTGGTTGATCTCGATACGCGAATCTTCCCACCGCATCCCCACTAAAAACGAAAACTTCTGGATCTTGGTGCCGAACTGGGTGTATAGCGCATTGATTTTCTCTTTGTATTCCAGCACATTCGAGAATTCCGGATACAGTTCAAGCGAGCCGTCCGCCTGGAGCGCCCCCACCTGATAATCGGTCACCAGCGTGTTGAAGTCGCCTTTGTAGCCGGCCTCGAACTGGGTGTCTTTTCGTATGGGCAACACATAATCGGCCTGAATGGTATTCCGGCTTTGGCGGGCTTTACTGTCGGTTGCCTCGCGCGTTACCGTGCCGCCGTTGTTTTCAATGATCGAAGTGTCGTCGTCTTTGTTGGTCGAAAAGGCGCCGTCGACGCTTAGTTTGTGTCCGTCTTTCTTGAACCGGTGGATGAAGTTGGTCGTATATTCAATATCGCGGTCATCGCTCTGCTGGAAGTTGTTCCGAAACGTCCGGAATTCGTTGTCGAAATTGGCGTCGTAGTTGAAGTACGTCACACGCTCGGGGTTGTCGCTCTGGTTCGTCCGGAAATTTACCGAGTTGGTCCAGGTGGTGGCATCGTCGATAAGCCAATCCATACCAAAATTGACGTTCGCGTTTTCGCCCACCTGTTCGTTGTCGCGGCGCTCGTTCACGTAGTTACGGGTGGTATTGTCGGCGTTGAGGTAGCGGGTGTCGGTCAGCCCATTTCCCTGGTTCGTACGGTGCGAGAAGCCGCTATTGGTGAAGAAATTGAATTCTTTGGCCTTGAAATTCACGGAGCCGGATATGCCATAGGTTTCCGGAGTGCCGCCCGATGCGACGAGCGTGCCATTGATACCCAGGTTTTTGCCTTTTTTGAGGATGATGTTCAGGAGTCCGCCACCGCCTTCCGAATCATAACGCGCGGAAGGGTTCGTTACCACTTCTACTTTGTCGATGGCATCGGCCGGGATTTGCCGTAGCGCTTCCGTGATGTTGATCGCGTTGGAAGGACGTCCGTCGATAAGGATGCGGACATTGGAATTCCCGCGCAGGCTGATGGTGCCGTCCGAGTCTACGGATACGGAAGGGACATTGTCGAGCACATCGCTTACCGTGCCGCCTTTTACCATGAGGTCGTTGCCTACATTATACACTTTTTTGTCGAGTTTGATTTCGACGGTCGTGCGCTCTGAACGGATTTCGACCTGCTGCAGTTGCGCGATATCCGGTTCAAGCGCGATGACACCCAGGTTGGTGTCGCGATCGATTTTTTTATTAGGAATTTCAAACCGTTTGAACGACATGAATTCGATCCGGATGGTATACGTACCCGGCGGCACGTCAAAGCTAAAGGCACCATTGGCATCTGTGATACCGCCGTTCACCGCGTTCGGGCGCTCGGGGTTGAGAAGTGTAACGGTGGTATAATCAAGGGGTTGGTTGTTGCCTGCTTCTACTACTTTACCCGAAACCTTGACACGGGCACCGCCCCGGTCCTGGGCCGAAACGGAAAGGGATAGTAAGAAAACAAGGAGGGTAAATGCGGATTTGGAAAATGTAGTCAAAATGAGAAAAGGTAAAATTTGGTGCGTCGGACCACAAAAGTAGCGGTTGGTTTACCCGTCAGTTCACAAAGGTTTGTTAAATCAATCGCGCTGAACAACAGGGAATTTCGCGAAATGCACGAATTTTTTGACTACATTCGGGCGTAAAATCCGGCTTATGTTCCTACGAAACGGCTTCGGCCCCAATAGCGAGATATGGCGCTATATATTGGGCTCTGCTTTCATCATTATCATGGCGTTGGTGGGCATACTGCCCTTCGAAATGGCGCTTGCCATGCGCTTTCGCGAGACCGGCGTTGCCATCACCGAGACGAATATGTTGTCTTATCTTGAGCCGAATGCGACCCTGTTCTTTAATCTCGTTCCCTACGTATTCGCATTGGGCGGAATCTGGGTGGTGGCCAGGTATTTTCACGGCCAACCCTTTCGGGAGCTGGTAACGGCCCGTCCGGCTGTAGATTGGAAGCGGATCTTTCTGGCGTTCGCGTTGTGGGGTTGTATTTCTGGCGGATGCGTCGTAGTGGCGTATTTCGTCACTCCAGAGGACTTCGCCTGGAACTTCTGTCCCGTACCATTTGCGATCATGGCTTTGATCTCGATCACCTTGTTGCCGATACAGACATCTGTAGAGGAGTTGATCTTCAGGGGATATCTTATGCAGGGATTTGCAGCGTTGGCGCGAAACCGCTGGTTTCCGTTGGCGCTAACGTCCTTGATTTTTGGGTTGTTGCACGGATTCAATCCTGAAGTGGCCAAGCTCGGCCCTGCAATTTTGATTTATTATGTCGGAACAGGACTTTTCCTTGGCGTATTGAC
Organism: Flavobacterium sp. HJ-32-4; assembly: GCF_022532105.1. NCBI lineage: Bacteria > Pseudomonadati > Bacteroidota > Flavobacteriia > Flavobacteriales > Flavobacteriaceae > Flavobacterium > Flavobacterium sp. HJ-32-4. The sequence goes on along the minus strand of NZ_CP092832.1, from coordinate 691,486 downwards.
GCTTATGGACGATGGCACTGAGCTGGCACTTGGTTTTCATGCGGCCAATAACCTTGTAACTGCGTTGCTCGTAACGGCTGATTGGACGGCTCTCCAAACCAATAGCGTCTGGAAAGACGTGTCGGAGCCCTCGCTGTCATTTGAAGTATTTTTCCCGGTGGTAGTCCTATTCCCCCTGCTTTTGCTTATCTTTAGTAAACTCTATAAATGGTCAGACTGGAAGGAAAAGCTGACCGGAAAACTAACATGAACACAACCCTCACCGAAGCCCCGGCTTATTATGAAGTCCACAGCCAATTCCGGCTCAACGGCTTTCATCTTGACCGCGACGATCTCTGTCGCGTAGCGTATAGTTTTATTAAGGAAGGCGATGACTTCGAGCGCCCGGTAGGCGAGTTCCTGCTGGATTGGTTCGACGGCAACGACTATATCGAAATGCAGACCTCCGGAAGCACGGGGTTGCCAAAGACCATGTATGTCAAGAAGCAGGCCATGGTCAATTCGGCCATTGCGACCGGCGATTTCTTCGACCTTATGCCCGGTAATCGGGTGTTGCATTGTCTGCCGGCAAAGTATGTCGCAGGAAAGATGATGTTCGTCCGTGGGTTTGTCTTGGGCCTTGATATGGATTTCGTAGCGCCCACGTCACATCCGCTGAAGAACAACGACCATCTGTATGACTTTTCGGCTATGGTCCCCTTGCAGGCACAGAATGCGTTGCCCCGCCTGAAGCAAATCAAAAAGCTCATCGTGGGTGGAGCTAAGATTGCAGCGCCCCTCGAAAAGCAATTGATGAAGTTACCTACGGCCGTTTACGAAACATACGGCATGACCGAAACCGTATCGCATATCGCCGCCAAGAGGGTTGGACAAAAACACTTTCACGTTTTGCCCAACGTACGGCTTGAAACCGATGACCGCCAGTGTCTGGTGATCCACGCCCCTGCGATTTCGGACGAGCCGATCGTGACCAATGATTTGGTAGAACTCCTTTCTGAAACCGAATTCGACTGGAAAGGACGCGTTGACAATGTCATTAACAGTGGTGGTATCAAGCTCATCCCCGAGCAGATCGAAGCGAAGCTGGCGCCCCATTTCGAGCAACGGTTTTTTGTGGGGTCACTCCCGGATGCGGTATTAGGCGAGAAGTTGGTATTGGCCCTTGAAGGAGCTGCTGTTGAGGTGCCACCACACGCTTTTGACAAACTCGACAAGTACGAACGCCCTAAAGAAGTGGTGTTTATTCCGCGCTTTAAAGAAACCGGAAACGGGAAGATCATACGCCGCGATTCGCTGGACCAACTATCCTGATCAGAAGGAGGCAGAAGGAGTATAAAAAAGAAAACGCCCCGAATTCTCGGGGCGTTTTTTATGGGTTGGTGTGGTGATTAGTTCACACGGAACGTTACACGACGTACCAGTTTACGGGCACCATCAGAAGAAGAGTCGACTGAACGATCTTCACCTGCAGGAACTACTTTCAGGCGTGACGCATCGATTTTCGCTTTCACGAGGATCGCTTTCACAGCCTCAGCACGTTTCACAGACAGTTGGTCGTTGTAAGCCGTACGGCCGATTTCGTCAGCATGTCCGATGATTTCTACGTTTGCTTTCGGGTTGTTTCTCAGGTAGGTAAGAATGAAATCGATGCCTTCTGTTGAAACGTTTGTTGGTTTTGATTCGTTGAAGTTGAAGTAGGAGCAAACATATCCTTCATTGATAAGGTTGCGGATCAACTCGTTGTTTGAAACGTATGTGCTTGAAGACGTAGCTGATTTTGTTGGGTCGCCATATGTTTTGGTCATGTAGCTCTCCAACTCATCCGGAACGCCATTTCCGTTGTTGTCGATGGCCTGGCCTTTTGAATTCACCGCTACACCTGTAGTAGTGTTTGGCTCAGCATCAAGGTAATCCGGCACACCGTCTTTGTCGGTATCGTTCAGCATGGTTTCGAGGTCACCCACACGCTTTTCAAGCGCATCAAGTTGCTCTTTTGTTTTATCGCTTTCGATATACCAGTCAGCATGAACATCTTTGCTTCCGAGGTAGAACGTGAAACCACCTGTAGCGGTCAGCATCCACGCATCAAATACCTGGCCGTCGATGGTTCCGTAACCGTCGAAGTTCTTCTGTTGCAATGAGTTTGCGTACAGCGTTGCGTCGAGGTTGAATACGATACGCTTCGACAGTTTGATTTGTCCGGTCAGACCTCCCATGAAGTTAATACCATTATCCTGCCCTTCAGCGGCACCATCTCCGTCGAAAGTCAGTTGGTACCAACCCGCACCGGCGTGCGCCAAAAGGTTGAAGCTCTTTGTGAACTGTTCAAAGTTCATGATACGGCCAAGGTTGAATACTCCCTGGAGATTCGCCGTGATGTATTGGCTTTCGAATGGCAAGCTTGAGTCAAAATCTTTAAACTTGCTCAACTCTCCAGTCAATTTCAAACCGAATTTCGTGTTGAACATGTAACGGGCTCCGAGATTCACGGTAAGAGGCTCTACTCCAGAACGATAACGCTCAGTGAACGCTTTGAACGGTTTGTTTACACCTGCTCCCACCTCGATTGACCACTTGTTGTAGTCGCTGCCAGTATACGTCGAGTCGGACTGGCCAAACGTATTAGCTACAGCGAAAGACACGAACGCCAGCGTTAGTAATACTTTTTTCATAATTGTGTTTTTAAATTCTTCAACACAAAGATAGAATTATTTTGGCATGACCCGACTATTTGTAACAACTGCCCGACTGTGAACCTCGTTTTTTGCGTATTTTTCATCGATTGACCAAAGAAAATACACTATTTTCACATTTATTACCCCTTTCGCAGTGTTTTCGCCACAAAAAAACCCTATCTACGGCGCGATTTTTTTAGGAATTTTTAGGTAATATCGTGAAAATGCAACGAAAAAGCCAAATTATGCAACTCGTTGAGGGCTAACGGAAAGCAAAATCGCGGCTATTCGCCCCGCTCCGTCAGTTTTCGTTCGAGTTCGGCCTGGAATTCTTCCATAACGGGTTTCATGGTGCTTTCCGGAATGTCGGCGATCCGGATATACATCAATCCGTCAACCGAATTATTGAACAACGGGTCGACATTAAACGCCACTACCCTCGCATTCTGCTTGATATATTTCTTGATCAGCACCGGCAATCGCAAACTGCCTGGTTCGAGTTCATCGATGATGCGGTCGAATTTATTGAGGTCCGATTCGGCCTCGTCGAAAATGAAATCCTTGTCGGCGTCTTTCAACTTGACTTTGTATTCCTTCTTGGCATGCACATACTGCGCAATGAACGGGTCATAATAGTTTGATTTCATGAACTCGATCATCAGCGATTTCGAGAAGTCGGAGAACTGGTTGCTGATACTGACGCCGCCAATCAGGAATACATGTTCCGGATAGCGCAACGTTGTGTGTATGATGCCTTTCCACAGCAAAAAGAGCGGCATCGGCTTTTGCTGGTAACTCTTGACGATGAAGGCACGTCCCATTTCAATAGACTTACTCAGCATGTCGTGTAACTCGGGTTCAAAACGGAAGAGTTCCTGAAGGTAAAAGCCACTCACACCCCGCAACGGATAAATTTCAGAACCAAGGCCCATCCGATACGCGCCGGCAATCAACTTCGCCTCGTCATCCCACAGAAACATATGGTAGTAGTACGAATCGTAGGAATCGATGTCGATGGCTTCGTTCGTTCCTTCGCCGACTTCACGGAACGTAATCTCGCGAAGACGTCCGATTTCATGCAGGATATTCGGGATGGTATCGGCTTTGGTAAAGAAAACTTCGTAGTTCTTACTCTGCAGCAGACGCGCATCACCTTTCCGGAGCGCCGCCACCTCCTCGATGATTTTGTCTTGGTTGGCCGGAAGCACGATCTGCTTCGGCACTTTCGGTATTTTCAGATTGTTGCTGGCAGCCGCGAGGAAATTCTGGTCTTTTTCGTACGGGTTGGCCAGCATGTAGGTTTTCCGACGCAGGAACTCTGAATAATCGTCCAATGACTGGTATTCATTCTGCTCGGCTACCGAAATGGGCTTCCCAATCCGGACGCGGATGACGCGGTCTTTCTGGGAAAACAACTCAGACGGTAACTTCGCCGTTCGCAACGTATCGCTCAACTTCGAAAGGAAGTAGAAGAAACGGCTGTTCTTGGCATGGAAGTATATCGGCACCACCGGCACCTGGGCCTTGCGGATGACCTTGATCGCGCCTTCTTCCCATTCTTTATCAACCACCAATTTGCCGTCTTTGTAGGTCGACACCTCGCCAGCCGGGAACATGCCGAGTGGTTTGCCATCCGACAGATGCCGCAGGGTTTCCTTTATACCCACCACACTCGATTTCGCATCACGGTGCGTCTCAAAAGGGTTGACGGGCATGATGTAAGGCTTCAACGGTTCGATCCGGTGGAGCAGGAAGTTCGCGATAATCTTGAAATTCGGCTCGCGTTCGAGCATCAGTTTCAACAATAGGATGCCGTCGATGCCGCCCAGCGGATGGTTGGATATGGTAATATACGCGCCTTCTTTCGGAAGGCGTTTCAGGTCTTCTTCCGGCACCTCGAACTTGATCTCAAAACGATCCAGGATGGCGTTCAGGAACTCGACATCCTTCAGGTGCTTGTTGTCGTCGTAGATTTTGTTGAGTCGCGAAATCTGCAACGCTTTCATGACCGCCCATCCTAAAAAGGTCCCGAAGACACCATACTTCGAGGCGTTGATCGCTTTGGCGACTTCCTTTGCGGTCACTAATCCCATTTTCGTTTGTTTTAAGAGGCCGTCGCAAAGATAACAAAATGTTGTTACGCGGTACGGTCGACCGAGTGCCTGACGTTGTTTAAAACTATGCTCAAAACTGCTTGGTGGGCCGTTTCGTCACCGCGGGTTTTTCGGTTACATTTGAAACCGTCCTAAATCGAATACGCGACCTTGAAGATCATTTCCTACAATGTAAACGGCATCCGCGCCGCGCTCACAAAGGGGTTTCTCGACTGGCTGGTGTCAGCCGACCCCGATGTCATCTGTCTGCAGGAAATCAAAGCCACGCCCGACCAGGTGCCGGTGGCGGAATTTGAAAAGGCGGGTTATCCGTATCATTATTGGTATCCGGCGCAGAAGAAAGGCTACAGCGGCGTCGCCATCCTGTCCAAAATAAAGCCCCAACGCGTCGTTTTTGGAACCGGTATCGAACACATGGATTTCGAAGGGCGGAACCTCCGTGTTGATTTTGACGACGTGTCGGTGATGAGTCTCTATCTTCCTTCCGGCACCAACATGGACCGGCTCGACCATAAGTTTATGTATATGGACGATTTCCATGCTTATGTGGCACAATTGCGGGCCGAAATTCCGCATTTGGTGATCTGCGGCGACTATAACATCTGCCATCAGGCCATTGACATACACGATCCGATCCGGAATGCCAACGTTTCGGGCTTCCTGCCGGCCGAGCGCGCCTGGCTTGACGCCTTCATCAATAGTGGGTTCGTTGACAGTTTCCGACATTTCAACAAAGACCCGCATCATTATTCGTGGTGGAGCTACCGCGCGAATGCCCGCAACAATAACAAAGGCTGGCGTATCGATTATATATTGGTCGCCCGCGAACTTGAACACCGCCTCCGCCGGGCTGTCATCCTGCCGGAAGCACGGCACTCCGACCACTGTCCGGTGATGGCCGAAATAGAAGCATGATAAATATAAAGTACTTATATAACCCTCCTATGATTAAGAACGTTTCCGCACTGCTGCTGATCGCCGCACTGACGACTTCCTGCGTTTCGAAAAAGGTCTACACCGATCTCGAAAACAAGTTTGCCGAGTTGAAGAAAGAGAACCGCAAACTCTCTGACGACCTCGAAGACCTGACGCAAACCAAAAACCAACTCGACCTCAACTATGCCAATCTGCAAAAAGAACACGACAAGCTAAAGGCCGAACGTGACAAATTGCAGGCCGACCTCGCAGCGGCCAACAGCAACCTGAAGACGTTGCAGTCGTCGTATGCGGCACTTGAGAAGAACAGCGACGACGCGCTCAAGTCGAATATGGATAAAAACCGCACGCTGTTGGCACAACTCGAGGCAAAAGAAAAGGCCCTTGCCGCCGAACAGGAACGCCTTAACAAACTCAAGGCCGACCTCGAAAGCAGTTCGCAACGACTCGCCGAACTGGAGAGCATGATGTCGCAGAAAGATGCGGCGATGAAGAAGTTGAAGGAAACGTTGTCGAAGGCACTCAACGCCTTTGAAGGCAAAGGACTTACCATCGAACAAAAGAATGGCAAAGTATATGTGTCGATGGAGAACAAACTGTTATTCCAAACCGGAAGCTGGACGGTGAACCCTGAAGGACGCAAAGCGGTGGTGGAAGTTGCCAAAGTATTGGCGCAGAACCCCGACATCGGTGTCTTGATCGAAGGCCATACCGACGACCAGAAGTTCGCCGGATCGGTTGGGTCGGTTGAAAATAACTGGGATTTGTCGACCAAGAGGGCGACGGCGGTGGTCAACATCCTTACCGAAAACAAAGGGGTAGTAAAAGCGAATCTTACAGCGGCCGGGCGTAGTGAATATGCCCCAATTGCCTCAAATGAAACAGCGGAAGGAAAGGCGAAGAACCGCCGCATCGAAATCATCCTGACGCCGAAACTCGACGAGATCTCAAAGATGCTGAACGAATTTTAAATTGTGTTTTTTCTTCAGAAGAACGGCCGGAACCCCTGGCCGTTTTTTTATGCCTTTTTTCGGGCGGTGGGGCGATGGCTACTGGGTAATGTCGCCAAAATCGGAACCGATATAAAATAAAAAAGGTGAAATGTTACTTTCACCCTTTTTGCCCCAAATCTACCATAAACTTAACCTACTAATTCCATGGTGAACCAAAGCTATGGCGATAGTACTTTTCCGTCAAAACTTTTAGATGAACGACCTATAAATTCGATGTACTGCAAAATCCATGCGTATTCTGCCCTGTTTTTCACCTTTTTAGCAATCTTGAGGTGCGCGAAACACCTTTTTCGCAACGGCGACGATCAATAGGCGCGGGCGTCTTTTCCTTCGTAGAAATTCATGAACGCGCGGTTGACCACCCGGTTCCCGCCCGGCGTCGGATAGTCGCCGGTGAAGTACCAATCGCCCAGGTTTTTCGGACAGGCGCGGTGTAGGTCTTCCACGGTCTGGAAGATAATCTTTACGTCTGCCTGGATGTCATCCGGACGGAGCATTTCCGCGATTTTATCGGAAATCTCAGTATCTGTGAACGGCGCGTAAATGGCGGTGACGTGGTTGGTCACTTCGGCATCCGCCAGGTTTTCCTGTTGCTTGCATTTATGGTATACTTCGTCGACGATGTGATACAGGTTCCGTTCTTTCAACAACGCCAATGCCGCCCGGAAGGCCACGAGTCCTTCGAGCTTCGCCATGTCGATGCCATAGCAGTCGGGATAGCGAATCTGGGGCGCCGACGACACCACGACGATGCGTTTCGGCCGCAGGCGGTCCATCATTTTGATGATACTCATTTTCAGGGTTGTGCCCCTCACAATCGAGTCGTCGATGATCACGAGATTATCGGTCGGTTTGATAACGCCATACGTCACATCATACACGTGCGCGACAAGGTCATCGCGGCTGCTGTCTTCGGTGATGAAGGTGCGCAGCTTGGCATCTTTTATGGCAATCTTCTCCGTACGCACTTTCTCGGCCAGGATCTCCATGAGTCCGGCTTCCGTCAGGGTGCGGTGCTGGTCGAGGATGAGCTTGTTTTTCTTTTTATTAAGGAAGCCCTGCGCGGCTTCTGTCATCCCGAAAAAGGACGTTTCCGCCGTGTTCGGGATATACGAGAAAACGGTGTTGGCGATGTCTTGTTCCACCGCATCCATCACGGCCGGGAAAACAAGGCGGCCGAGCTGCTTGCGTTCTTCATAGATTTCGGCATCGCTTCCCCTTGAAAAGTAAATCCGTTCGAACGAACAGGCTTTTTTGATGGTCGGGGTGATGATATTCTCTTCAGATACCGTACCGTTTTTCTTGATGATGACGGCATTCCCGGGGCCAAGTTCCTTCACCGCCTCAAACGGCACGTTGAAGACCGTTTGGATGACCGGACGTTCGGAGGCCACCACCACAATTTCATCATCCTCGTAATAGTAGGCCGGACGAATACCCGCCGGATCCCGGAAAACGAAGGCATCTCCGTGACCGAAAAGACCGGCCATCGCATAACCACCGTCCCAGCCTCTTGAGGCGCGTTTCAGGATGCGGGTGATGTCGAGCTTTTGCGCGATGACTTCCGAAGCCTCGCGTTTCGACAAACCGTTGTTCTTACATTCCTGGTACAGATCGGCGACCGCGTCGTCAAGGAAGTGCCCGATTTTCTCCATCACCGTTACGGTGTCGGCCATTTCCTTAGGATGCATACCCAATTCGACCAGGCTGTTGAACAGCTCGGTTACATTGGTCATGTTGAAGTTACCGGCGACGATAAGGTTGCGGTGCATCCAGTTGTTTTGCCGCAGGAACGGGTGTACGCTTTCGATGCTGTTCTTGCCAAACGTACCATAGCGCACGTGGCCCAGGAACAATTCCCCTATATAAGGCACACCGGCCTTGAGGGCTGCCATGTCTTCCTGATAATCCGGACGTTCCGCCATGGCTTCGTTGATACGGTCGTTGATCTGGTCGAAGATATCGCGTATCGGTTGCGAGTCGTTCGAGCGCACACGGCTGATATAGCGTTGGCCGGGCGCGACGTCAAGCTTGATCGAGGCGAATCCGGCACCGTCTTGTCCGCGGTTGTGCTGTTTCTCCATCAACAGGTACATCTTGTTGATGCCATAAAAAGCCGAGCCGTATTTCTCGCGGTAAAAGGAAAGGGGCTTTTTCAGCCGGAGAAGGGCAATGCCACATTCGTGTTTGATGCTGTCACTCATTTTTGTTGGGAGCAGGAAAGGAACAATGAACAATGAACGATGAACGATGAACATTCGTTGCGTGTTATGTGCCTTTTCCTTACGTCATTTAGTTGTGTTGTTGTTTGTCGTTTTTGGTTGCTACATCCGATGAGGTTTTTACCCTTCATGTTCCGTATCAACCGGCATTAAAAAAGCCCCATGAAGGGGCGTATTTAGGTCGTAATCTCGAATTGGGTGAGGGCTTTGAACTGTCGCAGCCGGTCGTTCACCTCCTGTTTTTCGAGTTTTTCCATTCGCTCGGTGCCGAACTTCTCGACACAGAACGACGCAAGGTTCGAGCCATAGATGATGGCATTTTTCATATTGTCAAACGAGACGTTCTCACTCTGTGCGATGTAGCCTGCAAAACCACCCGCGAAGGTATCACCGGCCCCGGTTGGGTCAAATACGTCTTCCAGCGGCAGGGCCGGAGCGAAGAAGATGTCTTTTCCGTGGAACAACAACGCGCCGTGTTCGCCTTTCTTGATGACGACATATTTTGGTCCCATCTCATGGATTTTGGCCGCGGCCTTCACCAGCGAATATTCCCCAGAGAGTTGGCGGGCTTCCTCGTCGTTGATGGTGATGACGTCGATGCGCTTCATTACTTCTTTCAGTTCCGGAAGCGCGCAGTCCATCCAGAAATTCATCGTATCAAGCACGACGAGTTTCGGCTGGGCGGTCAATTGGTCGAGTACACCTATTTGTATATTCGGATGCAGGTTCCCCAGCATCACCACGTCCGCGTCCTTGAAATTCTCGGGCACAACCGGGTTGAAGTCGGCCAACGTATTGAGCTCGGTCACGAGGGTATCGCGTGAGTTCAGGTCGTTGTGGTACTTTCCGGCCCAGAAGAACGTTTTACCGCCCTTGACGATTTCGATTCCCGAGATGTCGATGTTACGCGCCGTCATCAGGTCAAGATATTCTTGCGGGAAGTCGTCGCCCACCACCGATACGATGGCAGAGGATACGTTGAAAAAAGAGGCCGACAGTCCGATGTACGTACCGGCGCCACCCAGGATTTTATCCGTCTTTCCGAAAGGCGTTTCGATCGCGTCAAAAGCTACGGTTCCGACGATAAGGAGTTTGTTCATATACAGATTAAAAGGAAGGTGCAAAGGTAGCGCATAAGTTGGGAAGTTGCAAGCGGTTGCGGGGCCCGTGTGGATGCGGCGGCACTTCTGCTTTTTTTGTTACCTTTGCCGCACATTTTTTCTCACGTAAACTGTTTATAGCATGCAACTGTACAACACGTTAAGCGCAGAGGAAAGGGCCGCCATGATAGACGATGCCGGCAAGCAGCGACTCACGCTGTCTTTCTATGCGTATGCCAAAATCGAAGATCCGAAACAATTCCGCGATGCGCTGTTCCTGGCCTGGGATCCGCTTGAAGTGCTGGGCCGCATCTATGTCGCCCACGAAGGGATAAACGCCCAATTGTCGGTGCCGGCCGATCATTTTTACGAATTCCGCGACACGCTCGAGGCCTACGACTTCATGAAGGGCATCCGCCTTAATATCGCCGTCGAACAAGACGACCATTCGTTCCTGAAGCTGACCATCAAGGTGCGCGACAAGATCGTGGCCGACGGATTAAACGACGAAACCTTCGACGTGACCGCAAAAGGCATCCACCTGAAAGCGTCGGAATTCAATGCGATGATGGACAATCCGGATACCATCGTGGTCGACATGCGCAACCATTATGAAAGCGAAATCGGGCATTTTGTGGGCGCCATCAAACCGGATGTGGACACCTTTCGCGAATCGCTTCCTATCATAGAAGAACAACTCGCCGAACATAAAAAAGGCAAGAACCTGCTGATGTACTGCACCGGCGGCATCCGATGTGAGAAGGCTTCGGCTTATTTCCGCCACAAAGGCTTCGAGAATGTCTACCAGTTGGAAGGCGGGATTATCGAATATACGCGCCAGGTCAAGACAGAAGGACTCGAAAGTAAATTCATAGGGAAGAACTTCGTGTTCGACCACCGTTTAGGCGAACGCATCACAGACGACATTGTTTCCAGTTGCCATCAATGCGGAAAACCCTGCGACACCCATACCAATTGCGCCAATGAGGCCTGCCACCTGCTTTTCATCCAGTGTGAGGAGTGCGCCGCCAATATGGAAGGCTGCTGTTCGACCGCCTGCGCGGAGGTCATCCACCTGCCGGAGGCGGAGCAGAAAGCGATGCGTCGCGGACTCAAGAATGGCAATATGATTTTCAAGAAAGGAAAATCGGAAGTGTTGACCTACCGGAATGTTCCGCAACAGGCAGTGGCAGAGGCGCCGGTTCGCAATCCGCGGACGAAGGTAGTCGAACGGCCACGTATACGGAAGGTATTGCTCGGACGAGGTGTCCACTTTTTCCCGAAACCGTCCATCGGGCAGTTTCGCTTAGAGGAGGGGTCATTGAACACCGGTGACGACATCCTGATTACAGGCCCAACCACGGGCGAACTGCATCTGACCGTCGCTGAGATGTTCGTAAACGATGCCCCGGCCACCCAAGCCGTTCCGGGTGATTTGGTGAGCTTCAAAGTGCCGTCGCGCATCCGACTTTCCGACAAGTTGTATCGGGTGGTTCCGTCAGAAGCCTAAAGCTGCGCCCCATGAACAGGATGGAACTTATGGCTCCTGCCGGCGATTTCGAGTCGCTGCAGGCCGCGCTCGACAATGGCGCTGATTCGGTTTATTTCGGTATCGACCAATTAAATATGCGGGCCCGATCGACCGCCAATTTCGCAATAGACGACCTAACGGAAATTGTAAGGCGTTGTGAAGCCAAAGGAGTTCGCAGCTACCTCACGCTCAACACCATTATTTACGACCACGATGTTTCGGTGGTGAAAACGATACTGGCTGAGGCGAAACAAGCTGGCGTCACAGCCGTCATCGCGTCAGACCAGGCGGTGATTGCCTCGGCGCGCAGTTTCGGGATGGAAGTCCATATTTCAACGCAGCTCAACGTCACGAATTTCGAAACGGTCAAGTTCTATAGCCTTTTCGCCGATACCATCGTCTTGAGCCGCGAACTCAGCCTTCGCCAGGTAGCCGCCATCACCGCACAGATCGAGAAAGAACAACTCAAAGGTCCGTCCGAACGTCTTGTCGAAATCGAAATTTTTGGCCACGGCGCGTTGTGCATGGCCGTTTCCGGCAAGTGTTACCTGAGTCTCCACTCGCACAATTCCTCGGCCAACCGCGGTGCGTGTAAGCAAAACTGCCGTAAGAAATACACCGTAATCGACCAGGAATCGGGTTTCGAGATCGAAATCGACAACGAATACATGATGTCGCCCAAAGACCTGTGCACGGTTGATTTCCTCGACCAGGTAGCCGCAGCAGGTGTTCGTGTACTCAAGATTGAAGGCCGCGGTCGTGCACCTGAGTATGTAGCGACCGTTACCCGGGTGTATCGCGAAGCACTCGACAGCCTGCACGACGGCACCTTCTCAGCCGAAAAGAAAGAAGCCTGGATGGAAGCGCTGACGACCGTCTACAACCGGGGGTTTTGGTCGGGGTATTACCTCGGTCAGAAGCTCGGCGAGTGGAGTCCGGTTTCGGGTTCCGCTGCTACCCAACGAAAGGTGTACATCGGAAAAGGGCATCATTTTTATCCGAAGGCATCTGTGGGTACGTTTCGTGTCGAAGCCTATGACCTCCGCGCGGGCGACCGGGTGCTGGTGACCGGCCCCACGACTGGCGCGAAGGAACATGTCGTGGAGTCTATTTTTGTAGACGACCGCCCCGAAGACAAGGCCGTGAAAGGCGATTTGGTAGCGCTTCGGCTGCCGTTTCGCATCCGCCCTTCCGACAAACTCTATAAAATCGTGGCCAACCCATGACGACTGTCACGCTGCAGCGCGCGAAGTGCATTGGCTGTAATTATTGCGAGGAAATGGCGCCCGAGCTTTTCCGCATGTCGCGCAAAGACGGAAAGTCGACGCTGTTGCACGCACACGATGCCAAAGGCTTCCATACCGTTCGGCTTTCGGGCGAGGATCCTGCTGAGAAAGCGCTTCGGGCCGCACAGGCGTGTCCGGTTAAGATCATTAGCGTCCGCACGAAGTAGCGTCTTTCCCTCCATTCGATGAAAAATACTATCTTTACCAGCTAAAGATTCTATTACGAACCCAAGCCGCCACGCGCGGCATCCGATATAACATATGGCATGTGCTAGTTGCTCAACCTCCGGCGGTGACGCGCCCAAAGGTTGCCAGAATAAAGGGGCCTGTGGCACCGACAGTTGCAACAAACTGGCGGTCTTCGACTGGCTTTCGAATATGACCCTTCCGGGCGGACATGAGCCGTTCAACGGCGTGGAAATCCGCTTCAAGAACGGGCGGAAGGAATTCTACCGAAATACCGAAAAACTAAGTCTTTCTATGGGTGATATCGTGGCTACGGAGGCACATCCGGGGCACGACATCGGCATCGTATCGCTGACAGGGGAACTGGTCAAGATGCAGATGAAACGCAAAGGTGTGAAGCCTGATGCACCCGACCTTCCCAAAATTTACCGGAAAGCATCCCAACGGGATATCGATATCTGGGCCGCGGCGCGCGAGAAAGAAGAACCGATGAAAGTGAGGGCCCGTGAGATTGCGATCTACCTGAAACTTCAGATGAAACTTTCGGACATCGAGTTCCAGGGAGACGGATCGAAAGCGACGTTCTATTATACCGCGGAAGACCGTGTCGATTTCCGGCAACTCATCAAAGAATACGCCCGTGAATTCAGCATCCGAATCGAAATGCGCCAGGTGGGTTTCCGTCAGGAAGCTTCGCGTTTGGGCGGCATCGGATCGTGCGGACGCGAACTTTGTTGCTCGACCTGGCTGACCGATTTCCGTAGCGTGAATACGTCGGCGGCGCGCTACCAGCAATTGTCGTTGAACCCACAAAAACTGGCCGGTCAGTGTGGGAAGCTGAAATGCTGCCTGAATTATGAGCTCGACACCTATATGGATGCGCTCAAAGGCTTCCCGGATTCGGAGACAAGACTTTACACCGAAAAAGGAGAGGCCGTGTGCCAGAAACAAGACATCTTCAAAGGGCTTATGTGGTTTGCCTATACCGATAATTTCGCCAACTGGCATGTGCTGCGGATTGAGCAGGTGAAAGAAATTATCGAGGAGAACAAACAGAAACGGAAGGTTTCGTCGTTAGAGGACTATGCCGAAGACCTTTCACCAACGCCGGAGAAGGTGTTCAGCAACCCCGTCGGACAGGAAAGCCTGACGCGTTTTGACCAGCCGCGCCGCAAAAAACGCCCGAACAAGAAAAAAGGATCGGGACCTGAAGGGGCAGTAGTTGCAACGGAGCGTAAGGAACCCCGTCCGCCGAAGCCGCAACAACAAAGCCGGCCACAGGGAGAACGGCCACAAAACAACCGTCCGCCCCAGGCACAGGCTGGAAATCCGACCGAGAAGAATGACAACCCGAACCGTAACCGCGACGGACGTAACCGCAACCGAAACAACCGCAGGAAGAACAACAACCGTGGTGATGAACCTAAGAATTAGCCTTGTCTTGATGGTGCTCGCCACGATGTTCGTATCGTGCGATGATACCCGTTTTTTCGACGAGTATAAGTCGGTCGGAACGGCCTGGCACAAAGACTCGGTCGTCACCTTCAACGTCAGGCAGGACGACACAACGCATCCCTACAACCTGTTCGTGAACATCCGCGACAACGACGACTATAAATTCAGCAACCTGTTCCTGATTGTAGCGATGCAACAACCCGACGGGCTGACCCATGTGGATACACTCGAGTACCCAATGGCGAATCCGGATGGGACGCTCATGGGTGATGGCTTCTCAAGCATCAAGGAAAACAAGTTGTATTACAAGGAAAAAGTGCGTTTCCCATTAAAAGGAGAGTATAAATTCAGCATCCGGCAGGCGGTGCGTCCCACAGGAAAGGTAGACGGCGTCACCGAACTTGAGGGCATCACCGAAGTAGGCCTACGGATCGAATCGATCAAATGATATGGCAGTACAGAAAGTCAAAGAAAAACTCAACCAGGTCAAGACCTCGGTGAAGAAAGAACGGACGTTGGCCGAGTTCAACCGTCTGTTCTGGAAATTCTTCGGCGGTTTTGCCGCTTTCATCGTATTACTGTTTTTATTCGCGTCATGGGGTCTTCTGGGTCACATGCCGTCGTTCGAACAACTTGAGAATCCGGAGTCGAACCTGGCAACCGAAATCATTTCATCGGACGGTGTCGTCATCGGAACCTTTGCCATTGAAAACCGTACACCGGTCAAATACAAAGACCTGCCGCCGCATTTGGTGAAGACACTTTTGGCCACGGAGGATGAGCGCTTCTACGAGCATTCGGGAATCGACGGACGGGGCACCCTGCGTGCCGTCACCTCACTCGGAACCTCCGGAGGGGCGAGTACACTGACACAACAGTTGGCGAAAATGCTCTTCCACGGGGAAGGGTCACGCAATCCGGTCCTGCGGGGTATTCAGAAAATCAAGGAATGGATCATCGCCGTTCGTCTTGAGCGCCAGTATACCAAAAATGAAATCATCGCGATGTATTTCAACGAGTACGATTTCGGTTACTATGCCGTGGGCATCCGCTCGGCCGCGAAAACCTACTTCAACAAAGAGCCAAAAGACCTTTCCCTCGATGAGTCGGCCATGTTGGTGGGGATGTTTAAGAATTCCTCCCTCTACAATCCCATCCGTAACCCGGAAGGCGTAAAAAACCGCCGCGACGTGGTTTTGGGGCAGATGGAAAAAGCGAAGGTTATCACGGCGTCACAACGCGCCCAACTGAAGGCGCTTCCCATCAAGCTCGATTTCCATTTACAGACGCATAAGGATGGTACGGCGACCTATTTCCGCGAGTATCTCCGCGACTTCATGAAGAAATGGGCGCAGGAAAACAAAAAACCGGATGGAAGCGACTACGATATTTACCGTGACGGACTCAAGATCTACGTAACCATCGATTCGCGCATGCAGACGTATGCCGAGGAGGCCGTCGAAGCGCACTTGAAGAACCTGCAGGAAGAATTCGATTCGCAGCAGAAAGACAACAAAAATGCGCCGTTCCGCAACCTCAATGATGCGGAAACAGACAAACTCATGTCGCGTGCCCGAAAAAGCTCCGAAAGATGGCGCCACATGAAGGAAGACCTCGGAAAATCGGAAGACGAAATCACCGCCTCCTTCAACCGCAAGACGAAAATGACCGTCTTTTCCTGGAAGGGCGAGCGCGATACGATCATGACACCGAATGATTCGATCCGCTACTACAAAAGCTTCCTGCAAACCGGCCTGATGTCAATGGACCCGGCCAACGGTGACGTAAAAGCATGGGTGGGCGGTATCAACTACAAACACTTCCAATACGATCACGTAGCACAAGGTGCGCGGCAGGTGGGTTCGACGTTTAAGCCGTTTGTATATGCAACGGCCATCGAACAACTCGGACTGTCACCCTGCGACAGCATACTCGATTCGCCCCACACCATCCCGGTAGGCCGTCACCACGTAACGGCCACCTGGACACCGAGTAACTCCAACGGCGAATACCGCGGCATGGTGACGCTTAAAAAGGCACTGGCGCTTTCCATCAATACCGTATCGGCCAAACTCATCGACCGCACAGGTCCGGAGGCCGTCGTGGAAATGACCCACAAACTGGGCGTACACAGCGAGATTCCGGCCCAGCCGTCGATCGCCCTCGGCGCGGTGGAAATTACGGTTGAAGACATGGTAGCGGCCTATGGCACGTTTGCCAATGAAGGTGTCTATGTCAAACCACAGGTAATCGCCCGCATCGAAGATAAAAATGGTGTCGTCCTTTACAAGCCGGCTCGTGAAACCCACGATGTGCTAAGCAAAGACGTGGCCTATGCCGTCATCAAACTGTTGGAAGGGGTAACCGAATCGGGTTCAGGCGCCCGCCTGCGCACACAGGGCGGCGGAAATGGCTACAACCGGGTTACAGGCTATCCGTACGTCTTTACCAACCCGATTGCGGGTAAAACGGGAACGACACAGAACCAGTCAGACGGTTGGTTCATGGGTATGGTGCCCAACCTCGTCACCGGCGTTTGGGTCGGCAACGAAGACCGCGCGGCGCATTTCAAAGGAATTACCTACGGACAGGGCGCTACGGCGGCACTTCCGATTTGGGCGATGTATATGAAAAAATGCTACGGCGACGATGAATTGCAAGTGTCGCGGGAACCGTTCAAACGACCGGCCGGCCTCGCGATCAAAGTCGATTGCTACGAACGCGCCAAGGAAGTCGACACCACCGATACAGAAGGCGGCGAAACCGTCGCGCCTGAGACCCAGGAGCAAGACACGGAAGAATTCAAGTTTTAGCCGTGCGTAGGTAACCGGTTTCGTGCCGGATGTACCTTCGCTTCCTCATACAATTTTCGTACATTCGCAATCGATTTCGATACACGATCCAATTATCATGATCAACAAGAAAGTAGACAATGTCACCCAGGCGCTGCAAGGCATTGGGGACGGCATGACCATTATGCTCGGGGGCTTCGGGCTGTGTGGGATTCCCGAAAACAGCATCGCCGAACTGGTGAAGATGGGCGTCAGCGGCCTGACCTGTATTTCCAATAATGCAGGCGTCGATGATTTCGGTCTCGGACTCCTCCTCCAGAAAAAACAAATCAAGAAAATGATCTCGTCTTACGTGGGCGAGAACGCCGAATTCGAACGCCAGATGTTGTCGGGTGAACTCGAAGTCGAATTAACGCCCCAGGGCACACTCGCTGAGAAATGCCGCGCGGCACAGGCCGGTATTCCCGCCTTTTACACGCCGGCCGGTTTTGGAACGGAAGTGGCGGAAGGCAAAGAATCGCGCGAATTCAACGGGAAGATGCACATCCTCGAACATGCCTACAAGGCCGACTTTTCGATTGTAAAAGCGTGGAAAGGGGATGAAGCCGGTAACCTGGTCTTCAAAGGAACCGCCCGCAATTTCAACGCACCGATGGCGGGTGCCGCCAAAATCACGATCGCGGAAGTCGAGGAATTGTTGCCGGTGGGCAGCCTTGACCCGAACGAGATCCACATTCCTGGCATTATGGTGCAGCGGATCTTCAAAGGCGAACGATTTGAAAAACGCATCGAACAACGAACCGTAAGAAAGAAATAATGGCACTGGGTAAGGAAGAAATCGCGAAACGTATCGCGAAAGAGGTAAAAGACGGCTATTACGTCAACCTGGGCATCGGAATCCCGACGCTGGTGGCCAACTACGTACGCCACGACATTTCGGTTGAATTCCAGAGTGAAAATGGCGTTTTGGGCATGGGCCCTTTCCCGTATGAAGGGGAAGAGGATGCGGATATCATCAACGCAGGTAAACAAACCATTACTACATTACCGGGCGCCAGTTTTTTCGACTCGGCTTTCAGTTTCGGGATGATCCGCAGCCAGAAGGTCGACCTGACTATCCTCGGCGCGATGGAAGTATCGGAAAACGGCGACATCGCCAACTGGAAGATACCCGGGAAAATGGTCAAAGGAATGGGCGGCGCCATGGACCTTGTAGCGTCAGCCGAAAACATCATCGTCGCAATGATGCACGTCAACAAGGCAGGCGAATCGAAAATCCTCAAACGCTGCACCCTGCCGCTTACGGGCGTGGGCTGCGTGCGTAAAGTCGTCACCGAACTGGCCGTCCTGGAAATTACACCCAACGGCTTCAAACTCCTCGAAAGGGCACCGGGTGTTTCGGTGGAAGACATCATCAAAGCCACCGAGGCCGACCTCATTATCGAGGGGGAAATACCCGAAATGCTCATCGATTAATCGTATATTAGGCCGGAAGTATCCGGCTTTTTTATTCCCGTTTAGTATGAAAACCCTTGCCCTGATGTGCCTTTTTGCTTTCCCGCTTTGGGCGCAGAACCAAAAAGAGATCGTATCACCCGAAATCGCCGCCGACCATACGGTGACCTTCCGGTTGCAGGCACCTGACGCCAAATCGGTCAAGATAGTCGGAAACTTTACCCAACCCGAATGGGCCGCTGCCGACATGACAAAGGACGCCTCGGGCATCTGGTCAGTCTCATCGACCGCATTGGAGCCGGAAATGTACAGCTACCAATTCATCGTAGACGGCGTGCCGGCCCATGACCCAAAAAACCTGAACCTGGTGCGTGACGCCATGAACGTCCTGAACTTCTTTATAGTGCCGGGTGGCCGCGCCGACCTGTATCGCACGGGCAACGTACCGCACGGAACGGTAGCGTTTCGTTGGTACGACGCGCCGACTATCGGCGAACAGCGACGCTTGTCGGTGTATACTCCGCCGGGCTACGAACAATCAAAAGACAATTATCCGGTATTGTACCTCATGCATGGTGTAGGCGGTGATGAAGAGGCGTGGTTGGAACTCGGGCGCGCGGCCGAAATCATTGACAACCTTATTGCCCGGAAGGAAGCACGACCCATGATTGTCGTCATGACGAATGGGCACGCAAGCCACGCGGCCGTTCCCGGAAAATCGCCGGTGCCCTACGTGCCACAGTTCGGCGGACCGGATGTGTTCAACGGCAAATTCGAAGAGAGTTTCGGCGACCTGATGAAGTTTGTCGAGACCAACTACCGCATCCGTCGCGAAAAGTCAAGCCGTGCCCTGGCGGGCCTGTCAATGGGAGGCTTCCATACCTTGTATATAGCGGCGAATTATACGGATACTTTCGATTATATGGGACTCTTCTCGGCGGCGACCATCGAGCCAAAGAACGGCAACGTGTCACTGTATACCAACCTCGACGACAAGCTGGCGCTGCAAAAGCGCAACGGCTATAAGTTGTATTGGATGGGAATGGGGAAGACCGACTTCCTCTATACTCCCTTTCAGGATTTTCGCAAAAAACTCGACGCACTTGACTTCAAGTATACCTACCGCGAAAGCGAAGGCGGCCACAATTGGGCCAACTGGCGGATGTATCTTACCGAGTTCCTGCCGCTGTTATTTAAATAGTCAGAGTCCGAACTGCTTCAGGTGATGATCGAGGTGGAGGTACTGTAACTGTCCCCATTCCGCATCGGTCATACGTCCGAAAAACGGATGGGTCTTGTTCGCAATCACCGAGGGCCCGACCTCTCCAAAACGTTTCACCAATGTGAGTAAGACGTTTTTCTCTGCTTCAAAGTCCGGATGCCCCGGCACGCGAAACTGCGGTGCGGTAGGACTGTTTTTCCCAAATCCCTGTTCCTTCAGGAATTTGTTTTTCGCCCATTTTCCAAACAGAAACCCAAGTAGTCCCGGTTTGAGGGTTAGATTCCCTAGCGCCACATCCAGTGGTTTCTGGCAGTGGAGTACCATTTGCGAAGCGTTCATTTTGCCCCACAGGGGCACAGTAGCGGCCCGCAGGCCGGAAAGACGGGCGATCAGTTGTGCATTCGTCTTGGTGTCAAAAATGTTATTCGGTTCCATAATACGTCTCGAAATTGCTGTGTTCTTGCCTGTATGGGATTCCTTTTTTGTTATATATTTCTTAGTCCATCGGAGATTGCGTAGTTCATAGGATACAGAATCGCGATAGGAAATCAGCAAGGGTTCCCCGTTCTCATTGGCGGCCAGCGTGTCGGGCTCCACCTCAATCATACACCCACCCACTTCTGATAAAGCACCGTTTACATAAACAGGTGTAAAGGCGGGGCGCACGCCGTAACCGCTGTCTGTCATCCAGTCAATTCGGTCAAACGGCAGGATTTTGCCGTTAGACGTATGGTAGATAAACACCGTTTGTGTGTAGCCACAGGCGCCGTATCCAAAGTTTAAGGCAAATATGTGCGGATCGCCGCCGTCACCTTTTGAGTCGAAATAACCTTCCGAGAGGTACCACTCGCCGCGCTCTGACCGATTGTCGTCGACCTTTAGCCGTTCGCTATACACGACATGTCCTTTCAGGCGGAAATCGAATCGGACGTCGAGAAGGCGGCCCCTATCCGGAACCTCCTCGTCCTTCAAAACATAAATCAGGATATCATCCGGACCACCCGGCGCAGGTTTTTCGAACCTAAGCGTGTCAGAAGCCGGGGGCAACTGGGTAGGGGCCATGATTACAGGAGCCTCTTCCATAACAGGCTTTACGGCCGAGTCTTGCCGACACGACAGCAGTAAAACCGAAAAGGCGATGTACAGACCACTCTTCATATCAGAAAAACCACCCCGCCACAAAAATCGCGGCCACCACGCAAATCAGGTCCACCAACAACATAGTCGGAAGTGTATAGCGGGTATCCTTGATCTTCACCGAACCAAAGTAGACCGCAATGACGTAGAAGGTGGTTTCGGCGCTGCATTGGAAGATACACACCAATCGGCCCGTAAACGAATCAGGCCCGGCCTGTCGCATCGCATCGATCATGAAGCCGCGCGAACCACCTGAACTGAAGGGGCGCAGCATCGCCACAGGAAGTGAATCCGTCACTTCGGGGCTGACACCGATGGAAGCGAACGCAACCGAAATTCCGTGGCTGATGATTTCGAACAAACCGCTGTTCCTGAAAAGCGAAATGGCGACCAGCATACCGAGTACGTAAGGAAAAATCGTCATGCCCGTCTTCAATCCGTTTTGCGCGCCCGACACAAACGAGTCGAATACCGTCGTGTCAAGTGCCGTGAATTTCTTCTCATGCCGCCACGCGAACAGTAAGGTGAACACGATGATCCCGATTAGCAACAGCGCCGACAGGTTCGATGTAAATTCGTTCTTCCCGATGAGGTCAAGGCCATTGATGTAGTACAGCAATCCGACAATCGCCCCAATCACACCCATTAGGGCCGAAAGCAACACGCCGTTAAAGAAGTTGACCCGTTGGCGGATGCCCACAATCAGGAAAGCGGCGATAGTACCCACGAACGACGTAATGATGCACGGGAGCATCACATCAGCCGGATTGGCAGCATTTTCGGCGGCCCGGTAGCCGATGATAGAGGTCGGAATCAACGTCAGGCCCGCCGCGTGCAGGCACATAAACATGATCTGGGCATCGCTGGCTCGGTCTTTATCCGGGTTGAGCTCCTGGAGGCTTTGCATCGCCTTCAGTCCGAAGGGAGTCGCGGCTGAATCGAGCCCGAGGAAATTCGCGGCAAAATTCAGCGTCATATACGAAATAGACTCGTGGTTTTTCGGAACGGAAGGGAACACTTTCACGAAAACCGGACTCAATTTCCGAGCGAGTTTTTCAGAAGCGCCCGAGTCGATCAGCAACTGCATCAGGCCACAGAAAAAGGCCAGATACGCGACCAGTGGGATTATGAGGTCGAGCACCGTATTCTTACACGTCGGCAACAGGCCGTCCGATTTCTGGACGCCGCTGTAGACTTTTACGGTTTTGTTCTTATACACATAGGTCGTATCGGCGTCGAGTGTGTCACGGTTGACGACATAGGTCTTCTCTTTTTCCTTCCCGCTGAGAACCAGACTGTCGCGAAGGGATTTCGGCAGGTCATTGCGGTAGTGCTCCGCAATCAGGATCGGGTCGTCCTTTTTTCCATTGAGAAGAAAATCAAGGGTGTAATTACCTCCCGTAAAAAGACTGATGAAGATAAAGACGATGGAGGAAATAAAGATGCCGAGCCAAAACCTGCTTAAGACCATACCGGGTTTTTTGGTAAATGTAAGGGAAAGTCAGAACGCCGGAAAGAGCCGCCGTTCGAAAATTTATCAGACATGCAGGATTTCCTCGTCGATCAACAGCTCTTCCCGCCGCATTCGCAAGAGGATCTGCGCCACGGCTATCACGTCTTTCTCGCAATAGGTTACGATGCGGTCGATGTCGTTCTCTACATAATACACATGCCCCACCTGTGAACCATCGATGTCGTCTTTCGATGACGGGATGCCGAGTATCTTGGTCAGCAGCTTTAGTGACGTATAATGTTTATAATCGCCGAACTTCCAGAGTTCAAGGGTGTCGAGATGCGGAATTTCCCACGGCTTCTTACCGAAAAGCTGCAGTTTGTCGGGCAAGGGCAGTTGGTGGATGATCATGCGTCGGGCGATAAACGGTATATCAAACTCCTTAGAGTTGTGTCCGCACAGCAGGTACTGCGGTCCTGAAAAATGGTTGCTCAATAAGTTGGCAAAATCGCTAAGTAGCTTACGCTCTTCCCCAATGAAAGAGGTGACCCGAAAATGCCGGATGTCGCCTTTCACCACGAAATAGCCGGCTGAGATGCAGATGATCTTTCCGAATTCAGCCCAGATTCCGGCACGATCGTAAAAATCTTCCGGGGTGTACTCATCCCGGCGCTGGTACTGGGTTTTCTGTTGCCAGAGCTCTTGGGTTTCAGCGTCGAGCTGTTGGTAGTTTTCCGCCTGCGGGACGGTTTCGATGTCGAGGAAAAGGAGGTTGTGGAGTGGAATTTTATCTATCATGGCGTGTAAAAAAAAGTGTCAGGGTAAACGCGATAGCGCTAAGGTCATGCCTTTCGGGCCTTCGCGCAGGGTCATCGCCCCGTCGGATGCGGAAAGCACGTAAAAGACGATGGTTTCACCGTTGAGGCTGGCCAAAAGGGTAGACGAGCGGGCACCCAGGCGCCAGTTACCGGCTACCGACTGTCCCTGCGAAACGGCCTCCAGCGCTCCATCCCCCTGGAAACCAAAACGGATGTCCGGCATGTCCGACGCCGGAACTTTTGTGCCGTCGGCCATAGTGATGGCGGACGCTTTCCATCTTCCGGCGACCTGTTGGTTAGTCGTGACGACGGTTTTAGGCAATGGATGGGACGTAACGGCAGGGTCTGCGGCTGAGGTTCTTTTCAAAAGCTGTATGCCGTTACGGTATTGTATGGTCAGTTGGTCGGAAGTAAGGTCGCGGATGGAAAGCGTGAGCAATCGTCCGGTTTCAAGTTCGGCTTCCAGGGTGTTACCGGTATCCGAAAGCGTCCAGGTGCCGGTGATGCTGCGGTGGAGTTCGGTTGTGCGAAGGACGCCTGAGGCCGATAGTTCCAACGTGAAATCTTTGATGGTGTAGGAAGGATGCAGGCCGGCCTTCTCGGTTTGCGCGAGGTCGGTCTTGACGAATTCCCAGGTTCCGACCAGTTTTTTGTCGACTTGTGCCGACAGGTAAGCGCAGCTAAAAAGCGCCAGTGCAAGTAGTTTCTTCATATTAGAATAAGCGTGTTTGGCCAGAGGGGTTTTCGTGCTCCAGCAACCATTTTTTGCGCCAGAGTCCGCCGGCGTATCCGGTGAGTGATCCGTCTGATCCAATCACCCGGTGGCAGGGGACGACGATCCAAAGCGGGTTCTTTCCGTTGGCGGCGGCCACCGCACGGATGGCTTTCTCGTCGCCGAACCGACGGGCAAGGTCGAGATAGGAGACCGTTTTGCCATACGGAATTTCGGCGAGAAGCTGCCAGATGCGTTTCTGGAAGTCGGTACCGTCCGGCGCAAGCGCAAACGTAAAATCACGCCGCCCGGAAGCAAAATAAGCGGTCAACTCCGTCACGGCCTGTTGCAATGCGTCTGGGATTTCATTGGAAACCGGCTGCGGTTCATCCAAAATAGAAATAACGGATATGCCCGCCGCGTCTCCTTCGATCCGGGCGACACCCAAGGGGGTTTGTATATAGGCCATCTCCATCCGGTAAAGGTAACGAAAGATGGATTTCCATCGCGATTGGGTCGCCTCCGTAAGGCCAAAAATTAACTTTTTTTGCGGGTTTCCCGTAACGGGTCGTCAGAGATGCAGCTCTACTTTGTACTTCGGCGTTACAATGGTCACGTCGTGTGCGCTGCGGTCCTGTAAGGTGATGATGGGACTTTTGAAATAGAAGGTCTCTTTTTGTTTGTGGTAGACTTCCAGCGGTTCGAAAGCGCCGTCTTCGCAGCCATCCGGGTCGGGGTCAAGCCGGTAATGGATTTTCCCCGTCGACAGGTTATAATCAAATGTGGAGAAGTAGTCGCAGGGCCGTCCAAAGTAACTGGTGTGTCCGATCAGGCGGAGGGCCGTTCCATCCCAACGATAGATGTCCGTTTCACTCCATTTCCAACTGGAGCCGCCCGATTGGGTAACGCGGAGTGTGTTGGCTTTGATGTCAATTCCCTCATATGGGTCGCCCATCATCCCACCATCCCGACTTCCCATCAAAGCCTGGTCGGATTCCTGCCAGAGCATCCAACGTCCGCCTTCGCTTTTGTACACACAGAGTTTCCTGTCGGCGCTGGCGTAAACCGAATCGGGAAGTACGGTTTCATACACGATTACCCGCTCGTCCCGCCCGTCTTTATCGAGATCGCCTCGGATTGAGTCGAGGGGTGTCAATCCTTCCGGAACGGGTATCCGCTGTGCGAAAAGCCCCGTCGTCACCAGCAATAAGGCCCAGCCGCTTTTCATTTTACCGAAGCGACGATGTCACGCACAAATCCGTTGAAATCAAAAGCCGGGTCTTCCGTAAGTCCGAGCCGCACAATCACCAATCCCTTCGACGGAATGATGAACACCCGTTGTCCCTGGAAGCCATTGGCGGAATACATGTCGCGCGGCGCATCTTTATAATACCCGCCGGTGTTGAGCCAGAAGTGCGCACCATAACGGCCGTCGGAACCGGTTGTGGGCGTCGTAACATAATCAACCCATGACGGATCGAACACCTGGTCGCGCTGCCATTTCCCTTTGTGGAGGTACAAAAGACCGAACTTCGCCCAGTCGCGTGTGGTGGCCCAGGCATAAGACGAACCTACAAAATGGCCGCTCATGTCGGTTTCTACGAGCATGGAGTTCATCCCGATACGGTCGATGAGGGCGGCGTACCAAAAGTCAAGGTATTGTTGTTGGGACGAAAATTGCTTCCGCAGGATGCCCGACAACAGGTTGCTGGTGCCGGAAGAATAGTTCCATTTGGTGTCGGGCGCGGCCACGGCTTCCTTTTCTGCCTGTACCGCCGTCATGTCGCGCGCCTGGAAGAGCATCTTGGTGACGTCGGATATCTTTGTATAATCTTCTTCCCACGCCAGTCCTGAATTCATATGCAACAGGTCGTTGACCGTAATGTTCCGGCGGTCATCTTTTTGCCATTGGGCTACCGGGGCCGGTGCGAATACGTCGATTTTGCGCTGTTTCTGTAGGATACCGAAATAGGTGGCGGTGATGCTTTTGGTCATGGACCACCCCAAGATCCGGCTTTTCTTGGTGAAGCCCGGCGCGTAGTGTTCGGCCAGGATGTGATCTTTATAGACCACCAACACTGCCCGCGTCCGTTTCAGTTTTGGGCCCGATTTGTCGAAGGCCCGCGCCACCGCTGCTTCCAGTTTGGGATAGTCGACGTTTTGGAAAACGGTATCGTTCGGTTCCGCGTTGCCGTAAGGGAAGGGCGTCGTAAGGTCGGGTTGGGCGCGATGCGGCATGTCATAAGGCGCATTGACATCGAAGTCATCGTCGATTAATACCGCACCGAGCCCCGGCCGGAACACCGCTTTCCGCTCTTTGAGTCCGAATACAGTCGATGTAGCGGCCTTTCCGGCATCGTCTACCGCATTGCGTGCCAAACGCACCAGGGCGATATCATTGTCGCTTTGGCTGATGCTGTCGACCGATCGCCCGTCAAGGAAGTGGGCCGACGCAACACTCTTGGCTGAAAACCCCGAAATCAGGTCGAGTTTGGGGTAATTCCACAGCATGGCCACCGCCAGGAGAAGTAAGAGCGAGAGCAGGCCGTAGCGGATGATTTTGGATGCCCTTCTTTTTTTGGGTGTGCGTGCCAACGTATCCGTTTGATTGCGATGGGTGCTTTTCATACCAGGTAGGATTTTCGTCCTAAAGATAACGAATCGTTAGGGGATGTTGAGGCGTTGCATCCGCGCAAAATACCTACCTTTGCATAGAATGATTCTATGCAAATGATGTTTGATGTCAGCCGTATCCGCGCCGATTTCCCTTTGCTCTCCCAAAAGGTGAACGGAAAACCCTTGGTCTATTTTGACAACGGGGCCACTTCGCAGAAGCCACAGGTGGTGATTGATGCGATTTCAACCTATTATCGCGAGATAAATGCCAACATCCACCGGGGTGTGCACACGCTGAGCCAACTGGCGACGGATGCCTACGAAGCATCACGACGGAAGATCCAGTGGCACCTCAATGCCGCCCTTGAGTGTGAAGTGTTGTTTACCTCGGGCACGACCGAAGGGGTTAACCTGGTAGCCAACGGTTTTACCGCATTTCTCCGTCCGGGTGACACGATTTTAGTGTCGGCCATGGAGCACCACAGCAATATCGTGCCGTGGCAGATGCTGTGTGAGCGCACCGGCGCCGTGTTGAAGGTAATTCCTATGGACGCGGATGGTGAGCTCATTCAATCGGAATACGAACGACTGCTGGAAGGACATCCCAAACTGGTGGCCGTTAACCATATTTCAAATGCATTGGGCACCATCAATCCGGTGAAAGACATGACACGGAAGGCCCATGCAGTAGGTGCCGCGGTGTTCCTTGATGGGGCCCAGGCGGTTCCGCACCTACGCCCGGATGTGCAGGATCTCGACTGCGACTTTTACGCGTTTTCCGGACATAAGATGTGCGGCCCTACGGGTGTCGGTATTTTATATGGGAAGAAGGAATGGCTTGAGAAATTGCCGCCTTATAAGGGAGGAGGCGAGATGATACGCGAAGTGACGTTTGCCAAAACCACCTATGCCGATTTACCCCACAAGTTCGAAGCCGGAACGCCCAATATAGCGGATGGTATCGCGCTGGGCACGGCGGTCGACTACCTGAATGAAGTGGGCTTTGATGCCATCCAACAGCAGGAACGGGAGTTGTTGGCGTATGCAACGGAAAAACTATTGCAGATTCCAGGAGTGGTGTTATACGGACCTAAATCCCTTGATCGCAAGGCCTCGGTGATTTCGTTTAATATCGACGGGGTACATCCGTATGATATTGGCGCGATCATTGATAAGAAGGGGATTGCCGTGCGCACAGGCCACCATTGTGCGCAGCCAGTAATGGATTTCCTTTGTGTGCCGGGTACGGTGCGCGCCTCATTCTCGTTTTATAACACAAAAGAAGAAATCGACCTCATGGTCGAAGCCGTTTCGAAAGCGGCGCTAATGCTAGCCTGATATGAAGACACTCGTAATCGCTTTTTTTTCACTGATGCTCGCTAAAGGATGCGGGGACAATGCGCAACAGGGCCTGAAAAACGCTTCGGTCGAGTATACCGCTACGAGCAGGGGATTCTTCCGGAAGGTGACGCTGAAAGACCATGAAGCGATCGTGTCGAAAGACCGCAATAATCCGGATGAAGGAACAAAAGTGCGCATTTCCGATGCCGACTGGAACGAACTCGTAACCGCATTCGGACGCGTGAACCTGAAGGAAATCCCGGAAATGAAAGATCCTACCCAAAAACGCTTTTACGACGGCGCCGCCATTGCGAACCTGAAAGTGACGTATGCCGGGCAATCTTATGAGTCAAAACCTTTTGACCATGGATTTCCGCCGGAAGGAATCGCGCCGGTGGTAGAAAAGCTGATCGCTATTACGCTAAAGACAGAAGAATGACCGTACAGGACTTACAGGAAGAAATCCGCGAAGAATTCGCAATGTTCGATGACTGGGACGAACGGTACCAGTATATCATCGACCTGGGGAAAAGCCTGCCGCTGATCGACCCGACCTATCGCACCGACGACCATATCATAAAAGGCTGCCAGTCAAAAGTGTGGCTTCATGCCGAAGCGCGCGAGGGCCGTGTGTGGTTCACCGCCGACAGCGATGCCATCATTACGAAAGGGATCATTGCCATCCTGATACGGGTGTTTTCAGGGCAAACGCCGTCCGACATCGTCAATGCCGACACTGCCTTCATCGACGACATCGGACTGAAGGAACATTTGTCGCCCACCCGTGCCAACGGTCTGGTATCCATGGTTAAACAAATCAAACTATACGCGCTGGCGTACGAAACCAAACAAGTATAATGGAAGAATTCAACGATACCATCAATCTCGGGGAGAACGTCGTCAAGACGCTCAAGACTATTTACGATCCAGAGATTCCGGTTGATATTTACGAACTCGGACTCGTATACGACGTCATGATCAACGAAGATAATGATGTCAAAATCCTGATGACACTGACATCGCCCAACTGTCCGGTGGCCGAAACGCTTCCGCAGGAGGTCGAGCAGAAAATCAAGTCGATCGATGCGGTCAACGGCTGTGAGGTGGAAATTACCTTTGATCCGCCCTGGAGCAAAGACCTGATGAGCGAAGAAGCCAAACTCGAACTGGGAATGCTTTGATGATGGAAGAGATTGTCAATAAAGTCGCGGCGAGTGTACTTGAGGTTTTTGACCTTGAGGATTACTATCCGGAAGGTGTCCGGACGCAGATCGACATCGCGCAGTGGCTGTTTGAAGGTTTCCTGCTGCGGGAAAAGCCGTTCCGTGAGGCGCTGAAAGAACACGACTGGACGCAATACGAAGGCCATTATGTGGCAATAGGATGCAGCACCGATGCCATCATCCCGGCCTGGGCCGCGACATTGGTGGCCGTGCACGTGATGCCGTATGCAAGAAAAGTGGTCGTCGGCACCCTCGAAGATCTCGATACCGCGCTGTACCGCGAACTGTTGCCTACGCTCGATTATACGCCTTATACCGATAAACCGTTGATTTTGAAAGGATGTGCGCATAAACCCGTACCCGAAGCGGCTTATGTAGAGGCTATGCGGTTCCTGCAGCCGGTCGCACGTTCGATTATGTTCGGTGAAGCCTGCTCGGCGGTTCCGCTTTACAAACGACCTAAGTAAACGGTTTACAAAAACAAAAACGATGAAAAAAGTCCTGACTTTTCTGCTTACGGCGATGGTTGCCAGCAGTTACGCACAAGAAACCCCCGCCGATTCTACCAAAACCTGGACCGCCAAAGGTAATGTGTCCATCCTTATCAACCAGTCAACCTTCAGTAACTGGGCAGCCGGTGGCGAGAACAACGTGTCGGGTACGGCAAATGTCAATTACGACTTCAATTATAAAAAGGGCGATGTCAGTTGGGATAACAAGCTGATTGCGTCGTACGGACTCGTCAAGACCAACAATTCACCGTTTGAGAAAAAAACCGACGACCGGCTCGAGTTTAATTCCCTCTTAGGGAAAAAGGCCACCGGCTATTGGTTCTATTCGGCCTTCCTCAACTTCCGGACGCAGTTTACGAAAGGATATGAGTATGGTACCGACGCCAACGGAACAGAAATCCGGACGGAGAAAACAAGCTTCCTGTCGCCGGGCTACCTGCAGTTTGGTCCGGGTATGTTGTGGAAGAAAAACGACGGACTCAAATTCAACCTGGCACCGGCCACATCAAAACTGACCTTCGTCGACAATTCCTTCACCTCTGGGCCGGGCTATGTAGACGGCAGTTACTTTGGGGTGGACGAGGGCAAGTCGATGCGGTACGAACTCGGTTTCCACGCGTCCGGTTACTACAAAGCAGTTATCATGGCCAATGTGTCGTTTGAGAACATCCTGTCGCTGTATAGCAATTACCTCGAAGACCCCCAGAATGTCGACATCGATTACCAACTCAATGTCGTGATGAAGATCAACAAGTACCTGTCAACCAACCTGTCGTTCCAGGCGATATATGACGACAACGCGTTTCAGGGGTTTCAGGTAAGGCAAGTCTTTGGTCTGGGCGTGAATTTCGGAATCTAAACCAACGTACGGTTATTCCTCTACCGCATCTTTATAGTCGGGATACAGAAAGTTGTTATACGGGAATCGCGTAATGTGGATGCTTCGTACGGCTTCGTAGACACGTTCCCGAAACTCCTCAAAATTCTCTTTGTTCGTTGCGGAAATAAACAGCGCATTGTCTTTTCCGACCCGTGACATCCACGTACCTTTCCATTCCTCAATGGAATAGTGTTTTCGTGTGCGTTCCGTAACCAGGTCATCTGCTTCGATGACTTCCGGACGGTAGGCGTCGATTTTATTAAAAACCATGATGGTCGGTTTGTCGGCGCTTTTGATGTCGGCCAGGATTTGGTTGACCGATTCGATATGATCTTCAAAATCCGGGTGGGAGATATCCACTACGTGTAACAACAGGTCGGCCTCGCGCACTTCGTCGAGCGTACTTTTGAACGATTCCACCAACTGGGTGGGGAGTTTCCGGATGAACCCAACGGTATCCGACAAAAGGAAGGGAAGGTTCTTGATAACCACTTTCCGTACGGTCGTGTCGAGGGTGGCGAACAGCTTGTTTTCCACAAACACATCACTTTTGCCGATGGCGTTCATCAAGGTTGACTTTCCAACATTGGTATATCCTACCAGGGCCACACGTACCATGGCGCCGCGGTTGCTTCGCTGGATGGCCATTTGTTTGTCGATTGTCCGGATTTTTTCCTTCAATAAGGCAATACGGTCGCGAACGATCCGACGGTCGGTTTCGATCTCCGTTTCACCGGGTCCGCGAAGGCCGATTCCCCCTTTTTGCCGCTCAAGGTGCGTCCACATACCCGAAAGGCGCGGCAATAAATACTGGCATTGCGCCAATTCTACTTGCGTTCGGGCATACGACGTCTGCGCGCGTTGGGCGAAGATGTCAAGGATGAGGTTGGTTCGGTCAAGCACCTTACAGTCGAGTAGCTTGCTGATGTTTTTCTGCTGTGAAGGCGAGAGTTCGTCATCAAAAATGACAGTTGACACTGCCTGTTGCTTGATGTAGGTGGCAATTTCCTCCATTTTCCCCGTACCGAGAAAGGTCTTGGGGTTCGGTTTATCCATTTTCTGGTAAAATCGTTTGACAACCGTACCGCCTGCGGTGAGCGTCAGGAACTCGAGTTCATCGAGGTACTCACGGAGTTTTTCCTCATCCTGGAGTTGGGTGACAATACCGACGACAACCGTCTTTTCAATCTGTATGGAGGGCTTTTCTAACATGTGAAACTGTGAAGGGCAAAGGTAATCAAATGAAATCAGTTGGTCGCAGGTAGGGTAAAACGACCCCTGGCTGTTGTGCCTGTGTGTAAGTTAAATATTAATTTACGGTAAGCAACGTCTTAAAAATTCCTAAATTTGGGTTTCTTTTCAAAAAGTAAAAGACAAACATCTATAACCACAACTAATTCCTTCCATGAAAAAAATTATTTTTCTTTTTCTGCTGCTGGCCTGTTGGATAACGGGTTCGGCACAGGAAGACTTTGAGAGCGGCGTGCCGCCGACGGGCTGGATCAAAACCAACGGCGCGAACGGCTTGGGCACCGGCTTTACCTGGCAGGCGAACCCCACGGGGATCACGCCCTATCAGGGAAATGTCTCGGCCTACATCAACAACGAGAATATCGGGTCGGGTAACACCGAGGAGGACTGGCTGATCAGTCCGCAATTGGTGATCCCAGTCGATGGACAGCTGCGTTTCTACGTTCGGCAGTTCCAAATCGGCGATATCAACACGAAGTTCCGTGTAATGGTTTCGACGGATCCGACTCAAAACAACCTGGCAGCTTTTTCCGTTGCCCAGTCGTGGACCGAGGCGGAGCTAAACGATTTCGACGACGGTGATGTCACCGATTTTGATTTACGTACTGTCAATTTTAACCCATCGTTGTATGGACAGACGGTCTACATCGCATTTGTTCGCGAGTATACACAACCAACACCAGCCCGTACAGGCGAGCGTTTTTTGATTGACCAGGTTAATTTGGTACAGATATGCGGGCAACCCCAGAATTTAACGGTTTCCGGCACTACCTGCGACAGCACCACCCTCGGGTGGACCGCACCGGCTGGCGTAACAACCTATCAGGTTGTAATCGTTCCGGAAGGAAATCCGATTAACGAAACTTTGGCACAAACGGCAACAGGTAATACCTATAACTATTCAGGATTGCTACCAGGTACCACGTATTCGGCTTATGTGCGCAGTTTCTGTGCTGCCGACAATACCAGTGCCTGGCTCGGGCCGTTGAACTTTACGACGATTGCAGCGGGTTCTCTTTGTAATTGTCCGATTCAAATAACGGCTTGTCCGGCTCAGTTTTCCGGCAACACACAAGACTACGGCGACGATTTCGATACCATCCAGTCACCCGCAGCCGGATCGCTCTGTGGAGCCGTGCCTGCGACTACCAATTACATGGCGGGGCCTGAAGTGGTATACTCCTATACGGCGACCTCAAATGGTACGATCAACCTTTGGATGGATCCGGTTCAGAATAACTCGGGTATATTCGTATACTCCAGTTGTGCCAACATCGGTGTGAACTGTATAGCGGGTGCCGCGAATAGCAACTCGACTCCCCGCACCTTCAATTTTGACGTGACGGCGGGCACTACCTATTATATAGTCATTTCTTCGACGGCGGCTGTTACGAACGTAGCATACGACCTTGTGCTGCAGTGTGTTTCCTGCGCCACGACTACTCCTATTTCAGGTGGTACGGCTGGTGCTATCACGTCGAATTCCGCCCAATTATCATGGGCTGCCGGTGCGACGGCCGGAGGCGCCTATACCTCGTGGAATGTCGTCACACAACCTGCCTCTTCACCGGTTCCGACAGGTGGGGGCGTTGTTGCCAACACGAACACGAACTTCCCGGTTTCTGGTCTTACCGGAGGTGTAGCCTACGAATTTTGGGTGCAGGGAATTTGCCCTGACGGCAGCGGAAATACGTCTATCTGGTATGGGCCATTTCCTTTTACGACGCCTCTTTGTAACGATGCTGATAAATGTACCTATACCTTCCGTATGACCGACTCGGCCAATAACGGCTGGAACGGCGCAAGGATGCAAATCATACAGAACAACGCGGTGTTAGCCACTATCGGCTCTACGTACAATGCGGGCGCAGGACCTGTGGACGTAGCGGTTCAACTTTGTCCGGGCCAGCCGTTCAGCGTTTTCTGGAACACAGCGGGAACGCAACCGCAGCAGTGTATCCTGACCATCCTGAACTCGGCTGGGCAGGCCATCTTCCTGAAGCCGGCAGGTGTGAGCGGAGTCAACCAAACGGTATATTCCGGTGTGACAAGCGCTACGTGCTCGGCGACTACCTGTGACACTTTCCCTCTCAACCTAACGGTTAGCAATATCACCACCAATGGCGCTCAAATCAACTGGAGTGCGCCAGGAACCGATACATGGGATATTTTCGTCGGGCCAGGCGGTGGACCGGCACCTGACGATGCAACCGTACCAACGTACGATGACATTACGTCCAATCCGTTTACGACAATTGTGCCGCTGACGCCCGATACCCCTTATCAGGTCTGTGTTCGCGTACA
This sequence comes from Flavobacterium sp. HJ-32-4, assembly GCF_022532105.1. Classification (NCBI taxonomy): domain Bacteria; kingdom Pseudomonadati; phylum Bacteroidota; class Flavobacteriia; order Flavobacteriales; family Flavobacteriaceae; genus Flavobacterium; species Flavobacterium sp. HJ-32-4. The sequence goes on along the minus strand of NZ_CP092832.1, from coordinate 657,252 downwards.
ATGCGACTTCACAACGCCGGATTGGGTTTGTACCAACTTTACCACCGTTCCTACCTGTCCGAAGCCGACAGGGCTTACGGTGAATACACCGACTCTTAATAGTATTAAAGTAAACTGGACTCCGGGAACCGGAACGGATACCAACTGGGAAATCCTTCTTATTCCGGGTTGTGCAACACCTCCTGCGGCACCAGGCGTGAATCCGACAGAAGGCACCGTATATCCGGTAAACATCGCGGATGTAACGGGAACGCCTCCCGGGCCTTATAGCTACACCGTAACCGGGCTTACACAGGCCACAATATACTACGTTTACATCCGTACGGTTTGTCCGGCGGACGACAAGAGTACGTGGACAGGACCAGTGAATATTAACACCACTACCTGTGATGCAGCCGACAAGTGTAACTACCGCTTCCTTCTCACGGATACGGGTGCAAATGGATGGGGTGCCACTAGGTTGCAGGTGCGCCAGAATTGTATCGTAGTAGCCACACTCAACCTGGCAAACGGGGCAGGCCCGACTTCGGTTAGCGTGGCACTGTGCGACGATATTCCATTTGACGTATTCTGGAGTATAGCGGGCGCGAATCCAGAAGAAGTAGGCTTCTCGGTAGTTAACCCGTACAACGACATCGTGTATACGTATCAACCGGGTACAGGTACGCCGTTGACAAGTGTTTATTCAGCTATTGCGGAGTGTGATCCGCCGGCCTGTCCGAAACCAACAAACCTTGTCGCGTCAACGACTACGCCTCCGACACAGACAACAGCTACCATTTCATGGACAGAAAATGGAACCGCTACACAATGGGAGGTATACGCCGTGCCAGTAGGATCTGCACTGCCAGTGAACGGTTCTCCTGTAACCGGCGTGTTTCCGTATTTCATTGCGAACACGAATACCGACTTCCAATTGACCGGACTTACGCCGGGGACAGCCTATTTATTTTATGTACGTGCGATCTGTTCGCCTACCTCTACCAGTACTTGGACGATCCCGATTAACGTCGCTCCTATTGTACCGGGTCCTGGTACTTTCATTACCAAACCGGTTAACGACGAATGCGTGAATGCCATTCCGGTGACTGTCAATCCAGACTGGAACTGTAATCCATCCCTGAATGCAACCGGAAGCACACTTGGTGCTACGTCATCCGGGCCAATCCTCACAGGAGTTGATTGTGGAACTTCTAATGACGACGTATGGTTCTCGTTCGTAGCTACCAGTAACATCCACACCATCGACTTGCTCAATGTGGTGGGTACTCCGGCTGCCGCGTCTAACATTAACCACAATGTCTTCTCTGGATCATGTGATGGCACGCTAACAAACCTCTATTGTTCTGGTGAGAACACGAGTGTGGCGACAGGGCTTACCGTTGGTAACACCTACTATATACGCGTCTATACACTCGCAGCTTCTGGCGGCTCCGCATCCTTCAATGTATGTGTGGGAACACCGCCACCTCCCGGTACCAATGACGAGTGTTCAAATGCCATTCCATTGGTAGTCAATGAAACGGGTCAATGTTTCCAGACGGTCCAGGGTAACCTTATTGGCGCTACTGCTTCAACCGGTGCTGCGAACAGCTGTAACGGAACGGAGGATGATGACGTTTGGTTCAGTTTCGTTGCAGAGCAGACCACGCAAATTATCGACTTGCTTAATATTCAAGGTACCACGGCTAACCTCAATTTCGCCGTGTATTCCGGAAGCTGCGGTTCGCTCACACTCAAGCAATGCGCGAACGGACTGACGAACCTGAATACTACCTACGTCGTCAATCAGACCTATTATGTACGGGTATGGTCAGTCGGATCAACGCCTCAGGTTGTGACATTCGACGTATGTGTAAAGGGTATCTCGACCTGCGAAAATGCGGTGACACTTTGTGCTAAACCGGTAACTGCTCCGGATGTATACGACAACAGCACAGGACTTCCGAGCCCTGGGCAAATTGCGTGTCTCTTCACGGCACCGAACCCGACCTATCACATTCTGAAGATAGATGGTACGGGTACGCTGGTGTTTACGATTCACCAGAATACCCAGATTGATTATGAAACCGGCGCTGAAACGGGTACACCGCTGGATGTCGACTTTGTCGCATGGGGTCCGTTCACCGATACGGAAAGCTGCGACCAAATCGTATTCGGACCTTGTAACCCGCCATGTCCTAACAACACCACGAACCCGGATTTCTATCCGGCAGGAAACGTGGTAGATTGTAGTTACAGCGGGGCACCTGTCGAATCCCTTACTATTGAGAATGCGCAACCGGGCCAATACTACGTGGTATTGGTAACGAACTTTGCAAACACGGCAGGCCAAATCAGTATTGCACAAACGAATATATCTGATCCGGATGCCGCGACCACCTCATGTTGTGGTGTGAACCTGGGAGATGATATAAGCGTCTGCGGACAACCAAGCGTTGAGTTGAGCGCGCTTGTCGGAATTGCGCCGGAATTCACACCGGTTGAATTCGAATGGTCATACAATGATGGCACTCCAATCCCGGGCGCAACATCGTCTACGTTCACGGCAACACAATCCGGAACATACAAGGTGCGCGGTCGTTGCGGCTTTACGTTTGAAGAGGACACCATTGTCGTGACGCTGGGACCAGCCGTTGAGGCAGACACCCCTGCAGATGTTGTGATCTGTGATGACATTTCGCGTGACGGACTGGGTTCGTTCGACCTTACAGCTATCACACCGGCGGTCTTGGGTGACCTGAACCCAGCTGACTATGTGGTAACCTACCATATTGATTCGGCATTAGCCGGAGGCGACACCGGAGCGATCGACACCTCTATACCTTTCGACACCACAACGCAATGGTCACAGACGGTTTATATCCGAGTGGAAAGCGTGGTGTTGTCTACCTGTTATGCGGTAGTGCCGGTTAATTTGGTAGTGAATCCATTGCCAGATCCAGCTTTCTCATACGGATCGGCTTCTTACTGCCAGGATGGTACGCCTGCTACCGTTTTGCCAACAGTAACAGGAACTGCAGGTCTGTTCTCTGCTACGCCGGATGGTCTTGTGATCGATGCTGCTACGGGTGAAATTGATATCATGGGCAGTACACCACAGGCGTACACCGTGAAGAATTTCATTGTAGGTGTCGACGGATGTATCGACGTCGAGGCCACCTTCGATGTGACGATTACACCGAAGCCTGTCGCTGCGTTCACCTATCCGCAGACCAATTACTGTACGTCCGCTTCACCGATAAGCCCTGTTTTGACGGGTACGGCAGGACAATTCTCTGCTACGCCGGCTGGGTTGGATATCGATCCGAGTACGGGTGTGATTACGTTTGCGACCAGCGCCGAAGGAACGTATGAAATTATCAATACGATTGCGGCTTCGGGTGAGTGTGATGAGGTTGTCAGCGATCCGGTAACCATTACCGTGTCACTGGAACAAATAGCCGATTTCACGTATGATTCAAACCAATATTGTAAAACGGAAGCGGACCCATCGCCTATCTTCACTACAGGTGCAGCAGGCTTGTTTACGTCTACACCTGCAGGCCTTGTGATTGATGCGGCCACAGGTACAATCGACCTGAGCGCGAGTGCACCTGGCCCTTATACGGTGACCAATACACGGGCGGCAAGCGGTGGTTGTTTGGAAGACGTGGCTACGTTTAACCTGACCATCTACGAGCAGTTCGGCGCTGTCTTCAGCTATCCTTCCACATCCTATTGTACCGACGGAGGCCAGCTAACACCGTCCTTGGCAACGGGTACCGTCGCAGGCACCTTTACAGCTACACCGGCGGGGCTTTCAATTAACGCTGCTACGGGTGCTATTGATCTGGCGAATTCCGATGCAGGCGTTTATTTGATCACGAACACTATCACGAACAACGGGCCTTGTAGTGGTGACAGTCAGCAGTTTACACTGACGGTAACCGAAGCATATACGGGCACTATCAGCTATTCGAGCAGCAGCTATTGTAGTGATGCTGGCGCGCAGTTGCCGACCAATACGGCTCCGGCAGGAGGTGTATATAGTGCGTCGGGAGGTCTGACTATTAATGCTGCCACGGGTGAGATTAACCCATCGGCCAGCAGCGGCGGTCTGTACACGATCTATTACACCTTGCCGGCAAATGGTGCATGCAGTGCGTTCCAGGCATCGACCCCGGTAACAATCATCCCATCCTTTGGTGTGATGGTGACGCACGGTTGTGAGGACGGCGCCTATAGGTTCCATGCTGAGCCGGTGAACAACTCGTTCGACCCAGCCACCGCCACTTACTCTTGGACAGGACCTGGCGTGCAGCCTACAACGGATCCGGCTGTGATCATCGCGACCGTGGGCGGTACCTACCAGGTAACGGTCACAACGGCCGATGGTTGTACGGAAACGGCTTCTGAATCTGAACTGATCATCGCCTGCGGCATCCAGCGTGGTATTTCTCCGAACGGGGATGGTAAGAACGACACGTTTGATCTGAGTGGTTATAACGTCAAGAAGTTGACGATTTTCAATCGTTACGGCACCCAGGTGTATGAGTATTTGAACTACACCAACCAGTGGGATGGTCATTCTGCTGGGGGCGAGACGCTTCCTTCGGCTACGTATTTTTATGTTATAGAGACGGCGGAAGGCGACCAGCTGACGGGCTGGATTTACATCAACAGATAAACGGCAACCTAAATTCAGGCCTGCCCTTCGGGGCAGGCTATAAATTACCATACAGATGAAGAAACTATATTTGGCGGCGTTAGCCGTTTTGCTGGGTGCTACGGGTCTCTATGCGCAGCAGGATCCACACTATACGCAGTATATGTATAATATGAACGTTATGAACCCGGCGTATGCGGGCTCGAAAGACCATCTCTCGATGGGTCTTCTCTACCGCAAGCAGTGGGTTAATTTGGACGGTGCCCCTGAGACGGCGACCTTTTCAGGTTCATTGCCTGTTGGCAGGAACGTAGGTTTGGGTCTTTCGGTGATATCGGACAAGATAGGTCCTGTAGAGGAGCAGAACGCCTATGGCGACTTCTCTTACACCCTTCGTTTGAACGGTGAGCACCGCCTGGCCTTTGGTCTGAAGGCGGGCGCTACCTTCCAGCGGATCGGTCTATACAGCGACATCAACAACGGGAACCTTCCCGACCCGAGCGATGACGCCTTCCAGGAGAACACCAACAATGTGTATTTGAACATCGGTGGGGGTTTGTTCTACTACACCGACCATTACTACCTGGCCTTTTCGGTACCGAACATGCTCAAGGCGACCCAACTGGACTACAACGGACGGAAGTTCGGCAGCGAGACGCGGCACTTCTTCCTTACCGGAGGTTATGTCTTCAACCTGAGTTCGACGGTTAAGTTCAAGCCCTTTGCGATGTGGAAAGGTGCCTTTGATGCCCCTACGTCGGTGGATGTCTCGACCAACTTCCTCTTCAATGAGAAGTTTGAAATCGGTGCCACCTACCGTGTAGATGACAGCTTTGGTGGATTGGTGAACTATGCGATCAACCCGAACATCCGCATCGGTTATGCCTATGACCATGTGATCTCGGATATCAAGACCGTTACCACGTCTTCGCACGAGATCATCCTTTTGTTCGATCTTGACTTCCCGAAGAAGGTATCACGTTCACCACGTTTTTTCTAACATAAACCTGAACACGACAATGAAAAAAACAGCACTTATATTCAGTTTTGTGTTAGCTGCCGCATTCTCGGTGCAGGCACAGAACAGAGACACTGAGACGGCCGATAAGCTCTTCCGTCGATTGGAGTATGTGGATGCCGCCAAGGAATACGAATCGTTGGTAGAGAAGAAGAAGGGGAGCAGCTATGTGTACAAGCAACTGGCCGAAGCCTACTACAATATGTTCAACCCGAAGGAAGCAGCCAAGTGGTATGCCCGTATCATCAACGAGCCCCAGGATGCTGAGACGTACTTTAAGTATGCCCAGATGCTGAAGATGAACGGCAAGTATGAAGAGGCCAACAAATGGATGAAGAAGTTCGCCTCGATGGCCCCCTCGGACCAACGTGCGGTGGAGTTCATGAAGAACCCGGACTACCTTCCCAAGCTTCTTGACAAGAGCAAGGCCTTCAACGTAAAGACAATGGCCATCAACAGCCCGGAGTCAGACTTTGGCCCTGTGCTCTCCAATGACAACTTCCTTTACTTCACCTCGGCCCGCAACAAGTCGCGCAAGACCTATGGTTGGAACGATGAGCCGTATCTGGATATGTACCAGGCGGTTCGCAACGCCGATGGCAGCTATGCAGAACCTACCCCTATTACGGGTATCAACAGCAAGTGGCACGACGGCCCGGCTACGATAAGCGCCGATGGCAAGACGATGTACTTCTCCTCGGAGAGCTTCAAGGAAAAGGAATACGTAAAGGACAGAAAGGTAAAGAACGCGAAGCTTAACCGCGGACAGGTCTACATCTACAAAGCCACCAAGACCGGCGACGGCTGGGGCAATGTCAAGGAAGTACCTTTCAACAACAAGGAGTACTCTACCGGCAACCCAAGCCTTTCCAAAGACGGCAAGACGCTGTACTTCTCATCGGATATGCCAGGTGGCTTCGGAGGCTCTGATATCTGGAAGGTATCCATCAACGGCGACACCTACGGCACACCGGAGAACCTGGGCAAGATGGTCAACACCGAAGGCTCGGAGAACTTCCCATCGATTACCGACGAAGGACTGCTGTATTACGCCTCAAACGGCAAACCGGGCCTTGGCGGACTCGACATCTTTGTCTTCGATACCAAGAAACCGGCCGAGGCGACCAATTTAGGCAAGCCGGTCAACAGTGAGAAAGACGACTTCTCCTTCAGCTTCAACACGGCCCAGAACATTGGCTTTTTGGCCTCGAACCGTTCGGGTAGTGACGATCTCTACATCGCCGACCCAATATGTAGCGTAGAGGCCACGGTTATGGTCACCAACGCCAAGACAGGCCAACCGATTGACGGGGCTCGCGTGGCAATCCTCGACGATAAGAAGAACGTGATTGAGACGCGCAACTCCGACTCGAACGGGGCGGTGGTCTATACGGTAGAGTGTAACAAGTCCTACACCGTCCAGGCGATGAAAGACGGCTTTGAGAGCGGCACCTTTGGTATCGACAAGAACAAGGGCGGCAAGGTAGAGGTACCGGCGGCATTGAACCCGATCGATGTGATCGTGACCGAGACCGAAATCATCCTCAAAGACATCTTCTTCGAGTACAACAAGAGCAACATCACCCCGCAGGGCGCTTTCGAACTTGACAAGCTCGTACAGGTGCTGAATAACAACCCGAACATGGTGATACTGGTCAAGTCGCACACCGACAACCGCGGTTCCGACAAATACAACCTCGACCTCTCCGAGCGTCGTGCCAAGTCCACGGTGGCGTATGTCATCTCGAAAGGCATCTCCAAAGACCGCATCTCGGGCAAGGGCTATGGCGAGAGCGAGCCGAAGGTCGACTGCAAAGAGGCCTGCACCGAAGAACAACACGCGATGAACCGCCGAAGCGAGTTCCTCATCGTGAAGAAATAAGCGACCTGAAAACGTCCAAACAGAATCCCGGGTATACTTGCCTGGGATTTTTGTTTTTGGGCGCCTTCACGGCCTACGACTGCAATCCCACTGGGCCCCGCGCATCTTTGTCTCTCGCATCCGGGCTTCCGCTGGTCGCCCCGCTGCTCGGCAAAGTCGGGCCCGTGCCCGGCGTGCGATTTCCGCCTCCGTCCGGGCGCAACGGTTCAGTCGGGAACGTCAAGGGCAATGATTGTGTATTTGTCGATTGTCGCCTACCTTTGTCGCATGACGAAAATCCGTATCACCAAGCAGTTTAGTTTTGAAACCGGCCACGCCCTCTATGGCTATGATGGCAAATGCCGTAATGTGCACGGCCATAGCTATAAACTGTCAGTAACCGTCATCGGAACGCCCTTGGCCGATACAGCGCATGTAAAGTATGGGATGGTGATTGATTTTTCGGATCTGAAGAAAATCGTCCGCGAGGAGATCGTCGATGTATTTGACCATGCCACGGTCTTCAACGGCGGTACGCCCCACGTGGAATTAGCCAAGGAACTTCGGGAGCGCGGGCATCACGTCATTCTAGTTGACTACCAACCGACGAGTGAGAATATGGTCATTGATTTCGCAGCTAAGCTCCAAAAACGCCTCCCGTCTAATGTCAGCCTTTTTTCGCTAAGGCTACAAGAGACCGAAACGTCTTATGCCGAGTGGTTCGCTTCCGATAACCCCTGATTATTTCTTCCGAAAGGCTTCCAGCGCTTGCCGTGTAAAATCCGACAGCACCAGACTACCCGAGATCGCTGCGCGTTCATACAACAGGGTGCCCCAGTGATCGGTGCCTTCCCATAGCGCTTTTTTCATTTCCGACAACGCCTCTGGATTGCAACCGCCCAGGGTTTCGATAAAGTTGTCCAACGCCACATCCATGGATGCGATATCGTCGCACAGACGCGAGAAAAGGCCGCGTTGCAGGGCCCACGTCGCATCCTTCCATTCCGACGGCGCAAATGAGAGCTCTGCGAGTCCGGATTTGCCTACCTTCCGCTCGACGGCCGGCGCAATGACAAAAGGACCAATGCCAATCGCCAATTCTGATAGCCGTACCGACGCCGCATGGGTAGCGAATACGTAATCACAGGCAGCAGCCAATCCGACGCCGCCGCCCACGGCTTTCCCCTGCACCCGTCCGATGATGGGTTTCGGGCACTGTCGCATGGCATTGATGACGTTGGCGAAACCCGAGAAGAACCGAGTGCCGGCATCCGGATCAGAGATTGACAATAGCTCATCGAATGAAGCGCCCGCACAGAAGGCCCCGTCGCCACTGCTTTGCAGCACCACCAGCGCCACGGCTGGATCGTGCGCGAGTTGCCCCAGGGCTTCCGTAAGTTTTAATAATTGCGAAGATGGAAAGGAATTTCCAGCCGGGTGACCGAATGTGACATACGCCGCATTACCGCGGATCGAGACCGAAATAGAACCGGAATCGGACATAGTAGAATCTTTGTGACAAGGTACGATTTTTGGGTAAACCGTTTTGGGATTGGCTTGAAAATACTATATTTGCCTCCACTTAGCCGGGGATGTAGCTCAGATGGCTAGAGCGCTTGCATGGCATGCAAGAGGTCGTGGGTTCGAGCCCCATCTTCTCCACCAAAAAAAACCCGAACATAACGTTCGGGTTTTTTTATTTGTTTTTTGCATATCGATACGAAGATCCGTCATACCGAATCGTGATCGAGTCTTTTGAAAATGATAAGACCTTAACGCCGTTTTTTACTTCATTTTTACGAATCTTCTGTAGCTCGCCATTTAACTCCAGTAGGAACGTGGTGGTTTCATTGGTCCCGATATAGCCAAAATAACGAATGTCGGGAGCCACAGGGGTGACCCGCGGTTTTTTCGTAAATGGGGAGTTGGATGATTTCGATGGCCTTAGGCCGGCAGTTGCGGCGCCACGAGCGGGATAGGTTTTGCCTAGAAAAGGATCGCGTTGTATGTCAGCAAGCGCAAATGTATCTTTTTCGTGTAAGGAAATAGCACGGGATGCATCCCCCACAGGAATCGATGTCAAAGTGTCGTTAGAAAAGAAATGTGCTACATAGCGGTATATAGCCGTTCCCCAAACGCCAACCACGACAAGTAGGAGCACCACATTTAGTTTCTTTTTCATCATTGCGTGACCGTCACCTTATACGCAGGGCCGTAACTCCCTATATTCCCAGCTGCGTCTTTTGATCGTAAGCGCCAATAGAAATCACCACTTGTTGAGAACGTATGGCTTTGCGAGTTTACAGCGACGTTATAAGTCTGGAGAACCGAGGTGAACGTGTTCGACTCGGATATCTCGAGTGTATAGCTTATGGGGCTCTCATTGTCTCCGTGTGTAACCGTTGACCAGGTAAAGTTCACGGCTGTTCCCGATGAAACAGTTGCGTTTGCCGCCGGGGTGTTATAGGAAGGGGCCTGCGGCGCCGTTCTGTCGATGAAGAAATTGCGGGTGCTATAGGCAGTCTCTGTTCCATTTGCGCTATTCTTTGCCCGAACCTTCCATTGGAATTCCCCCTCCGATTCAAGTGCTGTACCTGAAAGGGTGAATGTGGTCGATGTAATGCCGGTTTGTTGTGAGACGCTTCCTGTTGTGAGGTTATAAATTGTCAGATCATATGAATCTGCCGCAAATACGGAATCCCAAAGTAATGTCAGCGAGGTGTTCTTGGTAAAAAGACCCGCCGCTGGCGCCGTCTGAACAACTTGTTGCGATGAGAGGTCATCTGTGCGGACTACGTCAAATTCTGACGTGTAAGAGTATGAGGAGGTATAGGCAAAATTCTCGCCCCGCACCCGCCACTGATAATGCCCGGGCTGCATGGCGTAGGCGAATAGGCGTTCGCTGATAAGCGTATCAAGTACCGTTGATTGGGTTTCGTCTATAATCTGTAAGCGATAATCGTCCGCGCCATCCATTTCAGACCATTCAAAGTGTACCACATTAGTGGAAACGGTCGCGCCGTCTGCGGGTGCAAGTAAATTGACGGATCGATTGGTTATGTCCTCTTCCATAACATCATCACAAGAGAGGAATATCACGGGAAGTAGCGCAAGAGCAGCCAGAAGGCTAAGCCGGATTGTTTTCATAGTTTTGAAATATTATAGTGAGATGTAGTGCCTCAACACGTTCATTTTTTCGGGTTACAAAAAACTGCATACTGACTATTTTCGAATCGGTAAACGATTTTTCAAACTCGTACGACAACCGTAAAAGGTCATTGAAAGAGCCGGTCAGTTCTACCTGATAGCTGAAAATACGATATCGGCCTTCTTGTATCGCATGCACCGGTGCTAGTTTGTTTACGGAAATACGTCCGGAAGCATGTTGTGTTACAAACGATATGATATCTTGCTGTACTTGATCTGGAACCACATCCTGTTTTCCGATGAGCCGGTCAAGCAACGACAGCTTTTTGTCGAGATCACGCTTTCCTTCCGTACGTTGCGTTATCTCCCGCACTTTTTCTGATAGGGCATGGTGCTCCTCCACCACCTGAAAAAGCGGGTAGAATGACCGTCTGTATGCTGCCACAGACAGCATACAGGCGATGACGATCAAGGCCCTGAACTTCGTCTTATAAGATAGGTTTTCAAACATTTTTCACCGAGATGTCGAGTTCAAAAAGAGTGGCACCTTTTTTGTCTTTCTTTAGCGATTTGATTTCCACCCTATCAATCCAGCTGCGGGAACGAACGGATTTGATCCAGGTATTAAACGAGGTCTGATCGTATACAGATCCTTTCAGGATAATCGTGCCTACCTGTGTCAGGATTTTCTCCGCGCTCTTGATCTCTTTCTCCACCGGTTGAACGCCAAGATCTGTGAACTGGATATCAGCCGGGCAGGTTTGTGCCAGTTCGGATAGATAAAAACTAAGAAAATGGGTAGACGAGAACCCAGTGCCATTTAGTATTGCCTGCTTTTCCTCTATCTTTCGTTCCATGTCCTTAATGTCTTCGAAAGATTGATTATAATAGACCATTTTAAGAGACAACTCGGCATTCCTGCTGTTGTAATACTGCATGAGCCCATAGCTGATGGCAAGAAGCACGAAAAACCCCAGAAGAACAGCCACACCAACCACCGAGAACAATCGCTTGTATTTGACCTCTTCGATGTCAGCCCATTGCCCATTGGATTTTGTGAGGGCTTCCACAGGTACAAAGAAATGCGCGGCGGAAGCAAAAAGCGAGGTTTGTAGCGGGTTCAAGCTCCAGTCACCCACTGCGTAAAGAACCGCCTTGTCAACGGGGTAATGTCGTTCGACGACAGGGGTAAAATCGCTTGAGATCTGTAATCGATAATCACCGGCAAATAGCGACGCCCCCGGTTGTCCGTTCAAAAGAAGCAAAGAAGTAATACTTCCAACATACACATCGAGTATTTCAAATTTTCGATCTCTCAGGAGGTCGAGGTATCGGTCGGCCAGACTTCTTCGGCAAAAGAAGAGGTAACTGTTTTCACGATGTTCCCAGGCCGAGAAATAGATAGTGTCGAATGCGAGGCTGCGAAGCCATGCAGCATCTACCGGGTCGGTTGCCGTTGTTTGTTTGAATAGTATGCCTTTTCCCTCCAGAACAATTACAACAGGCGTCTTTTTATCGGTCGCCTTATCCAGTGTTTCGAGATCATCGAATGAGACGGCATCTGTAATGACAAGGGACTTACCTTTGCGTTTAACCGTCAGAACGTTCCAATATTCATTATTGTCATCGTCACGGTAAAGCCCGATTACCCGTAGCTGCCGAATAGACGTGATATTTTCCCAAACAGCACTCATCAATAGATTACAGACGGTTTGATGAAAATATGCAACTTCGAATTGCTTTTCGATTTTTTCCGACTACTGAAAAGCCATTTTAGAATGGGAATCCGCGATAGAAGAGGCGTTCCAGTTCCGGAATTTTCTTTTTGTAGTTCATCAAGTCCGCCGAGGAGTACCATTTCCCCATTCTTCACGCGTACCAACGACTCGAATTTCTGCGTCGCTTTGCCCGGCGGTGCTGTGGCTCCGACCCGAGCCAGGAAGGAACTTTTTTCTACGACAACTGTCAGCGTGACATTTTCATCGGTCGATACATACGGTTTTATAGATACGCTAAGGTTAGCGTCGGTGCTCTTCCAAGATCCAGATTGTAAGACATTATTGTTTAGTCCGCTGTTGATCAGCTGGTTAGTCTGCTCGAAATAATAGCTCGTCTCGCCGATGGCCAAACGGGCCTCATGACCACTAATGGTGGCTATCTTGGGCGTCGACTCGATTTTGATGATAGAATTGTTCTCCAGGGCCTGTAAGTTCAGGTAAAAAGCCTCCGTGACCTTACCGAGCTTAATGAAACCAAGTCCGTTAAACGCATCAATCAAATTGTTGACGGAAGAGGCATTAAGATTGACTTCCGGATTGGGAAATAGTACGCCAGAGGTCGTTGGATTGGCCGTTTTGTCAAGACCGGCTTTAATTCCGGTTTGAATATCGTACGCTTTCTTGTATTGTACGATAATCACTTCGATTTGTACCATCGGAACGACTTTGTCAATCTGCCTCACGTAAACGCGCAATTCGTCAACGATGGTTTTGGCGCCTGATACAATCAATCCGTTGAGTTCGATGAACTCTTTTATTTCCAATTTCTCACTGAAAACACGCGGTAGCGACTGCAACACCGATTCGATAGAGCGGTTTTCCAGTTGAATAAGCTCGGTAGAACGCAGTCCTTCCACTACCTGTTCTCCGATAAGGTAATAATTATCCTGAACCTTAAAGGTGTATTTTTTTCCTTTGAAAATATGCCCCAATAAGGTATCGAACGTTACGTTTTCAACGTTAAGGCTGACTTTTTCACCTTCCGGTTTGTTATAATAAAAGTAATTTGCCTTTACTTTCTCTGCCACGGCCGTTATAAGCTCTGCCATATCGGCCATATTGGCCCGAACCGAAACATACCCGTTCTCGTTTTCGATTATCTCAAATCCGCCTGGCACGTCGGCGTTGGCTTTCGTAGTCTTGGGTTGTTTCGAAGCCTTGTCTGGCGAAGCAGGTGTCAAAATAGGCGAACCCCGGTCAATATAATAAAACCCATTTTCGTCTTTTGTGACCTGAAGTGCATTGGATTTGGCCATCATGTCAAGCACTTGGTCGAAGGGTCGGTTTAGGATGTAAGCGGAAATGGTTTGGTTTCGTACCTCTGGAGACAAAACCAGGTTTTTCCCTGAACGGTCAATGATGCCCTGGGCTACGTTCGCGAGTGAATCTTTTTCAAGTTTTACGGAAAGGAAATCGTTCTGGGCGTTGTATTCGATGTTCGGAAGCTTCCTGATTTTCTCTACTAAGGGTGGAGGGAGGGCCTTTCTTTTTTTGAAGAGTATGATCGTATTCATAAAGGATACCTCCAGATCGTATTTCTGAACAAGGAATAGGAACACGTCCTTTACCGTTACGTCGAAAAAGCTATTTACCACCAACTGGTCGAGATCGGAATCAATGCTAACGTTTAGCTGATGCTCCTGCGCGACGGTATTGATAAAATCGCGAAGCACCAGTCCTGACACATCCGTTTTAATGACGTCGTTCAGTCCTTTTTTCTTGAAAGCCAGTTCCGTGAACTGTTTATCAAGAGCGCTCAGGTCTTGTTGGGCGGATGCGCAACACGACAAAAAAAGAATAAGGATGACCCAGAGACGGTTTGTCATGCTAATAGGTTATAAGGATAGGATAAATTTCTTCAAGCGATGTGACACCCTCAGCGAGAAGGGAGAACGCTTTATACGATAAGGTCTGGTCTTTCCACTCTCCGGTAACGAGTTCCGTCACCTGTCCCGCCTTGATTTTCTCCGCTACTTTTCGGTCTACCGGCAGCAGTTCATAAATAGCTATCCTGCCACTGTATCCGGTATGATAACAGGCATTACACCCTTTTGCCTGAAAGTGCTTATCAATCGGGAAAGGGAAAGAGAAGTGATCCGGGAAATCGGTCTCGTCTGTGGATACCGCTTCCCGACAGTGCACGCAAAGTTTACGAACGAGTCGTTGTGCTACCGAGAGATTTAACGTCTCTGAAATCAGGTAGGGAGGGATGCCCATATCGATGAGTCGGGAAATCGTACCCGTGGCAGAATTCGTATGGATGGTCGACAATACAAGGTGTCCTGTAAGGGATGCCCGAATGGCCATGAGGGCTGTTTCCGGATCCCGTATTTCACCCAGCATAATGATGTCCGGATCCTGGCGCAGGAAAGAACGTAGTGCGGCTGCAAACGTAAGGCCGATATCTTCTTTTAGCTGTACCTGGTTGATGCCAGCAAGTGTATATTCAATAGGATCTTCGACTGTAACAATATTCCGCCGCGCGTCATTCAACAGACGCAGTGTGGCATACAACGTTGTGGTTTTTCCGGATCCTGTCGGGCCGCTGATGAGGATGATGCCATTAGGTTTTTTAACGCCTTCCAGGTAGATGTCGAGTTCCTCCCGGCGAAAGCCGAGGGTATCGAGCTCAATGGCAGACGCGTCCTGGCCGAGCAAACGCAAAACGATTTTTTCGCCGAAAAGCGTAGGCAGTATTGATACACGAATGTCGAAAGTATCGTTTGTAATACGACCGTCCTGGGGTAGCCTTTTCTCAGTGATGTTAAGTTTAGAACGTATCTTGACTTTGTTCACTAATTCAAGGTATTGGTCAGGCTCGATCTTGTAGCGCTCTAGCAGTTGTCCGTCTATTCGAAACCGGATACGGGCGCTTTTTTCGAACGCTTCGAAGTGGATGTCACTGCATTTGAGCGAGCGGGCCTCAGTAAGAAGATCCTCAAGGAAGTCAGTTTCGCCGACACTGAACGCCCGAATGCTGTCACCCCGGTCTTTTCGATAATGCAATGACAGGGCTTTTTCAACCGAGCCGCCCGATACAGGGTCGAGGATTACCTCCTTCCCTAATAGCAATTCAAGTTCATCCCGACACGACAGGTCGGCGGCATCATCTATATAGAACCGAACGAAATGCTCGTCCCCGTCTGCAGGAATCACACGATAGTGATTAGCCAGATCGCCGCTGATCAGGTGTCGGTGCCTCGGATGTACAGTTAGCTCAATCATCGTAATTGAAAAGCTAAGCCCTCAATGGGAAAGAAGAAAGAAGCCGCTATGACACCTGCGAAAAAGAGCGCGGCCAGGCCGGCCAACGGCACACTCTGTTTCAGCTGCCCTCCCCAAACGGTTACTATCGCAAGGGAAAAGACCATCGAGCAAATGAAAAACAGGACGTATGACCGGAGGCTGAAAAAAGGCGTCACGGCGAGAAAAAACAGGAAGTCGCCGAGCCCAAAATAAGCCCGAAACGGATTCACCCACTCTTTTTGCCGTACCCTCATATAAACCGTCATTGTCCCGAATACCACCATAAAAAAACCCATTCCCGCAAGGGCTTGACGCCAGCTACCGCCGAGACCAAATGCGCAGGCAAAAACCGCTGGAGGAAGTAGGATATGTATCTCGCGATATCGGATATCCTGCCAAAACATGAGCGCAAGGCTTACCATGACGCAACAGGCCAGCAAAAGTCCCACCTTATTCCTTATTCGTTTCCGTCAATATTTTCTTATCGTCTATTTCCCAGGTATTGAACGCGCCGTCACCGTCAAGGTCAGAAACAGACGTCGCTCGTGCCAGGAACCCGTTGTTGGTGGCTTCTGCGATTTCAATTTTATAAACCGCCTGGCCGCCCTGGTCGACGGTTTGCTCTTGCTCAAAACCCAGTTCCTCCAAATTGGACGTGTACTTTGAATAGCGATAGAAATAACTTTTCTCAAGACCATATACCTGGTTCAGCATCGCCTGCGCCTCAATTGATTTAGCCTGGCTGATAACCGATGTCTGGTTCGGCAACACCATAAGCAGGATGATGCCGATAATGCACAACACGATAAGGATTTCAGTCATAGAATAGGCCCGTACCCGCCAGGCTGGGTTGCGCCTCGCCGGATGTCTGTAGAACTTTCTCATGATGCATGATTTGTACGTCACTAATTACGTGTTTTTTTTAAAATTCTCTTAATAAAAAAGCGCGATGTACTGTTAAATTCATCGGTGTATAATTTTGCTCAGGTCAAACATCGGCGCATACATCGAAATCATAATGACGCCCACGATCACGCCGATAAATATGATAATCATGGGCTCAAGCACAACGCCAATCATTTTCGTTTGGTGGTTGATGTCGTCGTTATACTGTTCAGACAGACGCTCAAACATGGTGTCGAGTTCATTGACTTGTTCGGCTACTTCAATCATCGCCACCATCCGATTTTCATACACCGCATGCTTCCTGAGTCCTTCCGATAAGGTGGCGCCTTTCGTAATATCCGCTTTCACGGCCTCAATCGACTTTTCTACCGGATAAAACCCAATCATTTTTGACGTAAGGGTCAGCGAATTCAACAGGGTGGTCCTGGACGAAAGCAGTAAATTCATAGACTGGCAGAAACGCGACAGGTAGATCTTGCGGATGAGTTTCCCAAAGAACGGTATACGGAGCACGGCAGACGCTGTCATCCGCCGATAGTTTTCCTGGTTCCGCAGGCTGTAGTGCGCCACCACCAACGCTATGATAACTGCGCCAAATGTGCCGAAAATCAAGCCGCTGTGCTGGGAAAGTGACAGGATGATGCGGGTGCTTTTGGGTAGCTCGCTCCCAAATTGACGGAACACCGTGCTAAACATCGGAACGACTTTATGCAGCATGAAGTAGAGCACGCCAAACGTTACGGCCAATACGATGGAAGGGTAGGTCAGTACCGAAATGACCTGGCGCTTCATCTGGATCCTTCGTGTAAAGAACTTTTGTAGTTCTGTCAGTACCTGTTCGAGTTTTCGTGTCTCTTCTCCAATCTGTACGCTGTAGTATTCATAAGGCGAAAACTGCCCCGACGAACGCATCGCTTCGTATATGGGCTTTCCGTGTACGACTTTAAGCCGGATGTCCTCAATCACCTTTTTTTCCAATGTGCTGTCCGCCTGATGGCCCAGGATTTCAAGCGATTTTCGAAAATCTACCCCGGAACGGAGCAAAAGTCCCAACTCCCGATACAGAATTTCTTTCTTTTTATCAGACAGTTTCTTACTGGAAAAGGAGAAACCGGTTTTTTTCTCCTCACGTCCCTTCTGGATCCGTTCGTATTGGGATAGGTCAAGGCTCATAGGGAGTCGCGGTTAAGAAGTATATCAGGAAATAAGGTCCGAAAAAAGGAAAGTGTTTCTTTTCTATCGTTGATGTCCGCCCGGATCCGGATGCGTTGCAGGCAGGTTGTACGTTGGGCATTCCGCAGGGTATCAGACCGGAAGCCCCGGAAGGCGAGGTGGAAGGTATCTACATAACCCCGTTGTTCGCGGATGAGGTACCGATCCGTTCCCCGGTAGCGTGCGGAATCGGCCGAGGCATATCCGAATGTGGCAACCGAATCGGAGACCCGAAGCGAGGTCGCATCGAATACGTCGCGGTTCAGGAGGAAGCAGAGCCGGTTAAGGTCGGCCGTTTTTTCATTCTCCGTTTTCAGATCGCGGAGCCGTCCGCCTACGATGTCAAACAACACGAAGACAAGGCTCACGACAATCGCTGTCACCACCAGCGCGATGATGACCTCAAAAACCGAAAAGGCCGGCACGGTTTTGTGTCTCAGGGTTCCCATATGTAGTAACGCGTTTCAAAGGCGGTTGAATCGGTTTGCGGGACCACGAATTCGCGCAAGCCGGCGTTTACCCACTCGGTTTGGGGAAGGCCTGAGGTGACAGAATCGGGCGTCACCTGCATCAGGAAATAGTCGCGTTGGATGTGCTGCGACGTAAGGTAGAAACGCGCGCTGGTGCGTTTGCTGAATACCTGTCCGTAAATACCCAGCGCGATAAAAAGACAGGCGGAGATAATGGCCAATGCCATCACCGATTCGATCAATGAGCCGGCGCGAACTTTATTCAAGACGACCCGCAATGCCATACCGTTTGTTATTGGTTTCAAATAAGTTAGGGGACACAAAAAAGGCAGGGCGCTTCGACACATCGATCCAGGTTCCTACCAGCGCATTTTCGCTGGCAGTTCCGCCATCTTCATAATACATCCGGTTTGCATATACTGAGCCGTTTACCTTACCCCTGATCGATACCTTGCCGCTGCAGTAAACATCGCCTGTTACCACCGCCTCCGGATCAATGTGCAATTTATGTTGCGGGATATTGCCGACATCATTTCCGAACAGAACGAGGAGACCCGCCACCCTTGACTTTTCACCGAGCGCCAGTTCTGAAAGCCCGGCTCCGGGTGCCTTTAGGCAAAGAACGGAAGGGTACCGAAGTACCACGTCTTTTCCCACCAGCAGACTTTTGGTGGCAAAGGCCTGTAGCCGTCCCCTGAATCCTTCTTCGATAAGGATGACCGGTGCCCGCAGGATCACGTTGTCGAGTGTCGAGGAGCGCGGCACGACCAGGGTATCCGAAGCCGTCACCAGGAAATTACCCGACAGTGCCATCCCGTCTAACGAACGGGTAGACAGCTGGGCGCCGGGTTCAGCGAATGAGCGATGGTAGACGCCGTTTTCGCCCTGCGACAGTTCACCGCGCCCGACGCCAATGAAATTCGCGTTTTGGAAGGCTTTTTCAAACCGATCCGAAAAGGGAGGCAATAACGACTGTTGTTCACGGGATGGCCCTTCTGACTGCAGCGTGGTTTTTTCGCCGGACAGGAAATTGATGGTCAGCACGCCGCCCGGGATCGATTTTTCTCCGATAAGCCGCACCGCGCCGGAATAGGAGATAGAGCGGCTGATACGGCTGACGAACAGGCAGGTAGGATCGCGATTTATCGGAGCGGCGAGGTAACAGGAAGCAATCGAATCATGGGCGTCATGCGATTGCACGCTCAGAATATCGAAAACCCCATAGGGACGCATGCTGGATTGTGACGCAATGCCGTCGGTGCCTTCTATCGTCGTTTCGGTATCGGGAAACTGCCCGAGGGCGTAGTGCACCGCCGAGCGGTGGGCGATATACAGCGATTCCAGGCTGTTATAATGCAGGTTGAGCCGGCTGTAAAGATCGGATACAAACAAGAGTCCGGCACACAATATGCCGATGACCAGGCACACATATACCGCATAGATCAGGCTATTGGCCTTTACCATGGGTGTTGGTTTTGGGTTTTTTTGAGAAGAGCCGCTTCCAGAAACCCGGTTGCGGTTCAGGCTTTGTTTGCGCTTTTGTCTGGGTCTTTCCTTTTACGGGTGCGGCTGACGGACCGGGCGCTTGTTTTTGCCTTGCGGCTTCCTTCCGGGCTGCTTTCGCCTTTTTAGCCTCTTCGCGCAGGCATTCTTTCTCTTCGCGTGCGGCTTTTTTCTGTTCCTTCGTCAGCTTCGGGCGTGTATGGTAAACGCGGCCTTTGCGGTATTCGACGGTATCATTTTGGGCGGCATCAATCCAGGTGCCGTCTTTGCGACCTTTTCGGTAGTGGCCTTTTTCGACGAGGTTACCGAGGGCGTCATAACGGGCGTAGTCTTTTTCCAGCCGCCCGTCTTTCCAGTTCGAGCGGGTTTCGAGCAGGCCATTGCGGTGCCAGGTTTTCCAGGTGCCGGTGCGCAGTCCGGCTTTGAAACTGCCCTGTTCGGCAATCTGGTTGTCGAGGTAGGAACGCCGGTAGGGGCCATCAAGCAATTCGCCCGCCATACCTGCTTCCGAAAAGTGGATGGCGCCCCCTTTGAACCAATAGTATACGCGACCTTCTTTGGGTGATACCGATTGGGTGGTGGTATAGAATTCATAGCGGAAGTTGGCATCTGTGATCCGTTTGAGGGTATACGGATCGTGGAACGCCATCAGCGCCGCCAACGGCAACAGCGCCAGGAACGGGAGTAAAGGGAATCGCTTCAAAACCGACGGAATTGTGTAGGTGCAATATACGATTTTGGCGTTACGCTCAAAATAGTTGTACGACGATATAAAATTGGGTGGGAGGGAACGGATGGCAATAAAAAACGGGGCTGTTTTGACCGGTTTCCGTCTTTTTGTGCTATCTTTAAAAAGCCGTTATCGGCGCTACGTTCTTTGCATACAAGGCTGTCCGCTGCTTTGGATTACTATCCTTTCGGGATGCTGGTGCCCAATCGACATGAAAGTACCGATGGGTCGTATCGATACGGCTTCCAGGGCCAGGAAAAGGATGATGAAATCAAGGGCGAAGGTAATTCGTTGAATTATACCTACAGGATGCACGATCCAAGGTTGGGGAGGTTTTTTGCTGTGGATCCTTTATGGTCAAAATATCCAGCTAATTCTCCATATAGCTTTAGTGAGAATAGGCTAATAGATGGCAGAGAACTCGAAGGTTTGGAACGAGTAAGGTCTCTTTTCCTAAATCGAGATTTTTACAGCTATATGGAGTATGATATAAATACTAAGAGAGGTAGGTTCGCGATAAACCAAATCGATGGCGTAAATGTCTTAGGAGCCATAGACATGAATTCAGAGATTAAGAACAAAGTAAGGATTGGATTGGGGCTCTGTCCAAGTATTACTTTGGATGAAGTCTCCAATGAATTTGAAACAGGTGTCAATCCATCCAGAGAAATAAGAACTGCCCTCAAAAGTGATTACCTTACGGGTAAGTTACGAAATGTTATTGACTACGGACTTCAGAAATTAACCGAAGAACTCGCAAAAAACAAAGACTTTAAAGAATTCCAAGGCTTAATAGTCGAAACAAGTGCTGAGTTAATCAGGAAAGTTTACAATGATATCAAAGATGGCAATGCTGATTTAATAGTGCGTTTTAGGCACGATGTCTTCAAATATGAAAAGGCGAAGGGCAATACATATACCAATGTAAAATATGATACTGTAATCAGTTTCACACTGAGGTATTATACTAATCAGGGAATTTTGTATTTTCAAATTGAATTGCCCTTCGGTGATAAGAAAAAAGCAACGGATATTTCTAAAAAAGAAAAAGGCAAGAAGAAAAGCTAGTGGAATATGAAACATAATAGAAACTTAATGCAAAAAATAGGGTTTCTACTCGCAATATTTTGGCTGCTCGATTCCTGCTCCCAGCGACAAGAAACATATAGAATGTATGTGAAATTCAATAATGTTGAAGGTTTGAACATTGAGTCGATTGTTGAATCTCGGGGCGTTACAATTGGAAAAGTTCGGAAGATGGATTTATGTCAAAACGGCGTCATTGTTGAAGTCGAAATTGATAAGAAAGTAAAAATTCCGGTTGATTCCAAATTTTGCGTTAAGGACAGAGGTGTATTAACTAGAAGTATTGAGGTAACAATGGTCGGGAAAAAAAGAAAAATTCTTACGGAAAAGGATACTGTTGACGGATTATACTTGCCAATTCAACCGATTTTAGATAAAATGTAAAAGATATTGAATTACGGCAAATATTCGGCGACACACTTGCAACAGCGGAGCCTCTTCTTGAATACACCATAGGCTCCAGCATTCGCCCATCTAAGTGACATTTGCTATGAAACGATAAGCTGCGCAATAGTCTCTGACTTTGCGCGATTCCTACATACGTATTTGAATTACATCTCTACCCCCCCTATGGCGCAGACGTCCCGTACGTGCCCTCTTAAACATGAAAAACCATACTGCCACCCGCTCGGGAACATCTGGTATGAAACGATAAGTTGCGCAATAGTCTCTGACTTTGCGCGATCACCAACAGAGAAACTTTTGCCTATCTCTCTAACCGCTTATGCACCCTTTCCATCTCCTCATCCAAATACGCCTGCGCATAGTGCACGTATCGGCGAAATGAGGTGCTGTTGGCGCTGTGTCCGCTGAGGTTGCGAACCGCGTGCTCCGGCATGCCGAGGGTCAGCAAGGTAGTAATGGCCGTTCGGCGCATCATGTGCGAGCTCATCTGGTCACAAAAGCGGTTTCGGCCGCTTTCTTTTTTGGCGGTGGGCCGTACGGCGCGGCCTAATTTTTCCCTTGTCACATCAACCGGGTGAATGAAGCCGGCTTTTGCGCCTACTTGCTTCAGTGTCTTGTTGAAGTTAAACAGGCTGATGCTACCGAAGACGGGGGCCGCTGCCTCTTTTAGGCGGTAGCGTTCATAAATTTCGGCGGCATAGGGTGGCAACTTGATACGGGTGTAGGTCTTGGTTTTCTTAGAGCGCTGTTTCAGGTAGTAGCCATCGGTTGTCGGTTCAAAATTCTGGTTGGTAAGCAGGAAGAGATCTGAGAAACGCAGTCCGGTAGTACACCCAAACACAAATGCATCCTTCACCCGCCGCTCCGATGGCAGCAATTGGCGTGCGAAAGCGTCGTCATGTATGAGAAACTTCAACTGTTCCGGCGACAAAACGAGAACAGGAATTTCTTCCTTCCGCACATAAAAAGCTTTATGGAAATCACCGGCGTCGAGGTTTTTCTCGGTTTTAAGGTAGGTGAAAAACGTGCGGATCACTTTTATGTTGGCGCCCACATAATTGTCATGGCAGCCTTGCTTGTATAGGAAGTTAGTGAAGTTGCGGTAAAACTTCTTCCAATAATTCTTCTCCACCTGGTATTCGCGCGCGTTAAGTTTAGACGCATCCGACACAAGCAACACAAAGCCGGTTTCAGTCGAAAATTTCACCAGGTTTTGGTGTACATAGCGATAATTGTCGATAGACTGCGGACGGATCTTCTCGCCATTTTTCTTCAGCCGCTTCCCAGTTTCGGAATCGCGGATGAATTGGGTGAATAACGGAAGAAGCGCGGTGGTTTTTTTCACGGTTGGTTAAACACTTAAAGTACGAATTCTTGCAGTGGCTTGCAAGATTGCAAACTGGACTATAGAGTCTTCTGATTTGACCGGAAAAGACGGTTTTATGATAGCGGAAAGGCGGAAGACGTTCGCGGCCGCGTAAGAGAGCCATTATCTCACATAGTAGTCAAATCTTAATGAATCAGATATAGTGGTTTTATTTAGATCAGAAAATTCGAACTTCACTTTTGCGATGATAGAATTTTCTCCTCTTACTAGAATTTTCTCCTTCACGGTTATACGACACTGTTTTCTGGACGATATTTCTCGATGATTTTTACTTTTATCCGATCTTAGAGACCTTACCGTGAATAGATATTTTGAAGCGGGAATGTTCGCCAAATAATAACTATACTTTAGTGAGTCACCTATTTCTAAAGAATCTAACTTTTTAAGTCCAACATTTTCAACATCGACAATGGGGTGGCCTTGATAGTCTATAACGTTTCCCTTACTGTCGAACTTAATCAGAAAAGCCGCTCTACCCGACTCATCATATAAAATGTAACGTTCTATACTTCCGTTTGTGTAATTATGTATTCTATCTCCAATAATTGTATCATTCCGGTAATTCACAATCTGTTCAATTTTTCCGTTTCCGTAATACCCCGTGTAAATTCCATTTAAAAGACCATTTTTATAGAAAGCTCTACCTAAGATAGTTTTCTTATCCAGGCTGTAATACACCGCTTCGCCGTCGATGATAGTGTCATTTCCCTTGAGCAAATAACCAAATTCGGCTATTTTATTTTCTTTGGGGTAAGATTTGATAAGTTTAGGGTTATCCTCATTTCTCTGACACGAAGAGGCAGTCAAGCAGGCTAATATCGCTACAAACAAACTTTTTGCTTTCTTCAATTTATTTCTTTTTTTTATCTGGGTTTGCAATTCTTTCAGTTCTACTATGACTATGATCGGGATTCTCATAATAATGGCGATCTATTGAGTCGGGTAGAACCTTAGGACTCGCAGTCTCTTCAGGTATCGCCTTTTCTGCTGTATCTATTGTTTTAATACCATTGTCGTATATCTTAGAAAATTTCTCAACTTCCTCGGCAAGTTGTTTTGCTTTGTCGTAAACTTTTTTGATAGCCTCAGTTGACTTTACTCCCAATTTTCCATCGATCGTTGTAGGAAAGGGCGTTTTTATTCCAGGTCGACCAAACGTCTTAAAAGTAGATAACAATTCCAGCATTTCGTCGCCATTTTCAAACTTGACATTTTCTCTTTTTCCAATTCTTTCTTCTTCGCCTTGGCCAGTTTTGCTGTACCAGGCGATTCCCCCTTCCCACTTTGAAGGAGATTCCTCCTGTGTCAAAAAATCACCAAGTTGAGCTTGCCCATTTGCATAAGACTCTCCCCAGTCCCAAAGAGTAGTGGTTCTTTTACTTCCCAAACTCTCATTTGTAGTACCGTTTAAGACAAAAGTCCCATCCTTTTTCCTAACGATATTCTGCGTCACATTTATATCATACCAATCATAAACGTACTCCGCGTGTCCTTTCGGCCCAACATCCCGTCTGACTTTTGCTAGGGCGTCCTCATCAACACAGACTCTAATTTGTGTCCTAAGCCCAGTTGTTTCATCCAGTATGTTTATAGTTAGATACTTGGCTTCCCCATCTGGATCATTATAAACAATGGGGTTTTGACCCGCAAACCCATATGGCGATTCGAAAGGGAAACTATCAGTTAACGGATCCGTCGAAAACCATCTCCCCAGTCTCGAATCATACATCCTCGCTCCATAATCATAACTGTTCCCCTCCCCCTTCAACTCATCATCCTTCTCCTTCCCATTAAACCCGTATCGATACGACCCATCGGTACTTTCATGTCGATTGGGCACCAGCATCCCGAAAGGATAGTAATCATTGGTGCTAACCACATCGGGTACGAAGTTAGCGATAAAGTCGGTCGTAAGCTGGATTTCCTCCTTCCACGCAGCAAAGTTGTCGATTGAAAACTGGTAGGAGCCACCTGTCAGGTTGTCACACGTGATGGAAAGCGAATAGGTGTCTGTAAGCGTGGGCGTGAACCGCAGATAGACAACGCCGTCCAAAACAGACGTAGTAGTTGCGAGAATGTCACCCGTCAGATCATGAAGGCTAAGCCGCGCAGCGACAGTGGCCGGCAGGTCGCCCCGGTTTACCTGAAGCTGGAATACGTATGGCGTTCCCGCATCAAGTGGGAATGAGTCAGACGCGCCCGAATAGGATTGGCTGACCTGGATCACCTGAACTCCATTCTCAAGGCTGGTGCTGACAGGGCTATTGAACGCGGCCCAGGGTGTGGCGTTGAAGAAGTTATCGAATACCGTCCTTTTCTGTTCATTGCTAACCGTTTTACGGTCGGTTATGGTCGACAGCACGTTGCCCAGATGATTGGAAAGTTCGTATCGTTTATCTCCCACGATACGTCCGTAAATTGCTGACCCGGGATTCCCGGGAGGCCCCTCGTACTGCTGGATCCCCAGTCGGCTGCTGCCATATAGATGATGTTCGAGCAGACGGGACGGCGAACTACTACTATTTTTGTATACCGCAAGGGTGTTGCCCTGCGCATCGCGGCTATATACCGTAAAATCTTTGGCGTCACCCATAACGAATTTACTCACACGATTGCCGAGGCCATCATAAAAGAACATGAGGTCTACACCATTCGTTTTTTCGATTTTTTTAACCTTGCCGTCTAAACGCCACTCGATATTCGTAATTCCCTCGGCCTGGTCTGATTTGAGCTGGCCAATCGCGTCATAGGTGTAGTTGCCAGCCGTTTGGTTGTCGATGTCTTTATCAATACCAGTTGATCCGAATACGCCGGCACCAATCGCGTCGGAAACATATTCTAGCTTATTTTTATTTGGCTGGTATTGATATGTGAGATTGTCCATTGCCACAATACTCTGCGTATTGTTGGGCGCCATTGCCTGCAATGTTTTTATATTGCCGTTTCGATCGTAGCTATACATACTGGTGTAGTCAGGTGCAGGCTCGCCCGTATCACCGATCCGGAATCCTTCCATTCTGATCAGCCTGTTTAACTGGTCATATTGGTAGCGGTTTGACTGAATAGGAATTTGTTTTTCATCGCTTGCATAGCGTAACGTGGTTATCATACGCTTGATATTGCCGTTAAAGAGGTCGGCTGAGCCTGGCGACGTTGGGGAGACGGAAAGGGGTGTGATATTCCCCGGCGCAATCGGTTGGTAATCGTTGTCGAAATAACCCAGCGAATAGCCGAATACGTCTTTCGATACGACATCCCCATCCTGTCCCATGTCGGAATGCAAGTTTGCGGTGTTTTCCGAGTTTACCACTTTCAGCCAGCCTTGGAGGGTATAGGCATAGTCGATTCCCTGTACCTGTTTGTCACCCAAAGCAACGCGTGCCAAAGGTCCGTGATCATAGTACTTATAAGCTGCATCACGCTCCCAGATGACGCCATCTTTCGACGTTTCGACAGAGCTGATACGGTTATCAGCATCATATTCATAGCGATGTATAAACTGGTCGGTTTGGTTCTTTTGATAGGTCACCTTATTTACGTTCCCACTTATCAGGTCATACTCATACTCTACCTTTTTCGTCATTTGCATATACGACACGTCAGCACTCAAGTGCTGTGCCATCTCACTTACGTTTCCATGTATATCGTAATCGTAGAGAATAGCCGTTTCATGGTTTGTGACAGGCGTAGACAGTGTATTCTCTTTAAATGTCAGTATTGCCGTCACCCTGTTTTGGGAATTACGCGTCGGTTTGGGTGTAAGATAGGCGTCTGGATTAAGGGGATAATCACTGTAGTATGTCTTCGTGACTTCAGTCGTAGTAGGTGAGAAAGCATACGGATACGTCTCAGGGTTGATCGTCACAGGTTGGTTGGTCGCTCTGTCTGACAGGCGACCGTTGTCATCGACAAAATAGTTGGAAGCGAGTGTCATCCCTCCGGATTCGACAACGCGGCCCAAATTATCATATTTGCTGTAAGCAAAGAGGTTTCCTTTGTCGAAACGAGCTGCTTTTAGATTTTCGATACGACTGGTAGGAGTATACATTGCCGTATCAACTATTAACGGTTGGTTAGGTGTCGGATCCGCGATAGAGTGGACGACTACATCATTTACGAGCCAGCGCATTTGGTTGCTACTACTACGTTCAACCCGAAGAATGTCACCGTCTTTCAATGTAATAGAAGTAGGGAATGCATACTGGACATTATTTAAAACATATTTGACATCTGTCAGTGAGGTGACGCTAAACGCGTACCGCATTGAGGTGGGATTTGACAGGTTATTTATTGAGAATCCGACCATAAGGTTAACGGAGGCATTGGGATTATTAGCCAACTCACGCACGGTGAACTCTACATACCCCTTCACGCCGGCCGGCAGTATGGGTGAACTGCTGTGTTGGTCCGCCCACAAATTGTTTCCGGCCTTTACCAAAACATTGTCGGCTGTTTTAGAAATAGTGGGAGCTCCTATGAGGAGACTAAACAATTCAGGCACTTCCTGGGTTTGGTTGGCATTCTGAGAGGCAATGATACGACCAAGTTTGTCATAGGCGAAGCGTGTTTCCCCGCCATCTGGGGTCGACTGCCACACGAGTTGATTTAAGGAATTGTATCGGTACTGGGTTTTGAATCTATGGGAAGGCAGTAGGCTGGTGTTTTCCGTAGACGTCGTTATATTCTGCGCCCTTGCTGTGGCTATCTGTGTTGACAATGAAGTAGTCATGTTCAGGCGGCTGACGCCCTCCGGAGCCACCGTCTGGATCAGGTTGCCCGCCTGGTCGTAGTAGTACAGCGTGTATTGGTATTCCTTGTCGGGGTACGATACAGTAAATTGTTCGACAGCTTTCAGGGCCTTTTCCAAATACGCCTTTTTAAAGTCGTCTTTTTTCTTTTGGATATAGGCATTATAGGCATCGTGATTGTACGCGTCGTACACACTTGTTGTAAAGCTGATACAAGGATCAGACGGGATCAGGTTCTTCACAGGTGCTGACGGCAATGCCCTGGGTAAACAGATTTGATCGCGGCTGACGACCCACTCGGCATATTCCCTCCAGGTGTCAACAAGGTTGTAGTCGATGCCGGATATACGCTCGTTTGCAGTAACGAAATGGCCATCAGGACCCTTATAGTAAAGGTTGGAACCACCAAGATACGACTTGAACAGGTCAATCTGCGTGTTATAGTTCGGATAGCCGTAGCCAAACGCGGAGCTGGCAAACTCCGTTAACGAAATATAGTTAGTACTTTCAAATGATGTGGCGGTCAGGTTAAACGACGAGAGATAGTACGAGTAACCGGCAATGACATAGTGGTAGTTGTGGCTGCAGAAATCCTCTTCGGTCATCGGATTATTGGCAGTGGCATAATTCGGTAATGACTGTATCAGGCTGGCGTATTGCTGATAGGCGGCCGAACAGTCAACTGGGGCAATAGGCTGTGGTTGGCAGTCGCAGGTTCGTTGTGGACGAAACAGGCAGTTGGGAAGCTTGAACGCGAAGACACTCCCATCCGTCATCACAAAAGCGGCGGCGGGAAGATTGTTGTCTGAATTGAAAAATTCATATGTGACTGGAATAACCTGTGCAACTCTTACGCCATTGACTATCGACGTGGTAAAAAGATCGGCGTAGTTCCAAGAGTTTCCAAACACACATAAGTTAGGCGACTGATCGCCGATAGCGAACCAAACATCAGTTGTGGGTGTAAAGATGTAAGGTACGTTGGTCTGAAACGCGTTCCAATAACTATAGTTTACAGCATTTGCATCTGCCATCCATAGGCCGAAATTCGGGCCACCTATATTTATGTCCAGATTATGTGCAAACTCGAGAACTTCCGGCGTTACTATAGGTGCCGGAACCGGATTGCCCTGGACTGCAGCGACATATGTATCAAGGCCTTGATTGAAAACGATTTTAAAGAGCTCAAGCAGTCGTTTCGTTCCGTCGTCGCAACAGGCAAAATCCATAATGCTGTTGGTATTAGCCCACATTTCTCCTTTTATGACTCCGTCAATTATCGTTTCAGCGCCGGTAGGCTCATATATTTTCTTGAAATGGATTTTGTTGCCTCCAGAGGCATCAGGCTCCCCAACCGATAGATACTCAATTGAATAATCGTTTGATATCGTCCCGAAATCGACAGTCATTGAAAAATAGCTGCCAGACGAACCGACCGCACCAGCTCTAAATTCGTAAGTATCGTACGCCGGAATATGGAGCCACTTGACCTGAGGCACACCTCCTAAATGATAGTATTCGGGCAGGAAACCTTCCGTGTAAGCTGGTAAATTAATAAGGTCGACGGGCGTCGTACTATTCACCTGCCCCGACTGTATGAGGGCATTGATCAGGTTGGCCAGGGAGATTTCGAAATCTTCTTTTTTGTGGCAGTCATTATCGGCATAGGGTACATAGATAGACCCTTCCGATACGGCAACGCCCGGATCGGTGCTGCACGTCAGCTTTGCGCCGGTAGTACCTGTAAATAGCATTTCCTTGAAGGAATAGCTATTGGGGTCGTTGTTACGGTGTACGCGCACCGCAAACTGGAATGTATAGATACCGTTTACGGGGCCCGATACGTATCCGATGTTGCGGATCTCGGTAATCTTCCAGGTGTTACCGGAGAATCCGTAGTTATTCCACGTCATGTTTAGTACGCCGAGTTGGGCCGTAGTGTCAGCGGGGAAAGAAGCGGATGATGGGATGGTCAGATTAAACGGACTCATGGGGTTATTCGTTCTTAACACTTCGAGTTTCAAAACGTAGGGTGAAATGACAGTGGTGCCCAATTTAGGTTCGCCCATTATGAAAGTCGTATCCAGTACACCGCCGATTGCTTTGAACAGCGTTTCCGAAAAATACGGGGGGTTGAAGTACAAAGGCGTTGTACCATTCATATATTTCGGCGTGCCGTTCGCCGTTTTCTCTTTTGAAATACCCTCGAGGAAAGCAGAAATATCTTGCATGATAGGACAATTCCCCGTTTCGCTCAAATACTGATAATTGCCTTCAGCCAAGCCATTTTCAAAGATTTCGTCCTCAGATGAATCTGAATCATATTTAGCATCATATGGAGGGAAGCGGCGCGAAAATTTTTTCACAAACTGGCCATTTTCTGTCTTAAGCCGATGGTCAGGTATTTGCTGGTCCTGTATCCAGGTTTTGATTACTTCCCGTTGGTTTGCATATTTCTTGACGATATTGTAAATCCGGCGGGTTTTTTCGCCCCCGTTGCTGCGGCCGATACAATCGCCAAAGAAGCCTTTTCGAGCTGCAACCGCGTTCACGAATGACGATTGTATTTTTTGTTTCAGGCTCTGGTAATATGCGCTGTAGCGCTTCCACCATTCGTTGCGTTCTACATCTGTGAGGTTGGTCTGCATATAGCCTAAGAGCGTCCCGAAATCGTCACTTCCCCCAACGCACCCGCCGTCTATACCCGTACATTTTACGCCATGGTACGCATAATTGGAAAGGCTCTTATCGGATCCTTCAAATCCTCCTTGATTGCTGTTAGTATAGGCGTCGCCGCTTGATGTGCTACCCTGCATGGTATAAGAGCCATTTGGATTCAGTGCATAAAACATAATAGCCCGCTTGATGTTATACCATTGGTCGGCGTTTGCGACCGTCGGTATCATTCCAGGATCCTGGGATACGCCATCATAAGGATGGTGATTGTTGAAGTAAGGGTCGTTATTAAAAAGGGTAAGCGCATCAGCCAAAAGGCCTTTGTTTACCGCGTCTTCATACGTGTCGACGGAATTAAGGAATGTGTCAAAACCATCGGGATTGAACGTATACTGGTGTCCGTTTGGCTGAAGTGTCACGGTGTTTACCATGGAGCACGTTTTGTAGATATAGTCCATATAGAGGAACTCCGGATGATATCGTACCAATGACTGCGTCCAGGTATCGTGGTCTGGGATAATACGAATGAAATCCTTTACATCCGCCAGGTATTGCGGTTCAATCTTGTAAACCCCGTCTTTGACTTTGAAGGCTATTTCATCGGGTAATGCATCCAACTGTGCGGGCGTATTATAGCCATCTTTCAGTGGAGGTGTAAATGTACTTTCTTCATCGGACCATTTAACTTCTGTATAATCGATATGGCCGTTTTCATCGAAGTAGTGGGCGCGGGCCGCATAGGTCGGATTGGCGCCGAGGATACCATCAGCATCATAGAAATTGGGGTGCCTCCAGTCTGGATTATCGGGATAGAGAGGGTCAGGATATCCTCTGAATATTTGATTTTGTTCGTTGTAAACAGACATCTTCAGGTTTCCGATGTATTCGTCGACGGTATCAGCAGAACCCAGCACAAAACTGAAGTCCTCCTCATCTACATCAATACCGGCAACACCGTATTGACCGGTTGGCATCATGTCTTGCATCAGCGCTTTCAGGCTTATTGCACAAGTGTCGGAAACGAGATCACCATCTCCGGGCGCAGGAGGTCCTGTTGCTGGGTCTCCATCACATGGCATCCAACAAGTGGCGACCAACAGGTCATATTCCCTTCCATATCGGTCTTTTATAAGCGCAATCGCATCAGCGTCTAATGGAGGATCAGCCATTAAATAGGTTGAGTCCGACGCCAGCATCATTTCCTGATATGACACTCTTCCCGGAGGGAAATTCAGATACGTGAGTCCTGTGTAGTGCGCTGCACATTGTTCGCAGGTTTCATAACAGTCCAGGGGAGCGGCGGGATACTGTTCGGGAAGGATGCAGCCGCTTTCCAATCCGCGGGCGATATAATCGTTAGCAAAGGACTCAAGCGTTACGGGATCGACGGTCAGCGTTTTCGTGACTTGGTAGGAACCCGGTTGTAATTCCCGAACGTTGGAATTCGACAGCGTTGTGGAGGTATTGGAATTAGGAATGGTACTTCCAATCGTTTGGCTGACCGAGAGCATACTATTCCCACATGCGTCTGTAACAGACTCTTCCAGTTTGTACACCATAGGATAGCTGTAGTTGAATTTCCCATCACAGCTATATATGAGTGGCGTATTTGAGATGCTGTAGTTAAAAGTGTAGTTGCTTTGGCTAGTAAATATTTTCTGTCCAGAATAGCGTAAACCATCGTCCAGCATACCAAAAGCACCCGATGACGTCCTTTCGTTGTTATCGAGTACGGTATCCATCGCCTCAGGATTAGCTTTGCCAAGTAGATCCAAGGTAATTGGTGTACTAGGTGCCGTTTCATCAGGCACGAGGCCACTGAGATTTGCCGGGTTTTCGTCACTCAGGGCGGTTGCAATTACATTCCCTTTCGGGTCGAGATAGGACACACTAACTTGCCCGTTTGGATCGATCACGACATTTTTCTTATAATGGGAAACATTGCCTACGCTGTAGCCAAACAGACGATCTAGTTCGGATTTATCGGGTATTCCATAGTAGTACTTCATTTCGTGCCCACTTCCCAACTGGTGTGTGGGGCCGACGCCGCTTTTTCTGGCAATGCGACCTGTATTATCAGCGGTATATTGGGTTTGTGTAAACGGAATGCCCTCCGCATTTGGGATGAAGCCCGTCAGCGGCCCGTCGGTAATTGCATTTTGACCGGAGTAATAGTTGCTTGCCCCAGAGGCATTTGACATCGGTGTTACAATCGGGGTGCAGCTTGATGGAGATACAAAGTCCTGATAGGAATACGATTCTCCCTGTAAAATGCGATTAAACCTTTCGTAGTACTTAAACCGGTTCGTGCCGGTTGGAACAGGCAGAACCTCCACGGCCGGCCGGCCCTCATTGTCGTATATAACCTCTCCAACTATAGTCTCATTATTTGTGTTTGTTTTTGTGACGGTTTGTCTGTTTCGAAGCGAACCGTCGAAGAAGGAGACTACTTCTTTTTTCTTTCCATTTTCAGCATATGAAGCGGTAAACTGCCAGTTTTTTTTGCCTTCAAACCCACTAGTTATCTCATACACATTGCCCTCTGGCCAATCGGAAACAAATACGGGATTGCTTATTGCGTCCAGATAAAGGGAATAGCTTTTGAATTCGTAATTAGGCCAGGCCCTGCCTACGCTCCGGATCAGACAGACCAGGTAACCACGATCGTAAATCAAAGGAAGGGTGTAATGGGTATCTGTTACCTGTACGCGACTGGAGTTGCGGGTGAAGTCGTCAATCGTAAGTCCTACTTCGGATGTGCTGAGTACAGTTTGCAAACTGTCCTCACTGTAGTTGTCGACCCACGTCCAAAAAAACATCGTATTCTTCTGCACCTTCAATCGGACTCCACGAGATGGCTAATTCGTTGCTGGACAACGGAGTAAATGTCGGGGTGATGAGCGTATATGCGTCCATTTGGAAATATCGCGTTGATTCGTACGATATCGTCAGAGACACGTTTTCCGGAGTCGTTCCCAACAATTCGTTTGTCTGAGGGTCCAAGCAAGTTATCGACACGATTTCGATCATTATTCCCGTAGCGCCGTCCACCAGGTATTTCTGTAGGTCGACAAAGTTGCCGACACCCCGTAGTCGATTATTTTCTACTTTGAGGCGAACTTCGGTCGGAGCCGACCAGTCCCCATTGTCTAGCCTTGAAACAGCCAAACGGACTTCGCAGGTATACCATTCGAACGGACCTATATAATCTTCGACACGCAGTTCGACGGCCCCCCGTGACGAGGCAAGATACCCACTATCCGCAGGGTCAGTCAGGGTCATTGATTGACCGACTACTATTGCACTCCCTGATAGTTTTTGTTCCAACCGCGTATCCTTGGCTGACGCGAAAATCGACGCGAATAGCAAAAAGACAAGGGAGCATTTCCGAAGAAACTCTCCATTTACAAGATGAGTATGGTTCATAACACAACGAGTTTAATCGACAATTGTAAAATCCTTATAGTTAACGGCCGGTATATAACGTCCGTTCCTAGATCTGATATAGCGAGAGAGTTCCAGTTTGTCTGTTTTTACGTTACCTCGTAAAAAGTTGCTGAAAACGACATCAATCTTGGAGAAACCGGTTACGATTTTTCCGGCTTTGTTTTTGCAGGAGGATTTGATTGACAGGAACAGTATCTGGCGGCGGATCAGGCGTGTTTTTTTGTCAATATAGATAACCGCCTTCCCATAGGGTACAGATGTGTATTTTGGCGCTAGAAGCGTACAAACCCATTCCTGGGCCGTTTCGGCTAACGTGCCGTTCTCAAAATGGGAAAGTGTGGTTTCCAGGTTGATGATCACAGGGGCTGAGTCGTCCGGAACGAGTTGCATCAGGTGATTGACCCCATCTATTTTCAAAAAGCGGTTTGCTATTCCAACGAATTCCGTTTGGGCGATGCGGAGGTAGTAGTTTTTTCCGTCAACGATTAGACCACCGGTGTGGCTTTCACATACGTCTTCGCCTATTTTCAACGAATAACGTGTGTCTACGGAAAATGCCCCTGCAGCGGCATAATTTCTCTGTGTTTCGGCCAACAGATCACGAATCTTTTTATTTTCGGCTGACTGCCCAAAACCGAAATTGAATGCCAGGGAGGCACATAAAGGCAACACTATCCTACTGAACCGCGGTTTCATACTACTATTGCTTTTTAAGAGTTGAGGAACGCGATTCCTGTATCGTAAACACACCTCGTTCTGTCTCCTTTTTTACACGTACAAGCCCCCCCTCTGCGTCATACTCATAGAACGTTGCATAGTTGTTCTCATCAAGTTCGGCCATAAGCTTTTTACTGTCTTGATCATATACAAAAGACTTCATGGAACTGTCTAGCGGGTAAACCCGTATGTCATCAAAGAATGCAGGGACTTGACTCGCCATGTTTTCTAGTGTTATGGAGAAGTTTTGGGGGTCTTCTGGTGTTTCAAACACGCCCAAAATCCGCTGCCAACCATCTATAACTTCGCCGGAGGGTTCGAATGTTTCGGTTGTTGGCGGACC
Source organism: Flavobacterium sp. HJ-32-4 (assembly GCF_022532105.1). Classification (NCBI taxonomy): domain Bacteria; kingdom Pseudomonadati; phylum Bacteroidota; class Flavobacteriia; order Flavobacteriales; family Flavobacteriaceae; genus Flavobacterium; species Flavobacterium sp. HJ-32-4. Next base: position 621,924 of record NZ_CP092832.1, on the reverse strand, counting down.
GGTCGCCCCCTGAATAGATACATGAATCGTTGATGTGTAGTTAAAACCGTAATATTGCTCCCCCTCTTTGACCCATCCGCTGATCGCATACCGCTTATTTACTGGTGCAAATGAACTACAGTGACACGCCTGGCAGCCCATTTTTTTCAATAAGGAAATGCCATCAATTCCTACTCGGATTGTTTGACCCTCTTCTATATTGGGGAGCTCAAACGAAATCGATATAGGTAAGGAGTTTTCGAACTCGTCCGTACAGAAGTCGTACTGAAGGTTGGTCCACGCCATATCATTTGGTGATATGAGCCTACGAAACTCCCGGTTGCCCAATCTGATCACCATGAAGAGACTTCCGTCAAACGTGGCCTCTTCCGGGACAGACAACAGGGAATATGAGCATAAAAATGTGTAATTAAAACTAGAGGAGCTTGATGCTTTAAACGCAATTTCGGGCATGGTTATATTACCAAACGCGTCTGTGTAAGAAGATGCCGTCACATATACAGCACCTAAGTCCGATGTGCTATTTTCATGCCCACAAATCTCTAGAGGGTCATTGGAAACACTTCCCATCCCCGCACAACTAACGTCTTGTATGTCTTGGCACACGTTTGCTGAAACAGACGTGGAGTAACACTCGAATGTTGGGTCAATCAGCAGAGATGAATTGGCCTCCATAAAATCCTGTGAATGCCCCATCAACGGGTAAAAGCATAGAAGGAAAAGTAGTTGTTTCATAATTTTGCTTTTTATTGGCCTTGGGCGCAAGGAATTAGATCGCGACTTACAGAGATTGCATGTCCTTGGGGGACGCGCAAACTACGTTTTCCGGTATGGGCGGCCTCGTCAGTGATCGTCCCGTCTTCGTTGTTGACCTCATTTTGGAACCCAAAGTGGCTGCGTTTTGGATTTGGCTTTGCAAAATACAGTGGATTGTAATCTTCAAATCCGTCATAACCCATCTCCTGATAGCGCGCGTTGGCTGATATTGCCATTGGAAGCTGGTAACCATAGCCATACTGTGCTGATGAATATCTGCCAAGTGCGTCACGGTTCTCGATTTCCGGTCCATAGGGGTTTACTAAAGTAACCTCACTCGCAAACTCCCATCCGGACAGGTCCTTTTTCCAACCGTCGTCGAAGTAGTAAAAAGGACTGAATGCGCTGAAGAATCCAGACTTCCTCGTATTGTCGTTGAGATTACGGTTCCTCCCAGTTAAATAGGCGTATGATTTTGAAGGACGCCAGATGTTACGGGTGTTGTAGAGAAAAGCATTGATGTCGGTTTGTCCGGGGCTTGGAAGTCCGTTTTCACATTGAGATTGCCATATATCCGTATACTCTATCGCGGAGGCATTTATGACACGGGGATCAAATGCTGCCGTTTTTTTGAATCGATTAACAATGGAACTAGTTGCTACTGGATTGGCCATTAGGGTAATCGATGCCATTGACGCCATCTGCTGATTTTTGAAGCCAGAGCGGAGAACCCTAAATCTTCGATTATAGGATGCGTTTTGCAGTAGCGAATTTATTCGTTGTCCCATCGCGTCTATGAGGAAAACAGCAGTCTTCGAGGTGTTATACCCACCTACCCAAACGCGAAGCTGGGGTTGGCCAATTAGGATTTCGTCACCCGGGCGAAGATATTGGTCGATGCCACTGGTCGTCGCAAACCCATTGATGGTTGCGCTGTAGAACATATTGCTTCCTTCTGGCTGGTTAACGAATTCACCTTTTATGTCGATGTTCTTTGACGCCATTCCCATTTCCTTGTAATGCCAGTAAGCAGGAAAATCGAACGTATAATAACTGTCGTCAAACTCATTTACCGTTTGGGTGAGGAGCACTTTGCCAGTGTTGGCATCCCATGCGACATTACGGGTGCTCACCCGTGAGCCAAGATCGGTCGCGATGGTTTCCGTAAGGATTCCGCAGCGGTGGATGACCTTCGTAGTTACGGCTGTTCGCAGTATTTGTTTGTGGACTGCCGACTCGGGCAACGCAATCCCTACAATAATCGGAATACCGTAATTTAATAAGTCAACGTTGGCAGAAAGGCCATATGATTCTGTCTGCGCAAAACTTTCGTTGAAGTCGTTGACGACATCCATAGAGGTGGCAACCTCATTATCGGTTGACACCGCCCCAGTCGCATCGATGGTAGGAATCTTGTTGTTAAGTAACCTGTTATCGGTTGCATTAGTACTGTATCTGTATTCAACGCTAGAAATAAGTTTACCACCCGCGTCGAGAACAGATTTCTTTTTGTCCTTACCATTCATGTCATTCGTTTGCACTACAAAGCCCTGCGTACCAACGAGATAGTCGTTTGTGAAGACAGTGAGTCCAAAAAGCGAAGAAAATGATGAGGCGAGGGCGTTCTGCAAATTACCAGTATCGCTGTGATACTTTGAACTCTTGGCGAGGTTCGTGTAGTCAGAAAGTGTTGGAAAGTCTTTGCTCGTATAAAACTCTGAAACGACGCTTCCCGATTTTGAATTACCGTCAGCCGCCTCGTTAGTTACCACTACTCTACTGTAGGTCACGGTCGACGCCGGAAAATAACTTTCTCCAAAGGGCTTTTCTGCATACGTTTTTGCAGCAAGGCGCTGCGCTTTTTCTTCAAGTGGCACAATTAATGGATTTTCCTTACAGGCGTTTGGCTCATAAGTCGCCACACCGCTTGATGTTCCCTGAGCGTCAGCCAACGTGTAGGCATAATTTTGACCATAACTTTTATTGTACCTGTCAAGGTTGGTTGAAGCTGGATTCTCAAGCATCGAATTCCACTCGTCGTAAAGAAGGACTTGCTTAACCCGAGATCCGCCTCCTTTTTTATGTCCTGACGCATCCCATAGGCGAATCCACGATTTTTTTGGCTTAAAGTTGCGGGCAATTCCTCTTTTTAGGAGACGCCCGTTAGCCCCGTTCCAGAGTTCCGAAAAGAAGTCCATTTGTTTGACGAGATTCTTCGCCATATCCGCAATGTTCGGTATGGAACCATCCGGGTCAGGCAAACCATTGATCTGCGTATTTAGATACTGACGGCCAAAAAAACAGCCGGCTACCGAGATTGGACTGCTGTCGCCTGTACCATTTCCGCCCTCCTTATCTATCATCTTCATGGGAATAAATAAAAGTCCTGACGAAGATTGATATTCAGGATGCAATCCATTTTTGTTATTCTCCATTTTAAAGTATCCCGACACGTAATCGTAATCACTGTCAGTCATGTTTACTAGAAAGTTAAAGTAAACGTTCTCTTTGTCGAGGCCTTTGGTATAGCGCTCAACTACTTGATTCGGTGTGAGACCCACCTGTGGAGGAAGTTTTACAACAATATACTTTTTATGCCCGCTTGAGGTGTAAAGACTCGTACTGCTTCCCGACACATAACGGCCGATATCATCAGTAACACCATCGACCTTAAACATTTGCATTGCAGGTTTGTCCTGCACATATTGATAGTCATCCGCTTCGTACGAAACACTGATTTTTCCGCCGGATGGCAGGGTTATAGTCTTTAGGCTCCAACTTTCCGCATATGCATCTAATTGACTATCCTGCTGGTCTACGTAAGGAAACTCTTGTGGCGTTGTCTTCGAACTCGAGTCAAGCCAGCTCCCGGCTTCGAACGGTTTATAGTTGCCCCAGATGTCATATGCCTTTGCGTTATAGTCCGGGTTGTGTGGGCTATAGTCAAACTTATACGGAGTGTATTTGCCCATTTGGGAGTTTCGATATGTAAAGTATACCTGTCGTAGGGTTAGTTTACCTTTGTTTGCGTTTCCTTCGGCCGACTGCGGAGCCAAATTATTGTCTACGTGGCCACAAAGGGAGTAATCATATTTGAAGTGTGCTGTTTTAATCGGTTGTATTCCTGCGTCATTTGCAGGATTGTTGTCCATGAGTCGGAGCGCGTCGGCCTTTGAGTACAACCGGATTTGATCCAGATGGTAGGTGCGGTTGTTAGCGGGCGCTAAGGGTGTTCCACCTCCATATTCGTTCATAGTTCCAAATCCATCATATCGTTCAGACAAATCAAAGAATGCGACATGTGTTTTAGTCACAATCATTTTTAGGTACTTATTTTCCTTTACGCCGTATAGGTAACTGCCCTTTTGGTCTCTCTTATTAGACTTGAGTCCTTCATTATAAGAGGCACCATAGCCATTCGAGGATACGTCAGCATTGTCAGGTTTTACGACGCCAAATGGCACACGCCATTGATAGTCGCCATAATTCTTGTAAACGAATTTTGTGTAGGAGCCTAGGTCGTCGTCTGATGGACCGTTGCCTGTTATATCCGAATAGTCTGGGGAGAGTACAGAACTCAAAAGGTAGGTATGGGCGTATCCAGGAGTTATAACGCGACTAAAGTAGTTATCGATTCCATTGGAGTTATCAAGACTAGTGTCTTGTGTCTCGTATTTCACCAAGCCTGTAGCATTAGAGACTGCAGAGGGACGGTTCCCGACGTTGAACGTTACCTCTCGTTTCTCCTTGTTATAGACAGTTTCGCCATAAATAGAGCGGCTACCATTTTCATCCGTAACTATATAACCTGCTGTGTGGTGTCCGGGCGCTAACGGTTTAAATACATTCGACCCGAACCTTTTCCTGACAGACGTGTTGTAGTTGATAAATGGGGACAAGCCATAAGCAATAGCCTCGGCCTTCGTTACTTTTTGAATGACCGTGTTGCGCTGTTGCCGTGTAGTTCTCCTAATAGGCGCCAGAAAGGGGACCGCTGCGCCTAGATTGGAGACAAGGGGGTTGGAAGTCGAATCCTTTGACTGATAGGCGTTGACTGCGCTTTTATTTAGTCTTTCGAACTTAAGCGTAATGGCTTTGTTACCCTGAAGAGTCTGAGATAATGAGTTATATCCGGGATCGGGTTTACATTCACCGACCCTCGCAAAGTAAACGGGTTCGTAATCACGTGAAGCACTTGCTGTTTTCTCCTTAAAAAAAGGAGTTGCCGTCGTATTCCAAACACCCGTTTTCGTTTTTGATTTAGTTACCCGCGCATTATAGCCATAGTGGGCTGCTGTCAAAACTTCGAGTTCCGCACCGAAACTAGCTGAACCAGAGCCGTCTGATACGCCGGGGTCGTAAACAAATCCGACTTGTGAGCGATACGGGCGAAACATCCCGCCCCCAACCTGACTTTGGATAGAATACAGATCATGGGTGTATACGGACGGAGAGAGCACACGTGTGTTGGATGTGATCTCAGACCTCTCTTTTTCCCTATTAAAGTCCATAAGATCATCAGCATTTGCAGACTCAGAATTTTCATATCCATAAGCCGCTATATGTCTCTCATTTTCGGCTAGTTTTTGAATCGTCCCATAACCTCCAAGACTAAATTCCGTAGATAGGCCCGAGGCATTGGGACCAAATGAAAATGTGAATCTGGCACTGGTATTTTTCATACCAGGACGTTTTGTAGGAGAAAAACTTACGGGGTTAAAAGACATAGTTCCCATCCCCGATGAACTGACTGTGAAATCCTTTGTCCCTTCGGATCTTGTTTTCTGCATCTGTGTGGTTACAGCGAGGGACGAGCTTAGATTAAAAGATTCAAGTCCTCGACGGGAATTATAAGTGAGACTGGGAGATAAAGTGCCAACAAACGAGGATTCGTTACAGTCGTTGTCCTTTACTGTTTTCGTGAGCTTTGCGGAAATGGAGGGCGTAATCGATGCTCCCGTTTCAGAAGAAGCAGTAAGAGACATTCCCACCGACACATTTTCACCAATCTGAAAAGTTGCGCCTAGCGACGGCACAACAGATATACCAGTGTAATTGTTATACTGAATGTCAAGACCACCACCGTACTTCAATCCCATGCTATCGCCATCACCAAAGGCAATAAAACTTGGGTTAACATACGAAGTCACACCAATTGTGACATTCGGCCTTACCTTATTTTGATTGACGACTTTATCCCCTTTAAAATCATCTGGCAGCCCCCTTACTTCCCGATTGATTTGCCCAATGTTAAGGTTCCAGCCCAAGCCTACCCAAGAGGCTTCCTGGTCCATGGTGACGCCTGATTGGTAGGCTAGGTTAATGGGATAACCACCCACATCCATAATCGGAATATTATAATTCAAATCCCCAGATGAAAGATTCACCATATCCGAGGTTCCTATCGGAGTAAACGAGTTGAACTCGGGCTGCGATGGCCCTTCGGTCAACGCGTATGCGGCTGTGGGAGCCAGCGTCTCGACAACAAGCATCAAAACGAGATAGCACGCGATTACTTTGGTGGCGCGGCTTTTTCTGATTTGGTCCATCATGGTCATAATGCAATAATTGGGTCGTTAAATTGGAATTTTATCGTGCCTTTTTTAAAGAGCTTGTCACGGTATACTAACTGTATCTTATCTTTTGGAGGAACCCCACCAAAAAACAGGATAACTCTTGAGAAAGGGGCAATCTTGAAATTGCGCTCAAAAAGTACCCCAGCGCATTTTATAGTATCGTGCTTTTCCGTCACTATGGAAAAGTCGTTCTCAATCCCGAATGACATGTATTCGACGGCTTTGGAATAGCCGCGGTTTGTGAACCGACTCTCTAGTACATCTGCGTCGTCTTTTGAACGAAATGTGAATTCTATGATTCGCTCGTTTTTGTGCATTTCATATAATGAGTCCACCTTTAGGAGATCGGTATTCCCCTCTTCTTTTAAAATATAATACTCGACAGGCACTTCTGCCGCGCTGAAGGTTAGTTCGCCTAATCGTTCTGTATGGTTACGAGAACGCCAGCCGCTTTTTTCAAGATTGAAGTAGCGATAGCGAATCGCACTATCATCAGGTGTCTTTTTTGCTTCTTCCTTACAACTTAAAAGAACCATGTAAAGCAGCGCTACTAGCAGATGTTTAGTTTTGACCCTCATAGCGCTTATTTACGTATTGTAGTACATCGGCCGTGATGTCGTATTCCTTGTCAAAATAGAGCACGTTTCCGCCCACAACATCCTTTGCGAGCAGGATTTTGATCTTCTTTTCCTTGGCGTATTCCGCTACATAAGTATCTATTCGTTCCCATATAGAGGAACTCTCCTCTTGCCAAAAACGCCCGTTAAGATCTGCCAACGCCTGCGATCTTTGCTCTATCTCCTGTGTCAGCATGCGCTGCCTGTTCTCGTCAGCAGCGGTCAAAAGCCGGAGACTGTCCAGTTCGTAGTTCAACCTGTTAAACGCAGCCTCCCCTCTCTTTTTTGCTTCTAGGGTCATGGTAAACTTTTCAAACAAAATCTTTTTATCTATCACCTTAATCGTAGGTGCAGTGAAGACAGAGGTAATCAAAAAGGCTATAGCACCCACGGTCGTAACCGTTAGGAAGGTATACAGCCATTTTTTTTGTGTGGACATACAAAAGGTAAGTGAAGTCCAAATATAACGATTCGGAGCTACACTTCAACACCTACAAAAAAAATCTTAATGAAAATTTAAAGATTCAAAATTGGGATACAAGTTAAGTAATTGTTTTACAAACCTTTATTTATTTTAAAAACATACAGCCGCCCAAGATTTAACAATTTCCGGGGTCACAACAGAAATTTTGGCATGCCCGTACAGTTGCCAGTAACCCAATTCAATATCGATTAAATACCCGGATTCCATCCGATGGGAACGAACATGTGTCTAACGCAGTACAAGTTTATCTATCGCTAAACAGACTAAAGAAAAAGCCAATTTTCCTCAGTTGAAATGTCAGAGTGACATTCCGGTTGGGCGTTTTGAGATATCGGGAAAAGCGCAAACCGGGGTCGATGGGAAGGCCCGCGTTTTGAGTTGTATGGTACATAAAAAAGGACGCCTCCCAGCGTCCTCTCTTTTCCTTTTCCATATCCGTCTTACGCCTTCTTCTCCAAATCAAAAGAAAGCACAATATTCACTTTGTCGGCGATCTTGTTCTTGACCACGGCCGGAATCGAAATGCCGTAATCCTGCGGTTTGACCGAGAAGGTGCCTTTGGCCGATAGCTTGTCACCCGAGGGTACAAACGTCATTGTCGTTTTCACGTGCTTCGTTACGTTGTGGATGGTCAAATCGCCCTCTACATCGCACACCTGCTTCTGTTTGGAGTTGGGGTTGAAACCGCTGACCTTCCCTTTAAAGGTGGCTTTCGGGTATTTGTCAGACTCCATGTAATTCTCATTGAAGTGCTCTTCCATCAAAGGGACTTTGAAATGGAAGGCCTTCACCAGCACCAGCGACACGAACTCCCCTGTCGAGGTATCGAACAGGCAGGAAGCCGTATTCGTCTTCGCCGCGATCTCTTCCAGAGCCGGCATCGACGCTTCAAAGCTGATTTCACCCGAGCGGGTAATCATTTTCTGGGCCGAGGCACCAGCGAACGGGAGGGTCGCCAACAAGGCAACAAGCCATTTTTTCATAACTACTTAATTAGGGAATCCGTTTTCGGCCCAGGTCGTAACGATATTGATTTTGCTTTGTGGCATCCGACCTGACTCAGGCATACCGTCACCCGATGGCGCGGAGATTTCATCCAGAAGTCCGTCTTCGATTACGGCGTTCCGCACCTGGTCGTAAGTTTCGAGATACGGTTCCTGATTGCCGTCTACGCTGTGGCAGCTGGTGCAGTTTCCGTTCATGATCGGTTTAACATCTGCCGTATAGGTGGGGTCGGTCACCGTGGCCGACACTTCATCATACGTTCGTGATTCGCACGATACGGCCACAAAGGCTACCGCTGCGATAAGTAAGGTTCCAATCGTCTTCATCTTAAAATACTCTATACATGTTAAATCCAAAGAAAATACCGCCGCCGTCCCAGTTGCCGGCTGCGTTTGTAAAATAGGCCACATCGTTCATGGCCTGGCTGTTCGAGAACAACAGTTGGAATACGTGTCCGCCTGTTTCGATGTCGAGTCCTACTGAAAGGGGGTTGGTATACATGTCCACTTCCGGTTGGCCCATACGCGCGGCATACTCAAAGTTGATGCTCAGGCGTTTCGAAACTTTATAACGTCCGCCGGCAGCCACCAAAAACTGGTCTTTCTTCTCCGTCAGCGCATCATAAAGGTTCTTGTGTACGTAAACCGGGTTCAACTCCATTGAAAACGACTCCGAGAACTTCCGCGAAATCGGCAGTTGGGCTGTATACGCCAAACGGTCGGAACCACTTAGGTTAGGATATTCGTCCGTACTGAGCTTGGTATTGACATCCATCGTGCCGTATGCCACGATCGTCACCGGAAAGCCGTCGTTTTGCTGTGGGAACAACCGTAATTTGGCACTTCCTTCAAATACCTTGTTATAGGTGTGGCGGGAAAGTCCGAGGGAAAGCCAGTCGGTTACTCCATAAATACCCCCCAGTTTGGTATAGGCATTGTCGAGTCCGAAGAAATTGTCGAGTCCGTTGGTCAAATCGCCAAATCGGTGCGAGACCACAAAATACCATTCATTTTTCGCGGCCAGTTTGGTCGACTGCATGGTCACGACCTGTATCCCTTTGAAGGCGGCCGTCGCGATTTCCTTATCGCCAGCTTTTTGGTCAATCTCTTTCATTAAGTCATCGTCCTGGGCCATCGCCGATCCGGCAAACAGCATCGACAGACCCAGCATCATTGCATAGTGTTTCATGTTGTATCAGTTGGTTAAAGAGCAATTGTCAAGTTTGATTTCTCCCAGCAGGTCGTCATAGCCCAGCAGTCGTCCCTTTACGGTGACAGATGCGCCCTCAGCAACGGTTGTAGCTGCGGTGAACGAGCAGATAATCGTACCATCCAATACCACCTCTTTGTCTTTGACCGATGAAACCGGCCCGGTGACTTCGATGGTTTTGTTCAGATACAGCGCGGTCGATTTGGCTGCGTCTGCACTGAAAGCATCCGTCAACTGCTTTGACGTTAGCGTAAAGGCCGCGTCTTCGGATGCGACATCACGGGCACCGGCATACATTACATAATAGTACCCGCCGCCGATCCCTATCGCCAGTACTACCAGGGCTATAAGCCCCCATTTGAGTCGTTTCTTCATACTATTCAACTACGATTTTTTTCACTGCACGGTTGTTATCTGCGGCAATTTCGACAAAATAAACGCCCGATGCAATACCGGATAAAGATACAGGAATGTCGGCATCATCCGCATTAATGTTAATTTCTTTCACCAATTCCGCTTCAGTATTGTAAATCGCGATACGGTCGATGCGTGTGTGGAAGTCATTTTTAATCGACAGTTTTTCCTTACATGGGTTCGGATAGACCGACAATTTATCATCAAGCGAAGGCTCGTCGAGTCCGAGTACGGTCGTAAATGTCACCGAACTGCTTCCTTTTGATGCGTGCTCGCTGTTTACGTTGGTCGATGGCCCGACAGCCCAGATGATGCTCATGGAGGTCATCGAGTATGTAAGGGTGTAGTCGTTGGCATCGCCCGTGCTGAACGGACGTGTGGCGACAACCGTGCGCGTTGTGCCGCTGACGGTGTTACTCACCAGCGTGTAGTTTTGTGTGCCATCGGTAATGGCCGCGTTGTGACCGCCGGAAAGGTGCTGGTCGAGCAGCGAGGTAGAAAAGGTCATACAGTCGATTGGGGTGTTGCTCGACATGGTGGTGGCATGGAGGCCAACCGTAAGCCATTTTGTAGAAGGCCCGGTCATGGTAAACGTGGCCACCGACGTTGCCTGGTTGAGGTCAATTTTAATGGTCATGGAACCGATGTTCTTTACGCCGGTGGTTTTTATCTGGGCACCGGCACCGGCAGAAAGCGCCAAAAGCGCACATACAAGGATTTTTTTCATGATTTCGAGGTGTCAAGTAAGATGATGAGTTCCGTATTTTGGTTAAATCGTGCCACATCAAGCGCCGTTCGGCCTTCGTGGTCTTTTTGGGTTTTATCAGCGCCGCTCTTGATAAGCAGGCGCGCGATGTCGTTTTTATTGAAGAAAGCAGCATACATCAGCGCGGTTTTGCCGTCGTCATCCGTTGTGTCAAGGTTGACGTGACGCGCGATCAGTGCTTTTACAATTTCGATGTCGCTTCCCATGACGGCGGCCATCAGTGCCGTGCCACGACCACAATTATAGTTGAGGTCGGCGGTTTTATCACAAAGGAACAAGGCCACATCACGGTTTCCACGATAGGCAGCCAATATCAGGGCATTGGCTTTAGACTCATTTAGCTGCGACGTAATAGCAGGGTCGGCGTCATACAGTGCCTTCATCTCGGCCAGCGTTCCCTTGCGGGCCACATCGAAAACCGTAGTTTGTTGCGCCCATGTGCTAAAAGACATGCAAAGAATTAACAAGAAAGATAGGCGAGTTTTCATCTATTTTAAATTTCTCTACAAAACTATTCGCAGAATCTATTTCAATTCTGTAGAAAAAAATGGAAATTTAAGAGGATGAAAAAAGCCCTGCCAAAAAATGCGGTAAACCGCTACAGGATTGCGATAGAATCGGATGCCATCTTTGCGCGCCAACCCTACATGAACCAACCCAAATGAAGATACTTGTAGTAGAAGACGAACCCGGACTTCGCGACAGCATACGCCAATATTTCGAAACGGAAGGAAATATCGTCGAAGAGGCCACTGACTACGTCCGGGCTGCGCAGAAAATAGCGGAGTATGAATACGACTGCATCCTGGTCGATATCACCCTGCCACACGGATCGGGCCTTGACCTGATTCGCGATATCAAAAACCGGAAATCACCCGCAGGCGTCATCATCATTTCCGCCAAAGACTCGTTAGACGATAAAATCGCCGGCCTTGACCTGGGCGCCGACGACTACCTGCCGAAACCCTTCTACCTGCCCGAACTCAATGCACGGGTAAAAGCCCTCATACGACGACGGAAATTCCAGGGCGAGAACGACATCGTGTTCAACGAAATCACGGTAGTGCCCGCCGAACGAACGGTGATGGTGCACCACAAAAACATCACGCTTACCGGTAAAGAGTATGAACTTTTGATGTATTTCATCGCCAACAAGAACCGGGTGCTGAGCAAAAGTTCACTGGCGGAGCACATTTGGGGTGATTATGCCGACGGACTCGACAATTTTGATTTCCTTTATAACCACGTGAAGAACCTGCGGAAGAAATTGCTGCAACAGGGCTGTACGGATTATATACATACCGTGTACGGCCTGGGATACACGTTTAAGGCAACCGAATGAAACTCGTAACGCGCACCAGTCTGTATTACCTTGTGTCGGGCATCCCGGTGATGATCATTTCGGGCTTCGTCTGCTATAAAATTGCGACGGAGGAAATACGGGAAAACAGCGACCTTTTGCTCGGTCACGTGCGGCACCAGGTGGAAGGACTGATAAAAAGGAAGGATACCGCTTCGTTACATTCTCTTCTACGCAGCGGCGAAGCCTATGTGCGCCGGATACCCAAGGTGGAGGAGCCCACCGTCACCTTTTCCGATACGTTGATTGCCGATCCGGCCGATCCGGGTGAAGACGAACTGAACGTCAACCGGATGATCACGGCCGACGTCAACATCCGAAACCAGGGCTATCGCATCAAGGTATGGCGCACGACGATGCAGTCGGGTCAATTGGTGCTGGGCATTTCCGCGGCGGTGCTGACGGTGCTGTTGTTTCTCTGCGGAATTTATTTCATCCTGAATTACTATACCTCACAATGGCTCTGGCGACCGTTCTACCGCGCGCTCGACAACCTTCGCGGTTTCCGGGCGAGTGAAGGCGAAACACCGGTCTTTGTCGACAGCAAGATTACGGAGTTCAAAGAACTGAACGCTTCACTCGAGCAAATGATGCAGACGATGGTAGCCGATTATGGCCGCCAGAAAAAGTTTTCGGAAGCGGTTTCACATGAAATCCAAACGCCGTTGGCGGTAATCAAGTCAAAAATCGATATCCTGATCCAGTCGCCCGACCTCACCGACAAGATGGCACCCCTCGTGGCCAGTATCGATGATGCGTGCTCGAAACTCATCCGGATGAGCCGTTCGCTTATTTTGCTGACGCGGATCGAAAACAAGCAGTTTCCGGCTTCGGACGGGGTTTCCTTCCTAAAGAAAATAAAGAGCGCGCTCGCCCTGTTCGATGACCACCTGAAAGAGAAAGGACTCTCCCTTAAAGTGGAAGAAAAAGGCGATTTCCAATTGACGGCCAATGCCGACCTGTGCCTGGTGCTCGTCAATAACCTCGTGCAAAATGCCATCCGGTATAACTATCCGGGCGGTTCGATTGACGTAACGGTCGAGGAAAACCTTTTCCAGATCGCCAATACCGGGCCGTCCGTAGCGCTGCGGAAAGAAGGACTCTTCAAACGCTTCAATAAGAATGCGGAGGTCAAAGACTCGATTGGCCTCGGGCTTTCCATTGCGGCTGAGATCGCGAACGCGAGCGGTTTGGTGTTGCGCTACGATTTTGAAGACGGCCTGCACGTGTTTCGCCTGACGCGGGCCGACTGACATACAACCGGAAACTCCTATATTTAGGGGATGAAAAAGTGGTGGCTCTTCAGCATCGCGGCAGCGTGTGCCTTTTCCTGTAACCGTGAACCCGACTACTATGACCCGCGCGGACCGGAGTTCGCGGGCAGTGCGTCGTGTGTGGAATGCCACGCTGACATTCACCAACAGTATACGCAAACGGCGCACTGGCTTGCCACAGCGCCCGGAAATCCCGATCAGGTGCTGGGCCTGGGTGGAAAAACCGGATTCGATTTCGGCAACGGCACCGTCGTGAAGGTCGAACAGCGCGGCGATAGCGTTTACCACGTCGTCTACCAAAACCGGGTGGAGAAAAAAGCGTATCCGGTTGCGGTGGTCTTCGGTTCCAGGCACGCCCAAACGTCTGCCTACTGGCGCGATCACAACACCTATGAATTGCCGGTGTCGTATTACAAAGATGCCGGTGCATGGGGCATGAGTCCGGGATTTGAACCCGTGGGCGCCTACTTCGACCGCAAGATTCCCAAAGACTGCTATACGTGCCACGCCTCTTTCGCCGCCGCACATCCCCGCACCGGAGCGGGTGGTTTCGCCGACTACGACGCCCAGGATTTCATTGACCCGCAGGCGTTGGTGTTGGGCATCGACTGTGAACGCTGCCATGGCCCTGCCCAACAGCATGTGGAGGCACATCGGGAGCATCCGAACCTGAAGTCGGCCCGGTTTATGACGTCTTTTGCCTCCCTTACACCCAAACAACAAAACGATGCCTGTGCCATTTGCCACTCGGGTGTGGACGGTGCACGGGTGAAAACCCCTTTCGATTTCCGGCCGGGCGATGTGTTGGAAGACTATTACCGCATCATCCCCAAGGAAAAATACGATGTACATGGCAACCAGTATGCGGCTTTGTCGAAGAGCGCCTGTTTTCAGGGAAGTGGGAAGATGACGTGTGTTTCCTGCCATGATTCGCACGGCGACAGTTCACACGATCCGGCCTTTTTCGGAAACGTCTGCCTGCAATGTCACACGGGCGTCAAACACCAGACCGGAACGGCCGCTTCGCGCGATGCCAAAACGCTCGTAGCGCAATGTGTAGAATGCCACATGCCTAAGGAAGCCTCGTCGGCGATTACCTTCCGCCTGGACGGGCATGCGCAGCCGTCCGATTATCGGTTGGCGAATCACACCATCGGGATATATCCGGTAAAAGCTAATAGCGCACCGAAACGGTAAAGGCGAAACTCAGGTCGTCCTGTTCGTTCCATTTGCCCTGTGCGGCGGCCCGGGTGATGATTTTGGGTCCGGAATAATCGGCGTAAAAGTGGAGTCCGCCTTCTCCCAAGTCCTCAATCCATTCCAGGGAGATAAAGAAATCCCCTTCCGCCACGATGCCGTAATCCGATAAATCGACTTCCAATACGCCCTTGCGGATGGTACTTGTTACGATGATGTTGTCGGTCAGCAATGATTCGCCCGGCAGGCCGTCTTTCATGGCATACACATTCAGGCGGAACCGCATTTCTTCATACCGGTTATAGGCGACCTGGGCCTTGAACTTCATCAGTTTGACGGGTTTTTGCCGTGCTTTGATGACCATACCGAGTTCATTGCCTAGTTTGTTGTTGACGAAACCGGCGTCGACCTTCTCTTTTCGAGAAATGCGCGTGTTGCCCCACTCGTCGGCGTTCGCGAAGTGGCGTACGGTCACTTCCCGGAGCGCTTTTACATCGGGTTTTAGTTGGATAATGGTGTTGTCACCGCGTTTGCGGAAGTCGGCTACCGATGCTTCGAACGATACATATCCCAAGGCGGAAATCCGTAGCGTGCCGTCGACGCCTTCCGGAAGGGAGAGCGAAAACGATCCGTCGCTACCGGAAACCGTTCCGATATTGCGTCCGACGACCCCAATACTGGTATAGGGTACCGGCGCGCCCGAACCCGCTTCTATCACTTTCCCGGTGACGGTTTGGCCAAAAGCGGCTACCGACATCCATCCCCATACAAACAAACACCATCGCATCATGCCGGCAAAGGTAGGTAAATGTGGAACGTCGCGCCCTCTCCGGGTTGCGATTCCGCATAGAGGATGCCCTCGTGGTTTTCGACGATTTTGTTGCAGATGGCGAGGCCGATACCGGTGCCTTCATAATCGCCACGGGAGTGGAGGCGCTGGAATACTTCGAAGATCTTCGTCGCATATTCCGGTTCGAACCCGATGCCATTGTCGGCTACCGCGAGGTGTACGTAGCGGCGACCCGGATCCGCTTTTTCGTGTGTAAGGTCTTTCCCGTTGACCGATTCGGACGTAATCCGGATGACAGGAGGCACTTCGGGGCGGGTGAATTTCAGCGCGTTCGATACCAGGTTGATGAACAGCTGCCGTAACTGGAAGGGGATGCCGTTTACCACAGGAAGATCGTCTATCAGGATACGGGCGTTTTTCGCCTCGACCGCATCGGATAGTTCCGCCGTTATTTCGCCCAGTATCGTGTTGAGGTGGGTGGGCTCGAAGACTTTTTCACCGTTATTGGCCCTTGAGTAGGTGAGGAGGTCGTTAATCAGCGTCTTCATCCGGTTGGCGGCAACTTGCATGCGTTCGAAGTTCCTGCGTCCGGCTTCCGACAGGTTGTCGTGGTCGGTTTTGATGATGATGCTGACAAACGTCTGGATTTTCCGCAGCGGCTCCTGCAGGTCATGGCTTGAGATGTAGGCAAACGACGACAGCTCTTTATTGCGGCCTTCGAGTTCCATATTCGCCCGTTTGAGTTCGAAGGTGCGTTCCTCTACCACCTTTTCGAGCGTCTGTTGGAAGTCCTTCTGGTCTTGAATATCCGTGGCTGTTCCGACCCACTGCGTCACCTGCCCGTTTTCGTTCTGCAACGGTACGGCCCGACTGAGGTACCAGCGATACTGGCCGTCGTAGCCACGCAGGCGGTGTTCGAAGGTATAATCCTCGCCCGACTGCAACGAGTGCAGCCATCGTTTTCGATAGGCCGTACGGTCGTCAGGGTGGACAATTTCGAGCCAGCCTTTCCGGGCAAGTTCAGCCGGACTTTTGCCACAGTATTGGTAGACCGAATCGCTGTAGTAGTCGATATTGCCGAGGGCGTCCGCCGTCCAGATGAGTTGTGGAATGGTATCGGTCAGCAGGCGGAACTTCTCTTCGCTTTCCCGCAACGCCTCTTCTGCTTTTTTCCGTTCGGTGATGTCAATCATCACTTTCGAAGCCCCAATCCGGCGTCCGTCTTCGTCATGCAGCATCCGTGGATACACGATCACATGGCGCCGTTCGCCGTTTTCGCGCACCATATACAGTTCTTCCTCCAATGACTGACCGTTGCGGAAGGCCAGGGCCATGGGGCACGAATCATGTGGGATGGGCACGCCGTCAAGGGAATATAACTGATAGGCGCCGCACCAACGGTCGACCCCCGGCTCCGGATGCCGTCCCCATACCGAGGCGGCGGCCTGGTTGTAGAGGTCGATATAGCCGTTTTCATCGATGGTGTACATCCCTACCGGCAGCGTTTCGATGAGGTGGCTGTAGCGCACTTGGGCGGATTCGAGCAGTTTGCGGGCCTGCACTTTTTCGGTGACATCGTTTACCGTACAAATCACGCCTTCCGCTTTTCCTGACGACGTCATAAGAGGCGTATAGTCGTAGTCAACGTAAAACGAACGCCGTCCGTCAGGTCCATCCACAACCGCCAGTGCTTCGCGGTCGCGGAGTGGCTGGCCCGTTTCAATTACATGGTGCAGCAGTCGCGGAAAGGGCTGGTTTTCGAGTTCGGGAAAGACGTCCATCAGCGGATGTCCGATTACATCTGCATCCGTTCGTCGCCAAAGCGTTTCCAGCATCGTGCGGTTGGCCAGGTCAATTACAAGGTTGGGGCCTTTAAAGATAGCGATGGCAATAGGCGACTGGGTCACGATGTTGCGGAATTCGCGTTCCTTTTCCGAAAGCACCTGTTTGGCCAGGACGATGTCTGTTACTTCACTGCACACGACGATGATACCCGTGACCGTGCCGTCGTCTTCGCGCAGGGGTTGGTAGACAAAGTTGAAGTAAGTTTGCTCTTCGCGCTGGTGGCGGCGCAGGACCACACCGTGTTCATAGCCCACGTGTGGCCGCCCGGTTTGGTAGACCTCGAACAGCATGTCTTTGACGGACTGCGTTTTCAGTTCGGGAAGGGCCTCGAGGAAGTTCTTTCCTATGAAGTCGGGCCCTTTGTCGATGAGCGAGAGGTAGAGCGGATTGGCGTGTTCGACCCGTAGTTCAGGCCCCCGCAGCACCAAGATACCGATGGGTGCCTGGCGGAAGAACACTTCGAGGTCGCGTTGGGTGCGGGCGCGGGTGCGGTCGAGTTCGTCGGCCTGCTCGCGGTAACGGGCATTGAGGTCTTCGATGCGGCGTTCGATTTCATCGAATTCGGCGTCGGAATGATGGTGTTCGCCCTTGTCGTTCCACCGCAAGGTGATGAGATCGAGCAGGGTGATTAGGTGACGGATACCGATTTCGCGCCAATAAGAGGGCACGTCACCGGCTTCGCGCAATTTGAGGAAGGTGTCGTGGAAGTCGAGGATTTCCGGTAGTGCCTCGGTGCCCGGCCGTTTTCCGAACGGGTTGGCGAGGGCGGGTAACGGATGGTTCCCACCGGATGCCAGAGCGTCATAAAGGGCGTTGCGTGCGTCGGCGATTCGGTGTTGCATCAGGGCGTCAGGATAAAGCGTTCTTTCTCAGGTTGTGCGTGCTGCGCGGCCCAGTCGATGGAAAGCGCCTTGCGCACGACCGATTTCAGCTGGCCAAAATCGTTCGGTTTCCTGATATAGAAGTGCGCGCCCTGTTGGTAGACGGCGTTGATACTGTCTTCCTGCTGGCTGGTGGTGAAGATCACGATCGGAATGTGTCGGAGGTTTTCATCGCGGCGGATTTCCGTCAGGCACTCATAGCCGTTTTTCTTTGGCATGTTGAGGTCGAGGAACAGCACATCCGGCTGCGGGTTGCGGCGGTCGCGCAGGAGTTCCATCAGCCGTTCGCCATTATCGGCCATCATCAGTAGCGACTTGGTGCAGACCTCCCGCAAAGCTTCTTCAAAAAAGAGGCGGTCGTCTTCGTCATCATCGGCCAAAAACACATTCATGAGGGTTACGTGTAGGTTGTAATGTAAATATACGGAATATAAATTCGCGATTTGTTAAGATTTGTTGAAGCTGGAGAGTAGACAGTAGACAGTAGTCAGTAGACAGTAGTCAGTGTGGAGGCCGGAGATTGAATTCGGAGTTAATTCAGTTGCGCGGGTTTATTGCAATCCGGGATGAGGTGTTTAAAGTGCGAAGGGTTTCTCCTTTTCGGTATCTCTGTCCGCGGATACTGCGACTGAGACTAAAAAGTGTCCCACTTGTCCCGATAGCTATCGGGACTGATTATGAGTCAGGTGCAGTTTCTTTTTCAAAAAGAAAAAGCCCCCAATAGTTGGAGGCTTACTGTTTCGGCATCTCTGTTCACTGAGACTGCGACTTAAAAGTGGTCCCACCTGGGCTCGAACCAGGGACCACCTGATTATGAGTCAGGTGCTCTAACCAACTGAGCTATAGGACCGGGTTAGGGCTGCAATATTACGACTATTTTCGGTTTGGTGCAAGAGAGTTGGGGAGATCAGAAGATCGGGAGTAGGGAAGTCCGAAAGAGTACGAACTGTTAACTGTCAACTCTGAACCTTAAACCCTCAACTCTCAATCCACTACTTCAACGCCTCATCCTTGTCCTTTTCTAAAAAGTCCATGCTGTCGGTCAAACCATGCGTATCGCAGTCGAGTAGCGAGCTGTCGGGTACGACCTCGAGGGGTTTGATACAACTTAGGTTGGGTTCGTTATAGGGCACATTCGAGGCGCGGTTGTAGCACGAAATCAGGCTCCACCTTGGATAGTCTGACAGGTTGGCCTCTGAGCGGTGCAGGAGGTTGGGGTGGAAGAAGAGCGCATCGCCGGCTTTGAGTTCGACATAGACGAGAGGCATCGTCTTCAACGCCAGGTCGACGTAATGTTGGGAGGCTCCTACCTGCTCGCCGGAAAACCCATGTTCGATGCGGCCCATTTTGTGGGTGCCCCGGATGACCTGCAGGCAGCCGTTTTCTTTGTTGGCATCGGTGATCGCCACCATCACCGACAGCATCTTGTCGGGGAACAGGAATTCATTCTTATACCAGTAGCCATAGTCTTGGTGCCATTCCCATGCGCCACCCACCCGTGGTTCTTTTTGCATCAGCTTCGAATGGAAATGGCAGACTGGGCCGTCGCCGTCCATCAAGAGGTCGCCATTGTGCACCATACGCTCTGATTTTGAGAGCAAGCCATACATGTCGTCACCCGGCGTATACCACAGGGTCAGTTTAGTCTTTTTGCCGGTTTGGTCGTTAAGGTGGAATGCATTGCGGCGCATGACATCATCGGTTACCGCAATGTCATGCAGTTTGCGTGTTTCTTCTGCGGAAAGAAAGCCGCTTACGATCACATACCCATCACGGTGATAGGCGGCGATTTGGTCGGTGGTGAGTGTGGAATAGGCCATAGTTTGATGGTTGTGTGGTGGTTTTAGAGAGTGTCGCTTTACGTTCCGGTGCTTACGAATTTAACAATAAGTACGGTTTTTCCGCACGGCCATGTCCGGCGGAATCGGTAGTTTGGTATTGGGGAGGGGCCATGGCTGTCCCTACGAAACGCGGCGGACTTTTGGGTACGGGAAACCCGCATATTTTGTTAAAATTCAGCATTGTTTTCCGTCTTCATAGTTTAACAATAAGTACGGTTTTCCCGCACGGCCGTGTGCGGTGGAATCGGTAGTTTGGCATTGGGGAGGGGCCATGGCAGTCGCTACGAAATGCGTCGGAATTGTGGGTACGGGAAACCCGCATATTTTCTTAAAATGTATCATGGTTTTTGGGTGGTATAAAGGCTTAGGTTAAATCGGTTTTTAGGTTTCCATGCGGATTCTTCCGATCTTCCAATTTTCTCGTAAACCTACAAGGTTATAAAACGCTTGCAGGTTGTATCGTTCTCTTTCGGAGTCCCCATCTTCCGATCTCCATTAAAACCTACAAGGTTATGAAAACCTTGCAGGTTATATCCGTCTCTTCCCGACTTTCCGTCTTCCGAACTTCCGATCTCCCCAACTTCCGATCTCTTTCTTTACTTCTTCTCGAAATACGGACTCCGGAATCCCAATCGCTTCAATCCCCTCTGTATTTCCGGAATCTTCATGAAGAGTTTCCATATCAGGCCGCTGCGGTGGTTTTCAATCATCACCACAATCGGCCCCTGGTCAATCGCCAGATAGGTGTTCGACGACCAGTCGTGTCCGAGGTCGAAACCGTCATGAAAGCCGTATTCGCCCCAAATCTTACCACCCAGTTCTTCATAGAAATACCGCATCGCTTCCATGCTTTCCTTCGGCGTGAAAGGCATCGACGAAATGGCGGCGGTCGGCTGGATGACGCCTTTGTCGCTCGACGGACTGTGCGCGACGTATCCTTTATAGCTGTCGCCAGCCGTCAATCCCCAGCATTTACTGCTATACCCTTTGAATTTCTTCGGATTTTCGATACAGTAGGCCCGGTTGATCAGCGTATGGTTGCGGGCTTGCAGGGCGTAGTCGATGCCCAGCGAGTCCTTCAAACCGTTAGGGTCGATTCCCTGGAAGGTGTACTGCTCGAAGAACAAAGGACCGCCCTTGTCTTCTCCGTAATTGCCCAAGGGGAGTTCGAGTCCGTAATACTTTTGTGTATTCCGGAACCCCTGGCTTCCGACCCAGGTACCGTCGTAAGCCGACTTCGGAATGGCATGCCAGTTCGACGATGCGGCAACGATATACGTGATCAGTGCCTCGTTCCACCCCCAGATCGGGAAGTTCATGTCGAAGCCCTGATAGGGCGACCAATGCCAGTAAAGCTTGGGCTCGTTGTTGGTGAACCATTTCCAGTTGATAGTGTCCCACATATCGTTGATACGACGGCGGAGGTACACTTCCTTCTGCGTCTTTCCATCAAAATATTCGCGGGCACACAGGAATCCCATCATTAGATAGGAGGTTTCGACCAGGTCGGCCGCATCGTCCAGACGGCCAAAAGGGATGGTCTTACCTGTTGCACCGTCCATAAAGTGCGGGAAGGCACCGTGGAACCGATCCGCTTTCGTGAGAAAGTCCGCAATCTGGATCAAACGGTCAAGTGCGGCCTCGCGGCTGATCCACTTCCGCTCGACGGCAATTACGGTGGATAGGATGCCGAAGCCCGTGCCTCCCACGGCAATCGCTTCGGGGCCGAAGGTGCCCTTGCTGAGGTTGGGCTCGTCCCAGGCCTCATTGATGTAATCCCAATAATAGTTGCAGGTAACGGTATTGCTACGCTCGCGGGCCATTCCCGATACTGGGTGGCCGTAGTGCCAGAAATACCGGAACGTTTGCCGTTGCACGGTTTCCATCAATTGTTCGTCGGTCAGTCCTTTGACGACACCCACCACGGGGATTTTTTCGGTGACATTCGCTTCGTTCGGCTTCTGTGCAAACAGCGCTGCACACGAGAGCAGCAGGGCGGAGAGGGTTATTTTTCCCATACTACGGTTTTGGTTTGGAGGTTTTCAGAATCGGTGCCAATCATGATGTCGAATGCGCCCGCTTCCCAATCAAAAATAAGGTCTTCATTGTAAAAGGACAGTAGTTCAGGCGTGATGTCAAAACTGATCACGCGGCTTTCCCCTTTGGCAAGGCTGATTTTCTGGAAGCCTTTGAGTTCTTTAACCGGCCGGGTAATGCTGGCGGCCTGGTCGCGGATGTACAATTGAACGACTTCCGTGCCGTCAACACGTCCGGTGTTTTTGACCGTAATGCTCGCCCGAAGGGTTTCGTTGCCGTTCAGTCGCTCTTTCGATACGGTCAGTTTCGAGTACTCGAAGGTCGTATAGCTCAGGCCAAACCCAAACGGAAACAGTGGTTCGTTGCGAACATCAAGGTAGTTTGAACGGTATTTCTCGAATTTGCCGTCCAGGTTGCCAATCGGACGGCCGGTGTTTTTGTGGTTGTAATAGATCGGCACCTGACCCACCGCCCTCGGGAAGGTCATCGTAAGTTTGCCGGAAGGATTGACGTCTCCGAACAGCACGTCGGCAATCGCATAGCCCGCTTCGGTCCCCGGAAACCACACGTTCAGCAACCCGTCGGTGAGCGGCAGCAATTTTGTGAGGTCAAGTGGCCGGCCGGTGAACAGCACAACACTCATAGGTTTCCCCAGTGCCCGCATTGCCGCCACCAGTTTCAATTGGTTTTCCGGGAAGGCGATGTCGGAGCGACTGGCACTTTCCCCGGTCATTTCTGAGGCTTCGCCCAATATTAATACGATGCGGTCGGCTTTTTTCGCAACGGCCAGCGCCTCCGCCAACAACTTCTCCGGATTGTCAATCGGCGTCTTGATCCAGACATTTTCGGCCATTTTCGGGTCATCCGTAAGGTTACAGCCTTTGGCAAAGGAAAATCGTTCACGGTCAGTACGTTCGTTCAGGGCTTGTTTCAGCGTAACGGCCTTGTCGGATTCCACGGCCACCGCCCAGGTTCCGGGCATATTGGCTTTATCATCCAACAACGGTCCGATAAAGGCTACCCGTTCGGATGTGGGCAGGGGCAACGCTTTCCGTTCGTTTTTCATTAACACGAAAGACGAAGCTGCCGTGCGCCGCGCCTCAGAACGGTTGGCGGGGGTGAAAATTTCCGTATCACGGCGTTTGGTGTCGAGTCTGAGGAAGGGATCGCGGAAGAGTCCGAGGTCGTATTTGATGGAAAGGATACGACGGCAGGCATGGTCGATATCCGCGACGGTCACTTTGCCTTCTTTCACGGATGTGGCCAGGGTGTTTAGGAAGTCTTCACCGACCATGTCCATATCGGTTCCGGCTTTGAGCGATCGGGCCGCCACCTGTGGACTGTCGCCGAGTCCGTGCGCAATAAGTTCCTTGATGGCCGTAAAATCCGTGACAACGAAACCGCCGAAATGCCATTGGTCGCGCAACACGTTTGTCAGCAACCACTTATTGGCCGTCGACGGAACGCCGTTGATGTCATTGAAGGACGTCATGACACTGCCGGCACCTGCGTCAACCGCGGCTTTATACGGAGGGAAGTACTCGTTATACATCCGGTTCAGGCTCATGTCGACCGTATTGTAGTCGCGTCCGGCTTCGGCACCGCCATACAAAGCAAAGTGTTTTACGCAGGCCAGGATGCTGTTAGGTGACGATAGCGATTGTCCCTGATAGCCTTTTACCATGGCGGCCGCCATTTTCGAGCCCAGGAGGGGGTCTTCCCCAAATCCTTCGGCCACACGTCCCCAACGTGGATCCCGGCTGATGTCGCACATGGGCGAGAAGGTCCAGTCGATACCATCTGCGGTGGCCTCCGTCGCGGCAATGCGCGCAGCCCGTTGCACCGCTTCGGGATCCCAGGTGGCAGAAAGGCCAAGTGGGATCGGGAATTGTGTTTTATAGCCATGGATGACATCCAACCCAAACAAAAGCGGGATTTTCAGGCGGCTTTTCGTAACCGCGATTTCCTGCGTTTTGCGGATGCGATCGATAGAAGTCATATTAAGGACGGCGCCGAGTTTTCCGTCGATGATGTACTTTTCAGCATCAGAACTGACGGCGGCCCCGGTAGAGATATCCCCCGGGGGTGAGATGAGGTTAAGCTGCCCGATCTTCTCCTCAAGCGTCATTTTAGACAGCAATTGGTCGAGGAAGGCGTCTTTGGTGGTGTTCTGTGCGTAGCTAAACGAGGCGCCCAGCAACAGAAGTGCATACAAGTGTTTCATTAGAGGGAAATAAGAGGTCCTAAATTTCTGGTCAGGTCCGAAGGGTGAGGAAGTGTCAAACCCCAAAGCCCCCAAACGGAGGCGCTGTCGGCACTGCGATCACTTACTCTACTTTTTTAACCGGTGTACGCTCGGACACGCCGTTTTCGTTGATGGCTTCGATGGTGAAATAATAGGTTTTCTGAAGGTCCATCGCCTTGAACCAATACTCGTTGAAGTCGTGCACCATGATGCAGTTGTAGAGCTTATCAGGAGCGGTTCCGTAATACAGGTTATAGGCGTATGCATTATCCACCGGCGACCATTTGATGTAGGCGCTGCGTTTGTCTTTCTCGGTGCGCAGGACGATCAGTTCTTTTACCGCGTCGGGTTTCGCGCCGCCGCCATTTCCGAAGACCCGAAGTCCACTGATGGCGAACTTCCCGGTTGGCATGTGCAGGTTTTCGAGTTTGATAAAACGGGTTTTTATCGGTTGGGCGAGTTCGACATAGTCGTGCGGCACATCCGTTTTGTTCTTGCTTTTATCTACAAGTAAGGTCCACTTCTTGCCGTCATTCGAGCAATAGAGACGGTATTGGTGGTAGGTAGTGGTTTGTTTACCCAGGAATTCCACGTCCTGGTCGGCATAGTTAATCTGGATCGCATTGACGGTACAGACTTGTCCGAGATCACTCTGGATCCATTCGCCCGGGTTCGCCGTCTTGGCGCTCCAATAGGTTTTGATGCTTTCGTCGACGGCATTATTGGCGAAGAAACTGCCCAGCGTCGACGATACCGTCACCGGTTTTTTGTAGTTCAGCAGCATCCATCCTGGAAAGGTCTTGCCGTCTTTGCGCGCCTCCGGCAGGTACTGCGGATAATCGCCGAAGGCCGTGTTGCACCACATCACATCGTCTTTGTCAAACCCGGTCGGCCAGATACCCATGCGTCGCTCCCAGGTGTTTTTGACGCACACGATGCTGGTCGAGATGTGCCAGTAATTGCCGTATTTATCCTGAAAAGTCGATCCGTGTCCGGCTCCCCGCGAGAACCCGCCGGGCTTGAAACTCAGTGGGTCCGATTGAGGAAAGGTCTGTATGCCGTCGAACAGCGGTTTACTTCCCATGACAACACCATCGGCATAGCCACTGAATTCGGTGCCGGGCGCACCATACTGGAAATAGTATTTGCCGTTGTGCTTCGTCATCCACGCCCCTTCAATGAACGGATCGAGGAAGGTATTGTCCATATATTCCCCAAAACGCTGCCAACCGTAGCGCCAGTCTTCCAAAAGATACATCGGCATGCGGGTGCCAATCGGCTCAAACGTCTTGCGGTTCAGCTCGACGCCCCACACCGGGTAGCGGTTGCTGCTGCCATTGTACATATAAAAGCGGCCATCGTCGTCGGTAAAAAAGGCCGGATCCCAGCCGCCGATTTCAAGCGAGTCTTTGATAACGAACCATTTGTTGTGTTCGGGGTCGGTGCTGCCCCACAGACTGAAGTTCTTTTTATAGGTACTGCCGAACACCACCATCGTGTCGCCGATAACGCCTACACCCGGTGCGCACAGTTCATCTTTTTCAGGGTTCCAGGGGCGGAGGAAACGCTTTTCGTGGAACTTCCAGTTCAACATATCGTTGCTGTGCCAATAGCCCCATTGGTTGGTTGAAAACAGGTAAAGGTCGCCTTTGTAGTTCACCACTACCGGGTCGGCCGTGGCGCGATGGCGCCCCCATTCGGTAAAACTCTCGAAGGGGGTGTAACCATAATCGACATTGATGGGGTTACAGAAGGTTTGTTGTTGGGCCGTGGCGGATAGGCACCATACGGCTGCCACTAGTGCGAAAAAATACTTCATGGTTTGTGTGGTTGGTAGCGCTAAAATAACGAAAAGAGAAATGAGGGCGCTGATCGCGTACCTTCTCAAAACTACATCAACCCCTAATTTTTTTCGCGTATTTACTGCTTTTTGACCACGTTAGGCGGCAGTAACACTACATCATCGCTATTCCGGCGTGATGGATTGGCACAACTCCACCAAAACGCCATTCGTTCCCTTCGGATGTAGGAAGGCCACGAGTTTGTTATCGGCACCTTTCTTGGGTGTTTCGTTCAAAACAGTAAACCCTTCGCCTTTCAAACGGGCGATTTCCGCTGCGATGTCGTCTACGTCAAAGGCGATGTGGTGGATGCCTTCCCCTTTTTTCTCCAGGAATTTTGCAATCGGGCTATCGTCATGCGTGGCTTCCAGTAATTCGATCTTGTTCGGTCCCGACAGGAAAAACGAGGTGCGCACGCCTTCGCTTTCTACTTCTTCCATTTTATACGGCGCCACACCCAGCAGTTTTTCGAAAAGGGCATTCGAAGCGGCGAGGTCTTTGACAGCGATTCCGAGGTGTTCGATTTTGTTCATGGGAGGGAGGGGTAAGGAGTAACTGAGTAACTGAGTAACTGAGTAACTGAGTAACTGAGTAACTGAGTAACTGAGTAACTGAGTAACTGAGTAACTGAGTAACTGAGTAACTGAGTAACTGAGTAACTGAGTAACTGAGTAACTGAGTAACTGAGTAACTGAGTAACTGAGTAACTGAGTAACTGAGTAACTGAGTAACTGAGTAACTGAGTAACTGAGTAACTGAGTAACTGAGTAACTGAGTAACTGAGTAACTGAGTAACTGAGTAACTGAGAAATTGCGGGATGCAAGATACAGCATTCCGGTTTGTGGTGCAATGGCTCCCTGCAAGGTGTCAGCCCGCTATCGTACCCAATGCCATGAACCATCGTCCCTCAACCTCAACCACGAACCATGAACCATGAACTACGAACTATGAACCCTGAACCCTGAACCCTGAACCATCAACTATGAACCATGAACTATGAACCCTGAACTCCCAACTCCCAACTCTCTTCCGTATCTTTGCCCCATGGAAACGAACAGACAAAAGAAAATAGGAGGCCTCTTGCAGCAAGATCTGGTCGACATCCTGCAGGGGGAAGTGCGCAAAAACGCCATCCCGAACCTGGTGATTTCCGTTTCGAAAGTGGCGGTTACCAGCGACCTTTCCATTGCCAACGTCTACCTGAGTATTTTCCCAAGCGACAAGGCACAGGCTACCCTCGCCGCCATTAAGTCGAACGGGCCTCTCATCAAACACGACCTTGCACAACGCGTACGGCAACAACTGCGCAAAGTGCCGAACCTGCAATTCTTCATCGACGACTCACTCGAGTATATCGCCAAGATTGACCGTGCGCTTACGGGTGCCGATAACCCACTCGAAAACCCCGAACTGTTGGCCCGTCGGAAAAAGTCCTGACACGTGAATTTCCCGCTCTACATCGCGAAGCGTTACCTTCGGAGTGCCAGCAAGAACAATGCGATCAACATCATCAACCGCATCGCGGCCATCGGCGTCGTAGCGGGTGCGATGGCGCTGTTCGTGGTGATGTCGGTGTTCAGCGGACTCGTCGATTTCAGCCTTTCTTTTTCCAACACCTCCGACCCCGACCTGAAAGCTACCGCCCGCATCGGCAAGACGTTTACCGTTACGCCCGCACAGGAACGGGCGCTTCGGCAGGTGAAAGGTATCGCGCAGGTAAGCAAAACCGTCGAAGAACGGGTGCTCTTCTCGTTCAAAGGAAAGGAAATGGTCGCCTACCTCAAAGGCACCGATACGCTTTATAATAAGGTAAGCACCGTAGAGAAATCCCTGCAGGATGGGCAATGGTGGACACCCGAAACCATTGAGTGCGTCGTCGGTTACGGCATCCTCGACCGTCTTTCTATCGGACTCGTCGATGCCAATAACTTACTCGAGGTCTACGTGCCGCGACCCGGAACAGGCACCATTGATTCGCCCGACGAGGCACTCACCCGCGCCAAATTGGTACCGGTAGGTTTCTTCGCCCTCAGCGAGGATCTCGACAGCCAATATGTCTTCGCCGACATCCGCCTCGTGCAGGCGATACTCGCATACCCGCCCACCCGTATTTCCTCGCTTGAAATCGCCCTCGCGCCCGGTGCCGACGAGGCCGCCGTACGCAAAGGCATCACTACTATAGTCGGCCCGTCGCTTACGATTAAGAACCGCGCCGAACTCAACGCCTCGCTCTACCGCATGCTCAATACCGAGAACCTGGTGTTGTATCTGATCTTCACCCTCGTTATCATCATCGCGCTCTTCAACCTCGTCGGTGCGCTCACCATGATGATCATCGAAAAGCAATCGAACCTGCGCACCTTGTTCAGCCTCGGGTCGACGCTGCCCGAATTGCGTCGCATCTTCTTTTTACAGGGCACGTTGCTGACGGTTTTCGGAGGCCTCCTCGGCATCGCGCTCGGCGCACTGCTTGTTTTTGTCCAGCAACAGTTTGAACTTGTTATGATTACCATGACGCAGCCCTATCCGGTGAAGTTCGAAATGGTCAATGTGCTGATCGTGTTTGCCACCATCGGCACTTTGGGCACCCTGGCGTCCTTCATCGCGTCACGTCGCATCAGCGCCGCCCTCCTTCGCCAATAGGCATAAAAAAACCCGGCTTTGGGTGCCGGGTCTTCTATTGGAGTACTTCCTCCTTTATTTTTCAACCGCGTAACGCCGCGCGACCTCCGTCCAGTTGATGACGTTGAAAAACGCCTCGATGTAGTCTGGGCGACGGTTTTGGTAATGCAGGTAATACGCGTGTTCCCAAACGTCCATACCCAAAATCGGCGTGCCGTCGCAACCGGTGTCAGGCATCAGCGGATTGTCCTGGTTGGCGGTGCTGCACACTTCCAGTTTTCCTCCTTTGTGAACGCAAAGCCACGCCCAGCCTGAGCCGAAACGGGTGGTGCCCGCTTTCGCGAAACGCGCCTTGAACTCGTCGAAGCTGCCGAACTCGCGCTCGATCGCTTCAGCCAGTTCCCCGGTCGGCTTTCCGCCGCCGTTCGGTCCCATGATGCTCCAGAATAGGGTGTGATTGTAATGACCACCTCCGTTGTTGCGTACCGCCGCATTCTTCATGTCAAGGTTGATCAGTATGTTCTCGATCGTTTTCCCCTCCATGTCCGTGCCGGCAATCGCCGCGTTGAGGTTGGTCACATAGGTATTGTGGTGTTTGGTGTAGTGTATCTCCATCGTCCGCGCGTCGATATGCGGTTCCAGCGCGTCGTAGGCATACGGCAGTTTCGGTAACTCAAAAGCCATAATAGTCTGTTTTTAATGGTTTGTAAATATCCTATCAAAGTTACGGATTAATGGCATTCAAAAAAACACCCGATGATTTTTCCGATTTTCGTTTTTTGGGCAGCCTATCCGGCTATCCGCTGCAAGCTTTCTCCGATCGCGGGCGGCGGCATCGTCCGGCATCGGCTTCCGTTGGTCGCCCCCGCCGTCCGGCCGCCGCGCCGCTCCCGTTCGAAAGGCTTTCCGCTGCTATCCGGGCTGCATCCTTCTACCATCCAACCGCCACAATAATTCCACCAAAGTCGTACATTTACGAGGCAAACACCATGAGCTACGAACAGCCTTCTTTTTCCGTTTACGATGCGTCCGCTGGTTCGGGTAAGACCTACACGCTCGTAAAGGAATACCTCCGGATTATCCTCACCGCCGACCGCCCCGACGCGTATCGCAACATCCTGGCGATCACGTTTACCAACAAGGCGGTGCACGAGATGAAGTCGCGCATCGTCGACAGTCTGGTCGGCTTCGCTTCCGACACTCCATCGGAAAAGACGGTCCGGCTCATGGAGGTGCTCGCCGACGAAACCGGGCGGTCGCTTCCACAGTTGAAAGCGAAGGCAAATGCCATCCTGCGGCACCTGATCCACAACTATGCGGCCTTCGATATTTCCACCATCGATAAATTCACGCACCGGGTCATCCGTACCTTCGCGCACGACCTCGAATTGCCGCTGTCGTTCGAAGTCAGCCTCGACACCGAAAACCTGTTGGCCGAGGCGGTCGATGCGGTGATTGCCCAGGCGGGCGAAAATCCTGAACTCACTGAATTGTTGCTGTCGTATACCCTCGAAAAAACCGACGACGACAAAAGCTGGGACGTGTCGCGCGACATCCTCGATACCGGCAAACTGCTGCTACGCGAAACCAACCGACATGAAATCGCCTTGCTGTCGGAAACCAGCATCGGGCAGTTCCGCACCATCCGCGACCGATTGCGCGACACCCTCACCGCCATCGAAGCCGAAAGCCGCGAACTGGCCGGCCAGGCGCTGGCGCTCATTACACAACACGGCATCGACCCGAGTTCTTTTTACAGCAGTTATGTGCCGAAGCACTTCCTGCGCGTGCAACAGGGTGCCATCGAAATCAAGGAAGGCCATTACAAATACCTCGAAGCGGCCGAAGGAAAACGGTATCCGGCGAAGGCTCCGGCATCCGATAAAGCTGCTATCGACGGCATCGCCGACACGCTGCTGGAAATGCTGGTGACCCTGAATGCACTGGCCGCGAAACATCTTTTTTATACCGCCCTCACGCGAAATATCACACCCTTGTCGCTGTTGAATACCGTCGCGCAGCAACTTGCCGTCATCCGCGACGAGCAGAACCTGCTGCCGATATCCGAGTTCAATGCCATTATCCATAACGAAATCAAGAACCAACCTGCGCCGTTCATCTATGAACGCATAGGGGAACGTTACCGGCATTTCTTTATCGACGAGTTCCAGGACACATCCGAAATGCAATGGGGCAACCTGGTGCCGTTGATTGACAATGCCCTTTCCGGCACCGACGACTACGGACAAAAGGGAACGCTGCTGATTGTTGGCGACCCGAAGCAGTCGATTTACCGTTGGCGCGGGGGTAAAGCCGAACAGTTCATCGAGCTGTCAAAAGGCAAACATCCGTTCAAGAATCCCGACTGGAAGCTGTTTTCACTCGAAACCAACCGCCGCAGCGCTACCGAGGTCATCCACTTCAACAACGATTTTTTCCGCTACCTTTCGGGTACCTTCGAGCATCCGGATTATGCCGACCTGTATGAAAACCGGGCCGCCCAAAAAACAAACGATAAAGTGGGCGGATACGTGCGGCTTTCCTTCCTCCCCACCATCGCTACCGATGACGAAGACGAAACGGCCGATATCCGGTTTGCCAAAGCCACGGCGGCCACGATAGAGGAGGTGCGAGGCCGCGGGTTCTCCTATGCCGACATAGCCGTTTTGACGCGTAAAACCGGGCAAGGTATTGCGGTGGCACGTTACCTTACGTCGTTGGGCATCCCAATCGTGTCATCAGAGACGCTGTTGATTGCCAACGCACCCGAAGTGCAACTCTTACTCGCGGCGTTTCGCTACCTGAACCATCCCGGCGATGCCGAATCAAAGGCGTTGTTCCTATTCCATATAGGTTCAAAAGCCGGGAAAGCGCCGTTGCACGATTTCATCGCGGCCGGACTCGACTGCCGGGACGAAACGGCACTCGAACAGTGGCTCGAACGCGAAGGACTACCATTTCGCTTTTCCCATGCCCGAACAAAAGGGATGTACGAAATGGCCGGTTTGCTGGCCAGTGTCTTCCTTACGGGTAGTCACAATGCCTACACCCAGTATTTTCTTGACCTGGTGCTCGAACGCGAGCAACGGGGGCAGGGCGGCCTTGCCGATTTTCTCGATTATTGGGAGAAGAAAGGCCAAACGTTCAGCATTCCGTCGCCGGAAGGGCGTGATGCCGTGCGAATCCTGACCATACATAAATCAAAAGGACTCGAGTTTCCGGTGGTCATCATGCCGTTTGCGGAGGAAGATTTCGCTAAAAAGCCCCGTGAAAAGCTGTGGCTCGACGCCGAAGATCCTGAATTGGGCCTTCCCAAAGTGTTGGTCGACAGCAGTTCCGCGGTGCTGCAATTTGGCCCGGCCGCGCGTGAGGTGTATACCGCCCGAAAACAAGAGGAACTCCTTGACAACGTCAACGTACTGTATGTTGCACTGACCCGGGCCGAAGAACAGCTCTATGTCATTTCTTCACTGAATTTGAGTCCGAAAGGCGAACCCAAACCCAACACCTTATCTGGTTTTTTCCTGGGCTACCTACAGCAAAAAGGACTATTCGAATCCAATCGTACCGACTACGTTTTTGGCAACCCGACGCGACTGTCGACAACACCCGCGCCGCTGCGCCAGGCCAACCCTATCAGAAGGGTGGCGCGCCCGCTTGACTTCCAGGCCATCCGCATTGCCCGTCGCGAAGCTTTGATGTGGGGCACCCGGCAGCAGGAAGCCATCGCGTATGGCACGATGTTACACGAGATACTGGCATCCGTGCGGACAGCCGACGATATCCAATGGGCCGTGCAGGACGCCGTATCATCTGGCTGGCTGGCGCCCGATCAACTCGAGACAGTCACGCGCGATATCGAGGGTATCGTAGCCCATCCGGACCTGCAGGCGTTTTTCTCTGCCGAAAGCGTCGTCCTTAACGAACGCAGCCTCGTGGGACCCGCCGGCATCGCCCGTCCAGACCGCATCGTGCTTTCGGGTAAGTCAGCCCGTCTGCTAGACTACAAGACCGGCGCACGTTCGAATAGCCATCTCACGCAGATCGAGCACTACGCTTCGCTGCTGCAGGGAATGGGGTACGACGTAGTGAAAAAGGCACTGGTATATACCGGGGCGGAAACGGAAGTCGTACTTTTGTAAGCACAAACACACTATAGCATATGTACGGTAAACTGAAAGACCACCTGACGGCCGAATTGCAGGCCATCGAAGAAAACGGACTCTTCAAAAAGGAACGCATCATCACGTCGCCGCAGGGAGCCGAAATCACCGTGTCAACCGGTGAGACGGTATTGAATTTCTGTGCGAATAACTACCTTGGGCTCTCCTCGCATCCGGAGGTGATCCAGGCCGCGAAAGACGCCCTTGATTCCCACGGATTTGGGATGTCGTCGGTGCGTTTTATCTGCGGCACGCAAGACATCCACAAACAACTCGAGAAAAAGATCGCCGATTTTTACGGAACGGAAGACACCATTCTTTACGCAGCGGCCTTTGATGCCAACGGCGGGGTGTTCGAACCGTTGTTCGGTGAGCAGGATGCCATTATTTCCGACAGCCTCAACCACGCCTCGATTATCGACGGTGTGCGCCTTTGCAAGGCCATGCGGTTCCGCTATGAGAACAGCGACATGGCGGACCTTGAACAACAGTTAATCAAAGCGAACGAAGCCGGTGCCCGCTTCAAGATCATTGTTACCGACGGCGTATTCTCAATGGATGGGCTCGTGGCGCCACTTGACCGAATTTGCGACCTCGCGGATCAATACGACGCCCTTGTGATGATTGACGAGTGCCACGCGGCCGGTTTTATTGGCGCAACGGGCAAAGGCACACCGGAAGCTAAAGGGGTGATGGGCCGGATCGACATCATCACCGGGACGCTCGGCAAAGCGCTCGGCGGTGCCATGGGAGGCTATACTACCGGAAAGAAAGAAATCATTGAAATGCTACGCCAACGCTCGCGGCCGTATTTGTTTTCGAACTCGCTTGCTCCTTCCATTGTCGGCGCTTCCATCAAAGTCTTCGAATTGTTGGAGAAAGACACTACGCTTCGCGACCGCCTGGAGTGGAATACCCAGTATTTCAAGGAGGGTATGAAGAAGGCCGGTTTTGACATCATCGACGGTGATTCGGCAATCGTACCTGTTATGTTATACGACGCCAAACTGGCCCAACGTATGGCCGAAAATTTGTTAACGAAAGGCATTTACGTCATCGGGTTTTTCTTCCCGGTGGTGCCGAGGGAAAAAGCCCGCATCCGGGTGCAACTTTCCGCAGCCCACACACAGGAACATCTTGACAAAGCAATTAAAGCGTTTGTTGATGCAGGAAAAGAATTAGGTGTTATATAATTATAAGATGGGCGAAAAAATATGTTATTTTTTTAACACTTACTTTTGCCGTTCAAAATCTACAGTTTACCTTTGTGTTAATATTTAGAACTAAAAATAAAATCAAGTATGAAAAACCTTAACAAATTCCTGGTCGTGGCGCTTCTGGCATTGGGCTTCGGCAGCCAGGCACAGGATGCTGACAATCCATGGGCGGTCAGTTTCGGTGCAAATGCCGTTAGTACAAGGCCTGGTGCTGGTGACGGCGGTCTACACCGTTTCGACCAGTTCTTCAGTGTTAAAGACAACTGGAACATCCTTCCATCCGTTTCATACCTTACAGTAAGTAAGTATGTAGGAGGTGGATTCTCTTTCGGCGTTACCGGATCGGTAAACAAGATCGACAAATTCGTCGTTCGTAGCACCTCAAATCCAAAAGACTTCGAAACGTTCAACCCTGGCGACCTTAGCTACTACGCTGCTGATGCGCAGATCAAGTATAGCTTCATGCAGATGATCGGTGCCAAGTGGTTCGATCCTTCACTTGCTGTAGGTGGTGGTTATACCTGGATGGGTGACTACAACCAAGGTACGGCTAACGCTTCAGTCGGAGTGACTTTCTGGTTCACAGAAACAGTAGGTCTTGAGCTTCGTTCAACGTACAAGCACTCGTTTGCTGACAATCAGGCAAACTTCCCTATCCATTTCCAGAACTTTGCAGGTCTGACCTTCAAATTCGGTGGTAGCGACAAAGACAACGACGGTATCTATGACAAATACGATGCATGTCCGGATGATGCAGGTCCGAAAGAACTTAATGGTTGTCCTGACCGCGATGGCGACACCGTTCTTGACAAAGACGATACATGTCCAGACACTGTAGGTCTTCCACAGTTCCAGGGATGTCCTGACACAGACGGAGACGGCGTTCAGGATAGCGCTGATGCTTGTCCAGACGTAGCAGGTCTTAAGAACCTTCAAGGTTGTCCTGACAAAGACGGCGACGGTATCACCGACAAGTCTGATAAGTGTCCTGACACAGCAGGTCCAAAAGAAAACGGTGGATGCCCATGGCCAGATCGTGACGGCGACAGCGTTCTTGACAAAGACGACAAATGTCCGGATGTGAAAGGAACTGTAGCTAACAATGGCTGTCCTGAAATGTCTGAAGCAGCAATCAGCCAACTGAATGCGTATGCTAAAGTAATCCTGTTCGACAGCGGAAAAGCAACCTTCCTGCAACAAACATATCCAGTTCTTCAGTCTATCGTAGCGATCCTGAAAGAGTACCCAACTGCTAAATTCAGCATCGAAGGTCACACAGATAGCGACGGATCAGACGCTAAGAACCAAAAACTGTCAGAAGACCGTGCAGGTGCTGTGAAAAACTACCTGGTTCAGAACGGTATCGCAGCTGACAGGCTGACATCAGCAGGTTTCGGTGAGTCAAAACCAATTGACACCAACAAAACCAAAGCTGGTAAAGCAAACAACAGAAGGGTAGAGGTTAAACTGATCAAGTAATCCTCCGCTTCAATAAAAGCAAAAGCGCCCCGGTAATTCGGGGCGTTTTTTTATTTTTATAGCATGGCCCAACCCACGTTTCTCGATCACCTTGCTGCCGATATCCTGGCGCAGTATCCCCACACGATTGACCTGACCGTGGTGCTTCCGAACAAACGGGCCCGGATTTTCCTGTTGGAAGCCATCCGCAAACAAACACCACAGCCGTTATTGGCACCGCGCATCGTCAGCATCGAAGAGATGGTCACCGAGATGGCGGGTTTGAAGGCCGTTGACAATGTCGAGTTGTTGTTCGTTTTTTATGCTGTTTACCTTGAGGTGACGCCAGTGGGGCAGGCGCAGCCTTTTGACGTGTTCTCGAATTGGGCGGTGACCTTGTTGCAGGACTTCAATGAAATAGACCGTTATTTACTCGACCCCGATCGCGTGTTCTCGTACCTGAAAGATATCGATGACATCAAACGCTGGAACATCGGGCAAGACGAGAAAACCCCTCTCATAGAGAAGTATGTCGGCTTCTGGCAACAATTGCCGCTCTACTACGACGGCCTCCAGCAGAAACTGCGTGCAGAGGGAAAAGGCTACCAGGGGATGCTCTACCGCGAAGCCATTCACAATCTGGAGCATGTGGCGGCCACATTGTCGGACGGCACGCTGCTGTTTGCCGGCTTCAACGCACTCAATGCCGCAGAAGAGACGTTGTTCCAGCATCTCTTAGTTACAGGAAAAGCACGCGTTATCTGGGATGCGGAGAAGACTTTTCTTGACGATCCTTTGCACGACGCCGGACTTTTCCTGCGCCGCTACCGCGATACGTGGCGTTACTACCGCTCGCATTCCTTTGAATGGATGGGCACGGCTTTTTCCGATCCTAAGGAGATCAACATTATCGGCACGCCGAAAGCGGTCGGGCAGGCGTATATCGTAGGTTCGCTTCTCGAAACCCTGGAAGCGGCCCAACCGGGCAACGTGGCCGACCATACAGCCGTAGTCTTGGGCGACGAAAGCCTGTTACTTCCCGTGTTGCACGCCCTTCCCGACGCTTTTTCTGCCCTCAATATCACAATGGGATATCCGGCAAAAGGCAATCCGGTGCAGGTCCTTTTGTCCCGGATATTTCGATTGCACGTAAACGCATCCGGAAAGTCGGGTTATGTGTTTTACCACCGCGACCTGCTCGAAATCCTCGACCATCCGATGATGACGCGATTGGGCGACTACAGGGCGCTGGCGGCGGTGTTGCGTCGGAACAACTTCACCTTCGTACGCCCTGAACGATTGCACGAGTTATTCGGCAAAAGGGATGCCATCTTCGAGTTGGTATTTTCACGTTGGGACGGCGCTCCGACACAAAGCCTGAACCGGTTATCGGAGCTCCTGCTGGCCATACGTCATACTCTCGACACCCACGACAATGCGGACGCCATAACAGGCGCTTTCGTCTATACACTCTACCAAACCCTAAACAAATTGGCCCACTATTGTGGCGCGCACGCCTATGCCACGTCGCTGGAAAACCGTTTACGCGCTCTATCGGCAGGCGGTACAACTGGCCGAGGTATCGTTTGAAGGGGAACCCCTCGGCGGCTTACAGATCATGGGTGTTCTCGAGAGTCGCGTGTTGGATTTCGATACGGTGATCCTGACATCGGTGAACGAAGGAAGTTTCCCAGCGGGGAAATCGTCGAATTCCTTCATCCCACATGATGTGAAGCGCGAGCTCGGACTTCCCACCTACAAAGAGAAAGACGCGATTTACACGTACCACTTTTACCATCTGCTGCAACGGGCGCAACACGTCTATCTGCTGTATAATACGGAAAGCGAAGGACTCGACGCGGGCGAAAAGAGCCGCTTCATCACCCAACTCGAAATCGAAACCCAGGCAAACCACCGTCTTACACATACGATCTGGAACGCGCCGGTTCCTGAGGGCGATGGGACACCCGTTGTTATTGAGAAGTCGACTGCGGTCCAGGATCGGTTGAGAGAGATTGCCAATAGCAGTTTTTCTCCATCGGCCCTTACCACCTATGTGCGCAACCCCATCGAATTCTACTTCCGTCGGATCCTGCGCATCCGCGAGGCCGATGAGGTCGAAGAGAATATCGCGGTCAACACGCTGGGCACTATCATACACGGCACACTGGAACGACTCTACCGCCCCTTGATTGGCAAGCGCCTGACGGTGGCTGATATCGAAGGCTGCGAAGCGGGGCTGGATGATGAGGTTGCCTATCAATTCCGCGAAGTCTACCGTGAGGGTGATATCCGAAAAGGCAAAAACCTGTTGGCGTTTGAAGTAGCCCGTCGGCACGTATCGAATTACCTGAAACAGGAGAAAGCACAGCTGGTAGACGAGAATGCAGACATCACGGTGTTGGCCCTTGAACAGGAATACCAAAGATGGATCCACCACCCACGTCTGCCGTATCCGGTATTGTTAAAAGGAAATGTCGACCGTATCGAGCGACGGGATGGGCGTATCCGAATCGTCGATTTCAAGACCGGACGGGCCGAGCAACGAAACCTGACGTTGGGCGATTGGGACGCGCTTATCGCGCCGGAACATGACAAAATCATCCAGGTGTTGGCGTATGCCTATATGTATGAAGAGGAGGCGGGTGGTAGTCCGATGGAAGCCGGTGTGGTATCCTTCAAAAACCTCAAATCCGGATTTTTGGGATTCCGCATGAAAGGCGAACAAGTGCCTGCTGTCATCGACCGAATGGCGCTTGAAGCGTATGAAGAGGCATTGGTAGGGTTGCTTTCGGAGATACTTGACCCGACGGTGCCGTTTGCCGAGCCGGTATTAGCGTGATTTCAGGAAGTCAAGCAGTGCATTTTCCAACTCTTCGCGGTTTTCAATGTGCGACATGTGCCCATCCGGAAACGTCACCAATCGCACATCGGTTCCCTCGACCTGCGCGCGATTCTCATCGTATTTCAATACTTCGTCCTTTTCGCCGAGTACCAATAGGATGGGATAGGGCGCAAAGTGGAGCAATACCTCCCGGTCTTTGCGAATTTTCATCCCTTCAAGAGAGGCAACGATACCCTGTAAAGGCGTGGAGAGGGCCTCTTTTTTAACCTCTTCGATCACGTCTGCCAGC
This sequence comes from Flavobacterium sp. HJ-32-4, assembly GCF_022532105.1. Taxonomy (NCBI): domain Bacteria; kingdom Pseudomonadati; phylum Bacteroidota; class Flavobacteriia; order Flavobacteriales; family Flavobacteriaceae; genus Flavobacterium; species Flavobacterium sp. HJ-32-4. Next base: position 583,191 of record NZ_CP092832.1, on the reverse strand, counting down.
CGCGCCCGATTGTCGGCGCTGAAGAGGTTGGAAATGGACATCCGCACGAAGTTCGCGTGGTTTTGCTTGACCGCCACGATGGCCCGATCGCGATTGACACGGCGCTCCTCACTGTCGGCCCGTGACGTACTGTTGATCAGGGCAATCCCTTTTACCATATCCGGATATAGTTCAGCGAAGGCCAAGGCTACATACCCGCCCATTGAATGGCCGACGAACACGGCCTTGCGGATCTTCAATTCGGCTAAGACAGCATGCACCAAATCGGCATTGTCTTCCATTCCGTGCACATACCCCAGGCAGTCCGTGCCGCCATGCCCGAGCAGGTCGATGGAAACCACGCGGTATTTGCGGGCCAATGCCGGAGTGAGCGCCTTCCACATGGTGCTGTTTTCGAGAAAACCATGCAGTAGTACGACGGCCGTACCTTTGCCGGTATCCGAAAACGAAACAGGGATGTTTTTATAGGTCATACGAAGCACACTGAGGCGCAAATATAGGGCTTCCGTTGCCCGACACAAAGGCTCAGAATGCGCTGTCCGGATAGAAGTTATACCAATCGTATTGGATGTCTTCCGTAATATCCGTGATTTCGTCGTTGCTTTCGGCTTCGCGGATGTCTTGCTGCCCGTCGTACGCGTCGGTCAGCCGGTAGGGAAATTGTAGGGTTCTCATGGTAGTGGGGATTACGATCACGTCTCCGTAAAGGTACCGCCTCCATGTTCCGCCGTTGTTGTGGGATTGTTATGAAACGTTGCAGTTTAAATCAAAAAAGCGGATGAAACTGGGCTCCATCCGCTTTTTTCTAGGCATTCATCAACGTTTCGATGTGGTCGGCCTCAATCGGTATGTTTCGCATGAGGTTAAACGGTTCGCCCGTTTCCTGCACCACGACGTCGTCTTCGATCCGGATGCCGAAACCTTCTGCCGGGAGATAGATGCCCGGTTCAACGGTAAAGACCATGTTCGCCTTCATCGGCTCATGCAGCAGTCCGTAATCGTGGGTGTCGAGTCCGAGGTGGTGCGATGTGCCGTGCATAAAATACTTCTTATACGCCGGCCAGTCCGGATTTTCATTCTGTACGTCGGCTTTGTCCAACAGGCCGAGACCCAGGAGTTCAGACGTCATCAGTTTTCCTACTTCCTTATGGTATTCCTTCCACAGCGTGCCCGGCACGAGCATTTTGGTAGCTTCGGTTTTCACGCGCAGCACGGCGTTGTAGACATCTTTCTGCCGGGCGGTGTAACGACCGGAAACCGGAATGGTGCGCGTCAGGTCAGATGAATAATTCGCATATTCCGACGCGACATCCAGCAGCAGCAGGTCGCCGGCTTTACATTCTTTATTGTTTTCGACATAATGCAGGACGTTGGCGTTGGCGCCCGAGGCGATGATAGGGCCATAGGCGAAACCACGCGCGCGGTTGCGGACGAATTCGTGCAGCAGCTCCGCTTCCACTTCATATTCCATCACACCCGGTTTGACGAACGACAGCAATCGCCGGAACCCTTTTTCCGTGATGTCGCAGGCTGTTTGGATGAGGGCAAGTTCTTCCGCTTCCTTCACCGACCGCAGGCGCTGCAGGATCGGATTGCTTTTCGCTACCGTATGGGCCGGATATTTCTTTTTCGCCCATTCAATGAAGCGGTCTTCCCGCGTTTGCGTTTCGACGGCCGAACGGTAGTGCTCGTTCGTGTTGATATAAAGGGTCTCGGCGTAGGTCATGATTTCAAAAAAGACCTTTTCGAAATCCTGTAGCCAATACACCGATTTGATTCCCGACACTTCAAATGCCTGGTCTTTGTTCAGTTTGGCGCCATGCCAGATCGCGATGTGCTCGCTGGTTTCGGTAAGGAACAGCACTTCTTTCAGGTGCGGGTACGGCGCATCGGGGAACAACACGAGGATACTTTCTTCCTGGTCGACGCCGCTCAGGTAAAAGATATCCCGATGCTGCTGGAACGGCATGGTGCTGTCGGCACTGATCGGATAAATATCGTTCGAATTGAAAACCGCTACGGCGTTCGGCTTCATTTGCGCCATGAACTTCTGGCGGTTTTTGATAAACAGGGAATTGGGAATAGGATGGTATTTCATGGTGGGCAAACTTGTATATAAGGCAAATGTAACGAGAATGGCGCATCGGCTTGCCGCCATTTGGCCGAAAAATCAGCGTACACTTTTCCGGATGCGGCTCATGTGACGGTCGGATATCCCGAGAAACGACGCCAGGTGGCGGAGCGGGATTTCTAGCAGCAATTTCGGTTCAGTCGCCAGCAGTTTGCGGTAGCGGGCCTCGGGCGTTAGGGTAAGCAGGTCAATTCTGTATTCATCGATGAGGCAGATCTGGCGCTCGATGAGTTGGTGGTAATAATCGCGGAAAGTGGGATCGTCTGCCATGCGTTTTTCAAAACCCGGGCGGTCGATGACCCAAACCGTGCTGTCGGCAATCGCTTTGATGCTCTTGCGAGAGGGCGTTCCAGAAAGGAAACTCCTGAGTGAGGAGGTAAAGGTGTTTCGCAGCGCCAAATACGTTGTTTTTTCACCATTTTCGACCTCTATAAGATGCTGTAGTATTCCGCTTTCCACATAACAAAACCACGGACATACCTCGCCTTGTCGAACGATCAGTTCGTTTTTTCGAAACCGCTTCTTCACAAAATGCACGGCGCCACCCTCGATAAAAAGGCGTAGTGCTTTGGCGTCGTCAGGGTCGTTTTTGGGATACATAGCCTTGTGTTGACCTGGTAAAATTACATAATTGAAGTTTGCATTGTTGGATGGTCTTATAGCTTTGTTAAAGCGTCAGGCGGGTATGCGCTTTTTTATACTTTTGCCCAAAAGCGTTGGTTATGAGGTTAGTGGTGTTTTCTTTATTGGTGTCACTTTGTGCAATGGGCCAAACCCGGCTTATTTCCTTCCGCAGCCATAGCGGCGACATGCGGCATTTCCGAAGTGCAATTGAACATCGGGCCTTCGACCTGGAAGCGTCCAATTTGGGAATCGCGCCGACTGAGACCGTAAAGAACGCACAACTTGACTCCGTCATCCGCCTGCCGGATGGTAAAGCAATATTGGTAACGAGCGAATATTGTGACGAAACAAACCGTAGCACCTGTAGGGTCGTGTCAACAGAAAAATGGTCGGCGGGTCGCGATACGGTCAGTCGGCATCCGTTATTTTCAAATTACCATTCCCTTGACTCGATAAAGAACATCCTGGCGCGGGACTATAATTTCCGGAATAACATTGAAGAGGTGGTGTTCGTGGGCTACGACAACAACAAGAAACCGCCCAAAAAAGCAAGGAAAAAAGGCGTTGTCCTTCCTTTTGCAAACAAGTGGCCGCAGGTCGGATTGTTACTAATGCTCGCGTTTGGGTCTGGACTCGTGGCGTTTTCACTGTGGCGACTTCGGGGTATGAAAACGCCCCTGGCTGCGTGATACAGCGGGTAGTTTCGACAGCAACGGCGCTGTTCTTTGCGGGAACGATGTTCTTCCTTCCCTTCGATGCAGGGGAAGGCTGGCAGCGAGGCCTTTCGTTATTCGTATTCGGGGATCTCGTAACCCATATTTCCTATTTTGTACACGACCATCCGCTGCCGGCCGATTTCTCTTCCGACACCCTGTCCCTTTTGATACTGTTAGGCCTACTCGCGATCCTGGCCGCCGCCCTGGGCTGGATTTTGTCTGCTTTGAAGACGGGCTTTCGGGTTGCCAAAGTGGTCCGCATCGGGGGTAGCTACTACCTGGCCTATGTCCTGCTGTGTTACGGCGTCGGGAAAATACTCGGATTACAATTTTACATCCCCGAAGCCAATGTCCTTTTTACGCCCTTCGGGCAACTGACCAAAGACATCCTCTTCTGGAGCACGGTGGGCACGTCGCACTCCTTCAATGTGGTGACGGGCATTATAGAGTGCGCCATTGCGTTGCTGTTGCTGTTAGGACGAACAAGGGTGCTGGGTCTATTTTTGTGCCTGTTCGTGTTGCTGGGAATCGTACTCCTCAACTTCACGTTCGATATATCTGTCAAATTATTTTCATTGCTGCTTACGGCGCTCAACCTGTTTTGCCTGTGGCCTGTTTTGCCCGCCCTTGGTCGTTTTTTCGCAGGGAAGGGCGTTGTATCGCTCAACGGGCTGTTCCCTCAATGGTCGATCCGTTCTGTTTGGACGCTGTGGCAGCAGGTGTTTCTCGCATCGACGATCGTTGTGACGGCGATCTGGCAGCAACTTCCGACCGACCGGCACCGTGCGTTTCCAAATGGTGCTTATGAAGTGGTTTCCGGAGTAGCATCCCGGCCGGGCAGCATACGGCGTTTTTTTGTCCACAGTCACGATTACCTGATCCTACAGGATACGACAGGGTCTCTTGTGGATTACCATTTCGAGGTGGTGGGCCCTGCTATTTTGGTAGAGGATTACGCAGGAAAAAAGACGGTCGGCCGTTTTCAGTTTTCCCGAAAAGACAGTTTGTTACGCCTCGAGGTGCCCGAAAGGGGCTGGCTGTTCAACGGGAAGGCAATCGATATCCGGAAACTTCCCGCTTTGCAGGATGATACCCATTTTCTCTTAGACGACTTCGAGTGAAGGCGCCACCCATTCGTAATACCGCGCTCCGATGAGGTTGGGACGCGTCGTCTCAATGGAAGCCAACCGCCATTCCCCTTCGGGTTTTCGGACGCTTTCCCCACGTTCTTTGCGGTGCAATGATTCGTAGGTGTCGAAATCCATTTCCTGGCTTGCCGCGAGGGTTTCGAACAAATGGATTTTTTCGATTTGCGACTTCCAGCCATTTTCCACCGTTCCTTCAAACACTTTCGACTTCGATCCGCTTCCGTAGGCCATGAAGCCGAAAGTCGATCCCGACAATTCGGTGTTTTTTTCCGCCGCATCGGCCAGTGTCGACAGCAAGCCCATAAAGATCGAGCCCGTATACAGGTTCCCGATAAGGGAAGACGCCCGTTCCGCCGGCTGCAATTTCTCGGTGACGAAACCACGGTACGCATCCGATTTCGCCAGGTCTTTGAGTTTTTGCGGGAATTCGGCATCCGTAGCGTCGAGTGACAAGTCACCGTCCAATGCAAAAATCTCCGTCAGCATCCGTCGTCCCTGGAACGCGTAAGGTAAGTGCATGATGATACGGCTCCAGGAATCGTAAAGTGTAGCCGGAGCATTCTTTTTTCCTTTCAATGAAAAATACGCCTGGCGCGTGCGGTCCATATAGCATTGGTTCGAGTATTGACCGTCAAATACCGGCTGGTCTTTGTGTATTTCGAGATGGGCTTCGAGGTGCCCGAACCAGGGTGTATTGTCCTTTCCGCCGAGGATCTCCGCTTTGGCGAGCGTGCGATACGGCTTGAAAAAGTCGAACACGCCTTTCGTGCTTACCGCCCAGTCGGTGCCCAGCGACAGCAGCCGGGGCTGTGCCGATACGAGCAACGCCACGGCTCCGGCTCCCTGCGTATATTCACCTGTGGAACCGAGATCGTATTTGGCAAAATCCGTGGCTACCACAATGGCTTTTTCCGTTGGATGAAGACGGATATAATCGAGGCAATTCTGCAACGCGTCGACCGCCCCGATACAGGCGAAGGTAAAATCAACCGTGTCGCAGTTTTCGAGCACACCGTCGCCAAACTGTTGCTCCATCAATGCTGTCAGGAACGACCCGATAGGCTTGGCGTTGTCGATGCCGCTTTCCGACCCGACATACAGCCGTGTGATCGTACGGAAGTCGAGGTTTTCCTGCTGGGCGAGCCGCGTGAGGGCATTCGCGGCGAACACCACGGCGTCCTGGTGCACATCCGGAAAGGTCATTCGGGTCAGTCCGAGTCCCTTTTCAAGCTTTTCCGGGTCAATGCCACGGGCAGTGGCCAATGACGTGATAGGTAAATGGATACGGGCAACATCAAACGCAACAGCATCGATTCCGACAGTCATAAGTAGGATTTTGAGGTGCAAAAATACGATATCCGGACGCTGTAAGAAACCCGGAGTGCCTTTACACCCAACTTTTTACGGATATGATGGAAATCTTAACACGATTTTTTGAATCGCTGATAAAAACGCGGAATTTCGCGTCGGGGAAACGTTTTCGCTTCAACATTTTATACTGATTATAAATTACGAAACCCCTTTGTGTTAAAGGTCATAAGCCTTACTTTTGTTTGATTTTTAAAACCGTTATTCCGTATGGCAAAATCCGCTTTACTGAAGTCGTCGCTGGCGAAAAAATACTGGATGGGCATGACCGGACTTTTCCTCTGCCTGTTCCTTGTAGGACACTTGCTGGGGAACCTCCAGATCCTCTACGCCGATGCACATCAATTCAACGCGTACGCGCTGTTCATGACCACCAATCCGGCGGTGAAAGTGTTATCGTACCTGACGTATTTCTCCATTCTTTTCCACGCGGTCGACGGCCTGTTGCTGACGATCCAGAACGCGAAGGCGCGTCCGGTGGGATATGTAAAGAACAATCCGTCACAGAACTCCACCTGGTCATCGCGCAACATGGGCCTCCTCGGGACACTGCTGTTGGTGTTCATCGTGACCCACATGATGAATTTCTGGGCCGTGATGCACTTTGACGACAAGATGCCGCTGGAGAAATTCGAATTGGTGCTCGACAAAGACCAAATGATGCCCGGACAGGATCTGCCAACGCTCTACACGACCACCAACCCAGGTGTATTGGTAGACAGCGCGAAAGTCGGCGCTACGAATGAAGAGGCGAAGAAAGACCGTAAGACCTATTACGTCGAAGATCGCACAAAATTCATGTATACAGGCACCAACGTGCAATATGCAGAGGGCTATAAAGACCTATATGCGATTACGATTGCGTTCTTCAAAGACAAATCGTTCGGACTCGTTTACACGCTGCTTTATGTGTTGGCGATGGCTGTATTGGCCTTCCACCTCGACCATGGTTTTGCCAGCGGCTTCCAGAGTCTGGGTGTGAACCATCCGAAGTGGAGTCCGCTCATCAGCGCCTTTGGCCGTGGCTTTGCCATTCTCGTGCCGTTGGCGTTTGCGATCATCCCGCTCTGTGTTCACTTTGATATTTTCCGTACGTTTTAATCCTTAGCGCCATGAATCTAGATTCCAAGATACCACAGGGTGATATTGCCGACAAGTGGACCAATCATAAGAACCATCTCAAACTCGTTGCGCCGAACAACCGTCCGAAGATCGATATCATCGTCGTCGGAACCGGACTCGCAGGTGCTTCTGCAGCCGCTTCCTTCGGCGAGATGGGTTATAATGTAAAAGCTTTCTGCTTCCAGGATTCTCCCCGTCGCGCGCACTCGATTGCAGCACAGGGCGGTATCAACGCAGCGAAGAACTACCAGAACGACGGCGACTCTACCTACCGTCTTTTCTACGATACGATTAAAGGGGGCGACTACCGCGCCCGCGAAGCAAACGTCCACCGTTTGGCAGAAGTGTCCGCCAACATCATCGACCAGTGTGTCGCGCAGGGCGTTCCGTTTGCCCGCGACTACGGCGGACTCTTGGACAACCGTTCCTTCGGTGGTACACAGGTACAGCGTACGTTCTACGCAGCCGGCCAAACCGGGCAACAGTTGTTGTTGGGTGCTTACTCGGCCTTGTCCCGCCAAATCGGGCTTGGGCGCGTGCAGATGTTCAACCGCCACGAAATGCTCGACATCGTGAAGGTGGATGGCAAGGCGCGCGGCATCATCGCCCGTAACCTCGTCACCGGAGAATTAGAGCGTCATTCCGCCCACGCGGTGATCATTGCATCAGGCGGCTACGGAAACGTCTACTTCCTTTCGACCAACGCAATGGGCAGCAACGTCACGGCGTCCTGGAAAATCCATAAAAAAGGAGCGTTGTTCGCCAACCCTTGTTTCGTACAGATCCACCCGACCTGTATCCCCGTACACGGCACCAACCAGTCGAAACTGACGCTGATGTCAGAATCGTTGCGTAACTCGGGCCGTATCTGGGTACCTAAGAAAAAAGAAGATGCGGAAGCCATCCGTGCCGGCAAACTGAAGCCGACGCAGATTGCCGAAGAAGACCGCGATTATTTCCTCGAAAGAAGGTATCCTGCCTTCGGTAACCTCGTGCCACGTGACGTAGCGTCACGCGCTGCGAAAGAGCGTTGCGATGCTGGTTTCGGTATCGAGGCCAACGACACGAATGAAGGGGTATACCTCGATTTCGCGTCTGAAATCCGCAGCAAAGGACGTCAGGCGGCGTTTGCCCAGGGCGACCATAACCCATCTGAAGAGACCGTCCTGAAACTGGGTAAAGCCTGGATCGAGGAGAAATACGGTAACCTCTTCCAGATGTACCAAAAAATCACCGACGAGAATCCATACGAAACACCGATGAAAATCTACCCGGCGGTGCACTACACCATGGGTGGCGTATGGGTTGACTATAACCTCGAAAGTACCATTCCGGGCTGTTTCGTGGCCGGTGAAGCCAACTTCTCTGACCACGGTGCCAACCGGCTCGGTGCCTCAGCCCTGATGCAGGGTCTGGCAGACGGGTATTTCGTATTGCCGTACACGGTATCGAACTACCTCGCCGACGAGATCCGTACCGGAAAAATCTCAACCGACCTTCCGGAGTTTGCCGAAGCGGAAAACAACGTCCGTTCGCAGATCGACCGTTTCCTCGGCAACAACGGAACACGTTCGGTCGACTATTTCCACAAACGCCTCGGCCTCATCATGTGGAACAAAGTCGGTATGGCGCGGAACGAGAAAGGTCTTAAAGAAGCCATCAGCGAAATCGCGGCACTCAAAGCCGAGTTCTACAAAGATGTCTTCGTGCCGGGAAGTGCCAACGAGCTCAACCCTGAACTGGAAAAAGCCCTTCGCGTAGCCGACTTCATCGACCTCGGACAATTGATGGCGCAGGATGCCCTCCAGCGGAACGAGTCGTGTGGTGGTCACTTCCGCGAGGAGTACCAGGATGCAGAAGGTGAAACCCTTCGCGACGATGAGAACTTCAAGTTCGTGGCTGCGTGGGAGTACAAAGGCGATGACATCAGCCAGGAAGTCCTTCACAAAGAAGAACTGAAGTACGAGTTCATCAAGATTGCCGCACGGAATTACAAATAAGAAAAGACGCTTTTTATGGCAACGAAATATATCAACATCACCCTAAAGGTTTGGCGCCAGAAAGACGCACAATCAAAAGGACAAATGGAGACTTACAAGCTCGACAAAGTGTCGACGGACAGCTCCTTCCTTGAAATGCTCGACCAATTGAACGAGCAGTTGATCAACGAGCGGAAAGCGCCGATTGCCTTCGACCACGACTGTCGCGAAGGCATCTGCGGAAGCTGCTCCCTCTACATTAACGGGCGCGCCCACGGCCCCGATCGTTTTATCACCACCTGCCAGTTGCACATGCGCAGCTTCAAAGACGGCGAGACGATTTACGTAGAACCATGGCGTTCGAAAGCCTTCCCGGTTATCAAAGACCTCGTGGTGGACCGTTCGGCCTTCGATCGTATCCAGCAAGCAGGTGGTTTCGTATCGGTCAACACCTCCGGTCGCACGATCGACGCCAACGCAACACCGATTCCAAAGGCAGACGCTGACCGCGCGTTCGAAGCGGCGGCCTGCATCGGCTGCGGTGCCTGTGTGGCGAGCTGTAAGAACGGTTCGGCCATGCTCTTCGTAGGTGCGAAAGTGTCACAATATGCGCTGTTGCCACAAGGCCGCGTAGAAGCACATGACCGCGTCCTGAACATGGTCCGCCAGATGGACGAAGAAGGATTCGGTAACTGTACGAACACCGGCGCCTGCGAAGTGGAATGTCCGAAAGGCATTTCCCTCGAGAACATCGCCCGTATGAACCGCGAGTACCTCAAGGCCAGCTTGTCGTAAGAAAACAATCGATATTAATAGGAAACGCGCACTTCGGTGGGCGTTTTTTTTTTTTGGGCGTTGCCGCTCATTCGAATCCAGGGTTATATGGACGTATCCGGTTCGCGGCCCGGCTGTCCGCTATAGCTTTTTGCGCGGATGGTTTCGGGGTTCCGGGCGTTCCCACGGCGCAAAAAGGCTGCCGCTCCCATCCGTAACGCGGATTCCGTATCTTTGGGTACCAACCATTTCACCATGAGGTCTCCCATCCTTTTTGTCTTCCTTCTGATTTCCTTCTTCGGCCACACGCAACACCAACACGTCAACCCCCTAATCGGAACCGGCGGCCATGGGCACACCTTTCCCGGGGCAACCGTGCCTTTCGGAATGGTGCAACTGTCGCCTGATACCCGCATCGACGGAAGTTGGGACGGCTGTTCCGGTTATCATTATTCCGACAATGTCATCTACGGCTTCTCGCATACGCACCTGAGCGGCACCGGCTGCTCCGATTATGGCGATGTGATGCTCATGCCTACCATGGGAACGCCCTCGCTCGACAAAGAGCAGTACGCATCGCGGTTTTCCCATAATTCAGAAAAGGCGTCGGCGGGTTACTATGCCGTCCGTCTTGACGATGATGACATTGACGTCGCCCTTACGGCTTCTACCCGGGTCGGGTTCCACCAATATACCTTCCGGAATAAAGGACAGGCCAATTTCATCCTCGATCTCAACCACCGCGACAAACTGCTGATGGGGGAGGTGCGCATCATCGACGACAAAACCATCGAGGTCATGCGCCGCAGTCAGGCGTGGGCTCGCGACCAGTATGTTTTCGCCCGGATTGAGTTCAGCAAACCCGTAAAAGTAACAGATCTCAACAACAACGCCTTTGCCCGGCCCCGCAACACCGACTCCTTTTTTGCGGGCTCCGTACTCGCGATTTCCTTTTCCGCCAATGTACGTGCCGGAGAAAAAATCAACGTCAAGGTCGCGTTGTCGCCCACTTCCTATGAAGGTGCCGAACGCAACATGTCGGAGATAAAAGGCTGGGATTTCGGCAATGTGAAATCGGCCGCCGAAGCCGCCTGGGATCAAGAATTGGGTAAAATCGACCTCAACGAATCCAATTCGGATAAACAAACCATATTCTATACCGCGCTCTACCATACCATGACGCAGCCCAATGTGGCACATGACATCGACGGGCAATACCGGGGGCGAGACAACCAGGTGCACCCCAATCCGGGGTTTGGGTACTACTCGGTTTTTTCCCTTTGGGATACCTTTCGTGCGGCCCATCCGCTCTATACCCTCATCGACCGCAAGCGCACCGCCGATTTCATCAACACCTTCCTCCGGCAATACGAAGAAGGCGGCCGGCTTCCGGTTTGGGAGCTGGCCTCGAATGAGACCGACTGCATGATCGGCTACCATTCCGTTTCCGTCATGGCCGATGCGATGGCGAAGGGTATAAAGGGCTTCGATTACGAAAAGGCGTTCCAGGCGGCCAAACACAGCGCGATGCTCGACCACCTCGGACTGGCTGCCTATAAGAAGAACGGCTTCATTGCCATTGATGATGAACATGAAAGCGTCTCGAAGACATTGGAATACGCCTATGACGACTGGTGCATCGCACAAATGGCGAAGCTCACCGGTCATAAAGACGACTACGATTATTTCATGATGCGGTCGCAGAACTGGAAGAACCTGTTCGATCCGTCAACGGGTTTCATGCGTCCGAAACGCAACGGAGGATGGGACAAACCCTTTGATCCGCGGGAGGTCAATAACAACTTCACCGAAGGAAATGCCTGGCAATACTCACTCTTCGTACCGCACGATATCGAAGGGCTCGCGGGCGCGCTGGGCGGACAAGAGGCCTTGGCTCGAAAACTAGACGACTTGTTCAACGCCCCCACCCAAACCACGGGTCGCGAGCAGGCCGACATTACCGGACTTATCGGGCAGTATGCGCACGGCAACGAGCCCAGTCACCATATGGCCTGGTTGTATGTGCCGGCCGGGCAGCCGCAAAAAGCACAGGAGAAAATCCGGTTTATCCTCGATAATTTCTACAAAAATGCACCCGATGGTTTGATAGGAAATGAAGATTGCGGACAAATGAGTGCCTGGTATGTCTTGTCTACTCTGGGGATGTACGCCATTTGTCCGGGTCAACCCGCCTGGACATATTTGGCACCTTCCGCTTCCGCCACGGTTCATCTCGAAGACGGCTCCAAAAAGCCGGTTTCTGATGTTGCGCCGCCGTTCGAATATTGGTTTCCTGATTACCGACGAGAATTGGCGACCGAAACCTCGGGGGTGTTACTTCCGGTTCCCGTCATTGAGTCGCCTTCGCGGGTGTTCACCGAGAAGATGCCGGTGTCGATCAAAACCGTTGATCGCGACGTAAGGTGTTACTACCGCATCCAGGAAATAGGACATCGCGACGAAAAGAAGGATTTTAGTGTGTATCAATGGCCTTTTTTCATTGAACAGAGCGGCACGGTGGAAACGTATGCCGAGAAAGTGCCTGGTATTGCGAGCACTGTAGTAACGGGAACGTTCATCCGGAAACCCAATGCGTATACGGTGGAGATACGCTCTACCTATAACCCACAATACCACGCTGGCGGTCCTGAAGGCTTACTGGATGGCATCCGCGGAAGCGAAAACTGGCGGAAAGGCGATTGGCAGGGCTACCAGGCACAGGATTTCGAGGCGGTCGTAGACCTAAAGGAAATGCGGAGCGCAAAGGAAATCAGCGCGGGCTTCCTGCAAGACAGCCGCTCGTGGATACTGATGCCCCGGGAAGTGGAATTTCTGGTGTCGACCGACGGGCAGAAGTTCTTTCCGGTCGGAAAGAAAATCGTAACCGACGAAGACCCGCAACGGGAGGATACCTTTATCAAAGAATATGGCTTGAAAGATCCGATTGGGAAGTTCCGATACGTGAAAGTCATTGCCCGCAACTTCGGTAAACTGCCCGCTTGGCATCAGGGCGCCGGTGGGGATGCTTTTATCTTTATTGACGAAATTACCATCCGATGAAAATCGCGCTCGTACAGACCGACCTGGCGTGGGAGCAGCCGTTCGAAAACCGCGAGCAGCTTACGAAAGTACTACAGTCCATTACGGCTGACCTTATCGTACTGCCCGAGATGTTTACCACAGGTTTCACGATGCACCCCGCTGCCGTTGCGGAAACCATGGACGGCCCCACACTAAGTTGGATGAAAGAGATGGCGGCTGAACGACCGGCTGCGGTTACCGGAAGTGTTGTAATGGAAGAAGCGGGTAGCTTCCGAAACCGACTCCTGTTTGTATATCCCTCTGGTGACGTAAGGTATTATGACAAACGACACCTTTTTACCCTGGCGGGTGAAGATGTTGCCTACGCGGCAGGTCAAGACCGGCTGGTTCTTGATTATAAAGGCATCCGGATATGTCCGTTAATCTGCTACGATCTTCGATTTCCGGTCTTTTCCCGCAATACTGAATCATTCGACCTGTTGCTGTATGTCGCGAACTGGCCGGCGCCGCGCATCGAAGCCTGGGATGCGTTGCTAAAGGCCCGCGCCATCGAGAATGTCTGTTATGTGGCGGGTGTAAACCGTGTTGGTCACGATGCCAACGGCCATCATTATCCGGGGCATACGCAGGCGTTTGATTTTGCCGGCCGTGACCTTCTGGCCTCCACTGGAGAGGAAGGCGTCTTTGTTTTTGAACTTGACACACAGAAAATGCAGGCGTTTCGGGAACGTTTTGCTTTTTTGCAGGACCGCGACGACTTTACGCTGCTGCCTTAGCCGCCTCCGACATCCCATTCCTGGTTGATATCCCAGTTAGAGCGCAGGATGATGTCCTTCGGAAAATAAATCACCTCTTCAGGCTGCCGGTGTTCCATCCAACTGCCCGAATCCCACTCGCCGTTGCTGTTGGTATCGTAGATCAGGCGCATGGTACATGTAGCGGGGTCGAGTGACAGGAAGTCGATCTCGGGTTTCGTCGCCACCTCCCTTGCCAACACCTTTCCTTTGGCATCGGTCAGTTCGAGTATGACCGGGAACGATTTGGCATTTTGCAATACGACTTTCATGTTTCCGTAATCCCCCAGGCGACGAGTGGCGACGGTATAGTCGAGCGTGTCGTTTTCATGTCCGTAAAAGTCCACCAAAGCGCCCGGCATCATATTGATTTTGTAGCGCTGTTCTTCCTTCTTCTCAAAAACCACCGTAAGCTTTTGGTTGAAGGCGTCATAGTCCGTTGTAAAAGGTACGGATGCCGAATCTTTGTCCCTGATGGTGATCTTTGTGTTGTCGAAAGCGGTCAACGGCGTCGCGCTACGAAGCTGGAATTGTTCCCGGAAGGAAAGCGTACCGGCTTTTTCAGCCGTAAATCCAATCGAATCTTTTTTCTGGTTCTTCAATTTGACCCAGAAGTCTTTTTCGAAGGCGTCTTTCTTGATGGCAACCTGCAACGAATCGACTTTAGGTGCTTTATACCAGATTTGCACCGAGTCTTTTTCCGGCATTCTCGTAACGATAGACGGAACCATTTCATTGCCGTTTCGAACGGTATACACCGCACCTCGTGGATCACCCTCAAAACCGCCCAGCATCCGGTTGCCTGATGCCTGCGACGGGCGAAGTGCCCGGAACGATCCGTTTTCTTTGAAAAGACGTAGTTTGTAGGGTTTGTCAGATGGCACGACCACCGGTTCCGAAGAGAAGGCAATCTTATCGCTCCGCGGGTCAAACTTATAATTGTTCGATTTGTCTTTGAGCGCGATCAATTGGTAGCGGCCTTCCTTCAGGTTCTCGAGCTTGAAGACCACCGCGCTATCGAGTGTGCTGGTAACATAACGCGGTTTCTCCTTATAAATAGTCGAGTCGTTGAATGTCTCGTTCAATTCGTAGAGCATCACCGTGACGAAGTTATCCGCTTTCCGCTCAAGTGCGTCGCTGATGCCGCCGCTGATTTCGAGGGAATCGATATAGGCGCCCGTGGAAAAAACGTATCGGAATTGCGGCAGCGGCACACCTTCATTATTGTCTTGTATGCTTTGCCCGAAATTCAGGCTATAGGTCGTATTAGGGCGAAGTGTATCGCGGAAGCGCACCGTGAGTGTCTTCGACGGTAGTAGCGGACGAACATCCGGTGCGTGTTCGAGCGGAGGCGAAACGACCAGTTGTTTGCTCACGTCTTTTAACTTGACGTATTCATCGAAGGTCAGCCGGATTTCCTGCCCCTTGAAATCGGTCGAAAAGTTCTTCGGAAGGCTCACTTCCAGCGTAGGAGGCAGGCTGTCTTTCGGCCCACCGTCAATATTGCCGCGGCGTGCGCAGCCGGTCAGCACGAAAAGCAGTACGGCGAAGACAAAGAGGATTCGGTTTTTCAACTCACGATCATTGGTCCCACAAAATAACGATTATATTTTGTCGGGTGGAAATTTTTAGGAAAGTGTTATCGATGTAGGCGTCTCATTTGTAGGTCATGGCCATCGTCACGATACTGAGGCGGGCATCTGGAATACGTAACAGCGCCTTTCCGCAGCTTTCGAGGGTGGCGCCCGTGGTCAGCACGTCGTCGACTAGAAGGAAATGCCGCCCGTGGTGCGACGCGTCGAATTGCACGACAAACCCTTTGTCTTCGGTGGCGATGCGTTCAAAGAACGACTTTTTCGACTGCGATTTCGACTGTACGCTTTTCACGAGGAGGGACGGATCGCACGGTACTCCCAGATAACCCGACAGGGTCTCGGCAAACGACGTCACCTGGTTGTAGCCTCTTTTCCGTTGTTTTTTTGGATACATCGGAACAGGGACGATGGCGTCGATGGAGGAGGGAAGTCCGGCTTCCTGTAACCCCGGGCCAGCCCAATGCCCCAGTGCCGTGCCGATATCTTCCCGTCCCTTGTATTTTAGTTTATGGATCAGCCGTTGCACGCGCCCGTGCCTGTGGTAATACAACAGGCAGGAGACGTGCTCAACCGGCAGCCGTCCATAAAAGGCGCGGAAGGCTTCGTTTTCGGGATGTAGGTGCTGTTGCGTAAACGGCAGTTCGTGACGGCATTCGGTGCAGATGAGGATTTCGCCCGTTTGCAGTAATCCGTCACAGGCCGCGCAGGTATCGGGATAAAAAAGGGAGAGGAAGTCGTGGAGCCATTTTTTCATGGGGGCAAGGTAACGGGTGGCGGAAAAACACCGTTACGGCTTTCCCGTAGAAAATGTTAAAGATTGAAGTGGGTTTTACCGGGCGCCGGCTTCGGACTTTAGTACTTTTATCTATTTTTGCACCACTATGGCAAAACAAGACGATATTTTCAAAAACGTCGTATCGCATGCGAAGGAATACGGGTTTATCTTCCCGTCGAGCGAGGTATACGACGGACTCAGTGCCGTGTATGATTACGGACAGAACGGAGTCGAACTGAAGAACAACATCCGGCAGTATTGGTGGAAAGCGATGGTGCAGATGCACGATAACATCGTGGGCCTCGATGCGGCTATCCTGATGCACCCAACGACCTGGAAAGCATCCGGACACGTAGATGCCTTCAACGATCCGCTTATCGATAATAAAGATTCCAAAAAACGCTACCGTGCCGACGTCCTGATTGAAGACTACGCTGAGAAGCTGAACCAGAAGGCGGAAAAGGAAATCGAAAAGGCCGCTGCGCGTTTCGGTGATGCTTTCGACCGCGAACAGTTCGTGACGACCAACACCCGCGTGGTCGAATACCTTTCCAAAAAGAAGGAAATTCTCGAGCGCATGGCAAGATCGCTGGATTCAGGCGATCTCGAAGACGTAAAGAAACTGATCGAGGAACTCGAAATTGCCGATCCGGAAACCGGCTCACGCAACTGGACGGAAGTGCGGCAGTTCAATCTCATGTTCGGAACCAAACTCGGGGCATCGGCTGAAAACGCCATGGATTTGTACCTGCGTCCGGAAACGGCCCAGGGTATTTTCGTGAATTTCCTGAACGTACAGAAATCCGGGCGGATGAAGATACCGTTTGGTATCGCCCAAACCGGTAAAGCCTTCCGGAATGAGATTGTGGCACGTCAGTTCATTTTCCGCATGCGCGAATTCGAGCAGATGGAGATGCAGTTCTTCGTCAAACCGGGCGAAGAGATGAAGTGGTACGAATACTGGAAGGAGACGCGCCTGAAATGGCACCAATCGCTGGGACTTGGAAACGAGAACTATCGCTTCCACGACCATGAAAAACTGGCGCATTACGCCAATGCCGCCGCGGATATCGAATTCAATTTCCCATTCGGATTCAAGGAACTCGAAGGCATTCACTCGCGCACCGATTTTGACCTGGGGGCGCACGAGAAGTTTTCAGGTAAGAAAATGCAGTATTTCGATACGGAAGAGAACAAGAACTATACGCCGTATGTGGTGGAAACGTCGGTTGGTCTCGACCGGATGTTCCTCGCGGTATTCGCTACGTCCCTGCGTGAAGAAACCCTCGAAGATGGGTCTACCCGAACCGTTCTTTCCCTTCCGGCAGTGTTGGCACCGACCAAAGCTGCGGTGTTACCCTTGGTGAAGAAAGACGGTTTACCTGAACTTTCACGCGAAATCATGGAGGAACTGAAATGGGATTTCACGGTGGCATACGACGAAAAAGACGCTGTCGGTCGCCGCTACCGTCGCCAGGACGCGCTGGGAACGCCGTTCTGTATCACGGTCGACCATCAGTCACTGGAGGACCGTACCGTCACCATTCGTCATCGCGACACCATGAAACAAGACCGCGTGGCGATTTCAGAGCTTCGCGCGATTATCGAGAAAGAAGTGTCGATGAAGACGTGGTTGTTGAAGACCAAGGCCTAAGACACCCATACTATAGTAAAAGAAAACCTCCTTCTCGGGAGGTTTTTTTGTTTGTGTTTTGATCGATCCGTTAGCCGTAGGGATGTCCCTGATCAGGGCGAAAGTGGTGTTTAAAGAGAAGGGTATGCCAGCCCTGAAACTACAGGGCTCGCTATTACGGGATTACGTAGACAAAAAGTTTAACAAAAAATGCGGTTTTCCCGTATCAGCTTGTCGCGAGGGTTTCGTAAGGGACGCATCCGCCCCTCCCCTAACGCAATCTCGGGTTTTCCGGCGAGACTGTTTTACGGTAAAACCACACCTTTTGTTAATTGTTTAATGAGGAATTCAAAATCCTCAGGGCTTCAGGTAAAGACGGAATCCATCATACAACTCCAGTAATCCGTTGGACTTACCCTTGTCGTCAAAAAACTTCTCCCAGGTGCTGAGCGGTTCCCAGATGCATGACCCCTTGGCATGTGCTCCGCCTGCCTCAAATGCGATTTTATTCACTTCGTCTTTCAGGGCAGAATACTCCACCACGATTACATCTTTTTCATAACGTTTGGTAAGGTCGATGATATTGTCTTCTAAATCTGCCAGCGTGCCGTGCCATTTCGGGTAATAGGAAAGGCCAATAACGTCAAAATGCGCCTTGCGTTTCAACATGGCGTCGACGAACTGTACGGTTTCGGTGTTTTGTCCGCCCAACGCCACATGCAGCATGATCGGAATCGTGGGGTCGACCGATTTTACCGCCGCGGTTCCGGCCTTGAAAAGCTGCGCCATTTGGTCGGGCTCGCTGACATTCCCTTCCGGCCAAACGAGTCCGTGGTTGATTTCATTCCCTATCTGCACCATATCCGGTGTGGTACCTTGCTTTTGCAGTTCCAGCATCACCATTCGGGTATAGTCGTAAAGGGCTTTTTTCAGATCGGTGAACGACAATCCCTCCCATGCTTTGGGTTTGTATTGCTTGCCCGGATCGGCCCAGTAGTCGCTGTAGTGGAAGTCAAGCAACAGCTTCATCCCGGCTGCTTTCACCCTTTTGGCCATCGCCTTGGTGTGTTCGAGGTCACAGAAACCTTCGCCGGGCGAATAGCCTTTTTCATTTTCCGGATGGTGGAAAATCCTCAGGCGGACGTAGTTCAATCCGTGGTCTTTCAGGATTTCGACGGCGTCTTTCTGCACGCCTTTATCCGTGAATTTCATCCCCTTGGCTTCCAACTCTGGAAGGAAGGAAATATCGGCGCCCAGCATTTTACTGACCTCACGCGGTTTCGCCGCTTCTCCTTTCAGGTCATACGTCCCGTCAAGGGTCACGACCGAAGACTTCGAAGGCAATACCGTCACAATGTCCGTTCCGCCGCTGTAAAGTCCGGCCGCCTTTGCCTCGAATTGTAACATCGAAGCGCTGGTGCCCGCCTGCACGATGACCTGGCAATGGCCATTGAACAGGGCGCGTTGCCAGGCGCCGTCGGGACACACGTCAGGTTCGTGGCTGCTCGGATCGCCATTTCCTACCCCAATGATCTTTCCGTCGCCTTTTAGGTAAAAACGGACGAGGTTATCCGCATCCGGCACTTCACGACCTTCACGGTCAACGGCGGAGATGTTGAGGATAGCGATGTCTTTGCCGTCTGCTGCCATCGTGGTGCGATACGGTGTCACGACGATTTCCGTCGCCGGACCGGTCGTTTCCACTTTTGCTTTCAGTTTCTTTCCTTTTTTGAACGCGATGGCTTCTAGCTTGCCGGGTTCGTACGGAACCGTCCAGTTCAGGTGGCCGTTTCGAGGCATTTCTTTTTTGCCCAGGCTTTTCCCATTGAGGAATAATTCGACGTCATCGGCATTCGAATTTAACCATACGTCGACGTTTTGGGCCGGCGTTCCGTCCCATTTGCGTTGTTTGTCGGGCCAGTTCCAGTGTGGACTGATGTGTAATACATCCTTATCCGTCCACCAGCTTTGGTAGTAATAGTAGATGTTTTTAGGAAAGCCACAAACATCCAGGATACCGAAGTGTGAGTTGACATTCGGCCATTGGTAGGGCGTCGGTTCACCGCGGTAGTCGATTCCGGTCCAGATGAATCCACCCAGCCAATAGTCATTTTCGGCGGCCAGTTTCCACCATTCTTCTGCCCGGCTGGCCCACCACGGAGCCGTGATGTCCTGATCGGGAACATACGCCCGGATTGGATCTTTTTCGTAAATACCCCGGGTCGTCACCGTACTGCCCATTTCGGTGCCGATGATGGGTTGGTTCGGATGGTCGTTGTGATACGCCGCCACATCAAATTGGCGGTAGTTGAACCCCCGCACAGGGATGACTTCGTTGACCCCTTTGAACACATTCGGAAGGTCAGCGGCATAGGTGCTCGTACGGGTGGGGTCGAGTTCACGTTGTTTGGCCAACAGAGTCAATGCGATTTTCCGGCCATTCTCCGTCGCCTGAATCATTTGTTCTTCGTTGCCGATACTCCACAGGAAAACCGAAGGATGGTTACGGTCGCGTTTTACCAAACGGGAGAATTGGTCGAGGTATTCGGCTCCGGAGTTCAACAAACGCTGTTCATCGAGTACCAGCATACCGAGACTGTCGCAGGCGTCAAGCAGTTCGGGCGCCGGGGCATTATGGCTCATCCGCCAGGCATTTACGCCCATGCTTTTCATAAGATTGACGCGGTAATAGTGGAGGTGATCCGGAAGTGCAGCGCCTACGCCGGCGTGGTCCTGGTGGTTGTTGACCCCTTTGATTTTGATTTTTTTCCCGTTGAGGAAGACGCCCTTGGCGGTGATGTCAATCGTGCGGAATCCGAAGGTGGTGGTGCGGGAGTCGATCAGTTTCCCTTTTTGGCGTACTTCGGCGACAATACGGTAGAGATACGGATCTTCCAGCGACCACAGCCGCGGATTGGAGACCGAAACGTCCTGTTTTACCAAACGCGTCTCGTTCGTTTTCAGTGAGGTGGAGGTAGGGGAGGAGGTAGCTACGACCTTCCCCGTCCGGTCTTTTATGTAATAGGATACGGAAACGTCCGCTGCAGAAAGGCCGCTGTTTCGTACGGATGTTTCCAGTGTCAAAGCGGCTTTTTTTGCTGTCGTAACGGCATGTGCGAACAAGCCGTCATGCGGAATGTGGATGTCTTGATACTGGTTGAGCCACACATGGCGGTAGATACCCGCACCTTCGTAGAACCAGCCCTCGTATTGCGTGGCATCGACCCGGACGGTGACGACGTTTTCTTTGTCGAACCATACAAAATCGGTGATGTCATAATGCACACCCAGGTAACCGCTTTGGTTGTTGCCGCAATAAAATCCGTTTACCCATACGTCGGCGTCGCGGTAGATACCGTCGAATTGCAGTTCAAAGCGCTGGCCATCGTCTTTTTTATCAAGCGTAAAGGATTTTCGGTACCACCCGATGCTTGTCTCGGGGAAGAGGCCGCCCACCGGCTTGTAGCCGTGGGATTGCACATCGAAGTTGTCTACTTTCATAAACGGTAGCGCCACCGCCCAGTCATGGGGAAGGTTGATGCGTGTCCAGCTCGTATCGACAAACTTCGGATCGACCGGCGTCATCCGCCCATTTCCGGATTTCGAATAGAGGGGCGCGATGCCGTACCCGAAGTCTTTTTCGGGAAGTGCCGCATGTCCGAAATGGAACTTCCATCCCGAATCAAAGTCGGTGTGTCGGCGTTGGGCGTGGGCAGAAGGTAGGGAAAGGAGAATGAGGGCGAGGGCAAAAAACGGGAGTTTCATCCTGGGGAATGTTTAGCTACCGGTAAAAATAACGATTTCGTATCCCCTCGATTTTTCAACCCAACCAGTTTGTACTGGTAGGGTCGTGGGTGGATGGCTTAGACCTCAAAGGTTTTCAAAACCTTTGAGGTCTAAAGGTCGGCCAAATGCGGAAAAAAGTGGTACGGGAAAACCGCACATTTTGTTAAATTATCGAAGCGAATGGATGCGCGCCACGTACTTTCCAATCACGTCAAACTCGAGGTTGACCACATCGCCCGCAGCGAGGCGATGAAAGTTGGTATGGGCGAAAGTATATGGGATGATCGCCACACTGAAGGCGTCCTTTTTGGAATCGACTACCGTCAGACTCACGCCATTTACAGTGATGGAGCCCTTTTCAATCGTAATATTCGACAGCGCCGGATCATATCCAAACGTATAATACCAACTACCATTGGCTTCTGACACCGATAGGCAGGTGCCCGTCTGGTCAACATGGCCCTGTACGATGTGCCCGTCAAGTCGATCGCCGACCCGCATACCGCGTTCGAGGTTGATCGGATCGCCCACTTTCCAGTGGCGTAGGTTCGTTTTTTCAAGCGTCTCCCGGATTGCCGTCACGGTGTACGAGCCGTCTCCAATAGCCACAACGGTAAGGCATACACCATTATGGGCGACACTTTGGTCGATTTTCAATTCCGCGGCCAGGGATGACTGGATCGTGATGTGGAGATTGTCACCTTCGTGCTCCAACGCACCCACGACGCCCATCGATTCGATGATTCCGGTAAACATTAGGGTATTATTTAGTAAATTGCGTCACAAATTTACGACAAAAACAGGCAGAGCCTGTGTCGTTCCCACCTTACATGAAAAGAGAAGAACATATACGCGTCGGGATTTCGATCGGCGACCTGAACGGCATCGGCAGCGAAGTCGTCCTCAAGACCTTCGAAGATACCCGTATGCTCGAGCTTTGCACACCCATTATATTTGCGAACGTCAAAACCCTCAACCACCTTCGGAAGAGTTTCGACTCGACGGTTGCCCTGCATGGAATCGACCACGTGTCGCAAGCCATCACCGGCAAGCTCAACGTGCTTAATGTATGGCGTGAGCCTTTCACTTTGCAGTGGGGCGAGAACGATCCGGTAGTGGGACAGCACGCCGTGAAATCGTTTGTGGCGGCAGTCGATGCGTTAAAGAACGATGAGATCGACGTATTGGTCACCGCGCCCATCAATAAATACAACATCCAGTCGGATGAATTCCGCTTCCCCGGGCACACCGACTATCTCGACCAGGAACTCGAGGGCGACGCACTCATGCTCATGGTACACGGTAACCTGCGGGTAGGCCTTCTCACCGACCACGTGCCGGTAAATGAGGTGGCGGGACATCTGACGGAGGCGTTGATCCGCAAGAAGATCGAAACAGTAAAACACACCCTCACGCGGGATTTTTCGATAAACCGGCCCCGTATCGCGGTACTCGGACTCAATCCGCACGCAGGCGACGGTGGGGTTATCGGAACCGAAGACGAAGAAATACTCAAGCCAGTCTTGAAGAAGTTGTTTGATGCCGGAACAATGGTTTTCGGGCCCTTTCCTGCGGATGGCTTTTTTGGAAGCGGGCAATATGAAAAGTACGATGCCGTAGTGGCCACCTACCACGATCAGGGATTGGTCCCGTTTAAAACACTTTCGTTCGGACATGGCGTGAATTATACGGCCGGACTCAACAAAATCCGCACCTCACCCGACCATGGAACAGGCTTTGATATTGCCGGAAAAAACATGGCCGATCCGAGTTCATTCCGTGAGGCGCTGTACCTGGCAATGGACGTGTTCCACTCGCGGGAACAGTACGCCGAAATCAGCAAAAAGCCTTTGAAAGTCAAGGAGAAGCACTAATGAACAAAAAAATGTTCATAACGCTTTTGCCATTCTAATAAATTTATATCTTTGCACTCCGTTTCAGGTAATTGGGAAGGGAGGAATTGAAATGAAACAGTCGAATGAATTCCTGATTCCGTTCATCGGCTTGAAGATTGGGAAACACCCATTCGAATTCCGGATAACGGAAACGTTCTTTGAAGGCTTTGATTACGACGAATTTGATCGTTGTGATATCAAAGTACATGTGGTTCTTGAGAAGAAATCGACGATGCTCGAACTGGCGTTCTGCCATGAAGGCACGGTAGAAGTTCCTTGCGACCTTACAGGCGAATTGTTCGACCTGCCGGTGAAAGGAAAACTGCACCTGGTCGTGCAGTTCGGAGATGAATTCAATAACGATAACGAAGAGTTGTTGATTCTCCCGCACGGTGAACACCAAGTCGATATTTCGCAGTATATCTATGAAATGATTGTACTCTCAGTTCCATTTAAACGCGTCCATCCGGGCGTGAAAGACGGCACATTGAAGTCGCCCGCCCTTGATAAACTCAATGAGTTGCGGGTGGGAGAAATCGAGAAAAAAGAAGAAGAAACGGATCCCCGTTGGGATTCACTGAAAAAGTTATTAAAAGACAAATAATACTGAACGATGGCACATCCTAAGAGAAAGGTTTCCAAGACCAGAAGAGATAAGAGAAGAACGCACTATAAGGCAACGCCTGCACAGATCGCAACTTGTCCTGTAACAGGCGAGGCGCACCTTTACCACAGGGCGTATTGGCATGAAGGTAAAATGTATTACCGTGGCCAAGTCGTAATCGACAAACAAGAAGCTGTCGCTTAATATTTTACGATAAAATATAAGGAACTCCCACGCAATGGGAGTTTTTTTTGTTATCGGCTTTTTTGGCAATTAAACCCTGCCCCAAAGCCCTTTTGGAAAAAAATTCGTAATTTCACCTCCTTTCAGATCGAGCGGTTTGAAACGGAATAATTGAATCACTATGAGCAACATAACGGCCGCCATTACCGCTGTCGGGGGCTACGTGCCAGATTTCGTATTATCCAACCAATTGTTGGAAACCATGGTGGACACCAACGATGAGTGGATCACCACCCGCACCGGTATCAAAGAGCGGCGGATTCTCAAAGAAGAGGGAAAAGGCTCTTCTTATCTCGCCATCAAAGCCGCAGAGGATCTTTTCCGTCGGAAAAATGTTGATCCCGCTACCATTGATCTCGTACTGGTCGCATCCGCCACGCCGGATATGCCGGTTGCCGCTACCGCCGTCTACGTCGCTACGGAAATCGGCGCTGTAAACGCCTTCGCCTACGACCTTCAGGCGGCCTGTTCCAGTTTCCTTTATGGAATGTCGACCGCCGCTGCCTACATCCAGGCGGGGCGCTATAAAAAAGTACTGCTTATAGGAGCAGATAAAATGTCCTCCATCATCGATTATACCGACCGCGCTACCTGCATCATCTTTGGTGACGGGGCCGGAGCGGTGCTGTTCGAGCCTAATTATGAAGGATTAGGACTTCAGGATGAGTTCCTTCGGTCAGATGGTGTGGGGCGCGAATTCCTCAAAATCGATGCGGGTGGCTCTATATTGCCGGCATCTGAAGAGACCGTGAAGAACAAACAGCATTTTGTCTTCCAGGATGGCAAAACCGTTTTCAAGTATGCCGTTTCCGGTATGGCAGACGTCAGCGAACGCATCATGGAACGCAACGGTCTTTCAAAGGAAGACATCGACTGGCTGATCGCCCACCAGGCCAATAAACGCATCATTGATGCGACCGCTAACCGGATGGGGCTGGAGGAGGCGAAAGTGCCCGTCAATATCCATCGCTATGGCAACACCACGTCAGGAACACTGCCACTGTTGCTGAGCGATTTCGAAGATAAATTCAAAAAAGGTGACAACCTCGTATTCGCGGCTTTCGGCGGCGGTTTTACGTGGGGCGCCATCTGGCTTAAATGGGCTTATTAACCGATACAAACACTATAAACGAATAACGTATGGACATCAGAGAAATTCAAAACCTGATCCGGTTTGTAGCCAAATCAGGGGCTACAGAGGTGAAGCTTGAAATGGACGACTTCAAGATCACGATCAAGACGACGACGGATGCCGGTACCCCGGAAGTAACGTATATCCAGCAAGCGCCTGCAAGCCTGCCACAAGCGGCACCCGCTGCACCGGCCGCCCCTGCTGCACCAGCCGCCCCTCCGGCTCCCGCTGCTGCACCCGCTGCTGACGACACGTCAAAATTCATCACCGTAAAATCGCCGATTATCGGCACATTCTACCGCAAGCCGGCTCCAGACAAGCCTGTTTACGTAGAAGTGGGCAGCTCGGTGTCAAAAGGCGATGTCCTTTGCGTGATTGAAGCGATGAAACTCTTCAACGAAATCGAATCAGAATTCTCCGGAAAAATCGTCAAGATACTCGTTGACGACATGTCGCCGGTAGAATACGATCAACCGCTGTTCCTGATCGATCCGTCATAAGTGTGATTTTGAATGCTGAATGTGGACTACCAACCGACAGCATGACTGTCCTACTTTCAAAATTCATACTTTAAACTTCTAACTTATGTTCAAGAAAATATTGATTGCCAATAGGGGAGAGATCGCGCTGCGCGTCATTCGCACGTGCCGCGAGATGGGCATCAAGACCGTGGCTGTTTATTCAACAGTTGACGCCGAGAGTCTCCACGTAAAGTTTGCCGACGAAGCGGTATGTATCGGGCCGGCGCCGAGCAACCAATCGTACCTCAAAATCCCTAACATCATCGCGGCAGCGGAAATTACCAATGCCGATGCCATCCACCCCGGATATGGTTTCCTTTCTGAAAACGCCAAATTCTCGAAAATCTGCCAGGAGCACGGTATCAAGTTCATTGGTGCCTCCCCTGAGATGATTGAGAAAATGGGCGACAAAGCGACGGCAAAAGCTACTATGAAAGCTGCCGGCGTTCCGTGCGTTCCTGGTTCGGACGGACTGCTTGAATCACTCGAGCATGCCAAGAAAGTAGCGAATGAGTCGGGTTATCCGGTCATGATGAAAGCGACAGCCGGCGGCGGTGGCCGTGGTATGCGCGCCATCTGGAAGGAAGAAGACCTCGACAAAGCGTGGGAAAGTGCCCGTCAGGAAGCCGCTGCGGCTTTCGGCAATGATGGGATGTACATGGAAAAACTCATCGAAGAGCCCCGCCATATTGAAATCCAGGTGGTAGGGGATGCCTACGGAAAAGCGTGTCACCTTTCTGAAAGGGACTGTTCCGTACAGCGTCGCCACCAAAAGCTGACCGAAGAAACGCCTTCACCTTTTATGACGGATGAACTCCGCCAGAAAATGGGTGAAGCCGCTGTTAAAGCTGCGGAATACATCAAATACGAAGGCGCTGGAACCGTCGAGTTTCTCGTTGACAAACACCGCAATTTCTACTTCATGGAGATGAACACGCGGATTCAGGTGGAACACCCGATTACCGAGCAGGTAATTGACTATGACCTGATCCGGGAGCAAATCCTGGTAGCAGCCGGTGTGCCGATTTCCGGAAAGAATTACCTGCCGCAACTGCATTCCATCGAATGCCGTATCAACGCGGAAGATCCGTACAACGATTTCCGTCCGTCGCCAGGAAAGATTACAACCCTGCACATGCCGGGTGGCCACGGAGTACGTCTCGATACACACGTCTACTCAGGGTATACCATCCCGCCTAACTATGACTCGATGATCGCCAAATTGATCACTACGGCGCAAACCCGTGAAGAGGCCATCAACAAGATGAAACGCGCGCTCGACGAGTTCGTAATCGAAGGCATCAAGACGACGATTCCGTTCCATCGCCAGTTGATGGACGAGCCGGATTATGTGTCCGGAAACTATACGACCAAGTTCATGGAAACATTCAAGATGAAGGATCCCGACTGATATCGTCCGATTAAATAAAAACCCCGCTCAATGGCGGGGTTTTTTATTGTGTGTTTAGGACTGTGCCAACGGTTCGTAAGGTGAGACATGTCGTTCCGCCAGTATTTTTTGGATGGCACGGACTTCGTTAACATCCGTGTTGCCAATTTGGAGTATTTGTTGCAACCGGGCCGTATCGACCTGCTCATACTTAGCGATAAACCGAAGCATTTCAGTAAAATCCTGTGATTCGGAAAGCGCAAGTTCCCGGTTTTTCCGGCGGTCTTCTACCATCCAGGCGAGAAGGAATGCAAGTGCGAGAGCGAAGGTTACAGTAGTCATGGCGATGGGAATTACATATAGTCCCGAACGCCTGTCGTATAGGCGATATTGCAACGCCATGGGGTATTTAGGAAAACTTTAGCGTATCAGGGTCTCAACGCACGCCCCACTCCCAAATGCCAAAGGCAGTTTTTTTGTCAACCGGAAACCCCGCCTGTTTCAACGACAGGAAGATTTGCCCGCGATGGTGGCTTTCATGTGAGATAAGATAGCCTAGAAATCCGGCAGGATGGGGCTTGAAACCTTTGACGCGCCCTTCCTGTTGGGCTTTTTCCAACAGCAGCGCGATGGCGTCGGCACTGGCGGTCAACGCCGAAGTGAGAAGTGCTTTCGAGATACCTTCTTTCTCAATCTTCTCTACGTTCGCCAAGGCTTCAGGCAGTGCCGATTTTAGCCACATAAGGCGAACGTTGTGGATGTGCGCAAATTGCTCACCTACCGTACGCCCTTTTGATGCGGCAGTGGCCCCCATGGCTTCTTCCGGCAGGGCTTCCAACACGTAGAGGTGGATACGGTTGTGGATATGCCAGGTGTCGACAAGCGTGTCCATCACAAAGTTTCTTTTAACCATTTGAAAAACTCCCGCTGCCACACCATGCCGTTTTGTGGCTTGAGCACCCAGTGGTTTTCCTCTGGGAAATACAGGAACCGGCTCTTAATG
The DNA here is from genome assembly GCF_022532105.1 of Flavobacterium sp. HJ-32-4. Taxonomy (NCBI): domain Bacteria; kingdom Pseudomonadati; phylum Bacteroidota; class Flavobacteriia; order Flavobacteriales; family Flavobacteriaceae; genus Flavobacterium; species Flavobacterium sp. HJ-32-4. The sequence continues at coordinate 554,916 of NZ_CP092832.1, read as the reverse complement.
CCCCGCATCTGGGCCGCCTGGAAGGCTTCCTGCGACTGCCCGATCGGCACCCGAAAATCGTTTCCACCCTGTATGATCAGGATTGGACGGTTCCATTTATCTACGTAATTGATAGGGTTGAAGACGGTATAACTCTTTTGCGCCGCGGCATTGTCTTTTTCCCAGTAAGCACCGCCGAAGTCCCAGTAATTGAAAAACACTTCTTCCGTCGTGCCGAACATACTCTGCGTGTTGAAGACACCGTCATGCGCGATGAAGGTCTTGAAGCGATTGTTGTGGATGCCGGCCAGATAGAAAACCGAATAGCCACCATAACTGGCTCCTACACAGCCCAGGCGTGAGGTGTCGACATACGCTTCCTTCGCAACGTCATCGATGGCGGAAAGGTAGTCCTGCATCACCTGTCCACCCCAGTCCTTCGAAATCTGCTCATTCCACTCAACGCCATGGCCCGGCATACCGCGTCGGTTCGGCGCCACCACGATATAGCCGTTGGCCGCCATCAACTGGAAGTTCCAGCGGAAGGAGTAGAACTGGCTGAGGGCACTTTGGGGGCCGCCCTGGCAATACAACAAGGCCGGATATTTCTTCGACGCATCGAAATCAGGTGGCAGGATGACCCACACCAGCATTTTCTTGCCGTCGGTGGTCGTCACATACCGCCGTTCGATTTTACTCGTTTTCAGCGTAGCATAGATGTTGTCATTGATCTTTGTCAGTTGTTTCCAAGTTTTCTTTTTAAGGTCAAATGACCAAAGATCGGCGGCATGGTTCATGTCCGTCCGGGTAACGATAATGGCATCGCCTGCGAATCCCACGAGTCCGGATACGTCAAAATCACCATTCGTCACCTGCGTAACACGGATCGCCATTTTGGTTCGTCCGGGGAAATTCACCTCAAACAACTGCAGCGTGCCGTCAACCGGTGCCTGGAAATAGATTTTCTTCCCGTCAGGCGCCCAAAGAAAACTCTCGACGGTGCCATCCCATGCCGCTGTCAGGTTGTATTCCACGCCATTCGAGCTGACGATGATGTCGTTCTTGTCTGATTCATATCCGTCGCGCTTCATCTGCAGCCACGAAAGATCGCCGGAGGGCGACAGTTGCGGGTTCGTATCGTATCCTGCATTGTCTTCCGAACGATTAATCGTATTGCCCGTAGCCAGGTCGTATTGGTAAATATCCGTATTGGTCGAAATCGCATACGCCGTTCCTGATTTCTTCTTACAGACGTAGAAAATGCTCTTTCCATCCGCCGACCAGATATAATCTTCCTCCCCGCCAAATGGCTTTTGGGGCGAGTCGAAGCGTTCTCCTTTCAAAAGGTCGATACCGGTTGCGCCCTCGCGGTTCTCGCGATAAAAGACGTGGTTGTATTTCCCTTCATTCCAGGTGTCCCAATGGCGATAGTCGAGTCCGTCATACACCTGCGCATTCGACTTGTCCAGTTCCGGGTAAAAGTCGTGTCCGTGCACGTTATCCAATTTCACCTCTTCGCTATACAACAGGTAACGTCCGTCGGGAGACACATTCCGATCGCGCACCAGCGTTTTCGGATCGGTAATCTCGGTGAGGGTGCCACCTGACACCGGAACGGTATAGTACTTACTCGTTGATTTGTTGTCGGCGACGGAGGGCGTGGCGACTTTAAATACCACCGTTGTTTTGTCGTTTGACAACCCGATAGGTGAAAGACGACCGAGTTTCCAGAGCGTTTCGGGGGTCATGACCTGCTGTGCGGCGGCCGGTAAAGACAGGGCAAGTGCCATATACAGTATGCTTTTTTTCATGAAGAAGGTGCTTTTCGAGGAGTTAAAAATACACAATAAAACAGAAAAGCCACCCGAAACCGGATGGCCTTTCCTATGTGAGGCAGCGCCTTTCGCTTATTTCTTGATGAAACGACGGATGGTCGTGCTGCTGTCGGAAATCAATTCGAGGATGTAATTACCGGCTGCCACGCCCACGACACCGATGGTGCCGCCCGTTGCATCGCCTTTCGCTACTTCCTGACCCATCATGTTAAGGATGCGGTAACGGGTGTTTCCTTCCAGTCCGGATACATTCAATACATCGGAAACCGGGTTTGGATACACACGAATGTCGGCTTTCGACGCCACGATTTCCTCGTCTGCTTTGGCGGCAGACACGATATTGAGCGTGTAATCTTCTACCTGGCCATACGAGAACGTCTCACAAGCCGTCGGGATCGCGTTGTATTTCATCGACACACGCATGCGGGTAGTGCCCGTAGCGGCGGTGGTCGGAATGGTGATGCTGCCCGAAACCGGAGTAGTGGTCGAGGCTGCACGGGTGTACACCGTTTCACCGGCATCTGCGAAGTCGCCATCGCGGTTGTAGTCGATGAACACGGCATATCCTTCTGCATAGGTCGTGCTGGTCCATTGCGGGGTGATGGTAATGGTGTATGCCGTTCCTTTGGTCACATTGGTTGACAACGCCGTGAAGTTCTCATAGCCGGTGGTTGCGGTTGACGGGTTGTTGATGGTGCCAAACGCCACACGCTGGATGCGCTCGTCGGCCGTGCTGTTTCCTTGTGAGGCGCAGTACGTAGCGGTTGCAGCCAATGTTGTCACACTCAAGGTGTTGCTGGATGCCGATACGTTTCCGGCGGCATCTTTTGCCTTCACAGAGAAGGTATAGGCCGTAGCCGCGGTCAATCCGGTCACGGCATAGCTGGTCGTGGTCACGGTGGCTTTCAATGTCGCACCCTGGTACACGTCGTACCCTGTTACGCCTACGTTATCCGTAGCAGCCGTCCAGGCCAGGTTGGTGGTGGTCTGCGTCGTTCCGGATGCAGTCAGGTTGGTTGGAGCAGTTGGAGCAGTGGTATCGGCAACACCTGCGACGATGTTGAGTGTATAGTCCTCAACCTGTCCATACGAAAGGGTTTCGCAGGCGGTTGGGATGGCGTTGTATTTCATCGACACACGCATACGGGTAGTACCGGTTACCGCCGTGGTCGGGATGGTAAACGTGCCGCTCACCGGCGTAGTTGTAGAAGCAGCGCGGGTATACACCGTTTCACCGGCATCTGCGAAGTCACCGTCTTTGTTGTAGTCAACGAAAACGGCATAGCCTTCCGAGAAGGTTGACCCTGTCCAGAGCGGCGTTATCGTGATGGTATACGCTGTGCCTTTGGTCACCGTCGTGGAGAGTGCTGTGAAGTCTTCGTAACCGGCTGTACTGGTAGACGGATTGTTGATCGTGCCAATGGCGACGCGTTGTATGCGTTCGTCGTTGGTGTTGCTGCTGGTCGACGCGCAATACGTGATGCCGGCTGCCAGCGTCGTCACACTTACCGCGTTGCTCGCTGCAGAGGCGTTGCCCGCTGCGTCTTTCGCAATGACCGTGAACGAATAGGTGGTGGATGCGGTAAGTCCGGTAACGGTGTAAGAGGTCGTCGCTACATTCGCAATAAGCGTAGCGCCCTGATAGACATCGTATCCGGTAACGCCTACATTGTCGGTAGCGGCGGTCCAGGTGAGGTTCGTGCTCGTAGCCGTGGTGCCCGATGCGGCCAGGTTGGTCGGAGCCGTTGGCGCGGTGGTGTCGGTAGACGCGGCGGTGATCGTGAAGTTGGCGTTCGAAATATCAAAGAAGATATGGTTCGATCCTTTCACCATGATTCGGTTCGTGCTGCCGACGTTGTTCGGTACCGTGATAGCCTGTGTGCCGTCATTCGGCGTTGCAGACAACAGCGTAATTGGATACGTAAGACCTCCGTCTGTCGACAAGAGTATGTCCACATTTGCACAGTTGACGCCATTGGCTGTCGTTCCGGCCACGCTCCAGGTGACGGTTTGGGAAGATCCTGCCGGCCATGAAACCGCCGTATTCGGTACGGTCACGGCAAACGGCCCGGCCGTAGCGTTTACGGTCACAACCATATCATCACTGTTGTTCGCAGGTCCGCCTGCACGGTTGTCGCGTACGGTGAAACGGAAGTTCAGGGTACGGGCCACAGACGAAAGCGCTTCCACGGTGAGTTCGGTTCCGGCTGTCGTAGTCGCACCTGCAATAGTGGATTGGATTCTTGGGAAGTAACGGCTGGTAGAGCTCGACGGGCTATACGAACGGAAGTTCGGGCCTGTCGTTTTGGTTGCACTTGGTGCAGCGGACGAGGTGCCGTTATCCATTTGCTCCCAAATATAGGTTAGGGCATCGCCATTGGCGTCGGTCGCCGTTCCTGTCAACACGAATGGCGTGCTTTTCGGGATCGTATAATCCGCACCCGCGTTGGCTGTTGGAATAGCATTTCCGGTGGCAGTAGTCGTCTGACAGGTGGTTGTTTTGATGTAATCGGTTACCTGCTGGATGCTTACGGCATGGAAGTAAGGGTCGGAATGCGGTTGTACGTCAAGGCTGGTGATACCGGCGTAGCCCATAATGGTCGATCCCGATCCCGGCTCCATCTGTTTGCCGGTGCCTTCGTTGCTGTGGGTAAAGGTGTGGTTGGCGCCGAATTGGTGGCCCATTTCGTGTGCGACATAGTCAATATCGAAGTTGTCGCCGGATGGGATGCCGTCGTTCGGAGACGTATACCCACTACCTTTTCCTTCCGGAACGGCAGTCGTAGGATTCACACAGACGCAGCCAATACAGCCGGCATTACCACCTCCGCCAGTTGCACCGAAAAGGTGTCCGATGTCGTAATTGGCGTTGCCGATCACACTGGTCAGGGTGTTTTGCAGTTCGAGGTTCCAGGCACCGCCTGCACCCGTTGCCGCAGCGGAATACGGATCGGTGGATGCGTTTGTATAAATGACGGCATCCGTATTGGAAATCAGGTTCATGTGTACACCAAAATCCAATTCGAAAACGCCATTCACGCGCGTCATCGTATTGTTGATGGCAGCAAGGGCGAGGGCTTTCGTGCCGCCGAAATACGCGGTGTATTCGCCTGTTACCGACATCGCGAGACGATAGGTCCGCAGCACTCCATCATCTGCGTTCGGACGAAGCTGCATCGAATTGTTCAGTTGCAGGTCTTTCTTCGCACTGTCGATGACTTTACAATCAAAAGCATTCAAAGAGGCGGTGCGGTCTTTTTTGCGGTAGACGCTGTAGAGCGTTCCTTCTGTGTTATACTTTTCAATGAAAACCGCCGTACGGTCTCCATAAATAACCATACTCTGGAAGCCCAGCGGTGACATACTGAAACGAATGGTCGTCGACGGATCTTCGATGCCCTGTCCGGCATACGACTTGATCTCCGGATAACGGGCCGCGAGTTCCGGGTCCATATTCGAAAGTTCAAAAACACGGAACGATTCGAACTTGCCTTCCGCATTCGGGAATTCCATCACCACGGCCTGGGTGCGGTCTTTCCCGTTGGCCGCTACAAGCGACTGTTTCATGCCCTGTTCGTCGAGGGCATAGAGTTGGGGTTTGGTAAGGGATGTTTTGTTGGGAAGGACGTGGATGGCACCTCGATGGGGGTTCGATTGCCACAATGCCCGACCGCCCTGCGCCAGCGCCATTCCGGAAAAAGCCAATAGGAACGCGCCAAGTAGTTTGTTTTTCATAAAAGAAGCGATTAGAGTTAGTGGAATTAGTAGGTAATTAACAGTTCAAATATAAAAGTAATAATGAACCGTATTAGGATTTTTCTAACTTTTTTTTACACATATGTTAGTAATTTAACACCGAATACGCCTTCCCGTCAGGCATTACGCGCTATTTTAGCCCGAAAACAAACGCATGAACCTGAGTTTTTGGGAGTGGAAGACCTGGTTTTCCGATGTTGATTATACCATCGTCGGAAGCGGTATCGTCGGACTGCATGCGGCCCTTCGCCTGCGCGAGCGCTTCCCGGAAAGCACCATCCTTGTGTTGGAGAAAGGCATCCTCCCCGAAGGCGCCAGCACGAAGAATGCGGGTTTTGCGTGCTTCGGCAGCCTGTCGGAAATACTGGACGACCTGCGAACCCATTCCGAAGAGGAAGTCGTACAGTTGGTGACCAAGCGCTGGCAGGGTCTGCAACTGCTGCGCAAACGGGTAGGTGACGCCGCGTTGGATTTTCGTCCCTATGGAGGATACGAACTTTTTCTTTCAGAGGACAAACACTTATACGACGAGTGTTTCGCGCGCATGGCCTACGTGAACGACCTCCTTCGACCTGTTTTCCGAGCCGACGTGTTTTCCCGCGAAGTCGACCGGTTTGGGTTCGGAAATATACACGAATACACGCTTTTCAATCCGTTCGAAGGTCAATTGGATACAGGCAAGATGATGCAGGCGCTTCTACGCATGGCCGTTGCCCAGGGCATCCATGTCCTGACGTCGGTTGAGGTGCAAAACCATATCGAGCACGCAGATGGGGTGGAAGTCGTGCTGCCAGGTGCTTCGTTCAAAACCCATAAACTGCTGTACGCCACCAACGGATTCGCCGGGTCCCTTACCGGGGGCGCTGTAAAACCGGCACGGGCACAGGTGTTGGTGACAAAGCCGATTCCAGGACTCGATATCAAAGGAACCTTCCATTTCGACCGCGGGTATTACTACTTCCGCAATATCGGCGACCGTATCCTTTTCGGCGGCGGACGTCATCTCGATTTCGAGGGTGAAACGACGACGGAAATGGGCCAGACCGAAATCATCCAACAACGGTTGGAACAACTTTTAAAAGATGTAATTTTGCCCGGAACGCCGTTCGAAATCGAGCGTCGTTGGAGTGGTATTATGGGATTGGGAGCCGTTAAAAAACCCATTGTCGAAGCCTTGTCATCGCACGTGTATTGCGGCGTACGGCTGGGCGGAATGGGAGTGGCGATAGGCAGCCTGATCGGGGAAGAACTCGCAGACCTGGTGTAAATGGGAGTAAAAACGCGAAAGAAAGCAAAGAATACGCCGCCTCCAAAACGGGGTTGGCTTCGAACCACCTTGCGGTTTATCGGAAAGGCCGCGCTCTGGTTTTTCATCATAACGATATTCCTGGTCATCCTCTTTAAATGGGTGCCGGTGCCCGCTACGCCACTTATGGCGATACGGAGCCTCGAGCAACGGGGCCGCGGGGAGAAGATCGTATGCGAACACGATTGGGTGCCAATCGAGAAGATTTCTAAAAACATGCAACGGGCCGTCATTGCCAGCGAAGACGCGAATTTTATGACGCACAGCGGTTTTGATATCGTCGCGATTCAAAAGGCAATGAAAAGCAACGCCAAAGGGAAGAAATTGCGCGGTGGCAGCACCATATCCCAGCAAACCGCCAAAAACGTATTCCTTTGGCAAGGAAGGAGTTACATCCGAAAAGGCCTTGAAGCCTATTTCACCGTATTGATCGAACTGATCTGGGGTAAAGAGCGGATTATGGAGGTATACCTGAACAGCATCGAAATGGGAGACGGTGTCTACGGTGTAGAGGCCGCTGCCCAACACTGGTATCGAAAGGATGCCGACAAACTCTCACGTCGCGAGGCCGCCGGAATTGCCGCTATCCTTCCCAATCCCTTAAAATACAAGGCGTCGGGCTCCTCGTCTTTTATCGAGCGTCGCAAAAGCCGTATCATCAAGCACATGCGCTACGTCGGTAGCCTCGACTATTGATGAAAAAGATACTCATTGTTTACAGTCTGATAATGCCGCTTTTCCTCGCTGCGCAACGCCGTCCGGCAGAAGCGGGTGTCGTCAGCGATAATGATTTGTATGTGTCAACCGTTAGCGATAAATACTACACAGCGGGCTTCGAGTTCTTTTACCGCTTTCTCAACAAGGCATCGACTGACGACGTAAAGAAAATAACAGACCTACGGGTGGGGCAATACATCTTCAATCCGCGCACCCGACAGGCCGCTGATCCCGCTCGTATCGACCGTCCGTTTGCGGGCTATCTGTTTGCAGAAGCCGGTAAGGGCTATTTCCGGGAACGGTCGGTGTTAAAGTGGTACGGACAAGTCGGTGTAGTGGGCCCCGATGCCTTTGCGGAGGAAACCCAAAAGGCCATCCATTTCCTGTTCGGATACAAGCGGGTCTACGGATGGGAACACCAGGTCCGGAACGCCTGGGCGGCGCAACTCGGCGGATCGTATGCACGTACGCTGTCGGCCGGTCCGCGTTTTGATGTCAATTTCCAGGCCGAGGCGTATGCCGGAACGGTGCTTTCGGGTGCCCGTGTCGGCTTTCTTTCCCGTATTAGCCTTTGGGGCGACTTAAAAACGCTGTCGGCCTCCAATCTTTATGACGGTGCGTTATCTGCCGACCCCGCCGCCTATTCTGACCATGAATTGTATTTTTACATCAGTCCTAACTTCAAATACCAGGGCCATGATGCCACCATCGAAGGCAGTCTTTTTGATAACGACAGTCCGGTGGTGTTTGACGTAAAACCGTTTCTGTTTTCAGGAGAAGCGGGTTTTAAATACAGAAGGAACCGTTGGAGTGTTACCTATGCCTTCCTTTACCACACCAAAGAGGTCCGCAACAGCCCCAACAATATGGGGCATTACTACGGATCGATCGTCGTCTCGAAATTCCTTGATTAAGGAAGCTTCGAGAATCCCATATTATAAAGCGTAAACGAGATGGCATCCGCGTCTTCCGCGATGGCTTTCGAAACCGATTTACCCGCGCCGTGCCCGGCGTTGGTTTCAATTCGAATCAGCACCGGCGCGGGGCCCGACTGTTTCGCCTGCAACTCGGCGGCGAATTTAAAGCTGTGGGCCGGCACGACGCGGTCGTCATGGTCGCTGGTAGTCACCATGGTCGCCGGATACCGGGTGCCCTTCCGCACATTGTGCACAGGCGAATAGTTTCGCAGGTACTCGAACATTTCCTTCGAATCGTCTGCCGTGCCGTAGTCATAGGCCCATCCCGCTCCGGCGGTAAAACGGTGGTAGCGCAGCATATCCAATACGCCCACGGCCGGAAGGGCTACCCTGAAAAGTTCCGGGCGTTGGGTCATGGTCGCACCGACCAGCAGTCCGCCGTTGGAACCGCCTTCTATCGCCAGGAAATCAGAGCTGGTGTAGCGCTCCTTGATGAGGTATTGCGCGGCACCGATGAAGTCGTCAAAGACATTCTGCTTTTGCATCTTGGTACCCATATCATGCCATTTACGGCCGTATTCCCCACCACCCCGAAGGTTAGGTACGGCGTAGATGCCACCGAACTCCATCCACGTGGCGGCATATACGCTGAACGACGGGGTAAGGCTCACGTCAAAACCGCCATATCCATACAGAAGGGTCGGCGTCTTGCCATTGCGCTCCAAGCCTTTTTTATAGGTGATGATCATCGGAACGCGCGTGCCGTCTTTCGATACATAGAAAATCTGCTCTGAGGTGTAATCATCCGGATTAAAGGCGATCGTAGGTTTCCAATACGCGCTGCGTTCGCCCGTAGCGATGTCAATCGAATAAAGGGAGGAAGGCGTGGTATAGTTGGTAAAGCTGAAATACGTTTCCCGATCGGTTTTCTTTCCGCGGAAACCCGAAGCGGTTCCAAGGCCGGGCAACTTTATGTCATTGACGACCGTGCCGTCGTACCGAACCTGTTGTACAAACGACACCGCATCCCGCATATAATGCGCGAAGAAATAGCCACCACACGTACTTACTGTCAATACATTATCTGTTTCGCGGATGATATCACGCCAGTTCGACGGATCAAGCGCCCCTATCTTAGCCGCTACCACCCGTTTGTTCGGTGCTTTGAAATTCGTGACGAAGTAAAAAACGCCGTTTTCATGGTCGAGGAAGTCGACATCGTAGTCAAAACCGGTGTTAACGGCGATGATTTTAGAGGAAGCGTTACTTAGGTCTTTGATGTAAAGCTCGTTTCCGGAAGTAGAGTTTGCGGTGGAAATGATGAGATATTGTCCGTCTTCCGAGACACTTCCGCCTACATACCGCCGTTTTTCTTCCCCGCCGAAAATCAGCACATCCTTCTTTTGGGGCGTGCCCAATGCGTGGAAATACAGTTTGTGCTGGTCGGTTTTGGCAGAAAGAACACTTCCTTTCGGGCGGTCGTAGCGTGAATAAAAAATGCCCTCGTTGCCTTTCCAGGAAAGACCGCTGAATTTGACATCGACCAACTGCTCGTCGCGGACCTTTTTTGTCACAGCGTCCATGAAGTACACCTTTACCCAGTCGCTTCCCGCTTCTGAAACGGCATACGCCACCAGGCTTCCGTCTTTTGAAAAGGCCAACGCGCTCAACGAACTCGTACCGTCTTTCGCAAAACCATTCGGATCGAGAAAGACCTCTTCTTTACCGCTAGCGTCCTTGCGGTAGAGTACCGACTGGTTTTGCAACCCGTCGTTTCGGTAATAATAGAGGTAGTTGCCTTCGCGGGTCGGAGCACTGCGCTTTTCGTAATTCCACAGTTGGGTGATGCGCTCCTGTACATCCTTTCGGAATGGGATTTTATCAAGATAGCCAAACGTGACTTCGTTTTGCGCCGCCACCCACTTCGCCGTCTTATCGGAGAGGTCGTCCTCCAGCCAACGATACGGATCAGGAATCGGTGTGCCAAAATAGGTGTCAACCACATCGCCCTTTTCCGTTTCCGGATAGACAATCTGTTGTGCGCCGACAGGGAAAGAGGACATACAGGCCATTAGGAAAAGTGCTTTTTTCATCGGAAATGGTTTTCGATTCCGACAAAAATACACAATTCCGCCACCGCTATCAGACGAAAAGCGGGCGATATACGCGCCAGTGCTTATAAATGAGAATGGAGTTCAGCAGGGTGACTGCCAGTGCAACGCCCAGTCCGGGCATATCCATAAACAAATGGAACAACAGAATGTTGATGGAAAGCGGCGCTAAGAGAATGAGCGCGAAGGGCACCCATTTCCGGGTCAGTAGCAATATCCCGATAACAACTTCCAGAACACCGACCACCGGAAAGATGTAGCCGGTGGCATGCAAGGAGCTCATGAATTCGCCAGCCGCACCCGTAGGTGGCTCCATCGGAAGGAAATCGATCAGTTTGTTGCTGCCGAAGACTACCAATATAATACCCAATACGACCCGCACGATAGAGGTAAACTTTGAATTCATACAAAAATGGTTTTGGTTGATGTGTAAAAATAATGCTAATTTTTTATTCTATTGTATATCAATCGCGCTCTTTTTTGATTATTGACTCAAGTATGTGTTAATTGTGGAATACACAAAGAAATTCCACCTGTAACAAACTCATGCCACTTCCGACAAATGCAGCAAAAATAGGTTATGACCGCACATGAAATTGGATACGAAATCCATGGGGAGGAAATGCAATATGTGGAGATTGAATTGGATCCACAGGAAGTCGTAGTTGCCGAATCGGGCAGTTTTATGATGATGCAGGACGGTATCCGTATGGAAACCATTTTCGGCGACGGCGCGCAGCCAAAGTCGGGACTGTTCGACAAGCTGCTCTCGGCCGGCAAGCGCGTGCTCACCGGGGAGAGTCTGTTCATGACCGCTTTTGTGAACGAGTATTCCGGTAAACGGAAAGTGTCGTTTGCCTCACCCTATCCCGGCAAAATACTGCCCATCGACCTACGGGAAAATGGTGGGAAGTTTATTTGCCAGAAAGATGCTTTCCTCTGTGCAGCGAAAGGCGTTTCGATCGGAATTGAATTTTCCCGTAAGTTGGGGCGTGGCCTTTTCGGGGGCGAAGGATTCATCATGCAAAAGTTAGAAGGCGATGGACTTGCCTTCATCCACGCCGGAGGGATGCTTTCTAAAAGGGAGCTGGCGCCGGGCGAAGTGCTGAAGGTGGATACCGGTTGTATCGTTGGTTTCACCCAGCACGTAGCCTACGATATTGAATTCATTGGGGGTATTAAAAACTCGCTTTTCGGTGGGGAAGGACTCTTCTTCGCGACGTTGCGGGGCCCCGGAACGGTATACATCCAGTCGCTTCCGTTTACCCGACTTGCCGATCGCATCATTGCTTCAGCTCCTGCTGCCGGCGGCAGTCGTCGGGAAGAAGGAAGTATACTCGGAGGGTTGGGCAACCTGCTCGACGGAGACAATAGATTTTGATTTTTTTTTGTAGTTAGTTAAACAGGAAAAGCGTCCTTTCGGGACGCTTTTTATTTTACAGTAGGTTGGAATGTTACAGTTGGAAGGAGAGCCCGACTATAAAGTTCCGCCCGATATTCGGAATTCCGTCGGTCTTCAAACGTGACAGATGCGCGATGTAAGTGCGGTCGAACAGGTTGTTGGCACTCATCGTCAGCAGAAACGACGTCTTACCAAGGGTGATGTTTCCGCCTGCACCCAGGTTGAAAAGAGCATAATCACCTGTAGGGGTTTCAAACGCGCCTACCCGGTTCTGCTCGAACAAGTAGTTGACATCGAACGTGGCATATCCGTCTTTCAGCCATTGGCCTTTTTTGAATTCAACCCGGATCGAGTTGTCCCAGTCGGTAGCCGGAACCAATGGCAACGCCGTACCATCGGTGCGCTCGCCCTTCACCAGGCTCACGGTACTCTGAAGGTGCAGCCAGTCGAGCGGATGCGGGTGTAGGTGGAATCCGGCCTCACCGCCAAAGAGCCGTGCATTCGACTGTACGTAGTTGTATACATCATTACCATCCCGCACCTCACCCGTGGGTGCCGCGTAGATGTAGCTGTCAATGTGGTTGTAGAATCCATTGACGAAGCACTCGAAGTGGCTGTTCCCATATTCGAGATCGAGGTCGACCTGCACGTTTTGCTCTTTGTCGAGGTTCGCGTTCCCCACTTCATAGCGGTTGGTGCCCTCATGCACGCCATTGGACGTCAGTTCGGCAAGGTTCGGCGCCCTGAAACCACTGGCCACGTTTAGGCGTACGGTGGTCGCGTTGGCGATTTTCCGGCTGTATCCGATTTGTGCGTTGAGGCTTGAAAACGAACGGTCGACCGTTTCGAATGACCCTTCCTCTCCGGGCGTTCCAAACGCGTCTCCCGTCACCGATCGGGTGTCGAACCGAAGACCTGTCTGCAGTGTATGTCCGTCCCACTCACCTAACGCCGTTGTAAATACACCAAAATCCTGCACGCGGGCATCCGGAATAAGCCGTTCTTCACCGGCATTCGTGTTTGCCTGCCACAAGCCCTGTACGCCTGAGATGACTTCCCAATGGGTTGATTTCGGGAAGTGGTACTTTACATCATAGCTCGTAGTCTGCAAACGCATGTCAAGTGCCGGCGTTGGACTGTCTTCCAGTTCTTTCCGGCGGTTTTCGATGTACCCGAGGTTGACATCCAGCTTCGAATCAGCAAAAAACAGGGTATTTCCCCAACTCAGGATATGACTCTGGACGTCCTGCTTCGGATACAACGTCGATTTACTGTTGGACTGCGCACCAATTCCTTCCTCTGGAATGCCGAGGTCAAGGGCGTTGTAGTTGTAGCGGAGAACGGAGGAAATACGACGATCGCTAAATCCCGTGGCAAGTTTCAGGTCCCTTTCATTGTATCGGGTATTGGTTACCCGGTCACCATCCGGTATTTCATAGTCGGAATGGGTGTCGTAACTGCCACGTCCGAGAAACTTCCATTTTTCGGATGAGGTTTTGATGCCCAATGAGGTGCTGCTGCCCAACGTATTGGAAAAAACGCGCTGGCGTACATCCGCTTTAAACGCGCCGGCCTCGGCAAACTTCTCCGGGTTTAGGTAAATGACACCACCGATGGCATCCGATCCATACAAGAGCGACGCCGGACCTTTGATGACCTCAACGGATTCTACGCCGGCGTCATTGAGCCCGAGCCCGTGTTCGTCACCAAATTGCTGGTTTTCCATTCTTACGCCCTGGGTATAGACCAACACGCGGTTACCGCTTAGGCCACGGATGACTGGTTTCCCAATGGAGGTGCCGGTCGAGACCTGCGCCACGCCGGGTAAGGTCGAGAGGCCTTCAATCAGTGTAGCAGCCCCTTTTTTCTGCATATCTGCCACCGATTGTTTTTCAATCTTCATGACGTTCTGTGACTGCAGTCGGCTAAACGCCGTCGACACCACCACTTCGTCCATTCGGAATTCGGATTGCGTGAGGGCAATAGCGAGGGTCGTCTCACCTGAGACCGCTATGGTTTCCTGTCGTGAGGCATAGCCCAAAGCGCTGACGCTGAAGCGGATTTTTCCTGCCGGAAGGTGGCGAAAGGCGAAGGCGCCGGTCGCATCGGTAATGGCGGTTTTATGGAGGTCAGGCAGGTAAACCGTCGCGCCCGTAATTGATTGCTGAAGGGTGTCGGTCACTTTTCCGGAAAAGGAATTTTGCGACCATACACCAAGAGACACGCCCATCAGGAGCGTGAGAAAAAGATGTTTCATGGTAAATACGTAAACGTTAAAATTTCCCCGAAGGGCCAACTAAATCAAACGTTTACAGAGGGTGGGCCGCGTAGGTACCTAAGCCCGATCGTTCCGGACGGCACAAACCGCTGGTAGGCAGCGACTGTTCTGTCAAGGCAACGAAGCGTCGGCTCGGAGTGGTCGGGCCAAATGGTAAAAGCGGCATAAGGGGCAAACGTAAAGTCACAGACCGAGCAGTGCTCCAACGACGCGTGGGTGTGGGTGATGCTCGCCTTGCTATAGGCTTTGTGTTCGCAATGCCGTTCCCGTACCTTTTCCTGGTAGTCAGCCCATCCGTGCCACGACTGCACCGTCAGGGCTGTAAGCAGCACCGACGCGAATAAGACCTGCAGGAACCGAAGGCGGGTTTTCATGCGACAAAGATACGCATCACCACAACAAAGCGGGCCTTAGACCCGCTTTGTTTTTTTGCAATCAGCGTTTCGAGATCAGGTGATCCACGCTGTATTTCCCGGCGCCTGTAAAAAACAGGGCGATATACACGATGAAATAGGGGAAGCCGGGGTTGAACCAAAGGCCGCCATCTTCAATATGATAGATTTCGCCGCCGATAACGGCAAAGATGTAGAACGAACAGATGAGAAGCGGGATGAGCGCCAGGCGGGTCAGGAATCCGGCCATAATCAGCAGGCTGCAGAAGAATTCGGCAAAAATCACCAGGTTGAGCACGGGTGCGCCAGACAATCCAAGGAAAGAGACTTTATTGATCCAGAAATCGTCTTTGAGGTTTTCACTGTATTTGGTGATTTTCTGGTAGCCGGCCGCCGCCATCGAAGCGCCGAACATCAGCCGGATAAGAAGCAGTCCGAGGTCGAGGCTAAAAGACTGCGCAGACATAAATTTTTTCATGTGGCTCGTTTTAAAGTTGGTAGTCAAATATATAGAATAAAAAAGTCTGTTGCGGCAAAAAAGAGAAGCCCCACGGGGAGTAGGGCTTTTACTTGCAGTGGATCTTCTTTATACGAGTCGGTGCGCCACTAAATACTCCGCAATCTGAACCGCGTTCGTGGCGGCACCTTTGCGAAGGTTATCGGCCACAATCCACATGTTTAGTGTGTTGGGCTGGGTTTCGTCGCGACGGATCCGGCCCACGAATACCTCGTCTTTTTGGTGTGCGTACAACGGCATCGGATAGACGAAGTTGGCGATATCGTCCTGCACGACAACGCCTGGTGTTTTGGATAGGATGTCACGCACTTCCGCTACCTCGAAGTCATTTGAAAATTCGACGTTCACCGCTTCCGAGTGACCACCAACCGTCGGGATGCGCACGGTGGTAGCCGTCACGCGGATGGTATCATCTGAAAGAATTTTTTTCGTTTCCCGCGTCATTTTCATTTCTTCCTTCGTATAACCGTTGTCTTCGAAGACGTCGATTTGCGGGATGGCATTGCGATGGATGGGATACTTATACGCCATTTCGCCCTCAATGCCGGCATATTCATTCTCAAGTTGGCGAACCGCTTTCACGCCGGTGCCGGTGACCGATTGGTAGGTCGAAACGACAATACGCTCGATATTGTATTTTTTATGGAGTGGCGCCAGGGCCAACACCATCTGTATGGTCGAACAGTTCGGATTTGCGATGATTTTGTCGGTTGGCGTCAACTGATCGCCGTTGATTTCCGGAACCACCAGTTTTTTGGTCGGGTCCATCCGCCACGCAGACGAGTTGTCGATAACCGTAGTGCCGGCTTCCGCGAATTTCGGCGCCCATTCAAGGGACGTACCGCCGCCGGCCGAAAACAAGGCGATGTCGGCCTTCCGATCGATCGCTTCCTGCATCCCGACGACTTTATAGGTTTTTCCCTGGAAGGCAATTTCCTTCCCAATCGATTTTTCGGATGCAACCGGAATCAGCTCCGTCACCGGGAAATTCCGTTCTGCCAACACTTTCAACATGGTTTCACCCACCATTCCGGTGGCGCCAACGACCGCAACTTTCATAAAGGTTTGTTTTGGGTGCAAAAGTACGGAAAAAGCGAAAAGGATGTGTGGGGGGAGTGATGGGGTAGCTGAGTAACTGAGTAACTGGGTAACTGAGTAACTGAGGAACGGAGAAGGGGAGGGAATTACCAATTGCAAAAAAGCGGCATGAAAGTTTAGAGTTTGCATGGAGCAGACGGCAAGTACGACACATTTTGGGTAGTACTTTTTCTACTCATTTCGGAACGAAGGTCGAAGTCGAGTGTCATTCTCAGTTCCTCAGTTCCTCAGTTCCTTCTTCCCAAAAAAATACCCCGCTCATCACGGGGTTTAGAATATATAATGTAGCGGGCTTTCTATTTTTTGAGCAAGTCGCGGATTTCAGCCAACAGCTTTTCTTCATTCGAAGGGGCTGGAGGTGCGGCCGGTGCGGCTTCCTCTTTTTTACGGGTGCGTTCAACGCCGCGAAGCACTACAAAAATAAAGAAGGAAATAATAACGAAGTTGATGATCGCCTGCACGAAGTTGCCATAGGTAATGACCGCAGCGCCGGCTTTTTTCGCCGCGTCCAGGTTTTCGTAGTGGTTGCCGTCAAGCGTGATGAACTTTTTGGTGAAATCGATCCCACCCGTAATCAGTCCGACAATCGGCATAATGATGTCATCAACGGCTGAACTTACGATCTTGCCAAAAGCGGCGCCAATGACCACCGCGGTGGCGAGGCTCAGCACGTCGCCCTTCATGAGCGAGGCTTTGAAATCTTTAAAAAATCCCATAATAGAGTGTTTTGGTTAGGTACTAATGTACAAAAAAAGAAAATCTTCGTAATCTTTTTCCTTATTCCCGATAAAAAACACGTTTTACCCGTTGAGAGATACCGACGAGTATTTCGTACGGAATCGTATGTAGTTTCTCCGCCATTTCCACCACCGTCGGACGTTCGCCAAACACCATCACCGGATCGCCTTCGCGGCAATCGATTCCGGTGGCATCCACCATCAGCATGTCCATACACACTGATCCGATGATCGGAGCCCGCATGCCATTCAGTACCACATAGCCCAGGCCATTGCCCCATGCGCGGCGTATGCCATCGGCGTATCCGATCGGAATCGTCGCGACCGTCGTTTCACGCGGTGCCCGGAAGCGGCGTCCGTAGCCCACACTGTCCCCCGTGGGGATGGTCCGTAATTGGGAAACGACCGATTTCAGCGTGCCCACATTTTCCAGGAATTTCTGTTCCGAAGGATCGTTCGATATGCCGTAAAGCCCGATGCCCAGTCGCACCATGTCGTACTGCGCCTCCGGAAAATGACGGATGCCCGAAGTATTGAGGATGTGACGTATCGGTTGGATGTCGAGCGCGCGCATCATGTCAGACGATAAGCGGTCGAACAGCGCAATCTGCCCCAAAGCGAATTCCCGGTGGGCGGGATCATCGCTGGTGGCCATATGTGAGAGGAGGGAGGTCACCCGTAATTCCGGACTACCCGACAATTCCTCGATTAGCGCCGGGATGTCATCGGCCGAAAAGCCCAACCGGTGCATGCCCGTGTCGATCTTGATGTGGATCGGATACCTTTCAAGTGTAAACTCGCGGGCCAGGTCCCGAAACGCCCGAAGTCCTTTGAAACTATAGATTTCCGGTTCGAGCCCGTTTTGGATAATCGAGGCGAAACTGGTGGTTTCAGGGTTCATCACCATGATTGGAAGTGCAATTCCCGCCGACTTCAGCGCGATTCCTTCATCCGCGAAAGCGACACCCAAATAATCGACTTTATAATGTTCGAGAAGTTTCGCGATCTCGAAGCCGCCGTTGCCGTAGCCGAATGCTTTGACCATCACCATCAACCGGGTAGACGGCGCCAGTTTCGCACGAAAGAAATTCAGGTTGTGGCCGAGGGCATTCAAGTTGATTTCCAACACCGTTTCATGCGTTTTTTCCTCCAGCAGCCGCACGATCTTTTCAAAGGAAAACGACCGCGCGCCCTTGACCAGCAGGGTTTCATCCGCGAAAGCGTTACGATCGAACCGCGCGATGAAAGCCTCGGTGGTCTCGTACATTTCCGCTTTGGGAAACAGTGGTGCATACGTCGAAATCACAGGCCCGATGCCGATTACCCGGGTGATATGATTCGATTTTATTAACGCCGACAAACGTTCATATAACGTGTCGTTGTCGAGTCCGCTCTGGACGATATCGGAAAGGATGACCGTCTTCTTGTGATGCTGTTTCTGGCTTTCGAGAAAGTCGAAGGCGATGCGCAGCGATTCGAAGTCCGAGCTGTAACTGTCGTCGATGAGGATGGTGTTGTGGATGCCATCCTTGACCTGCAGCCGCATTTCAACCGGATACAATTGGGCCAACCGCGATCGTATGACCGCCGGATCGTAGCCAAGGTACAGCAATGTCGCCAGGCAATGCACGGCGTTTTCGACCGAAGCATCATCAAGGAAAGGAATACCGACCTCGAAGGAACGGTTGTCGAATACGACAGACAGGTGGGTGTGCACGCCATCGGTCTTTCGTTGAATTTGTATGTCAGCCGGCTCCGTTTCACTCCAACTCAGGGTTTTGACCCGCTCAGGAAGACAACGGTTAACTAGCGGATGCCGTCGGTAGATGAGGACGTCGCACTCCTGGAAAAGCCGCATCTTCTCACGGATTTTCTCCTCGGTGGAGGTAAAACCTTCGTCGTGGGCCGATCCAATATTAGTGAAAATCCCGATGTTAGGTTTCAGGATGGACTGTAATCGCGCCATTTCGCCCACGGTCGATATGCCCGCTTCGAAAATGCCCAACGTGTGCCGTTCGTTGATGGCCAGAACCGAAAGCGGGACGCCCACCTGCGAGTTGTAGCTTTTGGGTGAACGGATGATATGGTAATCCGGACTCAACACGAAATTGAGCCACTCTTTGACGATGGTTTTGCCGTTGCTGCCCGTAATGCCGATCACAGGAAAATGGAACTGCGCGCGGTACCAGGCCGCGAATCGTTGCAGCGCGTCACGCGTATCCGGAACGATTAGGAAAACAGCTCCGTCTTTGTAGCCTTTGGGAATGTGCGACACGACAAAATGCCGTACGCCTTTCATGATGAGCTCAGGGATGAAATCGTGTGCATCATGATGCGGCCCCACCAGGGCAAAGAAAAGGGTATCCGGACCGTTTTGCAGCGAGCGGCTGTCAATCGATACGTGCCGGACGGTACCTTCCGGTTGCCCACTGACGGCGGCACCCAAAAGTTCGGCGGTGGCTACAAATGACGGGTGCATCACGTCCTGGATTTCGAACCGGGCGCTTCTTTCTCGTTCCGCATGGCGTTGAAGAAAGCGG
This sequence comes from Flavobacterium sp. HJ-32-4, assembly GCF_022532105.1. NCBI lineage: Bacteria > Pseudomonadati > Bacteroidota > Flavobacteriia > Flavobacteriales > Flavobacteriaceae > Flavobacterium > Flavobacterium sp. HJ-32-4. The sequence goes on along the minus strand of NZ_CP092832.1, from coordinate 535,331 downwards.
CACGGCTAAGGGGTTCGTATTCTTCGGTTTCACCGAGCATCACCAGTTGGTCGCTATCGGCTTTCCGGAAACTATAGTTGGCGAGGTTGCCGGTGCGGGTGCACACAGCGTGTACTTTCGTAACATACTCGGCTGTAGCCATCAGTGCCGGCATGGGGCCGAAGGGGTTGCCTTTGAAGTCCATGTCGAGTCCGGCCACGATAACCCGTATGCCTGAATTTGCGAGGTCGTTGCAGACCGCTACGATCTCGTCGTCAAAGAACTGTGCTTCGTCAATACCGACCACATCGCAACCTTGTGCCAGAATGGCAATATTGGCCGCGGCGGGCACCGGTGTCGATCGGATTTCGTTGCTGTCGTGCGAGACCACCATCTCGTCATGGTAGCGCGTGTCGATGGCAGGCTTGAAGATTTCGACCTTTTGGCGGGCAAATTGCGCGCGCTTCAGGCGACGGATGAGTTCTTCGGTTTTCCCCGAAAACATCGAGCCGCAGATGACTTCGATCCATCCGAATTGCTCCTTGTGGTTGACGGTATTTTCGAGAAACATTTTTCGTTTTTTCTGTCCCGGAACAGGATAGATTTTTTTACTTTGTGACAGAAACAAATGTATTAAAAAAGGTACGCCTTCTCTACCGATATTCCAAAAGTTATGAAAAAAAAGCTCGAAGCCGAACTCATCAGTATTGCACACCGGATCCTCCAGATGAAGAACAAATCGGACCTTGACCAGTTATATGTCGAGACCCGTCGACTGTATGAGAAATTGGCGGTGATGCGGTTTGTGGAGGCGCATTTCGACGGCACAAAGCCTACACTCGGGCGTGCCGACGTCGAGGCGTTGATCGATGAGGAGGTAGAGCCGACCGCGTTTGACACCGCCGATATGACAGAACCGGCAGCGGCTGCTGTTTCGGAATCCGCAACCGAAGTGGTGCCGGAAACTGCGCCGGAAGTTGCAGCGGAAGAAACCGTTTCGGAACCTGAAGAAGGGATAGAGGAAGAGGAACCTGTTGCGGAAGCGGAGGAAGCTGTTGCCGAAGAAGAAACGGTTGAAGAAGCACCCGAATCGCCCGAACCGGAAGAAGCGGTCGCAGAGCCGGAAGAAACCACCGTTGAACCAGAGCCGGTGGCCGAAGTGCCGCAAGACGACCCGGAACCCGCACCAAAACCAGTGCAGGCTTCGTTTGAAGATTTGTTGATGCACCACTACGACGAGCCGGTGTTTGTGAAAGCGGGCGAACAAGATACAAAAGAGGAAGTGGCCCTCGAAGTTCCGGAAACGCCACTGCAGCCTGAATCGGTGGAAGAAGTGGCCTTTGCCCTGGCCGGAACACCGGAGCCGGAAGTGCGCTCGATACCGGACCCTGAAAAATTTGAAGCGCCCAAACCCTCGCCTTTGGCCGACACCGGCAAGGCTATCGTCATCGGCCTGAACGACCGAATCGGTTTTGAGAAAAACCTGTTTGGCGGAAGCAGCGAAGACCTGAACCGCGTACTTTCCCAACTCAACACCCTCGCCACCTTTGAAGAAGCCCAGCAGTTCATTGAACAAATGGTGAAGCCTGACTATAACAACTGGACCGGCAAAGAGGACTACGAACAGCGGTTCCTCGAAGTCGTCGAGCGTAAATTTAGTTAATGTCTTCCGGAACGCTCTTTATCGTACCCACGCCTATCGGCAACCTTGAAGACATGACCTTTCGCGCCATTAAGGTGTTGAAAGAGGCCGATCTCATCCTTGCCGAAGATACCCGCAACAGCGGTCGCCTGCTCAAGCATTTCGAAATCGAAACGCCCATGCAGTCGCACCACATGCACAACGAACACAAAACGACCGAGGGGCTGGTGGCCCGTCTCAAAGGCGGACAATCCATCGCGCTGATTTCGGATGCCGGAACGCCCGCTATTTCCGATCCCGGGTTTTTCCTGACACGTGCCGCTATCGAAAATGGCATCCGGGTGGAATGCCTGCCCGGCGCCACCGCTTTTGTGCCTGCCCTCGTCAACAGCGGACTACCCAATGACCGTTTCCTCTTTGAAGGCTTCCTACCCGATAAAAAAGGACGACAAACCCGCTTTTTGGCTTTGGCGACTGAAACCCGTACGATGGTATTTTATGTGTCGCCCCATAAACTAGTGAAGACGTTAGCGGAGTTTGTACAGTATTTTGGTGCCGACCGACCGGTTTCAGTTTCGCGCGAGCTGTCGAAATTGCACGAAGAAACGGTTCGCGGCACGGCGGCTGAGGTGCTGGCCCATTTCACGGCCCGTCCGCCGAAGGGCGAGATCGTGGTGGTGGTCGGCGGAGCCATTTCCGGAAAAGACGCGGAAAAACCGTAATTCCGTCCCCTCAAAACCTCCTATTTTTGCATGACGTATTCCTTACACGCCATGCCAGCACCTATGAGATGGACCCTTATCCCGAAACCCGACGCTACGCAGGTCAGCGAATTGGCGTCGGCACTGAATGTGACCGAACTCGTTGCGCGCCTTCTGGTACAGCGCGGTATCACGACCTTTGACCAAGCAAAGGATTTTTTCCGACCGACCCTTGAATCGCTTCACGATCCGTACCTGATGAAGGATATGGACAAAGCGGTGGCAAGAGTGGAACGGGCCATCGAAAACAGCGAACGCATCCTGGTGTTCGGCGATTACGATGTGGATGGCACGACGTCGGTGGCGCTGGTCTCGACGTATCTTCATTCTATTTATGACAAGGTCGACACCTATATCCCAGACCGCTATGACGAAGGCTATGGCGTGTCGTTCAAAGGCATCGATTATGCCGATGACAACGGTATTACATTGATCATCGCACTCGACTGCGGCGTCAAATCGGTCGCGCATGTGGCGTATGCCAAAGAAAAAGGTATCGATTTCATTATCTGCGACCACCACCGCCCGGGGCCTGAACTTCCGGATGCTGTGGCGGTACTCGACCCAAAGCGCGATGACTGTACCTATCCGTACGACGAGTTGTGCGGCTGTGGCGTAGGGTTCAAACTGGTACAGGCACTTGGCGCTAACCGACAGCAGGGACTGCTGGATTTGTATCCGTATCTCGATTTGGTGGCGACGGCGATTGCGGCCGACATTGTGCCCATTACGGGCGAAAACCGGGTATTGGCGTACTATGGGTTGAAAGTGATGAATAGCCATCCGCGTCCGGGACTCAAAGCGTTGTTGTTCCAAACCCGGAAGAGTGTCATTGATATTTCGGATGTCGTGTTCATCGTGGCACCGCGGATCAATGCGGCGGGGCGTATCCGACATGGCCAGCATGCCGTCACCTTATTATGCGAGACCGATTTCAATCAGGCGCTGGAATACGCGAAGGAAATCGAACAGTACAATGCCGACCGAAAGGATCTCGATAAAGCCATCACCCAACAGGCACTGTGGCAGATTGAGGAAAAGGGGGAGCAAGACCGCTATACGACCGTCGTGTTTCAGGAAGACTGGCACAAAGGGGTAATTGGGATCGTCGCGTCGCGGCTGATCGAAACCTATTACCGACCCACGTTGGTGTTTACGAAAAGTGGTGACAAGTATGCAGCTTCGGCCCGTTCTGTGTCGGGTTTCGACGTATACAATGCCCTTGAGACATGCGCCGAGCACCTCGAGCAATTTGGCGGGCACATGTATGCGGCCGGCATGACATTGCAGCCGGAGAAGTACCAGGATTTCAAGGATGCCTTTGAGGAAACGGTAAAAAATACATTACCGGAGGCTTTGAGAGTACCTGAGATAACCGTCGATGCCGAAGTGGCCTTTACGGATTTGGACGCGAAGACCCGCCGCATCCTAAAGATGTTCGAACCCTTCGGCCCGGGAAACCGAATGCCGGTATTCTTATCTCGTAACGTGCATGATACCGGATATGCCAAGCGCATCGGCCAAAACGGGGAACACCTGAAGATGTTCGTGCGGCAGGTCGATTCCGACGGCATCGGGGCCATCGCCTTTGGTTTAGGAGACCGCCTGGAACAGGTAGCGAACAGGCGCCCTTTTTCCACTATTTTTTGTTTGGAAGAGAATGAATGGAACGGCGAAATTACGCCCCAGTTGCGCATGAAAGATATCCGGCAAAATTTCTAAGCATAGTTATTTAGAATGAATTTAAATAGCTATCTTTGGGATATGGATAGCATCGCACCTCTGTATATCAATGATATCGGAATTGTTTTTTATTGGAAGCGAGAGGGCAAGCTCTTATCGCACCGGATGCAATTGGTGTTTCGCGATACCGGATTTTACCTGACGGAAGAAGAACTGGTTTCGTTCGGCGGACATATACGCGACGCCCTCAACAACGGCTGCAAAGGTTGCCCGGCGGGATGCCAGCAAAAAAGGCGGTTGACTACGCCCTATCCCCAAATAGAATTGGCAGTTTCCGGTTTAGAATTGCAATTGTTGGACGATTTGGTGGAAGGCGCCTTATTCCGTCTTCGCCTGCTTGACTTTGTAAACGGGGCTGGCCGGAATTAACCGGCGAAGGTGTTTAGTTGGAAGTCGGTTCCGTCAAATACACCATAGGTGAAATACCCAATCCAATCACCTAAGTTCACATATCGCGATTTTTCTCCTAACGAAATCACCATGGGTAGATGGCGGTGGCCGAAAACCAGGTAATCATAGTGTTGGGTTTCAAGTTTACGACGGCTATATTGTACTAACCATTCCTTATCCTCACCCAGGAAACGAACGTCAGCCTCGCCCGAGATCAGTTTGTTCTTGACCGACAGGTACTGCGCAAGACGCACTCCCAAATCCGGATGCAGCCAGCGGAACAGCCATTTCGAAAAAGGGTTCGTGAATACCTTTTTCATCCGCTTATAACCCTTGTCTCCGGGTCCTTTTCCATCCCCATGACCTACCAGAAAACGCTGTTCGCCGAGTTGATAGACCTGATTGTCATGAAACACGGGTATGTTAAGTTCATTTTGGAAGTAATCGTGCATCCAGAGATCGTGGTTGCCGACGAAAAAATGAATGATGACACCACTGTCGCGCAGTTCCGCCAGTTTGCCCAAAACCCGTACAAATCCTTTCGGGACCACGGTGCGATACTCAAACCAAAAATCAAAGAGATCTCCTACCAAAAACAGTACCTCCGCATCTTTTTTGATGGTATCGAGCCAGGCCACAAACCGGTCTTCACGCGGTCGGCTTTCCGCGGGCGTGGGAGCGCCAAAGTGCTGGTCGGAGGCGAAATACGCTTTCTTTCCGTCAAGTAGGGAAAAGCTGGTCATTGCCGTCAAAGATAATAAAAATACGAAGAGAGGAAAGGTTGGGATTTGTAACGAAATCGCGGCTTTTTAGCGAAATGTTACATAAAATCGCAATTTTACACATTTTGTGAAATAACCAAAGATTAAGATTTTCTTGGCAAAATTCCTTATTTTTGAAACTATACCTTTTTTTGACAAAGGATTACCATTTTTAAACCTCAATTGCATGAAAAAAATTACTTTATTGCTGCTGATGCTGTGGAGTTGTGTCAACTACGCCCAGCTCAACGAAGACTTTGAAAGTGCGTTCCCGCCCACGGGTTGGACCACCAGCAGCGTAGTGGGAGCCTCATTCGCATGGGAGTGGTCTCCCGCCGCTATTACAGCCTGCAGCGGCACAAAAGGTGCCTACATCAATAATGAAAATATTGGCCTGGGTAATACCGAACAAGACTGGTTGATTACCAATCAGGTGACAATGCCGACTGACGGACAACTCCGTTTTCTCGTGCGCCAATTCCAAATCGGTGATTCAAATACAAAGTTTCGGGTGATGATTACCACCGGGGCTCAAACCGATTACGCATCCTACCAACTTGCTAAGTCCTGGACCGAAGCGGAGCTAAACGACTTTGATGACGGTGATGTGACAGATTGCGATCTTCGTACGGTCGAATTCAACAGCGTGTTTTTCGGTCAACAGGTTTATATCGCCTTCGTCCGCGAGTATACGCAACCTACACCGGCGCGTACCGGTGAGCGTTTCCTCATCGACAACGTCAACCTTGTGCAGCAGTGCCAACCTGTGACGGATATTACGGTAGGTGCCGCCTCGTGTTCCGGCGCACCTATCGGATGGACGGCACCTGCCGGACAAAATAATTTCCAGGTGTTGGTGATCCCGGAAGGCAATCCAATAAATGATGCATTGGCAGTATCGGTAACGGGCACAACCTACACACCTACGACGTTGTCGCCCAGCACCGTGTATTCTATTTACGTGCGTACCGATTGCGGCGACAATAATTTCAGCGGATGGGTAGGGCCTCTCAATTTTACCACCATCCCAGCGGGATCGCTTTGTGACTGCCCAATTCCCATTACTACGTGCCCAGCCCAGTTTTCGGGCAGCACGCAGGACTACGGCGACGATTTCGATACCATCCAGTCGCCCGCAGCCGGATCGCTCTGTGGAGCCGTGCCTGCGACTACCAATTACATGGCGGGGCCTGAAGTGGTTTATTCCTATACGGCCACCTCAAACGGTACGATCAACCTTTGGATGGATCCGGTTCAGAATAACTCGGGTATATTCGTATACTCCAGTTGTGCCAACATCGGTGTGAATTGTATAGCGGGTGCCGCGAATAATAATGGAACTCCCCGCACCTTCAATTTTGATGTGACAGCCGGCACTACGTATTATATAGTTATCTCTTCGACTGCAGCCGTTACCAACGTAGCATACGATCTTGTGCTGCAGTGTGTTTCCTGCGCCACGACTACTCCTATCTCAGGTGGTACTGCTGGTGCTATAACGTCGAATTCCGCCGAATTATCATGGGCTGCGGGTGCGACGGCGTTAGGTGCCTACACCTCGTGGAATGTCGTCACACAACCTGCCTCTTCACCGGTTCCGACAGGTGGGGGCGTTGTTGCCAACACGAACACGAACTTCCCGGTTTCTGGTCTTACCGGAGGTGTAGCCTACGAATTTTGGGTGCAGGGAATTTGCCCTGACGGCAGCGGAAATACGTCTATCTGGTATGGGCCATTTCCTTTTACGACGCCTCTTTGTAACGATGCTGATAAATGTACCTATACCTTCCGTATGACCGACTCGGCCAATAACGGCTGGAACGGCGCAAGGATGCAAATCATACAGAACAACGCGGTGTTAGCCACTATCGGCTCTACGTACAATGCGGGCGCAGGACCTGTGGACGTAGCGGTTCAACTTTGTCCGGGCCAGCCGTTCAGCGTTTTCTGGAACACAGCGGGAACGCAACCGCAGCAGTGTATCCTGACCATCCTGAACTCGGCTGGGCAGGCCATCTTCCTGAAGCCGGCAGGTGTGAGCGGAGTCAACCAAACGGTATATTCCGGTGTGACAAGCGCTACGTGCTCGGCGACTACCTGTGATACTTTCCCTCTCAACCTAACGGTTAGCAATATCACCACCAATGGCGCTCAAATCAACTGGAGTGCGCCAGGAACCGATACATGGGATATTTTCGTCGGGCCAGGCGGTGGACCGGCACCTGACGATGCAACCGTACCAACGTACGATGACATTACGTCCAATCCGTTTACGACAATTGTGCCGCTGACGCCCGATACCCCTTATCAGGTCTGTGTTCGCGTACAATGCGACTTCACAACGCCGGATTGGGTTTGTACCAACTTTACAACGCTTCCCACCTGTCCGAAACCAACCACTCCGACGGTTACCAATATCACACTGAACTCGGCTGATTTTGGATGGACACCGGGAACACCAACCGATTCGCAATGGGAGATCCTGATTATTCCAGGATGGCCGAATGCACCGGCACCTCCGGGTGTGAACCCTGCCGAGGGCACCATCTATCCGGTAAGTGCTGCGCAGGTCGGAGCACCTCCAGGACCTTATACATTTAATATTGGAGGCCTGACTCAGGCTACGATTTATTATTACTATATCCGTACCGTATGTCCGGGTGATGATAAGAGTACGTGGGCTGGCCCGATTATTTTCAACACCATCACCTGCGACGCTGCGGACAAGTGTACTTACAAATTCGTTTTGACCGATTTAGGTGCCAACGGATGGAACGGCGCACGCCTTCAAGTTCGACAGAATGGCATTCCAATCACACCGCTGATAGGGGGTACCATAAACGGCGCCGGTCCCACAACGGTAAATATTTCGCTTTGCGACGACATTCCATTCGACGTATTTTGGCAAACTGCCGGAACTGCGCCGGATGAAATTGGATTTACAGTACAGAATCCGTTCACGGATATTATCTATACCTATGCGCCCGGAACCGGAACACCCGGAACTGTAATTTGGAACTCGGTAACGGAATGTGATCCGCCGACGTGTCCGAAGCCCACGGCGCTCAACCTAAACATCGCGGCCACTACCCAAACCACGGCCGAACTCACCTGGACGCCGGGTGGCTCGGAGACTCAATGGGAAGTATATGTGGTGCCGGTTGGAGGGCCTCTCCCGGTGAACGGACAGCCTTTGGCCGATCCGACCAACACCACTGACAACTATTATGTAGCGAATGCGCCACTACCATTTACGGCAACAGGTCTGCTTCCGGGAACGAACTACATCTATTATGTGCGCGCTATATGCTCGGGTTCGGATGTCAGTACCTGGACGATACTTAATCCAAAAACTTTCACCACCAAACCTGTGAACGACGAGTGTACGGCGGCTATCAACGTACCGGTCAATCCTACACGTCAATGCGTCGACGATGTGTCGGGCAGTACGGTGGGCGCCACCCAGTCGTCTCAGCCGGTGGGTTGTCCTGGACAAGAGGATGACGACGTATGGTATATGTTTACGGCTACGAATGATATCCACATCATTACCCTTAGCAATGTAGTAGGCGGCGGCGGCGACGTCAACCACACCGTATATGCGCTGACCGGGCCGGACTGTTCAACTATGACGCAATTGTATTGTTCAACACCGAACGTGAGTATCGCTAACGGACTTATCCCTAATAATGTCTACTACATCCGTGTCTACAGTAATGCCAACACACAGGCCAACGCCCTGACGACGTTCGATCTTTGTATTACTACGCCACCGGACATAACCAATGACGACTGCAGCACTGCCATCGTCGCTGCCGTTAACCCGAGTTTTGAATGTGTAACTACTACACCGGGAACGGTCACAGGCGCAACCGCTTCGACAGGTGGGTTTACAAATGGTTGCGCGGGTTCTGAGGATGATGATGTATGGTTCCAGTTTACGGCAAACGGTGCCAAGCAGATTATTACTTTAGAGAATATACAGGGTACTTCCACAAATGTCAACTTCCAGGTGTTTTCAACGACCACGGATTGTAGCACTCTTACTTCCCTGGGATGTTTTACGGAAAATCAGGCAGTGCTTAACAACACAACGGAAGGCGCAGTCTATTTTATAAGACTATGGTCGGAGGAGAACACGTTACAGGACATCCTGTTCGATATTTGTATAGGAAACGTTCCTCCCCCTATTTATACGAGTGTAACAGACTATACAATCACGGAACTAGTGGAAGAAGTTTTTATTGATTCCGACTGCGCCTTGATTTCAAATATTACGTCATCTCCGGCAGGGGTAGGATATTTCAGCAAAGCCAACTCTGATTTCGCCTTAGCAGAGGGTATCATCCTAACTTCAGGGAATGTTTTAGACGCCCCAGGGCCTGAAACGGGTACCCAAAGTTTTGATAATGGAAATCCGGCGGATGCCGATCTCACCGCGCTGATTAACGAGGTAGATCCGGATGGTGGAATTAGTTCGAATGTCGCCAGACTCGAGTTCGACTTTACTCCGATTACCGATTACATTTTCTTCGACTTCATCTTCGCTTCCGATGAATACGGCACCTTCCAGTGTAGTTTTAGTGATTTCTTCGCGTTCTTTCTTACCAATACGGTAACTGGCGAGACGATCAACATGGCAGTGGTTCCAGGAACGGATGATCCTGTCTGTACATTTACCGTCAGGGATAATATTTTCAATAATAGCTGCTCGTCGGAAAATATTGATTGGTTTGATCATTTGTACGACGATTTTCTGCCGGGAGGTACGCCCACTATTGTTTCTATGACGGATTTCCGTGGTATCACAAAGAAGATGATTGCAGAAGCTAATGTAACCCCCGGCGTATTGTACCATATGAAAATTGTACTAGGGGATGACGGGGGATTCGGAGGTTTCGATACGGCATTCGATTCTGCCGTATTTATTCAGGACTTTCAGATTGGAAATGTTGATTTAGGTCTTGACCTTACGGTAGAAAACGGCAACGCGATTTGTGTGGGGGATGAGTATACCATCCAAAGCGGATTGGATCCGGCACAGTATACCTTTGAGTGGTATAATGGAACCGAACTGATTACGGGCGAAACCCAACCCAATCTTACCGTGACAGAGGCTGGGGACTATACCGTAAAGGCCCAGTTCAATAATACCACTTGTAGCGCAACCGACACCGTAACCATCGAGTACTACCAGGACGCATTGCCAGGAACACCTGACGACCTGGTAATCTGTACGGCTTCCAGCTCCGCTTTGTTCGACCTTACAGTGAACACAGATAACATCATGGCGCCGTTCACTCCGGGTACTCATACGATTGGTTACTTCCTGACAGAGGAACACGCAAGTGAAAACGTTACCGATATTGATGACCCGGCAGCTTTTTCAGGCACTAACGGACAGGTAATCTGGGTGCGTGTCTCTAACACCGCTACAGAATGTAAACAGTTGATATCGTTTACCCTGACCGTACAGGACCTGACGCCGCAGTTTACAATTGACGGAAAATTGGCGATTTGTCCAGACGAGTCGACAACGCTTACGGTGCAGCCGGTTGCGGGTAATTTCGACCCGACATTAGTGACGTATGTTTGGACAGGCCCTTCCGGCACACTTCTCGATACAGGCCAGTCCATTACGGTAGTAGGTGCAGCGGGCTACGGCTCGTACTCGGTATTGGTCAACAATGAGGGCTGTACCACGACCCAGACATTCGACGTTATAGAGAATACAGACGAGTGGGCAGTATCCGTTAATGCGCCTGCAACCCTTTGTCCGTCTGAATCGGCTACCATCACGGTAAGCATTAGTAATAACACGAACGGCGATCCGGTACAATACACCTACACGACGCCGGGAGGTACACCTGTGGTGAGTGCCAGTAACTCGTTTGTCATTACGGGTCCTGGTAATTACAATGTGAACGTAAACATCTTAGGATGCGACACGGATTATCCATTTACGGTAGGGGCGTCGACGCCGGCATGGGCCGTAAGTGTTACAGGTAACACACCGCTGTGTCCGGATGAAACCGGCACGGTGACCGCTAGCGTGACCAATCCACCTGCCGGAGCTACGATCACGTATACGTTCACACGTCCAAACGGTGGCGATGTCACCAACACAACCGGTATATTGCCGGTTGACGAAGCGGGCGATTATACGGTAAGCGTGGATATTTATGGATGTCCGTCTACACCGCAACCATTTGCGATCGCGGAGGGCGCTATAGACTACACGGTATCGTTTGTCGGAGAGCCGTATACGATATGCGACAACCAGAGTGTATTGGTTTCATTCACAGCCAATAATTTCGACATCAACGATCCGCTGGTGAGCTTCACGTGGTCTCGACCAGATGGGACAACCGCCACGGGCGCCACGATCAGTGCCGATCAGGTAGGAACCTATCAGTTGACCATCGAGCGTTTGGGCTGTCAGGCAGGACCATTCCCGGTTAACGTCGGCGAGAACAACACGACCGTAACCATTGGAAGCGACAACAGTTGTGAGAACAATGTGTTCCTGATTCGGGCCATTCCGGTGAACAACTCATTTGATCCGGCTACTGCCACATTTGAGTGGACGGGCACCGCACCGTTCCAACCGGGTATCGAACCATGGATTATCAAGGTAACGGAAGGAGGAACGTACACAGTTACTGTAACAACCCCTGACGGATGTAAATCGGTGCAACCGATTACCGAGAATTTCATCGCCTGCGGCATCCAGCGTGGTATTTCTCCGAACGGGGATGGTAAGAACGACACGTTTGATCTGAGTGGTTATAACGTCAAGAAGTTGACGATTTTCAATCGTTACGGCACCCAGGTGTATGAGTATTTGAACTACACCAACCAGTGGGATGGTCATTCTGCTGGGGGCGAGACGCTTCCTTCGGCTACGTATTTTTATGTTATAGAGACGGCGGAAGGCGACCAGCTGACGGGCTGGATTTACATCAACAGATAAACGGCAACCTAAATTCAGGCCTGCCCTTCGGGGCAGGCTATAAATTACCATACAGATGAAGAAACTATATTTGGCGGCGTTAGCCGTTTTGCTGGGTGCTACGGGTCTCTATGCGCAGCAGGATCCACACTATACGCAGTATATGTATAATATGAACGTTATGAACCCGGCGTATGCGGGCTCGAAAGACCATCTCTCGATGGGTCTTCTCTACCGCAAGCAGTGGGTTAATTTGGACGGTGCCCCTGAGACGGCTACCTTTTCAGGTTCGTTGCCTGTTGGCAGGAACGTAGGTTTGGGTCTTTCGGTGATATCGGATAAGATCGGTCCTGTAGAGGAGCAGAACGCCTATGGTGACTTCTCCTACACCCTTCGTTTGAACGGTGAGCACCGCCTGGCCTTTGGTCTGAAGGCGGGCGCTACCTTCCAGCGGATCGGTCTATACAGCGACATCAACAACGGGAACCTTCCCGACCCGAGCGATGACGCCTTCCAGGAGAACACCAACAATGTGTATTTGAACATCGGTGGGGGTTTGTTCTACTACACCGACCATTACTACCTGGCCTTTTCGGTACCGAACATGCTCAAGGCGACCCAACTGGACTACAACGGGCGGAAGTTCGGCAGCGAGACGCGGCACTTCTTCCTTACCGGAGGTTATGTCTTCAACCTGAGTTCGACGGTTAAGTTCAAGCCCTTTGCGATGTGGAAAGGTGCCTTTGATGCCCCTACGTCGGTGGATGTCTCGACCAACTTCCTCTTCAATGAGAAGTTTGAAATCGGTGCCACCTACCGTGTAGATGACAGCTTTGGTGGATTGGTGAACTATGCGATCAACCCGAACATCCGCATCGGTTATGCCTATGACCATGTGATCTCGGATATCAAGACCGTTACCACGTCTTCGCACGAGATCATCCTTTTGTTCGATCTTGACTTCCCGAAGAAGGTATCACGTTCACCACGTTTTTTCTAACATAAACCTGAACACGACAATGAAAAAAACAGCACTTATATTCAGTTTTGTGTTAGCTGCCGCATTCTCGGTGCAGGCACAGAACAGAGACACTGAGACGGCCGATAAGCTCTTCCGTCGATTGGAGTATGTGGATGCCGCCAAGGAATACGAATCGTTGGTAGAGAAGAAGAAGGGGAGCAGCTATGTGTACAAGCAACTGGCCGAAGCCTACTACAATATGTTCAACCCGAAGGAAGCAGCCAAGTGGTATGCCCGTATCATCAACGAGCCCCAGGATGCTGAGACGTACTTTAAGTATGCCCAGATGCTGAAGATGAACGGCAAGTATGAAGAGGCCAACAAATGGATGAAGAAGTTCGCCTCGATGGCCCCCTCGGACCAACGTGCGGTGGAGTTCATGAAGAACCCGGACTACCTTCCCAAGCTTCTTGACAAGAGCAAGGCCTTCAACGTAAAGACAATGGCCATCAACAGCCCGGAGTCAGACTTTGGCCCTGTGCTCTCCAATGACAACTTCCTTTACTTCACCTCGGCCCGCAACAAGTCGCGCAAGACCTATGGTTGGAACGATGAGCCGTATCTGGATATGTACCAGGCGGTTCGCAACGCCGATGGCAGCTATGCAGAACCTACCCCTATTACGGGTATCAACAGCAAGTGGCACGACGGCCCGGCTACGATAAGCGCCGATGGCAAGACGATGTACTTCTCCTCGGAGAGCTTCAAGGAAAAGGAATACGTAAAGGACAGAAAGGTAAAGAACGCGAAGCTTAACCGCGGACAGGTCTACATCTACAAAGCCACCAAGACCGGCGACGGCTGGGGCAATGTCAAGGAAGTACCTTTCAACAACAAGGAGTACTCTACCGGCAACCCAAGCCTTTCCAAAGACGGCAAGACGCTGTACTTCTCATCGGATATGCCAGGTGGCTTCGGAGGCTCTGATATCTGGAAGGTATCCATCAACGGCGACACCTACGGCACACCGGAGAACCTGGGCAAGATGGTCAACACCGAAGGCTCGGAGAACTTCCCATCGATTACCGACGAAGGACTGCTGTATTACGCCTCAAACGGCAAACCGGGCCTTGGCGGACTCGACATCTTTGTCTTCGATACCAAGAAACCGGCCGAGGCGACCAATTTAGGCAAGCCGGTCAACAGTGAGAAAGACGACTTCTCCTTCAGCTTCAACACGGCCCAGAACATTGGCTTTTTGGCCTCGAACCGTTCGGGTAGTGACGATCTCTACATCGCCGACCCAATATGTAGCGTAGAGGCCACGGTTATGGTCACCAACGCCAAGACAGGCCAACCGATCGATGGAGCTCGCGTGGCAATCCTCGACGATAAGAAGAACGTGATTGAGACGCGCAACTCCGACTCGAACGGGGCGGTGGTCTATACGGTAGAGTGTAACAAGTCCTACACCGTCCAGGCGATGAAAGACGGCTTTGAGAGCGGCACCTTTGGTATCGACAAGAACAAGGGCGGCAAGGTAGAGGTACCGGCGGCATTGAACCCGATCGATGTGATCGTGACCGAAACCGAAATCATCCTCAAAGACATCTTCTTCGAGTACAACAAGAGCAACATCACCCCGCAGGGCGCTTTCGAACTTGACAAGCTCGTACAGGTGTTGAATAACAACCCGAACATGGTGATACTGGTCAAGTCGCACACCGACAACCGCGGTTCCGACAAATATAACCTCGACCTCTCCGACCGTCGTGCCAAGTCCACGGTGGCGTATGTCATCTCGAAAGGCATCTCCAAAGACCGCATCTCGGGCAAGGGCTATGGCGAGAGCGAGCCGAAGGTCGACTGCAAAGAGGCCTGCACCGAAGAACAACACGCGATGAACCGCCGAAGCGAGTTCCTCATCGTGAAGAAATAACGGATTACCCCGTAGAAAAAAGGCCTGCAATCGCGGGCCTTTTTTTATATGGTTTCTACTACGGAATAGGTATAGCCGGTAGCCTGTGTAATCGCGCTGCCGTCTACGATACGTCCGTCTGCTCCGCCAGGCAGGAAGGTCGGCGGCAACAGATTCCGTTCAGCAGCCTTTTGGGTATAATACGCACGTTTGGAGGGGTGGTAAGGGGGTACAACATTGAAGGTCTCACCCCAGCGGTTTTGGTCAATAACTGTTTTACTAACGCCGATACAATCGTCCAGGTGCACCAGGTTAATCGGTGCGTCGCCATCGGGAATACCAGTTCGTCCGGCAAGTGACGTAATAGGATGTCGATCCGGACCCGTGAGTCCACCCAAACGAAGCACCGTCGTCAACGGGAAGGAAGCTCGCAGCGCATTCTCCACTGCCACTATCTCAGAGGCCGATGGCGTGTCAGGATGTACACCTGTATCTTCCGTAACAAGTCCTTTTTCGTTTCCATATACCGAAATCGAACTCGTGAACAGGATATGCTGTATCCCGGCTTCCTTAAAATCGGAAAACAACGATACGATTTTTTCCAAGTAGCCACTTTCACCTCTTTTGGGTGGAAGCGTCAGGATTAGGATATCACATTGCAGAAAGCGCTTATGGTTGACGAACGCATCGGGTCCGGCTATAAGGCGGTACGCGTCTATTCCGGCTTCTTTGAGTAGCGGCAGCTGGGATTCCCGGGTTGTAGAACCCTTGACGACGCGCCCATTCTTTATCAGTTCTTTCGCTAACGGAAGTCCTAACCATCCGCATCCAAGAATACTAATTTCAGCCATTTCGGTTTTCTGCGGGAATGGTATCGCGAACGACGGGTTGTGTGGGCGGTGCGGGCGTGAAAGGACCAGAGGGTACGATTTTCTTCCGCACCATAACCGCATCGTTCACCAGAAACGGTTTCGGCATATAGCGGTCTGGCCGCGGCTTAACGCCGTAAAGTGGATTTTCCAACAAGTCAAACGAAGATTCCACCACTTCCATTTGCGGCTTTATATGAGCGTCTACATAAAAGGTGAACTCCAGCGGTCGCTGCGCACTGACGTAATAGGACAGGACGAGTTTGTCGTCGCGACCCGCCGCCATCTTCGACGAGAACCGATCAGGAACGATTTCCCCATTTGCCTTAAGGTCGTACAGGCGGCACGATTTGGTCAGGAATACATCATAGCGGTTTACCGGACGCCGTGGCGTAATCCGGATCGAGAGATAGCGCCGATTGCCCGCTGTCGAATCCTTCAGGAAATCGATAGAAGGCGTCGGTACGTTTACTAATGCGGCAGGAGCAGCCAGACGAAACATCCGGCCATATTTGCTCGACAACGACAGGTCATTTACTACAGGGATAGCTTTGGGATTTGTACCCAGGTAAGCCGCCGTCCACTCATCAGCAGTGGCGTCATACGAAGCCCAGTAAGCACTTTTCGCGTCGGCGTTGAGATAATACACTAAACTGTCGGGCAGGGCTTTTCCTTTGGCATAGTCCGAATCAAAATGGGCTTTCACGAAAAACACCGCAGCGAGTAGTAACAGGGCTGAGCCCCAGACATTCTTTTTCGGGAACTGACCTAATAAGGGTAAAACCAGCGCGAACAGAAATACCAACAACACCATCGCACCCGGAATCATCACCAGTCCGAGTCCTACCGGGAACATCTTGATAAATGGTACTATAATGATCAGGGAAGGTAGGGCGAGGATCCAGTTCAGGATTCTATTTACCCGTTGGGTTGCCACAAAAACGGCAAGCATCACTAATCCAGACAAGGCCGGCCAGATAAAATACGAAGCGCCCGGCAAACCGACACAAAGAACCGCATTCAGGATAATCCACAACAGCAAAGGCCCTGTGAAGTGGTTGAGGGCTTTATTACGGGCTGACCAGCGTTTATAGCAATAAAAACAAATAGACAGGGTGAGGGCCGAAAAAGCCGCAATGTACCAATAGCCATTGTAGGTAAAGCCATGTTGGATCTCATGATACGAGGGATACGCCCACAATAACAGTTGCCATCCGCCCCAACTGACAAGTACCGACAGCAGCAAGGCAATCAGGAAAGGAAGCAATCCTCCTACCATATCACGGGGTACCAACACCCTTTTACCCAATCCGACGAATACGATGCCACCGAACAGTAGAAAGGCGACGACCACAAGCGGCACGTTCCACGAAAAAGAGTAATGGACGAGCGCGACAGGCGTATTGAAATATACCTCTTCGTCTTCCGATTCCAGCGATGAAAGATCGGCGTTCCCCAAAGACTGGAGCAACGGCATGAGGTACGTGCCCTGGTGCGCCAGCGTCGTAGGATCAAGACGCGCCGCATCGTCCTGCGCGGTATGATAGTCGAAGTGATCGTCTATAAAAGCAAAATTGAAGCCCTGGATGTGGCGGTCTTCGCGGAAAACCGTGAGATCCGTATCGTTTGGTAACATCTTGTAGATGCTGTACATCAGGGAATTGGTGACTGGGTAACGCGGATGGGCGTCGGCAAATGCCCGGATCATGGCAGCGTTACCGCCGTTGACCTCCATCAGCATGCAAGATGGACCGCCGCTGCCACGCGCCTCGAAATTGAGCACCAATCCGGCGTCTTTTGCCCACGGGTGCCGATTTACAAATAAAGAAGCGCCGTTCAGGCCAAGTTCTTCCGCATCGGTGAACAAGACGATGATATCGTTTCGATGGGACGTTTTATTGTGAAGGAAGGCACGCAGTCCTTCGAGTACCGTAGCCACACCGGATGCATCGTCCGATGCGCCTTTTGACTTGCTGTGTGGCGCACTGTCATAGTGGGAGAGAAGTACCAACGCCTTTCCCGAG
Source organism: Flavobacterium sp. HJ-32-4 (assembly GCF_022532105.1). NCBI lineage: Bacteria > Pseudomonadati > Bacteroidota > Flavobacteriia > Flavobacteriales > Flavobacteriaceae > Flavobacterium > Flavobacterium sp. HJ-32-4. The sequence continues at coordinate 517,331 of NZ_CP092832.1, read as the reverse complement.
TTGGTTCCCGGGATGCGGGCCAGAAGGTTTCGCGCATATACCAGCTTGTCACCATCGCCGATGACAAAACCTTCCTGTCGCTGCGGACGCAATCCGAGCTCACGGAGTTGCTGTTCGATATACAGGACGACTTCCTCATGGGCCGGACTTCCCACATAATGCGGCTTTTGGCTGATTTGGGTCACGTGCTCCATCGCCCGCTTCGTCGAAAATTCGGACAGTGGGACTTTGTCGCGAACCACCACAGGTTTAAGAGTAAAGAGTACCCAACAGGCCATACAGGCGAGTACGCATGCGGTGAGAAGGGAGTAGGTTTTTTTCTTCATAGTCAGGCGCCTTGGAGGCCGAAAGCAAAACAGTAAACATGTGGGGTTCGACAAATCTAAAAAAAAGTGCTGACATTCAGGGCTATTGAACCGAATTGTGTGCGAAAAAAGCGATAGAACAATCGCCTCCGGATGTTGATATTTTAACAATTGATGCGGTTTTCCCGTACTTTAAAAGGAAAAAGCCGCTGTAGTTTTACACCTATAAACCTTAAATTTTTACACGCCATGAATGCACTTAAGAACCGCGTACAATTAATCGGCCACGTAGGTGGTGATCCGGAAATCAAGGATTTCGAAAAAGGAAAAAAGCGGGCCGTCCTGAACCTCGCCACCAACGATGTTTATAAGAATGACAAAGGGGAGAAGGTAGAGGAAACGCAATGGCATCGGGTCATCGCATGGGGCAAACCTGCGGAAATCATCGAAAAGTATGTCAATAAGGGCAAGGAAATTGCGATTGAAGGCAAACTGACGCACAAGACCTACGAAGACAAAAACGGAGAGCGGCGGTTTCTCACGGAAGTAGTGGTGAGCGAATTGTTGTTGCTGGGCAAATAATCAACGGTAGAGCGATACGGCCTCCCGGTAGGTATTGGCGTGGGCTTCGATAATCGTTTGGATATCGGGCGAATACCCGCCTCCCATGCTACATTGCACCGGAATACCCGCCTCCCGGCATACACTCAGCACGAATCGGTCGCGTTGCCGGCAGCCTTCGACGGTACAGCCCAGTTTTCCCAATTTGTCTGTTGCGAGTATGTCTACTCCCGCCAGATAGAACACGAAATCGGGTGCTGTCTTCCGTAATAAGGGTGGAAGGATGTCGTGTAACGTTTTCAAATAGACAGCATCGTCGGTGCCGTCCTCCAGTGCGATGTCGAGGTGTGATTGTTCTTTTTTGAACGGATAGTTGGTACGACCATGCATGGAAAAGGTGAACACGTCATGGCGGCCTGCGAAAATAGACGCTGTTCCGTTTCCCTGGTGTACGTCGAGATCCACAATGAGGATGCGTGACGCCTGACCGTGATCCAATAGGTATTGCGCGGCGACAGCCTGGTCATTCAGCAGGCAAAACGCCTCTCCGTGTGCCCTGTAGGCATGATGGGTGCCTCCTGCGATATTGAAGGCAATGCCGGTTTCGAGCGCCTTCAGGGAACCATCGATGGTCCCTTGGGTAATACGAAGTTCGCGTTCGACCAATTCGGCTGAAAGTGGGAAGCCTACTTTTCGGGCCGCCCGGGGATCGATTGATAGGCAACACAGCGCGTCAACGTAACCAGGGTCATGGACGGCGCAGACAGCATCCAATGAAGCAGGTTCGGGACTAAAGAAATCACTTTGAGATAAAGTGCCTTCGTATAGCAACTGTTCCGGCAACAGCTCATATTTCTGCATCGGGAAGCGGTGGCCCTCCGGCAGCGGGTGTCGATAAAGAGGATGGAAAGCGACAGGGATCATTCGTCGGCACCGTCCCGGAATCGCCGCAGTAGGAGTTGTTTCGTCGCGCGGTCGTAGTAAGCAAACAATACATCGTGATGGTAGACAGCCGATGCGGACGGGCCTTCCAACTCCTCTTCTTCTGCAAAGGTGCCTATCTTGTCGAGTGCCAGTAATTGTGGAGGCATGTCTTTATGACGGAAATCGTTATCAAAGACAGCATCGAAGAAGACGAATTGCGACGAATCAGAAAATGCGCCGAAATCCGTCGCACCGCCGCCCAACACCATAGCGGTTCCGGCCGCGATGCCCAGGAATACGTCGCCGGCGGTCGCAATTCCGCGCATCCCCCCGATGGTAACCAGAAGGTCTTCCGGTGAACGGTATACGGTGAGTCCGACGGAACTGCCCGACAGGCGTCTCAAAAAGCGTTTGCTTCCGGTTATTTGGTTCGGGGGGCTGTCGTCTACCTGGGCTAATAAAGGGGAATTCCGGAAGCTGATGTCCTCGTTGGCGTTGGCGGTGTAGCGCCCTATTTCCGTTCCGGTGGCAACATCCGTACAGGTGAGCATCATCGCTTCTTCCGCTACGAGTAATTGATAGAGCCGCCCTTCATGGAAAAAAGAGTTCTGTCGCTCGGCACCTTCAAGGCTGGGGAACGACAGGGTTTTCTGGGTCACGTGAAAATCGGGATCGATTGCAAAGAGTACGGTTTGCTTCCGGTTGATATCAAATGTCAGTACAAACCTGTTTTCGAAGGAATACAGCTTGACAGGACCCGTAGCGGAAGCCGCCGGATTCGGCAGGGAAGGGTCGATTTTCTGTAGGCCGGAGGCCAAAAGGAGCTCATTCAGTTTGATCTTCCGGCCCCGGGTGTCTTCGAGGTCATAAGAAGAGAGGTCGATAGTCCGGACCTCCGGATTTCCGTTGCTGAAGCAGTAAAAGGAAAGGAAGGGGTTCGTATCGGACGCCGTAACAATGTAAAAACGCTTGTTCTCGCTGAAGGAGCAGAGATAGGTTTGTTTTGCGTAGTCAATTGATACGACTGATTTGGACACCGAACGCGTCGACAGGTTGTAGCGATAGGCCAGTATTTTATCAAAGTCTGGCTTGCTCCAGTATACGGTGAAGCTTTCGGTATCTGAACTATATCCAGCCATAGCGGTATATTCCCGATCCGGTCGGGGCACCGAAATCGAGTCCCGAAAAAACAGGGCGCGGTTATAGGAAAGGAGGTAGGTCCGGTCAGCGTCGGAGGCCATTAGGTAGGTTCCGTTGGTTCCGTTGGGAGCCAAAAGCAATTGCTGACGTGCGATGGGTCGTTGCAATTCCAGGGGCAACGAATGCATAATGGTCTGTGCGGCGATGGTCAGGGGCAGCAGCCCAATCAAAGCCAATAGTCGGTTTTTCATAGCAATAGAAAACAACGTCTAAGGTACGAAATTATCCGACCTCAGGTCATTATGAAAAAAGCGGAAGTACCTCAGAAATCGTTGTAAAGGAACGAAACCGTTCGTGCACCACCTCGTGGTCGATGCGCTCGTGGGCCCAGGTCGTGTGGAAGGGTATATGGGCGGCATGCCCACCGATCTCAAGCACCGGTAGCACATCCGACTTCAATGAGTTTCCAATCATGAAAAACTCAGACGGAGCGATGTCCAGACGTTTCAAAAGGTCTAGGTAGTCCTTTTCTTTTTTGTCTGACATGACCTCGATGTGGTGGAAATACTTACCAAGGCCGGATTTGTGCAACTTGCGTCTTTGATCAAGCAGATCGCCTTTTGTGGCGACTACCAATCGAAACCGACCGTGTAAGGCTTGTAAGGTCGCTTCGACGCCGTCCAAAAGTTCGATGGGTTTATCGAGTAGTTCCTTCCCGTATTCAAGGATTTTCCCGACGGCTTCGACCCGAACGGTATTGTTGGAAATCTTCAGCGCCGCTTCAATCATGGAAAGGATATATCCCTTAATGCCGTATCCGTAAAGGGGAAGGTTGTCAATCTCGACCTTGAACAGCTCCTGCGAGAGTCCCTGGTGTGATAAGTAATCCTCCATCAGGCCACAGAACTTACGTTCCGTTTCTTCGAAATAGGGTTCGTTGACGAACAGGGTATCGTCGGCGTCGAAGGCAATGACTTTGATATCCATGATTAATTGATGGTTGCGCCATTGGCTACCCCGTCGCGATCGGGATTCACAAACACCAATTTTCCTTCGGCATCCTGGGTCATGAGGATCATCCCCTGGCTTTCCACACCCCGCAGGGCACGCGGCGCCAGGTTGACCAATACGGTTACCCGTTTTCCTACCACTTCCTCTGGCGAGAAATGCTCGGCTATGCCTGATACAATGGTACGTACGTCAATTCCGGTGTCGACTTTCAGCACTAGCAATTTGTTCGCTTTTGGCATCTTTTCTGCTTCAAGTATGGTGCCTGTACGGATGTCCATCTTCGCGAAGTCGTCGTATTGTATGAGGTCTTTTTGTGGTTCCACGGCGGTATTTTCAGCTTTATTGGCGTTTTTCGTTGCCTCTAGTTTGTCAATCTGTTTCTGGATGTCGGCGTCTTCAATTTTTGTAAAGAGCAGTTCGGACGCACCCAGTTGTGTGCCTGGTGATAGGATCGTCTGTGGTTTGGCCACTTCGTCCCAATCGTTGACGCCTTCCGGAGAAGGGTGCATGCCCAGCATCTGGCGTAAGCGGGCGGCAGTGAAAGGAAGGAAAGGTTCGGCTACAACGGCCAGCGCCGTAGCAATCTGCAGGGCCACGAACAATTGCGTTTTGACGCGCTCGGGGTTGTCTTTCACGATTTTCCAAGGCTCTTCGTCGGCTAGGTATTTGTTCCCCAGTCGGGCCACGTTCATCATCTCGCCCAATGCTTCCCGGAAACGGTAACGCTCAATGGAGCTGGCAATGACGTCCGGATAGGCACGCATTTCGGTCAGCACCTGCTCGTCCACCTCGGAAAACGTACCCGGTTCGGGCACGATGCCGTCATAGTATTTGTGCGTAAGCACGACTACACGGTTGATGAAGTTGCCCAAAATGGCAACTAGTTCGTTGTTATTTCTCGCCTGAAAATCTCTCCAAGTGAAGTCGTTGTCTTTTGTTTCAGGGGCGTTGGCCGTCAGGGCATACCGCAATACATCCTGTTTGCCAGGGAACTCCTCGAGGTATTCGTTCAGCCATACCGCCCAGTTTTTGGAGGTAGACAGCTTATTTCCTTCCAGGTTCAGGAACTCGTTCGCCGGAACGTTATCAGGCAGGATGTAACTCCCTTCCGCCTTGAGCATGGCCGGGAAAATAACACAATGGAACACAATATTGTCTTTCCCAATGAAGTGGACAAGTTTCGTATCGGCGTCCTTCCAGTATGGCTCCCAATCCTTCCCGACGCGAGCCGCCCATTCTTTTGTGGACGAGATGTAGCCGATGGGTGCGTCGAACCATACATACAGCACTTTTCCTTCAGCCCCTTCCACCGGAACCGGGATTCCCCAGTCGAGGTCGCGGGTCACGGCGCGCGGTTTCAATCCGTCCTCCAGCCACGACTTCACCTGGCCGTATACGTTCGGTTTCCAGTCTTTCGCATGCCCTTTTAGAATCCATTCCCGTAAAAAGGCGTCGTATTGGTCAAGCGGCAAAAACCAGTGTTTGGTCGTCCGCAAGACAGGCGTTTCACCACTCAGGGTCGACTTCGGGTTGATAAGGTCGGTCGCATTCAAGGAAGAGCCGCAGCGCTCACACTGATCACCGTAGGCTTCGGGGTTGCTGCATTTCGGACAGGTTCCGGTTACGAAACGGTCGGCCAGGAATTGTTGCGCTTTCTCATCATACAATTGCTCGGTCGTTTCCTCGATGAATTTTCCGTCTTCGTAGAGTTTTCGAAAGAACTCAGAGGCGGTGTCGTGATGGATTTTCGCCGATGTACGGGAGTAATTATCGAAGGATATGCCGAAATCCGCGAACGATTGCCGGATGATGGCGTCGTACTTATCGATTACCTGTTGGGGCGTAATGCCTTCTTTCTTCGCTTTCATCGAAATGGCTACACCGTGCTCATCGCTTCCGCAGATGAAAGCCACGTCGCGATTTTGCGCGCGCAGGTAGCGGGCATAGATGTCGGATGGCACATACACGCCCGCCAAATGACCGATATGGATGGGGCCATTTGTATACGGCAGTGCCGCCGTGATGGTATAGCGTTTCGGAAGTTTCGTCATAACAGTGGAAATTGAGCGCAAAAATAGCGAATGTGCCGCACTTAGGCTAATTTCCTGCAGCCTTAGCGGGATAGGTATAGACGCTGAAAGGGAAGAGTTTCTTCGCCGTCAGGTGCGACACGGTTACCGACAACGCGATGGGTGCCCACAATGTGTAGTCGCCTACGATACCGCAAACGGCAAACAGGGCAGTCAACGGCGCGTGTATGCTGGCACTAAGCGCGGCTGCCATTCCGGCGACGGCGAAATTCAGTGGGATGACATCAGCGTCAAACACCGTATTGGCCACCACGGCTAAGGCGGCTCCGAGAAAGGCACCGCTAAAAAGACTGGGGGCAAATACACCACCGTCTCCCCCGCCTCCCAACGTAACGGCCGTGCAGATGGGTTTTAGGAGCAAAACCGCGCCTACAAGCGGCAGTAGTGTATAAACCGAAGCCGACGGCAACTGCCCGAGCATGTCGGAGACCGCGTGGTACCCATCTCCATACAGGGCCGGCCACACGCTGATGCATACGGCCATTATTAGGGAGGCCACGAGAACCCGTGCGCGAGTCGTCAAAATCCCCGAGAAGACGCTTTTACAGAACAATACACAACGGGTCAAATAAACGGAATGAACCGCCGCCAGTAGTCCCAACGCAACGAAATACGGCAGCGCGTGCCAATGCCAACCATGCAAGGGTAGCGGAAAGAGCGCGGGCTCGCCGACCAGCGTCACGATAAAAAACGCAATCGAGGAGGCGGCCAATGAGGCCGTTGCCCGTCGAAAGTCAAGGGGTTTCGAGAATACTTCCCATACAAAGAAAAGCCCACCGGGAAGGGTGCCAAAAAGGGCGGTTATACCGGCGGAGATACCAGCGCAGATCAAGTCCCCGCGGTATTTCTGGAAAAAGGCATGGCGGTCACCCCATTGCGAACCGACGGCACCGGCTGCCACTACTGTCGAAACCTCAATACCGGTGGAGCCGCCCGTTACCACTGTCAGAAAACCATTGACCAGGTGCGACGGGATTTTGTAGGAGGGGAGTCCATGCCCGGAAGAAAGGGCACCCAACACCTCGCGAATACCTTTATTAGGACGGTTTCGGAAGGCCCATTTCCGGAGACTGACCAGCAAGGTAAGGCCAGAGAATAGAAAGATAAAAAGCACCAACGGATGCGACTGGCTCCACAAACGGAAGACGGATTCATAGTGTTCAGTGCCGTGTTTCAGCACCAACGCCATGACGGTGACGCAGAGGCCGGTAGCAAGGGAAGCCAATAGGAAGACACCCGTCCGCCAAAAAGAGGGAAAGATCATGGTAAAGAAAAGGGGTAGGATCACAAAGATACGGCAGCGACAGGCGGATCGCAAGTATTTGAGGAGGTAGTTACTATCTTTGCCGAATGCGAATCCTGCTGTCTTGGCGATATCTTATTGTGCTGCTTGTGACAGCGGGAAGCAGTACATCCTCCTATTCCCAGCGACACATGACCACACCTGAGTTTTTGCAAAAAGGCGATACGGTAGCCCTGGTGGCTACGGCGCGAAAAATTGAACTGGAATCGTTGCGACCTGCGATTTCCCTTCTCGAAAAGTGGGGATTGCATGTGGTGATGGGTGCCAGCATTGGCGCCGAGGAACACCAACTGGCCGGTTCCGACTCGCTTCGTGCAGCCGATTTCCAAAAGATGATTGACGACCCGTCCGTCAAGGCGGTATGGGCGGCAAAAGGCGGTTACGGAACGGTGCGGTTTATAGACGCGATCGATTTCACGCGATTCCGCCAGAAACCGAAGTGGGTAATAGGCTTCAGTGATATGACGGTTCTCCATAGCCACCTGAACAACATGGGTATCGAAACCGTGCACGGTATCATGGCGTTTAACGTGAAGACGGCCACCCCTGCTGCCATCGAGACCCTGCGGAAGGCGTTGTTTGGGGAGACGCTGCAATACGATGTCCCGTCCCATCCTTATAATAAGCTGGGAAAAGTCTCCGGCGAACTCGTCGGCGGGAACCTCTCGGTGTTGTATAGTATTTTGGGTTCGGCGTCACAGGTGGATTGTCGCGACAAGATATTGTTCATTGAAGATTTGGACGAATACCTGTACCACATCGACCGGATGATGATGAACCTCAAGCGCAACGGCTGGTTTCAGCATGTAAAAGGCGTGATAGTGGGCGGTATGACCGAGATGAACGACAACCAGGTGCCCTGGGGTAAGGATGCCTTGCAGATTATACAGGATATATTCAAAGACTACGATTTTCCGGTCATCTATAACTTTCCGGCCGGACATATCCGTGACAACCGGGCGCTTATTTTTGGAAAGCAGGTTGAGATGGATGTGCGGGCAAACGGCGCCAGCGTCATCTTCCAGTAAGCATTTTTAACAAAAGATGCGGTTTTCCCGTACCTCCTGAAACCACCGCAGCGCTACCTTTAGACCTCAAAGGTTTTCAAAACCTTTGAGGTCTAAGAAGGCGCGACGCCCTATTTTCGTTGGGAACGATATACGGAAAAACCGTATCCGACTTTCCCCAAAAACGCCCGATCTTACCGCCATTGAATGAACGCCCAAGGCACCCTGATCATGGCATCACACAACGAATTAGGAAAGTTAGGAGAAGAGGAAGCGGCGGCCTTCCTTGAACGGAACGGCTATGAGATCCTCGAGCGGAATTGGGTATCCGGCAAAGCCGAAGTAGACATCATCGCCCAAAAGGAAAACATCATAGCGGTCGTGGAGGTGAAAACGCGCTCTACCGACGAGTTCGGCTTGCCGCAGGAATTCGTAAAACCCCGAAAAATCCGGTTGCTGGTGGAGGCCATCGATACTTTCATCGCGGCGCGTGGACTCGAAGCAGAAGTGCGTTTCGACATCATCGCGGTAGTGGTAAGAGGCCCTCGCCCGGAGATCGAGCATCTCCCCGACGCTTTCTTCCACTTTTAGACACGATAATGCAAAAAGCAGGAATTTAACAACGACAATTATCATGTTACATTTGTAACATTTTGTTTTTTCATTGTATTTTTGCGATCACAAACACACAACTACTCATGAAAACAATTTCGGCCGTTGTAGAAAACTACATCAAGACCAAGCCATTCCTGCTCAGTGCGTTGTCGCAGGGCATTATCAATTTAACGTCACTTTCGCGCAACATGCTGCCCGACCTTCAACAGGAATTGGGAAAGGACGTCAAGCAAGGTGCCATCGTCATGGCACTGAAACGGCTGTCGGAGGATCTTGATTTTCGGCTGAACCATAAAATTGTCAAGGTACTCAAGAGCCTGGGTGAAATAACCGTCCGGTCATCGCTCATCGATTACACCTTCGCCATTTCCGAGACCATCCTTGACAGCCAGGCGCAAATGATAGCTGAAATTGGCAAATATTCCGATATTTTCTACACCTCGTCCCGTGGCGTGAGCGAAACCAACGTCATCGTCAGTGAAAGTGTCGCCCATTTGGTCGATAAGCATTTCGGGAACGAGAAACTCATCCATAAGTTCGAGAACCTGGCTTCCATCACCATCAAACTGCCGAAAGACAATGTGTCAACGCCGGGGGTCTACTACTTCCTCTTCCAACGTCTCGCGTGGGAAGGTATTATCATCAATGAAGTCGTATCTACTTCATACGAATTCACGATCCTGGTCAGTGAAGACGATGTGGACGTAGCGTTTAAGGTGATTAAGGACATGAAGAGTCTTTAGTACGTAAAGGCTACAACAGAAGTCGGAACGGGCACCATGCATGCCCTGAAAGCGTTAACTATAGGTTGGTCACGTCACTATATCAACTCCAATAACTCCAACGCCTTCTTCACCGATTTGACGTTGTCGAACGTCAATAGCAATCGCAACCCGTTCGGCGTTTGTTTTTCTTTCATACGGCACACATTCCCGTGGGTCTGCACGAATTTCAACACGTTGTGGAACTGCGACGAGGTGTAGTAATCTGACTGCTGGTCAGAAACGAAATAACAGATCATCTTATCCTGTTTGAGCACCAGTTTTTCAATGCCCAGTCGCACCGCTACCCATTTTAAGCGTATGCTCGTCATCAATGCCTTCGCGGGTTTTGGCAGCGAACCGAAGCGGTCGGTCAGGCGCCCTTCATACTCCAACAGGGTTTTTTCGTCTTTGATCTCGCTCAATTCGTTATACAAGGCCAGGCGCTCGGTAATGCTATTGATATAGTCATCGGGGAACAACAGCTCAAAATCAGAATCGATCTGTATGTCTTTCACGTACGTCCGGTCGGTATCTTTCTCTTCATCGGCATAGAGGTCACGGAACTCGTTTTCCTTTAATTCCTCAATCGCCTCATTCATGATCTTCTGGTAGGTTTCAAAGCCTATTTCATTGATGAAACCGCTTTGTTCCCCACCCAACAGGTCTCCGGCACCGCGTATCTCAAGGTCTTTCATCGCGATGTTGAACCCGCTGCCTAATTCACTGAACTGCTCCAACGCATGGATGCGCTTACGGGCGTCTTCAGTCATGGCGCTGTAAGGCGGACAAATGAAATAACAGAACGCTTTCTTATTGCTGCGCCCCACGCGTCCCCGCATCTGGTGAAGGTCCGACAAACCAAAATGTTGGGCGTTGTTAATGAAAATCGTATTGGCATTGGGTACGTCCAACCCGCTTTCAATAATACTCGTCGCTACTAAAACATCAAACTCACCGTTCATGAAGGCAAGCATCAACTCTTCCAGTTTTTTGCCGTCCATTTGTCCGTGACCGATACCAATGCGCGCGCCCGGCACCAGTCGCTGGATCATCCCAGCCACCTCTCGAATATTCTCAATCCGGTTGTTGATGAAAAACACCTGTCCGTTCCGCTGTATTTCATAGGAAATGGCGTCCCGGATGGTCTCTTCATTAAACCCAATGACGTTGGTCTCGATAGGGAAACGATTGGGCGGTGGCGTCGTAATAACCGACAGGTCGCGCGCTGCCATCAGCGAGAACTGAAGGGTTCTCGGAATCGGTGTCGCTGTAAGCGTCAACGTATCGACGGTGGTCGAAATGGTCTTCAGCTTGTCTTTTACATTCACGCCAAACTTCTGCTCTTCGTCAATGACCAGCAGGCCAAGATCCCGGAACTTTACGCCTTTCCCCACGAGTTGGTGCGTGCCGATCACGATATCCAACGCGCCGCTCTGCAGGTCTTTCAGGATTTCGGTCTTTTGCTTGGCCGAACGAAACCGGTTGAGGTAGTTGATGGTAACCGGCATGTCTTTTAACCGTTCCGAAAACGTCCGGAAGTGTTGGTAGGCCAGGATGGTCGTCGGTACCAATACCGCCACCTGTTTCCCATTATCGACAGCTTTGAACGCCGCCCGGATCGCGACCTCGGTTTTTCCAAAGCCTACATCCCCGCACACGAGGCGGTCCATCGGGCGCTCGTTTTCCATATCGGCCTTGACCTCTGCCGTGGCTTTGACCTGGTCGGGCGTATCTTCGTAAATGAACGAACTTTCCAGTTCGAGCTGGACGTAGGAGTCCGGCTTGAAGGCAAATCCTTTTTCCAGACGCCGCTTGGCATACAACTGGATGAGGTTGAAAGCGATATGCTTAACGCGCGCTTTGGTCTTCTGCTTCAGGGCTTTCCACGCGCTCGACCCCAGTTTGTATATTTTCGGCGGCGCGCCGTCCTTTCCGTTGTACTTCGCAATTTTGTGCAACGAGTGGATGCTGACATACACAATATCATTGTCGGCATACACCAGTTTAATGGCTTCCTGGGTTTTGCCTTCCACCTGTATTTTCTGAAGCCCACCGAACTTCCCGATTCCGTGGTCGATGTGGGTCACATAATCGCCCACCGACAATTGGTTGAGTTCTTTGAGCGTAATGGTCTGTTTCTTCGAATACCCGTTCCGGATGCTGAACTTGTGGTACCGTTCAAAAATCTGGTGGTCGGTGTAGCACGCTATCCGGAGGTCGTCGTCGAGAAACCCCTGGAAAAGCGGCATCACCACGGTTTCATATTGTTTCCGGATGTGTTCGGGATCTTCTTCCTCCAGACTCTCAAAGATGTCGGAAAAGCGACGGGCCTGCTGGTCATTCGTGCAGAAAAGGTAATTCCGGAAGCCGTTCGAGCGGTTTTCTTCCAGGTTATCCAACAACAGGTCAAATTGTTTGTTGAAGGAAGGTTGTGGTTTTGTATGGAAAGCGACCGTGGTCTCTACCTCGAAAAAAGGTCGGGAACCAATCTCGGCTACCGTGAGATGGCGGGCGCGTTCGAGGAAGGCGTTCCGGTTGAGGAAGAGACGATCCGGAGTGGCATGCCGTACTTCCGTGCCCAATTTCGCAAAGTTCGCTTCCGCCTTTTCATACAGCCGGTCGAGTTTTCCGAGGATGACCTCTGTATTATGCAGGAAAAGCACCGATTTGGGCGAGATGTAATCGAGGAAACTTTCGCGGTATTCCTCAAAGAACTTATTCTCGACATTCGGGATGATGGCGATTTTCTTCTGTCGCTCAATCGAAAGTTGTGTCTCGACATCGAACGTCCGGATGCTGTCGACCTCGTTTCCGAAGAATTCGATACGATACGGGTTGTCATTTGAGAAGGAAAAAACATCAAGGATGCCCCCGCGCACCGAGAACTCGCCGGGTTCACTGATGAAATCGACCCGCCGGAACTCGTATTCGAAAAGTACTTCGTTGATGAAGTCGAGCGTCACCTGGTCGCCCACTGCAATCTTCAGCGTGTTTTTCTCGAGGTCTTTCTTGGTGACGACCTTTTCGAAAAGTGCTTCAGGATAGGTCACGATGAGCGCCGGTTTTTTGCGGGATGGGATGCGGTTCAGCACCTCCGCCCGAAGCAATACGCTGGCGTTGTCGGTTTCTTCGATTTGGTAGGGGTTGCGGTAGGAGCCCGGGTAGAACAACACGTCCTCTTTGTTGATCAGGTACTCGAGGTCGTTAAGGTGGTACGCGGCCGCTTCCTTGTCGTCAAGCACCAACAGGAACGGCACTTCGGCTTTGTCAAACAACGCTTTGATGACAAAGGAAAGCGAGGAACCCGACAAGCCTTTCAACAGCGACTTCGAATCGCGCCGCGCGAGGGTGGAAGCGGCTTCGATGACACCGGTAGACTCGGCGTATTTCGACAGTAGATTATTGAAGCTCAAGTTGTTTAGGTTTGGGCGTAGACGGGATGGCCCGTGTCGTGTCTAACATCCGCAGCATATCGGATTCGCCTTTTTCAAGACGCACATTGCCGCGTGCTATGATTTCCTCCATCTGCGTCGTCATCGAGCCGAGGGTGAGATTGATCTCACGAATACAGGCAATGACTTTCTCAATCGGAATATCGTCGAGGTTGACGTAAAGGTCAAGCGACTGGATCGTTACCGTCAGGGCCGTAATGCGCGCGCGTATTTCGGGTTTATCAAATACGATGGGAATGCCCATGGATAAAGCCCTCACACGTTGGGTAAGGGTTTTTGCCTTTTTGCGGAAGGCATCCACCGAACTCTGTGGTTTCTGACGAAGTTCCGCCTGAAACTGCCGCCAAACCTGCCAGTCACGGGCCGCTTCCTGCGTTTGTGGGTTCAGGGCCGGCGCCTGGAATACCCAGTTTTTCTGGAGGCTCGCAAAAACGGCTTCCTTCTTCTTCAAATCGCGCGCACGCGAAGCAAGCTGCTGGCTGTCATCCTCTTTGCAGGAAACGGTCAGCAACAAAAACAACGATAAAACCGGCAACAGGTAGCGCATGGTGAAAATGGTTCGGGCAAAAATACGCGGTTCCGTCACAAGGACGATGCCGTCGATTAAAATTAAAAAAAGTTTGGCTTTTGCACGGCTGTTTTGCAGATTTGTTAACGTGGAGGTGCACTACCTGCGAAAACGTATATTTGTGACGCAAACCAACACTACTATGGCCACCAAAATCCTCATCATCGGTGCGTGCGGACAAATCGGCACCGAACTCACCAAAAAATTACGGGACGTCTACGGCACGGAAAATGTGATCGCGTCTGACATCCGGAAACTGAATGTCGATGTCGTCAATTCCGGACCGTTTGAAGTCGTAAATGCCCTCGATTTCAATCAGGTCGAGCATTTGGTCGAGCAACACCAGATCGATGAGGTCTACCTGATGGCCGCGTTGCTGTCGGCAACTGCGGAGAAGAACCCTGCCTTTGCCTGGGACCTAAATATGAATTCGCTGTTCCACGTGCTGAACCTTGCAAAAGCGAAGAAAATCAAGAAGATATTCTGGCCTTCCAGTATCGCCGTTTTCGGCCCGACAACCCCGCGCCACCAGACGCCCCAGCATACTACGATGGAGCCGACTACTGTTTATGGCATCAGCAAACAGGCAGGCGAACGCTGGTGTGAATATTACCACCGCATTTTTGGTGTGGATGTACGCAGTATCCGATATCCCGGACTCATCAGTTGGTCAACGCCTCCTGGAGGGGGTACCACGGACTATGCGGTCGATATCTTTCACAAGGCGCTGTCAGACGGCACCTATGAGTGTTTTCTGTCGGAAGACACCGAGCTTCCGATGATGTATATGGACGATGCCATCCGGGCGACGATCGATATCATGCGCGCACCGGCCGATCAAATCCGTGAGCATGGTTCCTACAATCTTTCGGCCATCAGTTTCACGCCGCGCGAAATCGCGGATGCCATCCGGGCGCATATCCCTTCCTTCAAAATCTCCTACAAACCCGATTTCCGCCAACAAATCGCGGATAGCTGGCCCGCCAGTATCGACGACAGTGCCGCCCGCCAGGATTGGGGTTGGCAACACCGTTTTGACCTCGATACGATGACTGCGGACATGCTTGAGAACCTGCGTAAACTCGGGTAATCCGACTTCCTTTAAAAAACAGAAAAGGCCGCTCTTTCGAGACAGCCTCTTCCTACACATAGGATATACGTCGGACAAAAAGGGGTTACGGAGCCTGAACAATCGGGTCGCGCAACGATTCGAGTACCTCTACCACATCGCCAATGATGGCCTGGTCGGTCACACCGTTCAATCCGGCAGCCTGTCCTACAAACCCTTCAAATCGGGTATAGTCGGCATCGGTGGCTTTCACGCCCATCCGCGGGTTCATAGCCGGGTTGTGCGCATCTGCCATATTCATTCCCGTATAGGTGTTGGTCGCGCCACCACCCGTATTAGCCGAGAAAAAATCGGTGAGGTTTTTGCTTAAAAGGGAAAGATTGGTGGTGTTTCCGGCTCCGACCTCGGCCAACAGTGGCGCGAAATGGGCGCTGAAGTTTCCCTGGTTACCGGCTGTGATGTCGGCCACGATCAGGGTGATGGTCGAGTCGACAACCGAACGATAGCTCAATCGGCCTTGCTCAATCATTTGGCCCGGGTTGTTGGGGTCGGCCACCATGGTCGTTCCGCCTAGACGGGTATACAAGGAGGGCGTTGGCGAGTTGTTGTCGTCGTCATCGCTGCACGACGCAACAAAGGCGCCTGCCAGAATGCTCAGGGCTGAAAAAGCCAGGATAGGGATTCGTTTCATGATAAGGTGGTTTTAAGAATTAACGGAATAGTCGTTGCACGGCAACGGAAAAACGATACTTGAAGCTGTTGGGGTCCATCGCCGGGCACACACGCTGTTGCGCGAGATGCTGGGGCACGGTAAAACGTTCGGCATCATAGTCGCCTTTGGCCATCAACTGCTCGAACACGCGCTGTGAGTCGGTAACCCGGTTGTCGAGCCAATAGACCAACACCCCCTTGTCGGCAAAGAACTTATCGTGCGTAACACCTTTGATGGCGCGCATCTGGCGGTGCAGTTCTTTCGCCTTTTCGGGCGTCAGGGGTTGGTGGAAATCAATACGGGCGATTTGCAGGGTCGCATTGTCCACCTCCAAAGAAGGAGCGGTGGCAATGTGGATGATGAGGGCCGTGAAAAGAAAAAAGAATACGGCCAGCAAGGCCAGTAGGCCAGAACGGATGCGACGTTTCATATTCATGCCATTTTGTGATGGGTTCTGATGGCATATACGAGAGAACGCGGCGGTTGGATTTACACAGATGAAAAAACGCCGTAGCCTTTCGGATACAGCGTCTTATTTTAGCGGTTAACTCCCTTATTGTGATTTGATTACGTCCTTTTGTTTTGTTTCAATGTTGTGTTTTACTTTGATCACATCATCCACCACATCGTTCGGAACGGTCACGGATAAAACGTAGTGTGCGATCTTCCAGCTGCCGTCCGCCTGTCGGATCAGCACGCCCGAACCCCGACACAATTCCATCCAGGTGTCAAGCACTTCGTCGAACCAGGCGATTTTCCCGTCGGCGCTGAGGTAGACGTGGCGCTTGAGGGGTTTGAAGTCCCAGGCGGCGCCCTTTTTGAAATAGGGTTCGGCGAATTTCCAAAAGGCCTCCCGTGTCCAGTATTCGGTAGCATCGGTACCGATGAAGACCCCGTCGTCGGTCATGGCCGCTATATAGGCATCGCCGTTTCCTTTGGCGGCGTTTTCGTGCCAGGTATTGAGCAGGTGATGTATGGCGTCGGTGTCATTTGCCTTTTGGGCTGATACCCACAAGGTCAGGGCGGTGGCGCACAGGGTAAGGAAGACTCTCATCTTTTTATTTCAAAGATAGGAAGCCCAGTCGAAACTAGGGGAACGATAATGCGATTAATGAAGGATGGTTTCGTCGTGTTGGGAAAGATCCAGTCCGGCGTTTTCTGATTCTTCCGATACCCGAAGCGGGATGAACAGGTTGACAAACCGGAAGAGCAGTAAGGCACCGCCAAAGGTGTAGGCCGAGACCAGTATGAGCGCCATCATATGATGCGCGAATACGCTCCAGCCGCCGTGCAGGAGACTGGCGTTTTCACCGCGCGCGAAAATGGCGGTGAGGATCATCCCCATAATACCTCCTACGCCGTGACAGGCAAATACGTCGAGTGTGTCGTCGACGCGCTTGCTGAATTTAGAGGCCAGTACTTTATAGGATACGATCGCGGTGATAAAACCGAAGAAAATACTCTCCGGAATTGTCACATAGCCGGCCGCGGGTGTAATGGCCACCAGTCCGACAACCGCTCCGACACAGGCGCCCATGGCTGAGAATTTCTTTCCGTGCATCCGTTCAAAGAAGCCCCAGGTGAGCATGGCTGCTGCTGATGCAGAGGTAGTCGTCGCGAAGGCCATAGCAGCCGTGCCGTTCGCGGCCAGTGTCGATCCGGCGTTGAACCCGAACCAGCCGAACCACAGTAATCCTGTTCCTAAAAGTACAAACGGAATGTTGGTGGGGATGTGTGCCGCATTCCGTCTTTTGCCCAATACGATGGCACCGGCAAGGGCAGCAAATCCCGCGCTCATGTGCACCACCGTTCCCCCTGCGAAGTCTTTCACACCGAAATAGGTGCCCAGAAGTCCGGTAGGTGCCCACACCGAATGGCAAAGCGGTGCATAGATAAAAAGGCTAAACAGGCAAATGAAGAAGAGAAAAGCGATGAAGCGCACCCGTTCGGCAAAAGAACCGGTAATCAGGGCCGGCGTGATGATGGCGAATTTCATTTGGAACAAGGCATATAGAATGAATGGGATGGTCGTTCCCAATACCTTATGTGGCAACAATCCCACATGATCCATGAAGGCAAAAGACGAGGGATTTCCGATGATCGAATACGACTGTCCGTCGATTTCAAAAAGCAGCGGCTCGCCAAAGGAAAGGCTGAAGCCAACCACCACCCAAAGCAGGGTAATGACGCCCATACAAATAAAACTCTGCAACATGGTCGAGATGATGTTGTGCTTTCCCACCATACCGCCATAGAAAAAAGCGAGACCCGGTGTCATCAGCAAAACGAAACTCGACGCGGTCAGCAACCAGGCCACATCCGCGGCGCGAAGGTCCTGCTCTGTTCCAAACCAGGAACGTGTCGTGGCGGTTTCAACGGCATCAGGCCAGCAAACCGCGACTAAGGAAATAAGGGTAATGAGGGAAAACGATACGATCCAGCGTTTCTCGAGTTTCATATTATTGCTTCTTTACCTTTGAAAAAGAGGGGGTGTTTAAGCAAAAATAAAAGAAATAACAAACGAACCCCTATTTTTATAGGGATGTTTTTACGATAACGCTTTCGATGGTATGAGTCGACCTCCTTCACGAGAGGGTCGTCGGCATGTCGCCCTAACGTTATCGAAGGGTGGCAATGACATAGCGGTCGAGCAGTAGCCAGAACCGGCCCATCCGGCTTCGCATCAGTTTCCTACGTTGGGTTCTTGAGTACATAACCAGTTGATTGAAAAGAGAGACAAAGGTAGCGCCTGTCGTCTCCCCGGGTTTTACACGATTTGGGTATTCGTTGCAAAATTCAAAGGTAGACGTTACCTGGTCGTTAGCGGAAGGTTACGATTGTAAGCCGTGTGTAGGAACAGGCAAACGGTCAGCGAGACGGGTATTGTTCCCAAAAATCGCACTAAAATCCACTCAAAGAGAATATAGGCGAAAAAAAGCAGGCCTGAGCCCGCTTCCTTTATTTTCGTATAAACCGCACTGCCTGTCGCTGGCCGTCGGGTTGCCACAGGTAAACGCCAGGTGAAAGAGCAGAGGCGTCAATCTCGCTGCCACTCGTGGGCAGTGAATAACGACGACCCGCCATATCCACCACGCTGACCGGGGCCCCCTGCAGTGGGAGGCGGGTGAAGAGTTTGCCTTCGGTCGGGTTGGGGTAGAACCCTTGTGTAGGTTTTACCACTGGGTCCACTTGTAACATTTCGGCATTTACGGCCAGGTCGTCAATGACCAACTCGCTTCCAAAAGCCGGAGTCTCGCCATCACCTGCCATACGAAATCGGATGAAGACAAATGCAACTGCTGTGCCTTCAGGCAGGTTGAGGGAGGTTTCGGCAAAGAGAAAGGCGCCCGCGGTGTCAGAGAGCGTAAGGGAAACTTGCGCCAATTCGTTGCTATCGCCGTCGATGGCAACCAGTTCAGCCTGCCCTACTTCACCATTAAGGGCGTTGAATCGGTAATAGAAGGCCAGACGGTCTACAACAGTACCTGGCTCAACCGGACGCCCTGCGTTCCAGCCGGTGTGTACGTCTGAGTTGGTATCGTCGAACAGTTCCGCCCGACCGGGAATGACTTCGCCGGTTTCGGCGAATCGGGCATTGCGGATGGAAAGAGCGTGCAGGCCACCGTGGGACGAGGGTGTGGAAGTAGCAAACGAAGTGCTGCCGGCATAGTCGATTTGGGGAGTGCTGCTCTCTCCCGTTTCTGGGTCGAGGGTCACCGGAACCGTGTAGTAATAACCCCAGTTGCGAAGCTGTCCACTGGACAACAATTGTTCGAATCCCGGGTTGGGTACCTGTGCCGCCATCAGCGCGGGCAACAGGATCAGGTAGTACAGTTTTTTCATGGCATTCTTTTTTATAGATGATAGTCCAAAGGTACGGCTACAGGTGAATCGTTGCGTGACAGCGGGGTAGACACGAGGTAGACAAACCCTCAGGAGGACGCCTATACTGGGTATACCACTATAGCGACAACAGGAAACGTGTGAGGTTCTCATCGCCCGGCAGTTGTAATTTGCGTCGGAGTCGGTAACGTGCGGTCTTTACACTGTCGGGCGAAATATTAAGGATGCCTGCCATTTCTTTGGTTGACAGATTCAGCCGGATAAGGGCGCATAGCTTGAGGTCATTTTGGCTGATACCGGGATACAATTCGCGGAGGCGGGTATAAAAATGAAGGTTCAGACCTTCAAAGTAAGTATCGAAATCTTCCCAGTCATAGCCGTGGGAGAAATGGCGGTTGACCATCCGCTGTAGTTCAGTGGGTGAAAGTGTACGGCCCGCTCCGGCGGAGGCGCGTAGTTCCTCTGCGAATTCGTTTTTGCGTTGCATCTGCAAGGTGATGGCACTGAGTTGGCTCTCACGGTGCTCCAGATCCGCTTTATATTGGTGTTCCCGTAGGGCTTTTTCAGCTTCCATGGACGTAACAAGTGCGTTGCGGATGGCCAGCAATTCACGGTCTTTCCGCCTGATTTTCCGCAGCACTACAAAACCCACGGCAGCGCCGGCCAGCAATACGATCAGGGCGCCACTTAATAAAAGATTGGTTAGGCGCGCCACTTCGCGCTCCTTTGAAACGAGCGCCAGTTCCCGCTCTTTCTCCGCCAGGCCAAATTGCACTTCCATTTCCCGCACCGCCCTTTCACTTTCCGCCGAGAACACCGAATCCTTCAATTGGATCACCCGACGTTGCCATTCAAGGGCGTCCTCCACATGGCCCTGTGCCGCCGCCCATTCTGCCAGACCTTCGAGCGCCCGCAGCTCAAACTGCCGATCCGACAGTGACTGCGCCAGCCGGTAAGCGGTCTGCAGGTGTTGAAGGCCCCGTTGCGGGTCCCGGTGTCGGGTTTCCGCCTTCCCCAGGGCGAGCAGCGTAGCAACCTCTGCCTGGCGGTTGTGGGTTTTGGAGGCAATCGCCCAGGCAGTTGACAGCGACGAAAAAGCCGCGTCCGGGTTTTGGTTCATCTGGAGAAGCGCCAAACGGGTGTACGCACCGGGAAGGTAGGCGTATTGACGCGAAGAGCGGAAATCGTCAAGCGCCTTCTGGTAATACACAACCGCCGTATCTACCTGCCCCTGGTTTTCAAAGTAGCGGCCGATGCTCAAACGGGCCAGGCATTTTGTGCCGGTCGTATCGCGTTCGAGCAGGGTGAGGGCCTGCCGGCTCCACTGCAATGCCTGTACCGATTTTCCCTGGCGTTCACGGATGGTCGCCATGAGTTGGAGGCAACGCCCGCGGCCGACACGGGCCTCGTGTCCCGTCGTTGTTTTCTCGTATAAGTGGAGCGCTTCTACCGCATAAGCCATGCCCTTTTCGGGACGGCTGCCGTAGGATGCCATTCCCAGAAAAAGCGCGGCCTCGGCCTGAAGACGGTCGTCATGCCGTAACCGTGCGTCGCGATAGGTCTCCCAAAAACAACGAATAGCCACGCTGTCGTTGTCAGTAACAAGTGCGCGCCATCCTTCCCGTAACCGGGCGGTTGACTGGGCTGACGAGGAAAACGTGAGCAGGGTGATGGCGAACAGGAGGGCATAACGCATGTGGGCAAGTTCCAAAAAATAACCCAATGAACGTTTATTCCCGGATCGTACCACCGTAGACAAAAGGTAGACGTCATTTAGGTTTTCTTTATTACTTGCTAACGGATACAACACGTACTTTTAAATAAAACAAAGAAAATCAAAATGATAGGAAGATGGGACGACAATTGTTTTTTTACATAGACGATGATGAAGACGACCGACGGTTTTTTCAGGAGGCACTAAAGGACGATATGTCGGTTACGGTCCTGAGCTTTGAATCGTTCCAGGAGGCGCTTGAGGCCGCACGCACATCGCGTCCCGACCGGATTTACTTCGATTTTTGGGTGCCTGGGATGACCGCTACCCAGTTTCTCCGGACGCTGTCTGACCAAATGGATATATCCGGCATCCCCCTTCATTTGCTTTCGGGAACCGAAGTGCCGCCCTTTTTCGAGGAGCTGTTTGATCGCTACGGTGTATCCTATCATCTCAAACCCAATTCGATTTCGGATCTCCGTCAGTTATTGCGCAGCACGTACGGCGAGGAGGCATTTTGATAGCTCAACCCACCTGAAAACTACTTACATCGGTAGCGAGTATGATTTACGGCGGGAGCCGACCCTCAGTGTAAACGGATTTTTACGGGGACCCCTATACTTTGTCGGCTCCACGATACACCAAAAAGAAAAGCGGCCCACAAGCCGCTTCCCTACATCTAATAACCTTCAAAACTATCCCTCAAGGGGTATCGCGGCAGCAACAAGGCGCCGTGATTGGATAAAGGTACTAGAGGTAGGCGCACGCGCGATAAAAAAAGGGTAGGTGTGGCGGTTGGGTTCGTTAGAGTGCGTAACGTACGGATAAGTGCGGGGTTTCTTTCGTCACATCCCGCCTGCAATACTTTCTCCAAATCGTGTAAAAGGTTCCCGTCATGGCGACGCTAATTTTGGTCTATACTAATTCGATAAAGATCATTGCCATGAAAAAATTCCATTCTTACTTACTGGCTGCAGCAGGATGCGTAGCCTTCAGTTCGTGTTCAAGTGACGACGACGGCGGAAACAACGTCAGCGCCGACCTTACCGGTACTTATGAACTCACCTCAGCTACTACGGGCCAGGCCCAGGACTATGATAACGACGGCGATAGTTCCACCAACCTCGTGCTCGAAGGGAACTGTTATAACGATTCGTGGATCAGTTTCCACAGTGACGGCACCTATGAAGAAGGCATGTCGCGCACAACCAGCTCTAACGCAGGAACGCAAATCGATTGCGACACCAGCATCACATCGGGCACCTGGACGCAAAACGGCAGTCAGGTAACGACAACGTCTTCTGCTAACGTAACGGCGACGTATTCCTTCAACTCTAGTTCACACACCCTTACCCGCACCGAAAGCAACGCCCAATATGTAGGGTGGAACAGCGTGTCGCGCCTTTGGGCCAACCTGACCGGAAACGTACAGTTGACATTCGAAAAATATACGGATGACGAAGACGATAACGGAAACGGACAGGATGATGACGACAACACCAATACGGATGCCGGTGTCTTCAGCAACTTTAACCTGACGGCTTTTATCGTTGGACAAGCACAAGACCTTGACCTTGACGGTGACAGTTCGACCAACCTGGCGAACGAGACCAATTGTTACGGAAACTCTACCATCAAGTTCCGCGCTGACGGTACCTACGAACGCAATTATTCGTATAGTGTGTTGAATATGGCTAACCTGTCATTAGATTGTGAAACCACGACTACAACCGGAAATTACACCCGCATCGGTGACGAAATTTTCACGAGAAGCGCCAATGGCAGCATCAACGGACGTTTCCAGATTGGGTCAAACGGTAAAATCACGGGTGCATGGGACAATGCCGAATACCCATCGTATAACACGGCGACCCAGTTGTGGTCAACCCTTACGGGAAATGCAGCGCTGGAATTTGAGCGCTCAGGCCCGGCCAACTAAAAGATCCCCCTTAAAATTGCTATGTTAGTGAAAGGTCCCTTCGGGGGCCTTTTTTCATGGACGGTATCGTGTAACAATCGCCGCCCCTCGTGTAAGGTGGCCCGTAGCCGTGGAGGTACCTTTGCTGCATACAATAAAAACCCCACTATGAAAAGATTTTCTATTTTGGCCCTTATGATGGTTGGATGCTTCGTTGCATCGTGTAATGAAGAAAATGACAATTCTATTGCTGACTTTGTCGGTACCTACGACTTGACAGAATACAATGCCCCGATGGCTATGGATTATGATCAGGATGGAGACAGTTCGGTGAATCTAGCAACCGAGAGCACCTGCTTCAATTATTCCACTATAACCCTCTACCCGAACGGTACCTACTCAATGCGATACAACGGTGTAAAGATTGTAGACGGAACCTCTACCTGCTCGGCCGTTTTGAACACCATGGGCACCTGGACGTATAACGCCAACATCGTTACCGCAACGCCAAACGGTATCGGTGCCCCGATGAAGTGGGAATGGACATTCGGAACCAGGACCCTGACCAGCACTTCGACCGACGTCGAGTATCCTTCGTATAACAGTGCGACCGACGTCTACAGTTATGCAACCGGCACTACCTCGACGGTCTATACGATGCAATAACAGCAATCAAAGAAAAAAGGAAGGCTGCGTTTATTCGCGGCCTTTTTTATTACATGTCCTGCTCTTTTCCCTTCTCAAAGAAGTTGACGTAGAAAAAGGATTCTGAGTCCAGCCCGGCGTTTAAAAGACTCGATCGCAACGTATCTTTTTCGTCTGCTGACAACGCCGTTCCGGATGTTTCCAGGAAGTCAATGAAGTCGTTAACATGCTCGAATCGAAAGCTCAATCGGTTGTTTAGGGAATAAGGCGTGAAATTGTACGCCAATGGTTTTCCGCCGGTAGAGGAGGCGGGCAGATGGAAACCTTCCTGGAGAAGGAGGTCGAGAAGCGGTTGGAAGTGGGACATGGAGGAGATTTAGCGTGAATAATGAAGGAGTAAGGAGCAAGGAGCAAGGAACCAAGAACCAAGAACTAAGAACCAAGAACTCTGAACTCTCAACCCTGAACCCCTAACCTTCCTTCAAGTTACGACGTAAAACGAAAAAAGCCCTCATATCGAGGGCTCTTCCGTGTTATAAGAAAACCATGTTTTACCAGATTTTGACGCGTTTTTCCGGTGCTAGATACATCTTGTCGCCGGGCTTCACGTTGAAAGCGGTGTACCACTCTGGAATATTCCGCAGGATGCCGATTACCCGGAAGTGATCAGGCGCGTGTGGATTGGTGGCCACCAGTGTGCGCAGGTACTCGTCGCGCATTTTGCTCAGCCAGCTTTGGGCATAGCCGATGAAAAAGCGTTGGTCGCCTGAAAAACCGTCGATTTTAGGAGCGGTTTTGCCGTTGAGGCTCATTTGATAGGCTTTGTAGGAGATGCCGCAGCCGCCGAGGTCACCGATATTTTCACCTTGTGTATAGGTGCCGTTTACGTTCAGGTCGGGAAATACCTTAAAGGCATCGTATTGTCCGATCAGCGCCGCGGTCTTTTTCTGGAAGGCCGCCCGGTCTTCTTTTGTCCACCAGTCACGCATCACGCCATCACCGTCAAAACCACTGCCCTGGTCGTCAAAACCATGCCCGATTTCGTGTCCGATTACCGCGCCGATACTGCCATAGTTGACCGCCGGATCCGCCTCGGCATCGAAGAAAGGCGGTTGCAGGATAGCTGCCGGGAATACGATCTCGTTCCAAAGCGGGTTGTAATAGGCATTGATGGTCTGTGGATTCATCGTCCACTCGCTTTTATCGACCGGTTTGCCCAGTTTTTCAAGTTGCCGTTGGTATTCGAAAACCGACGAACGCATCTGATTGCCGAAGTAGTCGTCTTTTTTTACCTCCAGTTTGGCATAATCGCGCCATTTGTCTGGATAGCCGATCTTGACCGTGATTTTCGAAAGTTTGTCAAGCGCCTCTTTCTTGGTCGCAGGCGTCATCCAATCAAGATTTTCGATGCTGCTTTTGTAGGCCTTCAGCAGGTTGTCAACCAGATCTTTTACCTGGTCTTTGGCTTCCGGCGAGAAGTGTTTCTTTACATAGACCTGTCCGACAATTTCACCCAGTGAACCGTTGACCGCCTCTACCGCACGACGCCACATTGGCTTTTGTTCGGTGATACCATAAAGTGTTTTATCGTAGAAATCGAAGTCTTCTTTATCAAGGGCCGACGTCAACGAGCCCGAGGCCGCGTGCAGGGCACTCCATTTCAGCCAGGTCTTCCATACATCGATTGGCGTCTGGGTCATAATGCCATCGAGGGCTTTTACGTAGTTTACCTGGCAGATGGTGATGTCGGTGGCATTGGTCACACCGGCGCTTTTCAAATACAACGACCAGTTGAAGGTAGGCGACAGCGTCTTGAGGTCGGCCACCTTAAACTTGTTATACAACAATGTCGTTTGCCGGGTTTCCTCTTTCTTCATGTGCTGTTGCGCCAGTTTGGTCTCAAAGGCCAGGATGTTGCGCGCGCTTTCTTCTCCGCCCGTCCATCCGGCCAGTTGCATCATGCGGGTGATGTGCGCCACATATTTGTCGCGGATTTCCTTTGACTTCGCATCCGTGGCGACATAATATTCGCGTTCCGGAAGACCCAGTCCGCCCTGCCATACATACAGCATATTTTTCGTCGGATCCTTGAAATCGCCAATTATACCCAGGCCTATCGGCGTACCGAACCCGGTGGCGTTGGCAGCACCGAAATAGGCGGCGAGGTCATCATAGGTTTTAATTGCGTCGATTTTGGCAAGTTCCGGTTGCAACGGCGTAAGTCCTTTGGCATCACGTCCTTTTACATCGAGGAAGGAGGCGTAGAAGTCACCGATTTTCTGCTCGTTCGAACCGTCAGCGAAGTCCCCTTTCGCGGCTTCTTCAATGATAGCCTTCACGTTTTCCTGGGCTTTGTCGTCGAGCATTTCGAATACGCCATACGCTGCCTTATCGGCCGGAATCTTGTTTTTCTTTACCCAACCGCCGTTCACATAGGCGTCGAAATCATCGCCGGGTTTCACCAGCGTGTCCATGTTGGCGAGCAATACGCCCGATTTTAGTTTTTCGTCTTTCCCGCAGGAAGCGAGCACCAAGGCCGCGGCTGCTGCGATGGCGATGTTCTTTTTAATCATGCTGTTTTACTTGGTGTTAAACGTTTCCGAACCCGGAAATCCCGAGGCGAAATTACGTAACTTTATGAGACTACCCTATTTACAATTCGTTACAACCTCTTTTAAGCTTGATCAACCAATGTGTGTATCGTGCGCTCCTCACGCGAGGATCGAAGCCTATGTTAAATAGTACCCTACCCGTCAATTTAACGGTTGTGTAAGAGGCTTTATCCTATATTACAAATTGCTAATTGTTCCTATTAATGTCAGACCGTCTTCGTGAAAAACTGAACATCCTCGCCGATGCCGCCAAATACGATGTCTCGTGTTCGTCAAGTGGCAGCAACCGTCGCAATACCAACAAAGGACTTGGGGATGCGAATGGTGCCGGGATTTGCCATACGTATACGGAAGACGGACGCTGCGTGTCGCTGCTCAAAATCCTGTTGACGAACCATTGCATCTACGACTGCGCCTTTTGTGTATCACGGAAAAGCAATGATGTGAAACGGGCGGCTTTCACCGTAGAAGAGGTTGTCGAGCTGACGATGGGTTTTTACCGTCGGAATTACATCGAAGGACTCTTCCTGAGTTCGGGCATCTTCAAAAATGCCGATTACACGATGGAACGACTGGTTCGGATCGTCAAGAAACTGCGGTTGGAGCACCGGTTCAACGGCTATATCCACCTTAAAACCATTCCGGGTGCGAGCGAAGAATTGCTGACGGAAGCGGGGCTTTACGCCGACCGGATGAGCATCAACCTCGAAATGCCAACAGAGGCCGGACTCAAGCTTCTCGCGCCCGACAAATCGCATGAGGAAGTCAAGAAGCCACTCGGTTTTATCCGCGGCAGTATCGAACGGCTGCAGGACGAACGTAAGGTCATCCGGAGCACACCCAAGTTCGTGCCAGCCGGCCAAAGTACGCAGATGGTCATCGGTGCCACGCCCGAAAGCGACATGGAAATCATGTACAGCGCCGACCAATACTACCGCAATTTCGACCTGAAAAGGGTGTATTACTCCGGTTACATTCCCATCAGCCATGACACACGCATGCCGGTCATTGGCACCCAACCGCCCTTGCTTCGGGAAAACCGCCTGTACCAGACCGATTGGCTGATGCGGTTTTATGGTTTCGATGTGAAAGAATTGCTGAATCCGGCGAATCCGCATCTGGACGTCGATATTGACCCGAAATTGAGTTGGGCGCTTCGCAACCTCGACCAGTTTCCGGTGGATGTCAATACCGCCGATTACCGGATGATCCTGCGTATTCCGGGAGTTGGCGTGGGTTCGGCGAACAAAATCGTGATGGCACGGAAGTTCGGCCGGTTGCGATCCGACCAACTTCGAAAATTGGGTATCTCCTGGAACCGCGCCAAACATTTCATCCGTTGTGCCGACAGCGTCATGCAACTCACCGAACCCGAAGCATTTCGGATCAAATATGAAATTTTGACCGAAAGCCAGAGCAAATACCTTAAGGTGCCGCAAAACCAACTTTCGCTTTTCGGATGACGACCTTCGTGTGCGACGGCTCGTTCGACGGCCTGATGACGGCCCTTTTCGATTTTTACCAATTGCGGCCCGGCCCCGTTAAGGTCGTACCAAAAGCGGTGTTCGAACCCACGTTGCTCGGATCGGAGCACGAGGTGGTAACCGATGAGGCGAAGGCGTCGCGGGTGTGGGAAGGACTGCGGAAAAAGCTCGATACGACCTGGCTGCAACGGATGCATTATGCGTTTTTATCGGAGTCACCCGTCGCGTACCAACAGCTTTTTGATTTTGCGCGCTACATCTTCGACCATGCCGAAGGCGCGTCGGCCAATTTCGGAAACGAGTCGGTACGGGCCGTGCAGCAGTGGGCGCAGATGGTATCGCGCGAACGCCATCGTATGAAAGCCTTTATCCGGTTTCAGGAGACCATGGAAGGAACATTTTATGCGCCCGTTGAACCCGATTTCAATGTCTTGCCTCTGATCGCCACCTTTTTCCGCGACCGCTACGCTGACCAGAAGTGGATCATTTATGACATCCGGCGGAAATACGGACTTTACTATGATCTGGAAACCGTGACGCAGGTAACGTTTGAGGAAACGCCCCAGGTCAGTCCCACTTCTGATGTGCTTTCCGACAAAGAAGACCTGTTTGGCCTGATGTGGAAGGATTATTTCAAAAGCACCAACATCCCCGCACGTCGCAATCTTAAACTCCACATCCGGCATGTGCCGAAACGCTATTGGAAATACCTTACGGAGAAGCGTTGATTCCGTTTGTAGGGTTTCCTTTTTGGAAGTAGACAGTGGTGCCCGATAAGAGAAACCTTCCTAATACCAGCTATTTTACACCGCTTCGCAATCGTTTTCTTCCACAAAAATTCTTAAAGGATTCCGAAAATCGTAACGGTCATTACCAAACTTGTGTACTTTTGGCTGCAAATGCGGACCCTCGTTTCGATACTATCCCTTCTTTTTATCCTGGTAGGCAAAACCAGCTACGCCGGGGTAAGCACTTCTTTTGACCGAAGCCTGACGACGGTAACGGTGGAAAAGGAAAAGGGTCCGGCCTGGCACGCTGACACCGAGAGGCCCGTTTCACTTGATGAGGCGGACCTGGACGTAAGTGAGGAAACCGCCTTCGATCACGATTACGACGGTTCCGACGCAGCTTTTGCATCGCTTTACCTTCTTCGGGATGACTGGCTACGGCAGTATGTAGCACCCTCCCTGGGGTTGTTCACACCGTCTCCGGTTGTGGATACCCGTATTGTTATCCCTTCCCTCCCTATTTATTTGCAGAATCGGGTACTCCGAATCTGAAAAAACGCTGACATCGGCCGAAACCGTGGGTTTTCCCGCGTATCCTGATGGGGCGTAGTACGTCTTTCTGACATCGTGATGTGCGGACCTGCGAACGGTCGATTCCTTTTCCACCGAAATCTCCTGCTGCGGCAGGACCTGAATCGCTTAATTTCCATCACACATCATGAAAAAAATGCTTGCTTTGGGCCTGGTTGCCCTGTCGTGCCTGTATAGTTGTACGACGAAAACCGAAGAGAAAGAAGAGGCGTTCCACTACACCGCCACGAGTCCGGTGGCCATCGACACCGCCTTCACAAAAGAGTATGTTTCCCAAATCCGTTCGGTGCGGAACATCGAAATCCGGGCCCAGGAAAAAGGGTACCTCCAGAACATTTACGTCGATGAGGGGCAGTTTGTGCACGAAGGGCAGTTGCTTTTCCGCATTATGCCCAAAATCTATGAAGCCGAACTGCTGAAGGCTAAAGCGGAGGCGAAGGCGGCCGAAATCGAGTTGCAGAATGCGCGTACGCTCGCCTCAAAAAACATTGTTTCGAAGAACGAGCAGGCCGTCGCACAGGCGCGTCTTGACCAGGCCAACGCTGAAATGGCGCTGGCGAAACTCCATTTGTCGTTTACCGAAATCCGTGCACCTTTTTCTGGCACGATCGACCGCCTACCGATGAAGCTGGGCAGCCTGATCGACGAAGGGGAGTTGTTGACGACGCTGTCGGACAACAGCAATATGTTTGCGTATTTCAATGTATCCGAACCAGAATACATCAGCTACCAAACCGATGTCAAAGACCGCGGCAGCCGCAAAGTCATCCTGTTGTTGGCCAACGGACAGCCTCTTTCCGCTAAAGGGGAAGTGGAAGTCATCGAAGGGGAATTTGACAACGAAACCGGAAACATCGCGTTTCGGGCCAAGTTTCCGAACCCTGACCGACTGTTGCGCCACGGCGAAACCGGCAAGGTGTTGCTGACCATCCCGCTCAAAGGGGCGTTGCTTATCCCGCAGAAAGCTACTTATGAGATCCAGGATAAGAAATACGTGTTCGTCATCGGCAACGACCACAAAGTGCATTCGCGCGAAATCACCGTGCGAGGGGAACTTCCGGATATTTATGTCGTAGAGGGCGGAATCGACTCCCGCGATAAAATCGTACTCGAAGGGGTGCAGAAAGTGAAAGAAGACGAGAAAGTCGAATTCACGTTTGAGGATCCGCACGAAGTGATCCGTCACCTGAAGCTCAAAGCGGAATAAGTCATCCTAAAAAGAAACCTCGTATGTTCAATAAGTTCATAGAGCGTCCGGTCTTATCGATCGTGATTTCGCTCATCATCACCTTTATGGGTGTGCTGGCCCTCGTGCAGCTACCCGTCACCCAGTTCCCGTCGATCTCGCCTCCGAAAGTGAATGTCGTGGCCGAGTATCCGGGAGCGAACAACGAATTAATGATCAAATCGGTCATCATCCCGCTCGAGCGTGCCATCAATGGTATCCCGGGCATGAAATATATGGCTGCAGATGCCGGTAACGACGGGGAAGCGACCATCCAGGTAGTGTTCAACCTCGGCACCGATCCGAACGTGGCGTCGCTCAACGTGCAGAACCGGGTTGCCTCAGTGGTCAACAAACTTCCGCCGTTGGTCGTGCGAGAAGGGGTGAAGATCAGCCGGGAGGAATCCAACATGCTGATGTATGTGAACCTGTATAGTACCGACCCGCATACCGACCAGAAATTCCTGTTCAACTTCGCCGACATCAACGTGCTGTCGGAGTTGAAGCGGGTAGATGGTGTAGGATACGCCGACATCCTCGGTAACCGCGAATACGCCATGCGGATCTGGCTCAAGCCCGACCGGATGCTGGCCTACAAGATTTCAACCGACGAGGTGATGGAAGCGCTTGAACAACAGAGCCTTGAAGCCTCGCCGGGAAAAACGGGCGAAAGTTCGGGTAAGCGGTCGCAGTCGTTTGAATACGTATTGAAATACACCGGCCGTTTCACCACCAAAGAGCAGTATGAAAATGTCATATTGCGGTCTACGCCGGATGGCGAAATCCTTCGACTCAAAGATGTGGCGGATATCGAATTCGGAAGTTCGATGTATGACATCTATTCCAACCTGAACGGGCGTCCTTCGGCGGCGATCGTACTGAAGCAGTCGTATGGCAGTAACGCCAGCCAGGTTATCAAGGATGTCAAGGCGAAACTAGCCGAGATCAAGGCAGCGTCGTTTCCGAAGGGGATGGATTATGAAATCAGTTACGACGTTTCGAAGTTCCTCGATGCCTCGATTGAAAAGGTGATCCACACCCTTGTGGAGGCTTTTATACTCGTCGGCCTCGTGGTCTTCCTGTTCCTTGGCGACTGGCGTTCGACGCTGATTCCGGCCATCGCCGTTCCGGTGTCGCTCATCGGTACGTTTATGTTCATGCAATGGTTCGGTATCACGCTGAACCTGATTACCCTTTTTGCCCTCGTGTTGGCCATCGGTATCGTAGTTGACAATGCCATCGTCGTGATTGAGGCGGTGCACTTCAAGATGGAAACCAAGCACCTGAAACCACTGGAAGCGACGCAGGAAGCCATGCATGAGATTGCGGGTGCGATCATCGCGATCACGTTCGTTATGGCGGCGGTGTTCATACCCGTGGCGTTCATGTCGGGTCCGGTCGGGATTTTTTACCGGCAGTTCTCCATAACCATGGCGACCTCCATTATCCTTTCGGGTGTCGTGGCCCTTACGCTGACGCCGGCACTTTGTGCAATGATGCTCAAGAATACCCATGGGCAGTTCAAGAAAAAGTCGGTTGTCAACCGCATCGTAGGGGCGTTCAACAAGTGGTTTGACAAACTGTCGGATCGCTACCGCCTGCTGTTGATGCGCATCATCACGCGGCGTACGGTCACCTTCGGGATGCTGATCGCGTTTTGTGTGGGCATCTGGTTCTTTAACGGGCGCGTGCCATCGGGCTTTATTCCCAACGAAGACCAGGGGATGTTCTATGCGGTGATCCAGACACCACCGGGCTCTTCGCTCGAACGGACGAATGAAATATCCGAACGCCTGCAGAAGATTGCCGAGAAAATGCCGGAAGTGCAATCGGTTTCGTCTTTGGCAGGATATGAGATCCTGACGGAAGGTACGGGCGCGAATGCCGGTACGTGTCTTATCAACCTCAAAAGCTGGGAAGACCGCGACAAATCGGTGCAGGAAGTCATTGAAGAACTCGAAGCCAAATCGAAAGACATCGCAGGTGCTACCATTGAATTCTTCCAACCACCTGCCGTTCCGGGCTATGGTGCGGCCGGCGGTTTCGAGTTGCGTGTGCTGGATAAGGCTGGCTCGGGCGATTACAAGAAAATGGAAACGGTGAGCAATGAACTGGTGGCGGCGCTCAATAAACGGCCGGAACTATCGTCGGTGTTCACGTTCTATAGCGCGAGTTTCCCGCAGTTCTTACTGCATGTTGACAATGATCTGGCCCAACAGAAAGGCGTGAGTATCGAGAATGCGATGAACACCATGTCGACCCTAGTGGGAAGTAACTATGAAATCAGTTTTATCAAATTCGGACGGCAATACAAAGTAATCGTGCAGGCGGCGCCGAACTATCGGGCGCTTCCGGAAGACATCCTCAAACTGTATGTGAAGAACGACCGGGATGAAATGGTGCCGTTCTCAGCGTTCATGCGGATGGAAAAGGTATACGGACTTTCCGAAATCACGCGGCAGAATATGTATAACGCGTCGGAGATTTCAGGATCGGCCGCACCGGGTTACAGTTCGGGTGAAGCCATCAGGGTGATCAACGAAGTGGCAGCCAAAACCCTACCCCGCGGCTTCGGTATCGACTGGGCGGGTATCTCGAAAGATGAGGTCGCGCGGGGGAATGAAGCCATTTACATCTTCCTCATCTGTTTGGCCTTCGTTTACCTGATTCTGGCCGCACAGTATGAGAGTTTCATTTTGCCGTTCGCGGTAATCCTATCGCTCGTTGCGGGTATCTTTGGCGCCTTCCTGTTGCTGTCGGCGCTCGGACTCGAGAACAACATCTACGCGCAGGTCGCCATGATCATGCTTATCGGACTCCTCGGTAAGAATGCGGTGTTGATCGTGGAGTTCGCCGCGCAGAAACACAAAGACGGACTTACGGTCTTCGAGGCGGCGCTGGAAGGTGCGGCCACCCGTTTCCGTCCGATCCTGATGACGTCGTTCGCGTTTATCGCCGGACTGGTACCACTCGTATTGGCATCCGGACCCGGTGCACTGGGTAACCGCACCATTGGCTCGGCCGCGGCCGGCGGGATGTTGATCGGAACCGTATTCGGGGTCTTGCTCATCCCCGGGCTGTATTACCTGTTTGCCAGTGTTTCCGAGCGCAATCCGATGATTGACAACGAGAATGAGAATCCGTTAACCGAAGAAATCGACCACAATGTATAAGTCACGTAGTTTTCTATATGCCCTTCCGGTGATACTGGCGCTTGCCATCACCGGATGTAAGGCCCCTAAAATCGCCACCTCGGCGGCTAATACCCCTCTTCCTGATTCGTTTGGTGTCACGAGCGATACCACGAACATGTCGGCCGCCAGGTGGCGTGATTTCTTCAAAGATCCGAACCTGGTGGGGTTGATTGATACCGCGCTCCAGAACAACCAGGAGCTGAACATCACTTTACAGGAGATTGAAATCGCGAAAAACGACATCCGCATCCGCAAAGGCGCGCTGCTGCCTACGGTAGGGGTGAAGGCCGGCGCCGGACTCGAAAAGGTCGGGCGCTACACCAGCCAAGGTGCCGGTGACGCGTCTACCGATATTACACCCGGCCAGGAAGTGCCGGATCCGTTGGCGGATTTTGGCGTGGCGGCCTACGCGAACTGGGAAGTGGATATCTGGAAGAAACTTCGCAATTCAAAGAAAGCGGCTGTTGAACGTTATCTGGCTACTGTAGAAGGGAAGAACTTCGTTGTTACGAACCTCATTTCGGAGATTGCCGAATCGTATTATGAATTGCTTGCCCTTGACAACCAATTGGACATCGTACGGCAAAACATCGCGATACAGCAAAACGGACTCGAGATCGTAAAGGTACAGAAGGAAGCCGCGCGGGCCACGGAGCTCGCGGTGCAGAAGTTCGCGGCCGAGGTCAAGTCGTCGCAGAGCCTTGAGTTCGACATCCTTCAACAAATAAAGGAAACCGAAAACCGCATCAATTTCCTGCTCGGACGGTATCCCCAACCGATTGTACGAAGCAGTACGCAGTTTACCGACCTCGTGCCATCGGAAGTAAAAGTGGGTGTTCCTTCGCAATTATTGGCAAACCGCCCCGATATCCGGCAGGCGGAACTGGAACTTGAGGCAGCCAAACTCGACGTGAAAGCCGCCCGCGCGGAGTTTTATCCGTCGCTTGATATTTCGGCGGCGCTGGGCCTGCAGGCGTTCAAACCGTCGTACCTGTTCCGGTTCCCTGAGTCGGTATTGTATTCACTTACCGGTGATTTGGCCGCCCCGTTGATCAACCGTAACGCCATCAAGGCCGAGTATAAAAACGCCAATGCCCGTCAGTTGCAGGCGTTGTATGAATACGAGCGTACGATATTGAACGCCTACCTTGAAGTGTCGACCCAACTGTCAAGGATCGATAATCTGGGAAAAAGCTATGATTTGAAGTCACAGCAGGTATCGGCCCTTACGACGTCGATTGACATTTCGAATGACCTTTTCCGGTCGGCGCGTGCGGACTATCTGGAAGTGTTGATGACGCAGCGGGACGCGCTTGAGGCGAAATTGGAACTCGTTGAGACCAAAAAAGCACAGCTTACGGCTGTAGTCATGATTTATAGGGATCTTGGTGGAGGATGGAAATAAGCAAGATCCTTGGAGAGCCGGTTAACGCCGGCTCTTTTTTTATCGGGACAGGATATCCTCAAAAGATATTTCTTACAAAATATAAAAAGGTATATTTGTATCCCCCAGATCGCATGTAGGAATAGACAGGACGGTAAACCCCTTAGCCGAGATGCGTTGGATTTTTCGTAGTACATACGTTTGCCGATTGGCACTTCGCGGTAGCCGATTGGTTTTATCTTCACGCCAGACGGGCTGTATCATTATGGCGCTTCTGGTGGTCGGTCTTTTTTCGGGAAGCTGCCAAAAGCAACGCAAGCAGCACGATCCGTTAGTATACTATTTGCATCACTTTACGCCAGAAGAGGCGCGGCAGTATCTGGCCACCCATGGCAAAGACGATTCTCTATACACCATCGCGCTTTTGAATGCCGAGTTTAATGCTGTTTTCATGTCGGGTCGTCCGAATGCGGGCAGGATAATGGAATTGGATTCCCTTTTAGAGCAAGATGCGACGCCCACCCAAAAGGGGATTTTACACCTTTTGAAAAGTGGCGAGCGTTTTGGGAAGGATTACTACCAAAGTTACCGCGAGGCACGGACGGCGGCTGACATATTCGAGACGACTAAAGATACAGACGCACTTTTCTACGCCTATCGCAATCTGGCCTATCGCTACCCAACCGATGCGGGCATGAGCCGTATGGGTAATAAAGACGACACGCGCTATTACCGCATTAAGTATCTCAACCTTGTTAAACACTCAAAAAAGCCGAATCACCAGTTATCGTATTGCTTTACGTTATTGAACGATGATACGATTTGTGCCCAGCCTGTTGAACACTATGAGCGCCTGGCGCGTCAAGTTATGAAACTGGCAAAGGAACAGGGTGTGGCTGAGCGCTATGTGTCGAGTACGCGATTGGCTATAAGCGCAATTTATCAACGAAAAGCGCTGCAGTCGAAGGTAGACTCCATGCTAGAGTTGCGGCAACGGGACGTCCGTCCTGATTACCAATACCTTGATGTATTCGATATGACCCGGCATTCTTCCGTCAAAGACAATCCATCGAGGTACGCCGATTATATAGAAAAGGCCATTAAAACCTACCAGAAAAACCATAACGACAACCCGAATTTCCTCGTGACGGCCTACGGCACGCTTGAGAAGAATTATGTGCTACAGGGAGATTACAAGAAAGCGTATTACTATAAAGGATTAAAAGATAGCCTGGCAAATGCCTTAGACATCATGCTGGCCGAAAGCCGGATGGCGAATGTAGAAGGGGAATTCAAACTGAAACAGAAGGAAACCGAGGTGACCGCGGCCCGAAAGTCGCAGATGCGGCTTTTGGTTTTCTCCCTCATCACAGGTGTGTTGGCGGTGATAGCAGGCCTACTCGGCTACTATAACTACCGTTCACGTCGCCGGATAGAAGCGCTCTACGAGCGGGACAGCGACATCAAACGCGTGATATCCCACGACGTACTCTCGCCATTGGCTTCCCTGGAAATGCTCAACCGACGCCTGCTTCCGACGATTGAAGATGGGAAGCCCGCGACGGATATCATTCGCAGGCAACAGCTATACATTCAAAACATCAGCGCCTTATGTCACAATTTGGTAGGATGGCTGTGGCATGGTAAATCCGACCGACCGCAGGCCACCAACCTGAAGCCGTTGCTTGATGACCTGCTTTTTGAGTTGGACGGATTTGTGTCTTCGTATGAGGCGTCGATTACAGTGGAATTTGAAGGGGATGTCGCCAACGACTTCGTGACCGATCCCAACGCGTTGCGGACGGTGTTGCGGAACCTGTTGACCAATTCACTCCGTCATGGCAAGACGAAGACAGCGGTCGTTCGGTGTGAAAAGGTCGGGAAGACTATACGACTGGTGTTGCGCGATGATGGAACGCCGATAGACGAAGAACTGGCAGAAACCCTGCATCGACTATTGAATGGCAGGTCCGACGGGAAAAGTATGTCGGGTCTCGGACTGTATCTCGCGGGTAAGTTCCTGACTTCCTTAAAAGGGCGCTATACGATTATGCCTTCCGCA
The DNA here is from genome assembly GCF_022532105.1 of Flavobacterium sp. HJ-32-4. NCBI lineage: Bacteria > Pseudomonadati > Bacteroidota > Flavobacteriia > Flavobacteriales > Flavobacteriaceae > Flavobacterium > Flavobacterium sp. HJ-32-4. The sequence goes on along the minus strand of NZ_CP092832.1, from coordinate 480,410 downwards.
CAGCCGCCATTCCACAATGACCACATCGTAGAGATTCCGGCAGGGTATCGTCCTGCCTAGTGATTTCCGTTACCACCTGTTCCGATGCTTCGGGAGCATCTGGATCCAATAAAAAAACCGCCCTTACAAGAGCGGTTTCCGGTAGCCTCGCCGGGAATCGAACCTGGATCTAATGTTTAGGAAACATCTATTCTATCCGTTGAACTACGAGGCCGGTTTGCGGGCGCAAAGATACGACAATTATAGCAAAAAGACGAGATACGGGGAGAGCTGCGGAAAATGGGAATCCTTTCATTATTTCGTTACCTGCCTGTATTCGATGGCATCGTCGGGCAACACCCGTTTCGGGCCTTTCCACAGTTGCAAGTATGCCCTGAGGTACGAGACGTTGTCGGACGTGCCGACAAATTTGTCCAAATAAGGCCAGGGAACGGAGGGATTCTCGTGATGGGCCCGGTGGAGGTTGAAATTGAGATAGAATAATTCAAATGGCCGGCTCAGACGATAATTGTGGGCTCCGTGCACGACGGATCGGGAGGCAAAGGCATGGCTGACATAGTTTTGGGACGACCATACGAAACCGTGAAAAAGGTACATGAGCACATAATGTCCGATATTCAGATTCAGGCAAAGGATTAGACCAACGTGGAAGCAAAGGGTCACCGCGCTTTCGATACGGATGTTGCGATATCGGGTACTGCCGGGATCGGTGCCACTGACAAGTTCCGACAGTTCGCCTGTGTTTTTCACCAGCGTTCGCATCACACGCCGGGGTAGCAGGGCAAAAGCAAAAACCGCGATTACGACACTGATCCACTTGAAACCGATGTTGATTAAAAAGAAACTGATTCTCTTGAACCACCTTTCGTCATCGGCGTAATAAAGGTCAATCAGTTCATAATCGGTCCGGTTGTTTTTGTGGTGGTTGAGGTGTGCTTTCTGTATAAAGGTAAAGGAGGAAAAAAACAGCGTGGATAACGAAACACCCAAGTAATAGTTGAGTTTGGGGTTTCGCGCTGCCATATGATGTTCTGCTTCGTGAATAAGTGAGTAGGCCGGGATTAGCAGCACGCCGAACAGCAGGCATGCGATGAGAAATACGACATTGAGCCCTGCATTTCTTCCTCCGATGACCAAGAGTATGGTGAGCAGGCAAATCAGCACCAACGAAAGCGTTACATTGATACGTTCGGGGATGGGGTATTTTCTATCTTTCTTTTTTCGCATGACGCATGGTTTTCAGGTGGTATACGCGTTGTCTCATTTCATCCATGGCGTCATGGTCGCTGCTTGCAACGGACTTGAAAGCGCAACCGAAGACCAGCCCGACATGGGTATTCCGTTTGGCAAAAAACTCTCTCACGACGAACAGCAGTCCGAGTTTGGTGTTTATCGTGTTCACCAGGTAAAAAAATGGGCTGTTTTTTATGTCTATAAAAACCGGCACGACCGGCACGCCTGATTTTCGGATAAACTTTACGCACACGTCGCTCCAATCAAAATCGCGGATGGTCAGTCGGGTGCCCTGCAGGCGCGACACATCACCGGCCGGGAAAAAAACCACGATTTCATTGTTGGCCAGGCTTCGGATAATCTCCCTGAACCCTTTATAACTTGTCTGCCGTTTCGCGGTGTCGTCGAAAGGATTTACATAAATAAGGTGGTCGCCAAGCGCCTCATGAATCGGCGTAAATTCACCGAGGAGGTAGTTCACGACGACTTTTACTTTTTTACCCTGCTTTAGTAGCACATCGATTATGGTAAGGCCGTCCAACAGTCCGGTCGGATGGTTGGCCACGATGATGAGTGGCGTATCACTTCGAAAAACGCCCTCATCAACAAATACCGGGTTGGTTGCCATTCCCAGTTTTTCGAATACAAAATCGATAAACGCGGCGCCCTTTCGGCCTCCTGTTTCGTGTAACAGCAGATCAAGACGTTTTAATCCGAGCGCCCGGAATGCCATACGGATGAACGTTTTCGACAGCGTATTTGTGAACCCGGCTTTCCGGAAGGACGATTCATAGAGGTCCATTTTTCAGCATTATGGCGTTTTCGAATGTGTCAACGGCATACTTGTATTGTACCACAAACCCGAACTGGCTGAAGTACCGGATGTTTTTCTCGCCCTGGGTCGTGATTACCATATGTCCGTCGTGACCGCGTAGAAAAATGGATATGGCTTTTATTCCGATTCGAAATTGTTGGCTTTCCGATGTAACCGCCAGCAGGCAGCAGTGCCAGAAGGGAAAGTCGCGCTGCATTTCCCTGAGGTAGCGAATGTTCCTTTTGGAAATTTCCCACAAACGCCTCCATTCACCTATACTGCTAAAAAAGGGGAGGAAAATAATCCTGCTTGTAATCAGATCCATGAGGTTCGGAGAAAGGTATTTTGACGGCAGGCAGGTAAAGGTACCCGCTATTTTCGCATGGTGATAGATTACGTACGTCCCTCCGTGCCGGGCATACCATCTCACCATGCAGGTCATCAGCCGCCTCAGTTTTCGTTCCCTTGAGGATGCGTTGTTGAAGACGTAGAAATAGGCACTGTTTTTCATCATCGATGTTGTCAGCAGCCGGGCGATTTCGTCAATCTGTTCCTTCTGTATGGTTTTTATAACAATATCCGAGTCGTTCAATTCCTCCTGTATACCTGCACATTCCATAATTGCGTGGTTTCCTTCATTACCAAGTCCTGATATTGGTCCGTCACCGTAGTATATCCATCAGAAAGCGGATGGGTTACACGCAGGTTGCCGCGAACCACAACAAGCCCACCTGGTTCGATTTTTTCGGATAGTTCTCTCAGATATGTCACTTCGGCATCTCCTTTCATAAACGACGGAACATCGGAAAGAGAAAGAAATGAAGCGGGTTCTTCGCTGTTGGCAATGACGTCGATGATATTACCCTGTATATACCGCACCTGGGTGCTACGGACACCCTGTTTTATTCGCTCAAACAGTTCAGGGTCGGCTTCAATCAGATAGCCCTCTTTGAACTTCAGGTGGCCCCAAAAAGCCATTTGCGCAAAGAAACTGCTTCTTATGGGTATGTGATCGAACAGGCTTGAGAAGATACGGTTAAAATTCTGGTACGTAGAACCCTCGATATTCTTTTTTGGGAAATCGCCCTTATAAAGAATGGAGTTTAAAACCGTTGAGTTTCCCAACAAAAACAGCACCAATTTCCAACGCAGGCGCGGAAATTTGTTATGTAAATACGACCGTTGCCCGTCAAGCGATTCGGTAAAAAAAAGACCTCTTCCCTTGCGTCCTGTTATCAGTCGGTTGACGCCGGATAACTGGATGAGCATCTTTTCGAATTTTCCCATATAGATAATCCTGCGCCATCCGTTCTGCCCTAAAAAGGCGTGGAGAAACGTCCTCGCGTCATCTGAAAGCACAATCCGGTCAAACATTCGTTGTCGCTCCGTGGGGGTACTATCGGTTTCCGAGTAACCCCAGAAAGCGCAGAATTCCTCATGGGTCAGCGCTTTTATCGATTCTATCCGCAATTCGGTTATATATAACTGCTCTTTTAATATGTCTACGCAGTTAATGATGCCCGGAGTTTTCGCAAAGAGAGGAAGAACACGCCCGCCGCTGCCTGCAATGGCAAAGACGTTTTTGCTGTTGGGTGGGCACAAGGCCAACTCAAGGCTCGTGTCTTCGTCGCCCAGCGTATAGTTCAGCGCGTTGAAGTACTTTCTTTTCATGCCCCGACCAGGCTATTCAGGAAGTGATACCGGCTTTCACCACCGTTTTTCAGGTTGAGGTACTCCTCTAACACACTGTCGAGCATTTTTGATTGCAGGGATAGCGAGGTTTTCAGTACCTTTTCAACGGCCTGCCAGTCGTCGTCTGTTTTACAAAATTCGTTGATCATCTCGTCTATTTCCTCGGCGTGCTTCTCGTCGATAGTAGCATGTGAAACGAGGAATGTCATCTGGCTTTTCTGAAGGTTGAGCGTTGTTTGCACCCGCTCCATTAGCGCCCGGATATATTGATAGGAATCTTCCGCCCAGAAACTATACCCCAGCCGTTGCAGGTAATTTCCGTTTGTGGATATCCAATACAGATAGGCTATAAATACTTCCGTGTCGGGATGCGGCTCAGGCATACGGAAACTGTCTTTTGCCAGCCCGAGGCTCAGTAGGTCGTGCAGGGCCATCATTTCATGCCCGGTTTCCTCTTCCGCGTGCTCAAAACAGAACTTGATGTACTTAAAGACTTTTTCTTTCATATGTGCCCCCACCAACGCCTGGTGTTTCGGGTTATGCATCACATAGTGGTAGGTTTCGATAAGGTAGATTCCATAAAAACGCGCATCAAACGTGTCGTGTAGGATGAAATGGGCCCATTTCGCTTGTTCCAGTATGTTGGCCCATTCGGTGTCCCTTGTTCTTTTTAGTTCGAGGAATCTGGATGTAGTCGATTTGTTTTCAATGGTTTGTGTTGTCATTTTTAGGAAATTTTGGTTAGGAGACTGTTTTCGATTGTCGTAATGATGTCGGCGATGCGTCCGCCCACCAGATAATATTGATGGGCTGACCTGCCTTTCAAGTTGAAGCTTTCCGGCCGCAGCAACTCGGCACCCAGCCGTTTATACATTCGGACGAGTCCGGCATTGCAAATCGCAAAATACTGGTCGTAGGAGGTGTTACGAACCACCCACAGACTGAAATTATAGAACAGATAGGCGTGCAGTTCCTGGTTGCGGTATTTCTCATCGATGTATACCCGGTTTAGCTGTAAGGTGCGTTGTGCATCTACAGCGAAGTGCATGTCATCGGGTAGGGCATCGCTGAATTCCCATGCGCCGTCCACGATGGGAGAGGCCCTGCAACTACCGACAATCGACTTGTCCCAGCAGTAAAAAAGGTAGGAATGATCGTCGTACCCATCTTTTGCCACATGGCCATATTCGTTGGTTTGAAACAAATACGGGAACTTATCCCGTGCGATTTCATACCTTGAATCGTAAATGCATTTCTTTTCTGTTTCTGTTTCGGCCAGCTTGAATGTAAGGCTGGTCTCAGGCGTCACGGTACCCTCGATTCTGTCCATGTGCGTAAAGGATTTACGTCGTTAAACCTTCGTTTCGAAAATGGGAATAGTAGCCACTTTTTCAGAAGCGGACTGAATTCCCTCTTGGGGCACCAGACCCCTGATGTTGCTGTATGACAGTAAATGTAGGTACACGAAATCAATCATTTACACGTATAAATACCTGTTTTTCTGATCCACTGCCTTTTTTTTGGAGGATTGCGGTTACGGATTACACAATGGATACGGCATGGTGAATAGGTGTAGGTAGCGTTAAAGTACGGTGTGTAAGGCCGGGAAGACAGTAATTCCGTTGTGCAGCATCTGTTTTTTTTCTACTTTCCCCCAAAAAAGCATATGAAAAAAGCATTACTCTTCCTCTTTACAATGGTATCCGGCGCCACTTTTGCCCAAACTATTTTTAGCGACGATTTCGCGTCGTACACCTCCGGCCAGCAATTGAGCGGCCAGGGCCCGTGGTCCAACAACTCCTCACAACCGGGCGGATTGGGCAATTGCACGGGCGCCATCTGCCAGAATGCCAAAATCGTCGACCAGGCGATCGGAGCCGAGGGATATGGATCCAGTGCGAAGTCGTTCAGCCTTACGCCTGATACCGATGGCTGTGGCACCTCGTTTACGCCCTTTACGCAGAATGGCAGCCTGTATGTTGGAATGGTCATCAACATCGCGAGCGCCCAGTCGTCGCCGGTTGATTTCTTCCGGATTTCGAGTGGCAGCAATTTTACGACTACATTCCGGATGTTGGTGCAGCCCAGCAGTGGCACCACCTACACGATTGGTATCAGCAAGGGCAGCCTGGGGAACCCGATTGTGTATACCGCCAACTCGTATAACTACGGAGCCGATTACCTGCTCGTTTTTAAATATACCCAGGCATCAGGTGCCAACGACGATACGCTGGTGCTGTTCGCCAACGCGAATTTCAGTGCAGGCGAAATCGGCAATACGGCATCGGCTACCACTTTTGCGGGTTCCGATCAGTCAGGTAATATCGACCGGATCACGTTTCGCCAGAACGCCGGCCCGGCGGGTATGCCAACAGGACGGGTGGGCCTGGTAAGCATCGCCAACAGTTGGGACGATCTCAGTTTCAGCCTGTCGACGCCTGATTTTGGACGAAATACGCTCTCGGTTTACCCGAACCCGGCCCGGAGCCTGCTTACCATTACAAGCGATAGGACGATTTCCGATCTGTCTGTACTGAACCTGCTCGGACAACAGATGCCTGTACGATCATTGGATCGTTCGTTCAGCCAACTGGATGTGACAGGATTGGCGAACGGTACGTATCTCGTAAAGGTTACGACTGCGTCGGGGACAGAAGTGCGTAGGTTCATCAAGGAATAATTACCTTACTTAGCAAATAGAGGGGGTCTCAAAGGGCCTCTTTGCCGCGACAGCAAATGCCATAAGGGGCGTTAGTGACGTAAAAAACCGTACTTCTGATGAAGTACGGTTTTAGGCATTTTTTAGAAGTCCGAAACACGCCATCTTAGGCGCGCCACAGTAGACTGTCGGCCTTCGCACTACTGCGGGTTGCACCCTTTATTGTGGTTATCCCAGTGTCTGGATATTGCTGGCACCGATTTCATTTAACTCGATGTAGCTGCCGTCTTTTAGTACCGGGGTGGCACCGGTGGCCGCACTGAACTGAATTTGCGGAACAAATGTAGATCCGGTAGCGCCGGTCCTGATTACGCCCTCGAATTCAATGGTGGTGGTTGCAGCCGTACTGGTTGCATTTAGTATTTTCATGCCCGCGCTGGAAAGTTGTCCGACTCCCTGTGACGTGATCATGGCATTGGCCCCACTCGAGAAAATGCGCACGACATACTGGATGGTGCCTAGCGCAATATCCCCGCCGGCGAAACCGATAGCTGTTGTGTGGGTGGTGGTACCGGTTGTCAATAGGTATTTTCCCTTGAACATATAGGTTTTGTTAGTACCCAAGGTAATATTAGCAAACGTACTCTGTACGCTGTTATTATCTAATAACACGACAGTGTTAGGAATTGGAATCCGCAGTATCCGCGGCGTTCCCGGGACAACTATGTCTTGAGAGCCATCAAAAGGAACACCATTGATGTTTTTTGGAGCGGCAAGTTTAGTAGCGGTTCCGGCATTTCCACTAATGGTGGTGACTGCCGGAAGCGTGATATCCTGGGAGCCGTCAAAAGGAACGCCATTGATGCTTTTTGGGGCAGCCAACTTGGTAGCCGTTCCTGCATTTCCGGTGATGGTCGTTACTTGTATGTCGCCCGTCGTCGGGTTGGCAGCACCACCATTCACGGTTAGGTATTTTCGGGCGACCTTTTTCGCCCCCAGAACGGTCACGAATTTATCATCGCTGGTGCCGGCATTGATGTCGGTGTCTGTTGCCTTGTCGTCAAGGATATTCACATTACTCTCGATCAAGTCCGCGAATTCATTTGCAGTAGGCATCGCCCCTGTTAAGAAGTAATTCCTTAGAGCCTGGCGTATTTTCTTTATGGCCATTTCGTTTAATTTTAGTTGGTTTTTATTTATCGTACAATGAACGTGTTTCCTACAATCATTCCCTGGGATCGGTCTTCAGGCGCAATTCCACCTATCGGCGCCCATGTCACTTCGTTATAGATGGTGAGGATACGCTCTTCGCGGCTGCGCATACCTGCCGTGTTCTCCGCAATGACTTTGAAGTGGTGATACAGTTTCGTGCCGTCAGCTGACAAGATGTTCAAACTGGATGTATTGAAGTCGGTGTCAACCAATTTCAGGTAGAGCCGGTTGTTTACCGATGTGACCACGCCCGTTTCCGTCCAGACACCTGCGCCATCACTGGTATACACATGGTATTTCCCTTTCTCGAGGCGATCAGCCGCAACCCGTGCTATTTCAACCCAGTTGCCCTGCGTGTTCATCTTAAAGAGGAAATAGTTGCCTTTATAGGCGGTTTCGTTCCAGTTGAGGATGATGTACTCAAGCTGAGAGGCTGCGGGCAACAGCGGTTCAGACTGATACTTGACCTCTGGCGATGGTGGCGAATAATTCTCGACGATATTGGTCATGACCAGTCGCGAGGCTTCCGACGGCGTGTAGTCGACCACGAGTACATCCGTAGCGTCATTGTACTTTATGATTCGGGAGACCGTGAGGCGGTAGAATAAGATGTCTCCGTATGGAACCTCTGGCAGGTCCGAGAAATCGTCGGTAAACACCCATTTGCTTTCATCCGTTAAGCCCTCGGTATCGAGATCTATGACCTTAACCAGTTTCATCGTCCGGACAGAGAGTGCATCTTCGGCATTATCCGCCCGGTATATACTGATCTTCCGAATGTTGTGTGCTTTTGGATACGAATTGATTTCAAGTTGCACGGAAGGCGGGGTATTCAGTACGCGATTCTCTAATACCGGTATGATGCGTAGAATCTCAGGTGCCGTAGGCGGAGCCGTATTGACCAAGCTGACGGGGCCAAGAATAGCACTATACGGGCTGGTCTTCATCTGTTTGTTGATTTCGCGCACCGCATAGAAGTACTTGGCATTCGAAGCGCCGTCCAGACCAAAGTCGGTGAATCGGGTACTGTGCCTGTTGGCTGAATTCAATTTTCGACTGGCCATCGGTGCCATATCGAATGCAGGGTCAGAAGGCGGAAGCAACTGTCCGTTGCGGTCGCGCACTACCTGTTTTTTCGGAATAGGTTGGTAATCGCCGGTCTTGACATAATCATAGATAACGGGTACTTCCGTAAGCGGCACAAAGCAGTTTAGGAGTACGTCCCGCAGGAAGTCGCGATACAAAAGTTGTCCATTCCGCACCGAATTGTCGGGATTCAGGACTTCCGGGATGATAACGGTGTCGAGTTTCAGTTCTGTACCTCCGAAAGTTACCAGCACGGAGCCGCTGACGACCGTACGGGTTAGATGGCCGACTGCGCTTGGTTGGTTTGAATAGAATTGGTTGTGCGCATCGATGAAGTCATTGATGGCATCTATGAATTTGATGTTGTCAGGCATCGGGAGCCGGCGTCCCTGGAAGTAGCGGAATCGGCCGTTTTCATCCGGGAAAAGCGGATCGTTAGGTACCTCGTTTGTGTAATTGTAGTCAAAGCCCAGAAGATTGTTCCATCTGTCTACATAAAAATCCTCATCTCCATTCTGGAAAATATCCTCCTGGATTATGTCAACCGTATTGCGTATCGGCAAATGGGTCAGGGGATCGTATGCGACGGAATTGTCATATATAGCCCCTAAAAACTGAACATCACTTGCGCGATTAAACTGAACAGAATGCGGCTTATGAGGCGGAGTTGGATTATTCGTAGGTCCGTATACGGTTTCGAAGGTATAGGATGACTTTCCAAAATAGTCCGGTCGGGTTGCATACATTCCGCCCGATGGTTTCTGCGGCTGAACGGGTTCTTTTACAGCCTGCGCAAACATGACAGCAGGCACCGAGAACGGAGACAGGAAATCTTCGGTATTGTCGAAAGGGAATTCATTCGGATTATCGTGACTCCGCAACCCGAAAATTGTATACCTCACATCGTCATCGCCCGATGGCAGTACATTTTCCTGCACCAAGCTGAGCGCCGGATCTTTATAGAGGTATACTTTATAACCTGGATAATAGTTGACATATTGAACGTTAAACATCACATTATCAGGCATGACCTTTCCTTTATAAGCGGCCAGCGTCGCTGCGTAGTCAGGGCTGAAAACATCTTTTGGGAAGGTAAGGTCTTCGATATACAGGACGAGATCGGATGTGGTGCCGATGTTCTCGGTACGGACGACTTTGAAGTTCTTTCGGTATCCAGGGTCAAAGCCATCGTCATTCCATGTGTGGAGGCGGGCAATTCCGTTATACCATTCTACCGAATTTTGGCGATCGGTACGATACTGCGAATGCTGGTCAAGATGGAAGCCTGGAAAGGTCACCTTGTAGAGCCCTACGTGTTTCTTGACGGTAGGGTCATTTGCCGGATTGCCATCCTGGTCGATCGAATTGTAGAGTTTCTCGACGATCTTCTCAATCTTCGCCGACTCAAAAACGCCCCTAAACTTCTGTACGTACGTATTTGTACTACAGTCGGTGCTGGTAACGATGATTTCCGGCTCCCGGTGTTCTGTGGTAAGATCGATATGTACGTTAAAGGCGTTGGCCGGATTAGGCGCCCCCCATGTCGGCTCATTCTGCATGTTCTCCACCACGACAAACAGGCTGTCTGCAGCGGGTTCTATAAGATTAGTCGGATCGGACTGGGTAGTGAGGTTTACCAGTGCACCGCTGATATCGCTCTTGAATACCGTAAATCGCGGATACAATGACGATGTATCGATGTCGTGGATCACATATCCCACACCGTCGACCAAAAAGACGCTTCCTATGAAATGCTGCGCCGCGCCGGGCGGCATGACCGGTACAATCTGTTCGTTATAAGTAGGAGGGACCGTCTGTGGCTGAACCGACGTGTCGATTCCAGAGCTGTAAATCGGGAAGATATCGGTTTCAATGATAGAGAGCACTGCGTTACTACCGGGTAGTACGTGCTTGACCTTACCTGAAACACTCAGTGGTGCATGGTCACGGAATTTGATCCGGATGTCGTCCGCAAAAAGTTCGTGTTGACGCTCCATATAGTCTTCAATCGGCTCTCCGTCGATTTTATGATGGTAGTCTACCATTTCCTGAGCATGGTTATACTCAAAGGTCAACCGCACGAGTGTTCGGTCTTCCCCAGTTGGGATTGCTTTCAGCATTTCCTGTTCGGCTGCCGTGGTGAGCAACAGTGGGCGCTCTTCCTGGATGAGGGTAGCTACGATATTGGTGGGAGGCAACAGCGTATTCATGGCTTTGATGAGCGTTGTTTTGGCAATCGGTTCCCCAAGGATACTCGCCCTGTTGAACCAATTGATACCATAGGAGGTGTACTCATAGGTGCCACTGATGCGCTGCCGGTGGATATAAATCGGTTTTCCAGGTTCCGGAATCAGGATAGGTTTAGTTTCGTTGATGACCAGATCGGCATTGAAATAGGCAGGGTCATAGGCAAGTCCCGGACGCCTCCAATCGGGTACTTCGCTGTCAAGGCGGTATTTGAGCCCGGCGTAAACCGGCACCGTCACTTCAGATGAAATAAAAATGTCGTCTTTGTAATAGAAAGGCGCATTGACAGCTTCTTCGGGTAACATATCCGAAAACAGCGTATAAAACTGCGTCATTCCATCCAGTGAAAGCCCGTTTTCATCCGTAAGTTGGGTGGTTTCCGGAGATGGTTCGGGATCCTCTGGGTCGACTTCCGGTTCATAGAACAGGCCGTTTTCGATTCTGTTAAGGGTAACCGGTATCGGCAATCGCTGATCGCTCAACGACGTGGGCAGCGAACAGTAGATATGCTGCAGGGGACGTACGCCCAATCCGTCTTGCAAGTCCGCTACGGTATGGTAGTCAGACAGATACACGTACTGACCTTCCGCCGTATTTGGGTCCAAATCAAGGTGTCCTAAACCTAACATCCTTGCCACATGATAATCAAGCGAACCCATTTGCAGAATGTGCAGATTCGAGACTTCAAAAGTGTATTGTGTTGGCGTAGTGTTAGGTGTATATTCCGGATTACCCTCGGCCAAACAGGCGGCGACGTCATCATCGTCTTGTGTTGAAACGGTTTCAAGGGCAAGTGGGTTATCGGCGGCGTCACTCAACGCAATGTATTTCATGACCACCTGTTCGATCCTGTTTTCGGGGGTGACGCTGCTACCGTTCCATTTGGTTTTGTAGTTTTCTACGTTTGTCAGGTCTCCTTCTTTGTATCGCAACCAGTTTGACAGTACGTTCGGCTGGGGTTCCAGGCGTTCGAACGCTACGGAAGAAGCGGTAGTAAGCGCAAATCGTCCGAGAAAATCCCACGCGTTTACTTGGCTTGCATTGAAGATAAGGTCTGTGTAAAATTCGAATTCTACACTGGAAATGTGTGCATTTTGGGCCCGGAAACGCACACTCCGGATATTCTCGCTAACGAGTTTGGTATAGTTGAGATCCGTCAGGGCATACGTATTTCGCAACGACGCACCTTTTGCCGCCGAGATCTTGTTTTCGGCTACGGAAAGCAGTTCCAGTTTTATCGCACTTGGGCTGTTTGTCTCAATAAAAACGGGCGTTACAGCGAAGCTTAGCTCCGTTTTATTCTCGATTTCAATCAACGAATCGCCGTAGTTCTTAAGAAACGCCAATGAATCACTAAGAGGGTCGACTCCCAATTGATTTCGCACATAATTATACCGCGCGGTATTTCTAAAATGAACGTGGAAGAATTTCGATCCAACCGCATACCCCCAGTTTTTAGAGGCCGGTGTTTCATTGACTTGTGTAGGTGATGCGCTTAGATCAAGCAAGACTTTATTTTCTACATACGGCGTTCTGTAGATCCGTACAAAGTCGTTTGTTTTGTTGAAGTTAGCGGTAGAAGTGGCATAATTTCCTTTCGGAAGGTGGCCTTCCAGCGCACCCTTCAGCGTCCAGCGTAAGTGGATTCCCTTTGCACTGTCGTCACCTACAGAACCCGCTGCCTGCAAATAGAGATCGCCGGATTGAATTGAGACATTTTCCTTTATAGTGAAGGTGTTTTCACAGTTACAATTGCCCGTTTGCGAGAGGAGAGAAATAATGAACTGTAGGGCATTCCACGCATTTTCGTAGTTCTCGGCATTTGGATTGGCCATGAAGATTTCGAGTATCTTGATGGACGCGCTCAATTGACTTTGAAGACCGTATTCCGGATACTTGGTACTGAAGTCATCGATTTGACTTACAATCGCCTTGATACATTCCACAAACTTTTTATAGTCGGGGTCGTTAAGGTCAGCCGGATTCTGCAGACAGCCCGTCATAATCGCCGAAACGGAACTATATAGTCCGCACACATCTGGGTCGGTCACACAAGGACTTAACGTGTTGGGAAGACAAACGACTTCTTTAGAAGACGGAAACACGTCGGGAGAGATAGCTATAGGCAAAAATGGCACCGATGGTACCGAGGTGGTAAAGTTAGTCTCAATAACCCCATTCAGGTTCACGTCCGTCATCACGGCATTCGGGATGAGCTGGTCGAAACAACAGTTCAGTTCGAGATTCGTGATGCCCAAAAAGCCAACATTGTTTCCGTATTGTGTTTCGCCATACTGGTTTTGCAGCAATACGGTTTCGTTCGGTAAGACCTGTGTGATGAGGTTGTGCCCACCGGTGTAAGTGGCAAAGCGTTTGCTGAAAATTACCTCGAGGTTATGATTGAGTTTCGAAATTTCCCGGATGGGTTTGTTGGTATGTTCGACGTAGATAAAGTCATCGTTATGTGCGATGGATGAGGCACCATAAATCGTTTCTACACTTATGGTGCGCTGACTGGTCACCACGGGCGCTCCTCCTGACGGCAGGGCGTATTTGATAAAGTAACTGCTGCCTGCGAAAATCATATACTGGTTTGTGTATATGACATTGGTGATACTCTGGTCTACATTGACGTTGATCGGCGGTATGATAAACCGCCTTATAGGAACCAGGCTGAGGTTAAACTCAATGACCAATCCCGAACTCGGACTCTCGAAAAAATTTACTTTACGTGCCGAACCATAGGCAATAACCTTGTTGCCAAATGCTTGCAATCCGTGTATGAAGTAATTGTGCTCTTTGTTCACCAGTTTTCTTGATCCGGTGACATCGCCGTTCTGGTTGATCTTGATCAGCGTATTGACTTCGAGCGAATAATTATAATTTGGGTCTGACTCGGGTTGTCTTAAGACAAAAACATAGCTTTCCACGTCCACCCTTACGAAGGGAGAAGACCCATTATATTCAAAATAGTAAAACTCAGAACCACTGCCGAATAGTTTGCTCCAGATTACGTTTCCGTCCGGGTCAATCCGTTGAAGGAAGGGGAATGTATTGGTGGTGTTAGTACAATTGCCGGCTAGCAGCAGATCACCATTATCACACTCAATGATGTCGTGAAAAATGATAGTGGCGCTTCCCTGACTATACGATTTCTCCCAAACGATGTCACCATTCTCATTGAGTTTGGAGACCATCCCTTTCCAGTTGTCGGTCTCGATTGAGCCAATCACATACAAGTACCCCCCCAACTTTTTGGCGTTGTTATAATTGTAGCTCGTGTCTTTATTATATCTATTTATGAACGGCATGTGATCAGCGTATTAAATTTTTACTTGTAGGGTAATCGTGTACATGGCGGGTGCCTGCGGATTCAGGCTTTCTGAGGGCACTACATAGTTAGTGCCGTCCCAGATTTTGTATTTGAACCGCATGTTGAGTTTGCCAGAAATCTGCTTGCTCGAATGCATGATAAGCACCTGTGAATAATCTTTAGAATGCAGTATTTTGTAATCGGTATTCACAGCGGTTTGCGACCACACTTCCACGGTATCACTTACATCAGCAAGCGGCATCTTTGGATCATTGAACGGCTCCGGATTTCGAATGAGCAGGGCTATGGCTTTACCATCCGATGCGTTTCGGATGATGTTGATTTCCGTGCAAATCGCTTCGTCGAGTGGTTTCATTCCGAAAATTCCCTCGAGCAACCGGTCAAACGGATGTTGGTAGTTATTGGCGAAATTCGCCAGTATTACGGGGTCAAAGCCACTTACGGGCTGACCGATTATCGTATTGTACGCCCCGTTTATCTGGTCAGGCGACAGTGGTTGAAGCATCGTGAACAAGGCTTCTTTCTGCACCAGCGATCCGTCTATAACCTGTCCGTTTACGAAGCTCTCTACCTGTTGCTTGAAGGTTTCGTATCGGGATGTCTTGAACACAAACCGATGCACTTCCCTCGTTTGTCCGAGAAGTTGCTCGGGCGTTGTGGCAAATTCCGTATTGGTTGTATACATATTATTGACAATGGCAGTATACAACTTATTCGGCTTCAGGAATTTCGGCGTTATCGTAATGTACTCTGATTTCGGTTTGATAATCGTCGCCCCACCAATACAGTTCGGTGCATTGTACATCGCTTCGTATTGGCTCAACACAAACGGCACCTGTGGGTTTACATCTGACTTCCATTCTTCTTGGGTTTGAGGGATGGTTGTGATGGTTTGGTCGAAGTTGAGAGCGGGCGGATTAACAATTTCCGTTCCCTCAATCGGGTCCTTGATCACGATCTTCAAACGTCCTTTCTGACTTGGTTTATTGCGATACTCAGGCCATTCCCTGAAGAAATTCTTCGCATATGCCTTGTTGAAAAAGAGCGAAATACTGGTCGTATCGTCTTTATAGAACAATGGTTTTGCGCTCAGCAGGTTGCCGTTTGCATTAGGATACGACCTTTGGTAATCGATGTATTGGCTTAGCGAGGTGAGCGGGTATTTATCTGCGTGAGGCGCGATTTTAGCGATAGGTTGTGAGGCCTGTCCGCTTGGAAGATCATACACAGATCCGTCTTGGTTACGAATGATGCCTTTTGTGTCTTCGAGTATTTTTCCATTTATCGAAGACGTCAGCAGGATTGGACCCAAATCCGTATCGAGGTATTGCCCCGCCTTTAATGGGATATCGCCATAGTCGGATTTCGGATGCGTGTGGAAATATCCTACCGAACCACCGGTAGTAAATCCGTAGGTAAAATTGAAAGGGAACGAACCGGCAGTCTCAACGGTATCCCTAAGTTCAAACCTGACGTAGTAGTGCGTGTCGGGTCTCCATACAGGTTGGATATAGTCGGTAATACCCTTAATCGTAGCAGAGGCATCTTCTGAAATGGCTGTCTGTGACGGAATATTGATGTTATAATCGTAATCTTCTACCGTCATCCAGCACACTTCATGTAAAAGGGTGTAATCTGGATTTTGGCACAAACAGTTGCAATTGCCAAGATCATCCAAACGACTCACAATGGCCGCTACCGCATTCCAGGCTACGGTATACGACGGACATTCGCGTATGGTAAGCGATTCAGACCCCGAGGCGGCTTTTATGAACACCATGATGTCTGAAAGCGGTCGATCCAGCAGCGTCAGGAGATCATACGACGGATCAAAGTTTTGGATGAGGTCCCAAATGTAACCCATACAATCGACGAACGGATAAACAGGATGATCCGCGTTTTCCGCCCGGGTCGGGTCTTCCAGGCACTCGTTTGCGATCGAGAACACTTCATTATACAACTCACAAACCGCTTGGTCCTCTTTGCCGCAGGTGTCGATGAATATCGGACAAAACTCCATTTTTCTCGCAATCGTGGGCGAAGGTGAAGGTCGGCCTGACTTTAAGTCAATATTGAATTTCTCGATAGCAGGGGAGAAGTTCTTGAGTCGGGTTTCATTTTTATCCGGTTTCAGTGTCTCCAGAATTTCAGTAAGGCACGTCTGCAATTCTCTGTTGGCGTGGCCGATCACAGAACCAGACGAATTCGCGAAAGCATTGAACGTAAGTCGGTCGGTCTGCAGGTTGAACCTGAAATGGTTAAATCCGTTGCTCGGGTCTTTGTCAAATGAAATGGTTTTGAGCCATCGAATCGAGAAGTCAGTATCCATTTTGTATAAAACACCATTTTCGGCGTCGAATGCCAGGAGATAAAACCCATTGGCGCTGCGCTGCAACTGAGAAGTTTTTCTGCTGGTATTGTACAGCGTAAAGAAAAGGGCCTGATCACCTTCGGGGGTAAGTTCGGTAACGAACAACGAATCACTCTTGGTATGGTATCCTGACGCCAGGTACCGATCCGGGGCCAGTATGGCTACGTCGTGAATAACCGTTCCGGACTCTACCATGTAAACGGTATTTACCAACCCAAGGTTCTTACTGAGCCTTACGATGGCGCCATGCGTACCGTCTTCTTCAGAGAAGTGACCGGCCAGCACCAGACCCAGTGTGTCAACGGCCATTGCCGACAAATAGAAATCTTTTTGGACGACGTGTAGCGAAATGCCGTTCAGCGGGTTTCCTGCGGCACTGAACAGAATCACCTGTGGCGCTTTTTCAGTTGGCAAATTGCCGGAGATGCTGACATAGAAATTCGTGTCAGACAAAGACGCCATCAGTTGTACGGTTACGTTTGGATAATCCCAATTAAACTGTCGCGCCCAGTCAACTTCGCCGGAAGACTTTAATCCGATGAGGTAATGGTGCTTTTCTGTAGTGGCATACACTACATACGCGCGGCTGGTAGAAGAGGCCGACTGCTTGAGCTGGATGATTTTCCGGAAGACCATCGGGCTCTCATCCGGAATTACGTATTTCTTCTGCCAGATGACATCGCCATTCGCCGCGAGTTTGCTGACAAGCGCATTCGCCTGTGTCTGGCCGACAGCATAGATATACGGAATGCCGTTTTCGATGAATTCTTCGGAGTACCGGTAGTTAAATCGGTCCTCGTGGTCGTATCGGTTCACAAACGTGTTGAAGGTTTCAAGAGTACCGTCACCACACATCAATTGCTGCAATTGGTTTTCCAGAGAGGTAGTGTCTATGAGCTCTCCGTCGGCCAATTGTAGTGAAATTAGGTTGTTGTTTTCCGTAATCGCTGCAATTTGTTCGGTCAGGAGGGCGATCTGTATTGCGACGGCCGGATCATACAGCGGCTCTATAACGACTTTGATGACACCCCTCCAGTCGGGCTTGTTGTATTCAATGAGGGTATCAAGATCGTCAGCGGTTTTTTCGACGATATACGGGTCGTTTTGATTGATTGCGGTCGGGTCGGGATTGCCATACACCGGATTCAACAGTAAGTCGTTGGCCGCACTGGCAAGCGTCGCGTAATATTTAATCCGTACGCCGTGGGCGAAATTGGATATCTTCAATCCAATCTGCACCGCTGCATTCGGGAAGAGCACCTGCATCTGGTTCTGGTTGCTGAACTTCAGGCTGTGCGTGAGTCCTGGAAAATACGTTTCGTCGGTGACTTCTGCGTAGACATTGTCGAATGGATTGAGCAACTGGAAAGCGGCCTGATTCGAATAAAGCAAATGGTTGGGATTGCCACAGTAGAAGCGGCGTCCTAATGGCATGAATTCAAAGTTGGCGCATTTTTTCTCGATTTGCTGGCCCTCACAGAATAGCGTTGCGGCCGTAATGCCATATTGCTCAGGCACATACCATCCGGGTTGTCCTTGCTCGGTATATGAAAATGGGGTGGTCGCCAGTAATCGCACCATATTGTATTGACCATCCGTTTTCTGGAACTGTCCGATTTTCAGGTTACTGATGCCCAAATCCTGTGGATACATTGCTTCATACGGGTGATAATCCACCCACGATGAACCATTCCAGAATTTGATTTCAATTTTTTCAAGCGAATACCGGTGCTTCACCTGTCGGATTGGTTTGCCTTTAACAGTAGCATCCGGCGGGATGAGGTCGGTATAACGTTCGGCCGGATTGTTGATGCCACCGAGTAATTTCCGAACCGAGTTTCCGGTTACATTCGCTCCTGGCATAAGTCCTTTCTCCGTCTTGATATCAATGTAGGTATCAATGGGAATGATCTTATTGAGGATTTTGGCATCCAATTGACTGGTAATGCCAGTAGGGATGTGGTCGCCCAAATAGGCCAGCTTGAACTTTTCATTGGAAAGCATGTTGACTCCCGTGACCAGTTCCGCCATCTTGGTTTCGATGGCTTGTACGCTCATCCCCTGTGTTTTGATCATCGGGCTGATTGGGGTGCGATCCACCTGATTGTTGAATTCCCAAACGACATCCAGATAGCCTTTGAAGCTGAAGCTGAACACCCAAAGGATTCGGATTCGGACTTTATAATAGAACGATCCGAATATTTTGAACGGACGTGAGGCTTCTACACCGAACATGATGTCAACGGCCAGGTAAAGGCTGATGAACTTGATGTCGATGTCCGCGCCCACGCCGGCTTTCAGGTAGGCACCAAACTGAGGTCGTTCAAAGCTGATTTTTCCGCCGACTTCAATATAGGCCCATGCATGTACCCGGATGATGCCGTACTTCCGTTTGAAATCAAAATCGCCGCGTGCGCCCGCCGCAATTCCCTTGGCAGAAAGCATTAGGTAGCTTTTCAGCGTAATCAGTGATAGTACCCTGGCTGTAATAGGGTTCGTGTCGGTTCCGAAGTTGACGTACCACGGTTTCTGGTTCCGGAAGAAGAATCCGGCCTGTACATCGGCGTAAATACTGAACATGCTGCCACTGCTGGTCGGCATTTTGAAATCGGCACCAAAGCCCAACTCAAGAGAATCGTCGCCCACCGCAATGAAGGCGAAGAACGGCGGTTCCTGGGTGGCATCCAATCCTAAACGAGCTGAAAGAACGGCCGCCCTACCATCGATCATAAACAACGACGGAATCGACAGCAAGACCATAGCTCTGATATTCAGAACCGTGCCGTTGTCGGCCGAAGTGCCGAGCGATGCGCCTGCACCGATTGAAATAGGTGTTCCGGCGGCGGTCGTTTGATCCGGGCCGCTGAATTTGCGTACGTTTATACCTCTTTGAGGCGCTTTGTAGTATTCGTACCAGGTATTGACACCTGATACCATGCCAATGGCTTCTTTCTCGGCGACATAGCGATAGCCGAAGAGACCACGGAATCCGTAGATTCCGATTGGGCCAAGCGGTATAGGACCAGGGAAGTCTAACGACGCGTCGATCAGGAAGGCCGGGTATTTCGGCATGAGTTTCATATCGACGCTGCCGGTGATTTTCAATTTGGGCAGTTGCAGTTTCAGTCCGCCCGAGTACTCTTTCGAAACCCCTGGTTCCGGTATCGAAACCCAGCCATTTACAATTGCCACTGGCGTATTGGCCGGCAAAGTAAGGTCGAGGTAGAGGGTTTTGATGTGGAGGTATGGTTTCGGTTTTTCGTGTCCCTCGACATCGTCGGTGCAATAGTAGAATTTGACACCGTCGCCGCGGATCTCGACTCCAAGCGGATCGACACTGATACCACCGTCAAATCCGAAATAGTTGAACTTTCTCATAACGCCGTCCACCTCTTTCTGGTGGGAGCCGTAATGGATGGCCGTAACGGTAATCTCGACGGGTCCCAGATTCAAGACGATCGGCTTGATGAGGTTGATGGCGCCGCCCTTCAGTTCGATCGATCCGTCGCTGTAGATACGGAGGCGCTCGATTTCGATTGGGCCGAGGCCCATGGTTTCTTTGAGGAAGCCTTCGAATTGCAGGGTACCGGAGGTGCCGATGTAAAAGTTCTCCTCCTCCCGACCGAGTTCAACAGTCTTGAGTCCGTATGTAAAAACGTCTTTGAGTTGGATAGGATACGGTGGCTGGGCCGATGCCGTCAGGTTGAAGTCACCGTCATCGGAGAGGTGTCCTTGAATGTCGATATGCACCGGGTTAGAGGTGCCGGGGTACACAAATTTTTTGATTTCAAGTGCACCTTTGATATTCGAGGAGGTGACTTTATTTTGCTTGAAGGTAATATCGAATTTGGTGAATCCAATCCGGAAACCGCTGTCGCCCCCGACTTTTTTCCAGAGTGTAGGCACGGGATCGGGGTTACCTGTTGGCGTGAAGCTATTGACGAATAGTTGATATTCGACGATGTTTTGAAATGTCGTAACCGTACCAGTTACAGGTGGTGATTTGACGCTTAACGGAAACTTAAATGGATAGGACGGTACCGTCGTACTGTTCGGGAAAAGTTTTTGTTTGAGTTGGTTGATATCGTGCACCTGTATTTCTTCGACAGCGTCGGTAGTGCTATTCTTTTGAAAGAGCGTAACGGGATAGAGAAATTCGAATTTATCTTCAAAATAGTAGGGGTTAGGACTTGAAATGGCGATGGGTATGGCCTCCAGCATAAAGGTTCCTGATATGCCCCCCGTGCCAATAAGGAGATCATAGCCCCCGATGCGAAGTCCTGTTGAAGGCGTTCCCTGAACGGCATCATCCTGAAACCATCGCGCAGGCAATGTGACGCTCAGTGCCCGGGCGTATACGCCGGTGAAATCATCGGCCCTGCCGTCGGCGGTAGCTTCGGGAATATTGGTTTTTGTGCTAAGATCAAGCTTGAGGCTATCGATTTCAAGCAGGATGCCGGTTCGACCGATTTCGGCTGGTCCGGGATTTAGGGTTCCCGCCAGTTCAAGATTGTAACCAATGCCTGCTTTGGTGTCGGCATAGAGCGTGGCTTTAGCGAAATCGAAATAGGATTTTACGTTTTCGTCTTCCACTCGGGTCAGCACGCCGTTGACTTCCTCCCAGGGTACCAGTATGTTCCGCGGAAATTCAATCGAAGCCGCCAGTTCAAGTGTAACTCGTGCAACGGGTTTCATCAGTTGCAACAAATAGTCTTCTATATCGGCCGGAATCAACTCGCGAAAGAACGTATTCATTCGGTTTTTGGTTTCCTGTAGATCGGTCGTCGCCAATATGTAGGTTAGGAACACGATTTCGGACGCCGTTTCTCCAATCTTACTTTTTAGCGCTACAAGAAGTTCTGTGATTTTGTCGCCCGAAATAGGGTAGGGAATAGGCGCATCGAGCAGGTCCCCGAATTTAGAGTTGATGTCATCGACAAACTTATTTATGGGTTTTACCGAGATGTCGGGTACCGTCACCAGTGTATTGATTGCTTTTGCCAAAAGATCCTCTTCCGTCACATTGAGCACAACGAGACCTATGTCAAAAAACTCTCGTGGGGTGAAGGAAAATCCATTGAGGTCAAATGATTTCAGATAGGCCAGTATGGGCCAATGGTAGCGAACCGTTACCGGAAAGGAAGAGATGTTCTGGTCGTCGAAATCCCGGTTGAGGATGAATTTCAGGCCATAGATAAGATTTGCACTGATCCGGTCGCGCGTTACGATTCGGAGGCTATGAAACGCTGAAGCCCCGTCTGCGCTTACAGCCGACTGGTAGTCTTTGTAGTGAATTTTACTAAAAACATCGCTTATGACGGTTTTTATAAAATCGAGCGCATCTGGCAGGTCATCCAGTGTTATCAGGTTCTGTAACGAAGGATAATATCTTGGTTCGGGCACGTTGTTCGTCGGCATAGCTTTATGTTTTATTTCAGTCCCTGATGATTAGTATTTTCTTGCCAGTTTTTTTTTCGACGTCAAGGATGTCTGCCTGGCCATAGGCATCGCTGAAGCTTTTGTCATCAAATACCAGGAGCTTCGCAGTGTCAAGTGCCTTTCCGGTCTTGTCTTCGACGTAGTACTCCTTTCTGTCTTCCAGTACGACCTTCCAGACCACACCGTAATTCGTGTCGACATATCGGTATATAGCTGAATTGAGGGCGATTTGGTTTTGTTTGGTTGCGATTGTAAACGCTTTTTCGGCATCAAGGAATGTTTCGCTTTCCTGTTGTCCAATCAAACTTCCATCCTTTGCATATTTGTAGAGACGGATCGTTTCAGGAAGGCCTGTCGGTCGATAATCATATTGGATGAGCTTCACATTGCCATCCGGATAATAATTGATGATGATATTCAGATATACTTTTTGTTGGTCGTAGGCCGGGTAAGCCACTACGATAAACGCGCTGATCTCAGTCGGGTTCTTGATGGGTCGCATTTCCAATGACGCTTTTACCTTATCGGAAAACTGCATGACGAGGTACATATCCCGCGCGTAGGTTTCTACCACGCGGAAATCCCGTTTATGGAAATCCAGAAATGGCAATAGCAGCGAGGCGGTCTCGTCCAATTTTTGCCATTGCGCCGCGTCTTTAAGCGTTAAAGTGCAATCATCATGGTTGAACGAGTTGAACTGACTATCTACAGTTCGTATCGCATCGGACAATTGATCCCGTCTGATCGTAGTGGGATCAAACACAGGAACCATTGCACGAAACGCGTTTCCGAGGTCAAGCTCGAAAGGCGTCATTTGGCCCTGGCCGATTGCGCTTCCACACAGCAAAAGCACGATCACGACGATGACTGCAGTATGTAATTGACGGCTTTTCATGCTTTCACGGATTGGACAATTTATAGTAGCGATTCACAAAATCATCGACGAGTTTCTTTTGGTTCGCTTCAAACAAATAGGCGTTTAGGGCGGATTTGTCATTTTCATAGATGACTTGCCCGGTCCTGTCGTCGACGATTACTCCTTTTATCTTTCCATCCCCTGAATCACATCCCGGGAATAGCACGACCCAGTAGGCGTGATCGGGGTCAAATCCGCGGTAAATTGTCGCGGATTCCGCCTCAAGGAAGTAAAACATTTCCCGTATCTGATGCACAACTTCTATTTCGTTCATTCGGAAATTGTGGTCAAAGTCGAGTTTGAATATGATTTTACCTTTCTTATCAAAAAGGCGCCAAATGCCTGCTTCAAACCCCTCCTTATCAAAATAGCCCCCATAGCTTTGTTCGGAGCAGATGCCTCCGTCCTCATAGTAGCGAAATTCCGTCCGCGTATACACCTGATAGGAAATATCGTGCGACCAAAAACGGTATACGTCCGTAGCCTCACTGATACGTCCACCGGTGATCCAATAATCGATTGTGCGGTCAGGGAGTTCACAGGTTAATTCATAGTCTCCTTTATCGGGGTAGTTGCTTTTGTCAAATAATTTTACTTCTGCATCGGGCACATTAAAAGAGGCCTTTACATACTCTTCCAGTCGACGGCGATGGGTCTCCACGTTATCTTTTGCTTTTAGGAAATCCGGAATCGTCGGCACCTCGCTTTTCAACAGATCCTTAGGCAACGGGCTACTCTGCCCCTGCAATGTAAAAGGCATCGTCAGGCCAAATGCTAACGCCACGATATGGTGTGCGAAGGTTTTCATCGTTGAGCTGCCGTATTTCGTGCCAGTTCCCACTGCCAGTGATAGGTCGCGTGTCTTTGACTTAGGTTAGGCGTTGGGGATGGAGGCGTCGTAGGTACAGGGTTTGGGTCTATGTAGTCCATTATGTTTTCCGTACCGAAAGGCTGGTAATTGTACAGCGCATTTTTGTCGGTCTTATCGAACGTATGTGGGATACCTAGGCTGTGCATCATCTCGTGTGCGAGCGTGACACCATTGCCCGGTGCAATCTGAAACATCACGATATTGTTAGTTGTCGAGAACGAAAATCCACCATTTGGTATCAATGTCGCTCCGTCCGGACTGACCATGGCGCCAAGGTTGTTTATAAAGAAAATTTTTATCTGACCGTTCGTCCTTTCTCCCGCAGTCAACAAACCTTCCAAATAGGTGATAAGATTGGTCTGCCCGATGGGATTTGGGACTATCTGGCTTGTCGCAGCGTTCGTGTAGATAGTGGGTAGTACGCCTGCTTCGAGCGGATTGTCTCTCCAGTTCACCATTAAATCAATCTGGGCGTGTCCGAGAAAACGTCTTAGGTTCGTTTCAAGTTGAAGGTCAACGCTTCCTGGTGCCGTGCCAGTGAGTAATGCCTTCGTATAATCGGCTTGTCCCCAGGGTAATTGCATTTTTACCGGCACAAACAACGCCGTAACTTTAGGGTTTCCAGATCTAGGATAGTTGCCCTGGAACAGATTCAATAGTCCGGATAACTTAGGGGTTGTTTCGATGCCATAGGTTGAATATGCCCGAATTTGATTCACGACCCCCGTTTCGCCGCTGTTGGGACTTTTCAACGTAATGGACAAAGTGGTTGGCGCGGTAAGTTGGTTGACGTTGAAAATGAGGCGGGCTTTGCCATCAGTGGTTACTAAATTAGTGTGTGTGGGGCGATTGCTGGCAGGGGAGCTGAGCACTAATAAACGGTTATCATACTCGATGTATAAGGAACTTGGTGGAGTACCAACTTTAAAGTCTAATCGAAGCGTGCGCATATAGCGGGCATCAGTTACGGGTATATCTGCCGGGCGCCGGTTAATACTAAGCCACGCACTGAAATATTCAATATCGCTGTCGCTTGGGTTGAGCCGCCAGTTCATCGGGAAAGCACCGTATTCGTTTACTTTTAAACTATTATACATGTCGGGGTCCAGGCTAAATGACCCTAATGGATTATTTCCGTTCGTTTGCTGGGGCAGTATTCCCATGACATTCTTGAAAGGCGGATATCGAAACGGCCCAAATGATCGCTGGGTGTTGCGCATCCAGTCAAAACCATATTCCCCATCCCATACAGCATTTATAGGTCCACCCGGTGGAAGTGGTTTGAAGTTAACCGCCACATTGCCGAATGTGTCATAGTGTTCGAAAAGGTTTGCGTAGTTCACTGTTGTAAAAAACCGGCCGTCAGTGGCATAAACGTAAACCGGGGATGCTGTATTGAAATAGGTCACCTGTACCCCATTTGCATTGTCATAAGTAATACCTAGCTTATATTTCCGGCAGTCATCGACCGTATTGATGGTCACTTCCTCAAGTGCAAAATATGTGTTGAACCACACCGGGTCGGCTATGCCGATAAATAGCGACTTAAACTCGATTTCTGTAAGGCCGATCTGTAGAAAATTATTGACATAATCATTGTCATATAATAGATTCCGGAGTCCTAATACGGGGATGTTGACACCATTTTCCAGAATGCTTCCTCTCCATATTTTTATATCATCGTCAATGAGACGTGACTTTGCGGGCTCGTCCGAATACTCGTTTGGCATAACATCATAGGTAAGCACGTCAAGGCTGTTGTCGTAAATCAATGAGGCGAACGTATTTTTCTTATCTACATTGGAACAACCCGACACGAAGGATCGCCGTGAAACCAGGTTAGGGTCATCGGAATCAACCGGATATATCACATAGAGACGTGTGCGGGTATCGGTCGTGGGGGCTGCATCACTTCCGGACCCTTCAAAGACGACTTTCATTTCACCTACATAGCTCCGGTTCCCTATTTCATACAATTTCGGCTTGGTATGCACTATCCATTGTATAGGGCTGTCGGCGGCCGTGTCAAAGTCTTCAGGTTCAAAGATGCCCTTGACTTCAATAGGACCGAACAGATCGTTGTAATACAGGTCCAGGTCAACATGGCGCCGATACGACCCGTAAAATTGGTTGGCAAGCAACATATAGTTACTCGTCTGGCTATTGTCGGGCTTATAGAGAGGCTTGAATAAAGTGATAAACTGCATCGTCTGTGGACGAAGGAAGGAATGGGGATTCGCGACATCATTTATATAAAATAAATTAAGGTCTGCTCCTAGTGTGACTCCGATGTAGTCAAGAAGGAACCGCATAGAAACCCTGGCCCTGTTTTGGCTGCCGTTCTGGGGCCCCTGATTATTGTTGGTAGGCGTAGGGTTGGGCAATGTGAAATAGGTGGAAGGAAGGGTTTGAAATATTTTTATGGGCCACACGGGGGCGCTGAAATCCTCAAAGGGCTGCAGTGGTGTGTCTGCCACACCATCATTGTCGGCGTCTAATGCAGGTAGTATGGGGCCACTAGTACCCGGCACGAAAGGCGTATCGTTGTAGAAGTTGTACGATCTTCCCCTTTTACCTAAGAGATAAAAATACATTTTCCCCCTGTTGGCAAACTTTACAAGGACTTTCTCGTAAATCTCGGTCTGGTACGAGTTTGTGATGGGCGTTTGATACGCCTCAATCTCGCCCATATAGTACTTACGTACATCATCGTGTGCAATATGTGCTCCATAGAAGGCGGCGGGGTCAAGGAAATGATAGACATTTTCCATGAATATTTTCGCCGTAACTACGCCCGGACCGGCTGCAGGCAGATTGCCTACCGTAAACTGCGGATTGGATCCGTTAAGGTTTAGTATACATTCCTGGGCATTTACGTAAGCATAATCAAGATTGAAACCTGTTTCCGATACTTCCTGTTCGAAATCCCCAAAGTCAACAACAATCTCGAAACCCATCGTCGTGGGATCAAAGTCACCGAATGTTTCCCCTTTCTTAATAAGCGGAAGGTTAAAACCCTCTTTTTTATAGAACCGCTCAACAAGGTTACCGAAATCGTTGCCATTTGCCACGTAACCCAATTGACTGGCCAGAAATATGGGATTGGGAATGGTAGTATTGAACCTATTGAATTCCCCCCAGATACGCTTCAGGAAAGGCGTGGCTTGGGGGTCGTTTTCAGGGATGACGACGAGGTTTCCGTTATCGGTTGTAAAAAGGCTGTCGATCAATATACCCCGGTACACAAAAAACTTGATTTTCACCCCTACGTCAACGGGTTTGGATGGTTTCAGGAAAACATTGACCCTGTTTGTGGAATTGCCATATGGAGCAAAAAACAGATGTCCATCCGTTGTTGCGAACGCCTTGGCGTTACTGCTTGGTGTAAAGCGGGTGGTAATCCTGAACATCGTGCCGGGGTTTGCCGGGTCGGGTCCGTAAGCCTGTGCCGGAAGCTGACCATTTGGTAGCTTCGATAGTTCCGAAAAGAAATAGGTTCGGGGAATGGGCGGCACTTTTACCGTTTTACGGATAACCCGTAACGTATCGTCGGCGGGAAGCGTTGGGTCAATCTTGATGGTGAACTTAAACAGGCTATCCGGCATAACAAAAGGGATTAAAGGGAAACATCATAAGTAACTTCAAGTACGGTTTCGTCCACTGTAAGCGTGACTTCCAGTTTGGCATTCTTATAGTTGGGTGTACTGAGGATCGAGTCGACGATGGTCAGGGCCGCAGCTACCCACCCGTCAGTGGGCGCGGTGTCAAATGACCAAGTGGTTCCAGACTTCCGGTATACGACGGTCTGCTCAACGGCCCCCGTCGCTTTATTTTTCTTTTCGAACGTAAATTTCAGTCCGTTCAGTCTCGTTTCGAGGATGTTTGAAATGGCGAATCGAAAGGCCTTTGGCGCGCCGGTAGGATTGACCGCTAGATTGTATACGTCTTGGGGCATAGGTCTTTCAGTACCTGTGCCGTCTACCGAAAAGGCTTGGAAGTGCGTTACATTAACGGGCTTGCACGTCAGGTTTTTATTGTTTCGGAGATTGATGCGGCTCAATTCGGTATCACGACCATCAAACGGGGCAATATGGGCCAGTAAGTAGGCCTTCTTATTCAGCGGATTCCACTGGTCCCAGTTTTCACGAATTCCTTTCCATTCCAATTCGAAGATGTGTTCAGAACCACCGGCTATATAGGGGATGTCGGCTATTGCAACCGTTACTACGTTGTTGTGAAGCGTGGCGTTAATTGCGGGATCCTCATCGATTTTGTCAACCCAATGCGTCCACTTGGCGGGAAATGGGAAAGCGGGATAGGCTTCATCGGTAAAGGCGACGAAGACCCGAAGATTGCCCTCCTTGAAACTTTGCCGGTTCCCCGTGTTCCGCACCCGAACGAAGATTTTTTGGTCTGTGGTCGTGTCCAGCGTATTATAAGGTTGTGTTCCTCCAGGCAAGGTGGTGCTGGTGTCAGAAAGGGGTTTGATCCAAATGTCGGGGCTGTCGACCATAGCGGTATCCGGCACGATGCTACCATCCGCTTTGTCGAAAAATGACATGACGGGTTTCTGGACGTTGGGATCGGTATGCCAATTGAGCGCCAACTGCACGGCAGCTTGTGCATCCACCAAACCTGTTCCGTAGTGCGCGCTGTGAGGATAGCCATCCGCATTTGGAGAATAGGCGGGGATTCCCGCTCCGGAGGTGGTTGCAGCACTGGAAGCGGTTTTCTTGATGATATGCTTCACTTCTGCTGCGCTCAGTTCTTTATTGGCTGTCAATACCAGCGCTGCCACACCTGAAACGAATGGCGTGGCGGCCGACGTTCCGTTAAAGTTGGGAGTGATATTGCCGGTGGCGTCATTTTTTACCAATATGTCAACTGACGCGGGCGGGACGGCATTGGAAAACGAAAGGGGGAGGGAGAAGGTCAATTTCTTAGTTGCGGCATCTATGCCAGCAATGGACCCTCCGGTAAAAAAAGGATGCAGGGACGGGCTACTGCTTTCTATATAAACACGACCTCCTACAAAAAAGCCCTCAACATCTTGGACCGTAATCTCTTTCGTGCCGCTCGAGTTCATGGTCACCGCTTTGGTGGATTTCGACTCAAATACCACAAAATCACCGACAGACGCATTGACATTCGAAGTCAGTTTTATAGTACTTGTCCCGGAGGTTATGCCATTTGCCGCAATGGTGCGGGAGTGTCCGACAGAGACGTCTCCCAGTGAGCCAATGAATACCTTGGAGCCCGAAAAGGCACCGTTTAGATTGTCGACTTCCAATAACTTCTTGTCGGGAAATACCTGTGTGACCCTAGCGTAAAGAGGGGTGAATTCCACAATGGTCTGTGGAGTGACCGGAGAAGCAGCAAAGTCAGCAGCATCGACGAGCATATTGTAGTCGGCTTTTTTCATACCTGGCACCACCACCACGTTGTGGGTAACTGCCACAACCGCCGGGTCTTGGTATATCTGGTATTTTCTATACCCATTAGGAGTCGTAAAATCACCGAAACTCAGGTACTGGCCTGCGAAAATCCCATTTGTGTTGTCGAATTCTAATGCGACCCATGCGTATTTAAGGGGGTCAACTGGTGTTTTTTCTTGCTTATTGTATTTGGATTTAAGTTTGATTTTCAGCGGACTGTCATCGTGAAACTCTCCGCCTCCCCTAACAGTGGTAGTGAATATCTCATTGTTTTCCTGCCCTGCCCTGCCACCACCACCACCGGGTGCGCAAATGTCAATCCGGTTTCCATAATTACTGTAAGACGACTTTTTGGTATTAGGCGAAGGCGCGCCGGTAATCCAGTTATAGCCATCATCAACTGAAACCGCCCCGACCACGAAGGCTTTATTACTTGCCGCCATTTCATTGGCGAAATCACCAGGAGCAGGCTCGATATCGGCCCCATCGTTCCCCGCTCCTACTACAATTACAGAACCCCTGCCGTTTCGACCCAGAAACGTAATTTCATTAAAAAACACCTTTGAATAATTCTCGCCAGTGGCTGAAGCACCATTTGGAAGCTTGAGACTGAGATTGAAAATGTCAACGTAATGGTTGTTGAGAAATTCATATAACTTCTTGAATTGGTCCGTGGTGTTACGTTTTTTGAAAAGCGGAGAGATACTAGGTAGATCGGAGGTGATGTTATACGCACTGTTCAAAGAGTTGATAAAAGAGGGGAAGAGAGTTGGGCTCCCTGCAGTTGTTTCAAGACCTGCCAGTCCATGCATGAAGATGAATCTGAAAATGGCGTTGTCGTTGACAAGTGTATATAAGGCGCAATTCGGCGCCACGCCCACAACAGCGATTCCGTCATAGGGTAATCCTGAGGCCATCTGCGCTTTGGCCGCCGCAACGCCCCCCACTTCGGTGCCATGCGAGCCCGTAATCAGATCGATAAAGTCAAAATAAGAGTTACTTTCATTTACGACATTTTTCAAAAACTTATCATTTCCATTTATAAGGTCGCCGTTAAGCGCTTTTGATACCGGAACGTTGTTTTTCGTTTCAATACCCGTGTCAACGATCGCGATGTTTATATCGGGACTGCCAAAGGCAATTTCATTGGCGTTACCAGTGACTACCGGGCCGCCATTGAGAAGTTCCCACGCCTGTTGTGCCTTAATGAGACGGAGGCCCCACTGCTGGTTGAAGAATCTATTGTTTGGTGTAATCATAACCTTTGGATTTCCCTGATGTTTTGAACTATTTCGGTCGTTGCGTTGTCGTGGTAGTATTCGATCATATCTTTTACACCAAATGGCGACGCATCGATATTGAGTCGATAAAGCGGCGCATTCTTTTTTCTGTAGGGTTGTATGATGCTGGCTTTCGATTTGTAGTAGTCTTTCGGACTCATCCCACCATAGACTTTTACGAGCGCCGGATTGTAGCCGTAGTCAAGGTTGAAGTAATAAGCACCATTGTGGACGTCGATAGCAAAATAAGACAGAGCCATTACGTCGGAAATCAGTCGATAGGGTATCCTTGCGCCCTCAGACGACTCCTGTTCGACATAAGGAAACAGATTTTTTGTCTGAAATACATACCGCCCGCATTGATGATGCAGGGTGTCGGAGCGGTCATATCCGTCGAAAAAATCGTACAACTCTTCAGTAGATCCATATCTTGTATAGCGTGCATATAAAACATCCAGATCCTTCTTTTTAAGTGTATAGATGTTGTTTCGAATTAACCCTCTTCGGTTTTTCTCTGCATATGACAAGTAGAGTTCGCTCTCATTTGGGTCGGCCTTGGGCGGAACCGTGTCTGGGGAATCACAGTGGTAGTGGATGTGCTCAGGAAGAAACGAGGGCGTACCATCTTCCGCGAAAAATGTTCGGGTTGCCCCTGTAGCATTAGTAGAAACCGTTTCGAGCATCATGCCAAAAAGCATCAGGATGTTCTCATCCTCCTGCATCTTCATTACAAGTTTGTCGTTAAATCGGGCAAATGGCTTCCGGTCTTTGCGCACGACGTAAAAAGCAAAATCATTTAGGGTAAAAATATTCCCGAAGCCTTCAAATATCTCCAAATCAGGATAATGCTTTCCAAAGTAAGAAGTCACGAAAGCTCGTTTTGCCTCTTTACTATCAGGGTCTTTTGCCGCTATGTTATATAACGTGTCATTCATCAGGATCACCAGTTTTTGAGCGTCCTCTTTATAATAGTGGGGCAGATTTGGTGACGTAATCCGGTACGGCGTATACAACATGAACCGAATGCTGTCGGGGAAACTGCCCAGCGCCTGAAACCCTTTTTCATTGTATTTGTCATGTCTGACCATAACAGTGGTGTAGTGTTCGGGGCGTTTCTCAAAATAGTACACCCTTCCCCGTTTGTCATACTTTGCAGTGATGGGAGGGATATCCATACCTTCGAGGGTAACCTTTGCACCAGTAATGTCACCTTGTGTACGTGCGTCCTGAAGACGGACGTACAGCACGTGGGGTTTTTGCCCCAGTGACAGGGTGGATAAGCATAAAAGAAACACGGAAAAAAAGGTCTTCATTCCAGGATTGTAGGTCTTGATAAAGCTAAAGAATCTGCTTGTGCGTCGCGTTACGTAAAAACACGCAATTTGTCCTGTTTTCGAAACGGAACCGCCGTACTTGCCTGCCACCATTATGTATACCTGTGAATTCATAGGTCGTCTATATGCAATAACTGGTGTTTCAAAACGAACATAATGGTACCAATGAAGTTCTTCGTTCCGGTGCGCTCCATCATCCGCTTGCGATGCTGTTCGACCGTGCGGATACTGATGCTGAGGTCATCGGCTATCTGTTTGTTGCTGCGTTCCCGGCACGAAAGCCGGATAATTTCCATCTCCCGCTTCGAGAACTCGATTAGCCTACGACCCTCCGGTAGGATCAGTTCGCTTTTTTGTGGCAGCGCGGCAGCCTGTGCCAAAAGATGCGAAAGGCCGAAATTCGTCGGGTGCTTTTCTGTCACGCTCCTGATACAGTTGGCCAGTTGTTCCGCTGAAGCGTCCTTGCCCAGGAACCCGCTAACACCCGATTTGAAATAACGGTGCGCACTTTCGTTGATGTCGAGTTGTGACACGACAATCACCCTAAGGGTTGGGTTCTTTTTAGTTAGTGCCCGGCAAAATTTGTAGTGCTCAGTGTGGGGTTGCCTGACGTCTATCATGGCGACGTCTATTGTGTTTTTCCTGAGGTGTTTCAGCAGCAGGGCGCCGTCACTGGTCTCGAACACGACCTTCGTGCCGGCAATCGAATTTAGTAACATAGAAAGACTGTTTCTAAAAAGCTGATGGTCGTCAACAACGGCTATTTTGATCATGTATGGGGAAGTAAAATGGCTTATCAGTAAAACGAAACGATCCGGCATATCGTCGCTATGCAGGAAGTAATGTCAAACATGCCGGCAAAATGACCGGCAGTGTGCCCCTGGAAAACCGGGGGGTAGTGTCACCGCCACGGTGGGCGTATGTTGTTAACTTATGTCCGGTTCATGGTAGTTCGGTTATGGGAGTTAATCCTTATTCTTTGTCTAGTCAACCGAACAGCCCAAACGATCGAATAGTCGCTTGCCGGACCAATTGAGGTAGAAATAAAAACCCTCTGTACGCGCAAAGTGTGTTTGCGCGTACAGAGGGGTTTGCTCAAATGTACGAATTTTTTTATTCCGTTCGCATAAGCGCAAAAAGTTAACAAACGTTTATGACGTATCGAAAAGACCCGCTACCTGGGATTATTTTAAAAAGTCACTTGGTCAACGGTTGGGTTGGGGTGTCAACCGCAAGTAAGGCTTTATTCGGGTATATCCCTTCGGAAATTTCGCCGCGATATCCTCGTCTTTCACGGTCGGAGCGATGACCACATCTTCGCCGTCTTGCCAATTGGCGGGTGTGGCGACGGAGTACTGGGCGGTGAGTTGCAGGCTGTCAATCACGCGCAATAACTCATTGAAATTCCTGCCTGTCGAGGCCGGATACGAGATAATCAGTTTCACCTTTTTATCCGGGCCGATAATAAAAACGGAGCGCACGGTAAAGGTCTCGCTCGCATTGGGATGGATGAGGTCATACAGCTCTGAAATCTTGTGGTCGGAATCGGCAATGATCGGGAAATTGACCTCGGTATGTTGGGTTTCATTGATGTCGCCAATCCACTCGTGATGCTTCTCAATCGGATCAACGCTTAACGCGATGATTTTGACATTTCGCTTTTCAAATTCCGGTTTCAGTTTGGCGGTAGCACCCAATTCGGTGGTGCAAACCGGGGTGAAATCGGCCGGGTGGGAAAACAATATACCCCAGGAATCGCCGAGCCAGTCATAAAAATGGATCGTTCCCTCTGTAGTGGTTGCGGTAAAGTCGGGCGCCACATCGCCCAGTCGTAAAGTTGCCATTTGATTTAATTTTAAATTAGATTGTTTGAACTGTTGTTGCCTGTTCGTAGTCGAGATAGGCGGTAATACCTCCTCTTAAATTGTAGAGGTTGTCGAAGCCAAATTTTTCTTCAAGTTCCCGGATCGCTTTCGCGCTTCGTCCGCCCAGTTTGCAGTGGACGACCACTTTTTTCACCCTGGAAATCTCATTCGCCCGTTCGGAAACGGTCGCTAACGGGATGAGTAGCCCGTTGATATTCACTTCCTCATATTCGGAAGGCTCCCTCACATCGATGACCTGCACCTTTTCCCCTCTGGCAATCCAGCTTTGGAAGACGGCCGCGTCGATCTCCTTCGTCTTCGCCTCGACGGCCGTCACACCGCAAAACTGCTCGTAATCGATGAGTTCGGTGATTTTGGGTGTGCTGTCTTTTTTAGTGACGTTGAATGTTTTGGCTTCAAATGAGAGCGCATCCAACACAAAAAAGCGGCCACTCAAAGGCGTCCCAATACCGGTGATGACTTTAATGACTTCGTTGGCCTGCAGGGTGCCGATGATGCCGGGTAAGACGCCCAACACACCTCCTTCTGCACAATTGGGAATGAGTCCGGCCGGGGGTGGCGTTGGGTATAGATCCCGATAGTTGGGTCCGGTTCGCCCATTCGCATCCGTGTAATTGAAAACGGATACCTGCCCCTCAAACTGAAAGATACTGGCATACACGTTAGGGATCCCGGCAATGACACTCGCATCGTTTACCAGGTAGCGGGTCGGAAAGTTGTCCGTGCCGTCGGCGACCACATCGTATTGGCTAATGATTTCCAGTGCATTTTTGGAGGTCAGTTGGGTATTATAGGTAGTAATTTTAATGTAGGGGTTCAGGCTCTCCAGTCTCGCTTTTGCCGCCTCCACCTTGGGCTTCCCAATTTCACGCACGCCAAACAATACCTGACGTTGCAGGTTGCTGTCATCCACGAC
The DNA here is from genome assembly GCF_022532105.1 of Flavobacterium sp. HJ-32-4. Classification (NCBI taxonomy): domain Bacteria; kingdom Pseudomonadati; phylum Bacteroidota; class Flavobacteriia; order Flavobacteriales; family Flavobacteriaceae; genus Flavobacterium; species Flavobacterium sp. HJ-32-4. The sequence goes on along the minus strand of NZ_CP092832.1, from coordinate 445,685 downwards.
ATCAAAATCGACGATGCCGATGTGCCCGACGCCGGCCGCGGCGAGATACAAAAGCAGTGGACTTCCCAAACCGCCGGAACCGACGACCAATACGTTCGCTGCTTTTAGTTTTCGTTGCGCTTCCAGGCCAAATTCGGGAATGATGATGTGGCGGTTGTAGCGTTCGAGTTCGGCTTTGGAGAACGCACTATCATCGGGAGCGCCGCCGGCAATGGCGGGAATAATACTGATGATGTTCGCTTCGTTGACGGGCGTCTCTTCCTCGTCCAGATCGCTGATGTCATCGTTGTCTAAGAAAACGGTAACGAACCGTCGCAGTTGGTGCTGTTCGTCGATGAGGTAGCGTTTCAAGTCAGGAAATTGCTGTGTCAGGTCGATCAAACTCTCCCGGATGGTGCTGCCCTTGACCGCAATCCGGGTTTGATTTTGTGTGAATTTCCGCAGCGGGGTTGGAATTACAATTGTAGCCATAAGTCTTTTATTTTAAAGTTGTTAAGTTGTTTGTTTTCGAATACTTGTTCCTCTTCAAATTGCTGTTCGTCATTTAACACCCAGGATTGGATGCTTTTGACCTGATTTTTTACGACCGAGAGAATCAGGTACGAGAAATAGGGTTGTGCCGCCCGTCTGTCATGTTCGCTCGGGATGGAGGGATGTTTGGGATGCGAGTGGTAGACACCCAGCAGCGTAAGTCCGTTTTCATCAGCATAACGCTCGGCCTTGAGATAGTCGGTAGGTGCGATTTTAAATCGTCTTCTCTTATCGCCCTCCTTGGCATTTTGCAGTACGATGATTTCTGTGACGAAGCGGTTTTTGGCCGTTTCGAAACCAAGTAGAAACCCGCAGCATTCATCGGGGAATTTTCGAAGGGCGTGGTCTGATAACTGGTTGATGATGTTGGGCTCGATATGGATCATGGCGCTAGTATTTTAGAGGTTATTTCGCTGTATTTATGGGCATCGTCCGGAAAAACGATCACGATAGTCCCTTCTTTGAGGGTATCGGCAACGGCCAGGGCACCCGCAAGGTTCGCTGCGGAAGACGGACTCAACAAAACTCCGTTTTCGTCGTAAAACCTTTTAATGAGGTCATAAGCCGCGGTGGAGCTGACCTCAAGGGTTTGATTGGCGATGACGGGATCAAAAATCTCAGGTATATCGGCGGTTTCAAGGTGTTTCCAGCCTTCCAGGCCGTGCAGGGGCGAATCCGGTTGTAAGGCGATTAGTTGAATGGAAGTATTGAACGCCCTCAGACGCCTGCCCGTGCCCACGAACGTTCCGGTGGTGCCGAGGCCTGCTACGAAATGCGTGATGTTGGGCAATTCATTGATGATTTCGGCCCCGGTCGTATGGTAGTGGGCCAGCCAGTTCTGGTGGTTGGCATACTGGTTGGCGTAAAAGTATTTTTCAGGATGGGCGTCGGCCAGTTGTTTCGCCACCTGTTGCGCTTCATCCGTGCCTCCAAACCGGGAGGTGTAGAGGATGTCGGCACCCAAATCCTGCAGGATTTCGCGTCGTTTTTTCGACGCATTTTCCGGAAGGCAAAGCGTCACATTGAGGCCTAATGCCTTTGCGATGGATGCATAGGCGATTCCGGTATTGCCGCTGGTGGCATCCAAAAGGGTACGTCCTTCTTCCAAACTTCCGTTTTGTATCGCTTTTTTGATGATGGCAAAGGCGGCCCTTGCTTTTATGGAACCCGACAATTGTTCCCATTCCACTTTGGCGTAGAGTTTGACCCTCGGGTTTTTATGAAGGTTTTCAATGGGCCATAAGGGCGTGTTACCGATTTGCGATTCTAAGGCACTGGCTTTTTCGAGTAAGCTCTTTTCGAGTGTAAGTTCCATAGCGGGTGGTTTTGGGTTGAGGTATAAAAAAAGGTACTGTTTTAATAAGCAAGCATTCGACGAAAAAAGGTATTTTTGAGTCCATTAAGGAAGTCCGCTTTTGAACTATCCTGCATAGTCCTGCTCCTTTGGTGCGGGACTATCTTTTTTATATCCTTCAATGAATACGGTATCGTTCTTCCATAAAGTATACATCAGCAGGAGGAGTTTTCGCTGTATGGCCACCTGACCTATCATCTTCGAGGGTTTGTTTTGGTTGATTCTAAGATAGGTTTGCTTCATATCGGGATTGAAACGACAGGCCACCATTGCAGGGAAGTAGAGGGCATTCCTTATGTATCGGTTTCCTTTTTTGGATATGCGTGTTTTACCTTTTATGGATGTACCCGACTCCCGTTGTACAACATCGTAACCGGCAAAGCTTGCAAGTTGCCTTGCGTTTCGTATCTGGTAGAAACCATCGGTTTCAGCGATGATCGTGGCTATTGTAATCAACCCTACGCCTTTTATGGTGTTTATTTTGTTTACCTTGTCCTGAAGACCTGCGTCTGAGGCTATCTGTTTCTCGATTGCTTTTTTGACTACTTGGATCTGTTTGTCAATCTCCTTTATGAGCTTTTGGTTGCTTCTGAAGATAAACTGCTGAACCTCAAAAGAATTTTCCTTACTGTGTTTTATGTTGCCTAAGGCCGTTCGCTGTTCCTGCAACTGGACATAATAGCGAGTAAGGTTACGGAGTCCACGGAGCACTGGGCTGGGAGGAACCCATGTCCTATGTTTGCGTTCCACCCCAAACTGGCTCAAGACTTTAGCATCCAGATGATCGGTTTTGGTCTTTACGTTCAAACTTGAGAAGTAATGGCTCGATGTATTGGGCAACACCACATGAACCGTCTTTTTGATCTTGTAGAGATGATAGGCAAGCGCCTCATAATAGACACCTGTCGCCTCCATAAGAAAGACTAGCTCAGATTCGGGAGTACTTACGCTTCTTACCCAGCGAGTAAACTGATTGAAGCCCGTTTTGTCATTAGAAAAATCAACTGATTTGCTGAACACCAGAGCACCCTTGCTATCCTGTTGGCAATGACACGCGGTGAAGGTTGATTTTGAGATGTCGATTCCGACCGATTGTTTTACGATAGACATAAGTAAGAATTTTAAGTGTTGACAATTCTCCTTCGTCTTTGCTTTTGTCTTATCCAGGCTCGTAACGCGGCCTTAAGTACTGTTCTGACTCCTGAGAATAAAGCATGCGGGTGAAGTCTTTTTTACGGTATAACACTACAGATTTACCTAGCCCCCAAAACCTCGCACGCAAATGATCAACACACTTTGAATAACAACAATGTACTGATCTTGAAATTCTCAGTAAAAATAAAAGCCCCACGGTGGTGGAGCTTTATGCGTTTGCGAATGTAAAATGGCTACGTCCACCCATAGCCATAACGCCTGTAACCGAAGCAACAGTTGCACATCATAGCCGTCATGTGGGTAGTGGAGATCATTGTTTTTAAGTTGGGTTAGTGTACATCCGGGCAATAAAAAACCCCTGCGGTTGGCAGAGGTTCCTTCGTATATTTTTAAAAACTAAAATTATGCAATAGGCGTGCTCTGCGGAGTTTTCCACATCATACAACACAAAGTGCACATCATTCGTTTCATTTTCCTGTTCTTGGATATCCAAATGTCGGAAGTTATTTTTTAGAAAGCAAACATTTTTTGTTTTCGTCGGTTGGAAGACTTGATGGTGTAAATGCCGTCAAACAAAAAATCCCGGCATTTCTGCCAGGATTTGTTGCTCCCCCTCTTGGGCTCGAACCAACCCCGATAGCTATCGGGGCTATGATTAACAGTCGCCATATTTTTGGAGGAGTTTTTGGGTCATTTCGGGGTACTTTTTCAGGTTTTGGATATAAGTCTTACTTTTCATTGCCTTGATATGTTTTTCAACGGCAAACGCCTGTGTTTTGGTCGCGCATTCAATCGACAAAAACAGCGTCCAGTCACTGGCTTTATGGGTGAACTTGTGGTTTTCTGCGAGTTGGTGGTAGTGCCATCTGGTGTCAAAATCGGAAGTGGCCCCGATGTAGAAGCGGTTTAGTTTTTCGGAAAAAAGAATATATACTGTATACATGGCGTAAAACAAAAAATCCTGGCATTTCTGCCAGGATTTGTTGCTCCCCCTCTTGGGCTCGAACCAACCCCGATAGCTATCGGGGCTATGATTAACAGTCGCCATATTTTTGGAGGAGTTTTTTGTGTCATTTCGGGGTACTTTTTCAGGTTTTGGATATAAGTCTTGCTTTTCATTGCCTTGATATGTTTTTCAACGGCAAACGCCTGTGTTTTGGTCGCGCATTCAATCGACAAAAACAGCGTCCAGTCACTGGCTTTATGGGTGAACTTGTGGTTTTCTGCGTGTTGGTGGTAGTGCCACCTCGTGCCAAAATCGGAAGTGGCCCCGATGTAGAAGCGGTTTAGTTTTTCGGAAAAAAGAACATATACTGTATACATGGCGTAAAACAAAAAATCCCGGCATTTCTGCCAGGATTTGTTGCTCCCCCTCTTGGGCTCGAACCAACCCCGATAGCTATCGGGGCTATGATTAACAGTCGCCATATTTTTGGAGGAGTTTTTGTGTCATTTCGGGGTACTTCTTCAGATTTTGGATATAAGTCTTGCTTTTCATTGCCTTGATGTGTTTTTCAACGGCGAACGCCTGCGTCTTGTTTGTACATGCGATTGATAAAAAAAGTATCCAGTCACTGGCTTTATGGGTGAACTTGTGGTTTTCTGCGTGTTGGTGGTAGTGCCATCTGGTGTCAAAATCGGAAGTGGCCCCGATGTAGAAGCGGTTTAGTTTTTCGGAAAAAAGAATATATACTGTATACATGGCGTAAAACAAAAAATCCTGGCATTTCTGCCAGGATTTGTTGCTCCCCCTCTTGGGCTCGAACCAACCCCGATAGCTATCGGGGCTATGATTAACAGTCGCCATATTTTTGGAGGAGTTTTTGGGTCATTTCGGGGTACTTTTTCAGGTTTTGGATATAAGTCTTACTTTTCATTGCCTTGATATGTTTTTCAACGGCAAACGCCTGTGTTTTGGTCGCGCATTCAATCGACAAAAACAGCGTCCAGTCACTGGCTTTATGGGTGAACTTGTGGTTTTCTGCGTGTTGGTGGTAGTGCCACCTCGTGCCAAAATCGGAAGTGGCCCCGATGTAGAAGCGGTTTAGTTTTTCGGAAAAAAGAACATATACTGTATACATGGCGTAAAACAAAAAATCCCGGCATTTCTGCCAGGATTTGTTGCTCCCCCTCTTGGGCTCGAACCAAGGACCCTCTGATTAACAGTCAGATGCTCTAACCAACTGAGCTAAGGAGGAAGGCGTGTTGCCTTTTAAAGCGGGGCAAATATACGTCGAAAATTATTTTCTCCAAATAATTGCCGTAAAATTTCATCACTTTCTCATGATGGCCCGGAAGATGTCGTTGCCGTTCGCAAACAGCACCAGGGATAACAACATAATGATCCCTACCATCTGGGCACGCTCTAAGAATTTATCGCTTGGTTTGCGGCCCGTAACCATCTCAAACAACAGGAACATCACGTGTCCGCCGTCGAGGGCCGGTATCGGCAGCAGGTTCAATACGCCGAGCATTACCGATAAAAACGCGGTAATCCCCCAGAACACTTCCCAACTCCAACTCTCCGGGAATACGTTGAAGATCGCGAAGAAGCCGCCTACGCCTTTATACGCGCCCGTCGATGGGGTAAAAATCGCTTTCAGTTGCTTCCAGTAGCTGGCGAAGAGGTCGGCGCCTTTGCCAATCCCAACCGGAATCGATTCAAAGAAACCATATTCTGCACGGTCAAACTTATAAACGCCCAGTTTTTCAAGGCTCTTGTCGTCAACCGCACTTGGGAAGATACCCAGTGTTCCCTTAGCCGATACGCTGATCTTCACTGGCACGCGTTTCTGGTCGCGCAACACCACGGCATCCACGGTTTTGCCCTTCAGGCTGTCGCGCATGGCCATTACTTCATCGAAATAAGGAAGATCAACGCCATTGAAGGAAACGATGGCGTCTTTGGGCTGCAATACTTTGGCATTCGGACTTTTTGCATCTACTTCCCGCACGGCAAACAGGTTGCGTGGGTATACCAGCGGGCCTTTCTGTGATTTCGACAGGTCGCCCAGCAGGTTCTCCGGAAGCGTCAGGGTTTTGGTCGTGCCGTTGCGGTCGATCGTAACGGTGTGCGCAAACGGCAGTTTTGGGTTGACCTCGTTGAACTTCTCGATTTTTTCGCCATCGATGGCCACAATCTTGTCACCGGTCGCAAAGCCTAACTTTTTGGCCATATCGCTTACTTCGACGCCGTCTTTCAGTTCAGAGTTTTTCAGGTAAAGGTCGCCATAGGCAAACGTCATACCGATACAAATCACAAATGCCAGGATGAAATTGACCGTCACACCGCCCAACATGATGATGAGGCGTTGCCAGGCCGGTTTCGAGCGGAATTCCCACGGTTGCGCCGGTTGTGCCATTTGTTCGGTGTCCATGCTCTCGTCGATCATGCCCGATATTTTGACGTATCCACCCAGCGGCAGCCAGCCAATGCCGTATACGGTTTCGCCTATCTTCTTCTTGAAAAGCGAGAATTTGATATCGAAGAACAGGTAGAACTTCTCGACGCGGGTCTTGAAGAGCTTGGCTGGAAAATAATGGCCGAATTCGTGAAGTATGATGAGCAGCGAAAGGCTGAGAAGAAACTGTGAGAGTTTGATGACGATCTCCATCCGGATAGTGCAGTTTTTTTGTTAACGCACAAAAGTAAGGTTTTCTGTTTCAAATCCGTGGTTTTGGCCGTCAAGCGGAATTAAATGTTTGTTAATTGTAAAATCGACGCATGGAAGTTCCGCCCGGCACGCCCTAACTTTACGCAAACAACTCATGAAACATGCAGAAAATAAAGACGGCCCTCCTGTCATATGGAATGTCCGGTCAAGTATTCCATGCTCCTTTTCTCCACCTGCATCCGGGTTTTGACCTGCGCGGTTCCTGGGAGCGGTCCCGACAGAAAATAGAAGAAGATTACCCCGGTGTACGCAGTTATCCGTCGCTCGACGCCGTCCTCCACGACGATGTCGATCTTGTGATCGTCAACACGCCCGTCGCCACGCATTTCGATTATGCCAAACGCGCCCTTAAGGCAGGCAAACATGTGTCGGTAGAAAAAGCCTTCACCTCGAACGCGGCCGAAGCCGAAGAACTTGAAGCACTGGCAACACAGAAAGGATTGAAAATCTGTGTCTTCCAGAACCGCCGGTGGGACAGCGATTTCCAACTCGTGCGAAACGTGTTGAACGAAGGGGTGCTGGGTCCGATTGTGGAGGCCGAGTTGCATTTCGACCGCTATAATCCGAATTTGAGTCCGAAACAGCATAAGGAAACACCCAACGACGGCGCCGGTATCCTCAAGGACCTGGGTTCACACCTGATCGACCAGGCGGTGCAGTTGTTCGGTTTCCCGGAAGGGGTTTTCGCAGATTTACGCGTGACCCGCGACGAATCGGTGGTCGACGATTGTATTGACGTTTTATTGTATTACCCGCAGACCCGCGTTCGGATCAAGGCCGGTTTTTTTGTGATGGAACCGCAGGCCGCGTATGTATTGCATGGCAAAAAGGGATCGTTCCTGAAACCTCGTGCTGACGTGCAGGAAAACGACCTTAAGGCAGGCAACCGACCGACGTCCCATAATTGGGGCTACGAGCCGGATGGGGCCGAGGGCATCCTCCATATCGAAAACGGTGGTATTATCGAACGGCGTCACCTGGCCGCACCTCCGGGCAATTACCTCCACTTTTTTGAGGCGTTATACCAGTCGCTGACAGGCGGTGGAGAAGTGCCGGTTCCGGCGTCGGACGGCGTCAAAACCATGCGAATCATTGATGCGGCCATCCAGAGTAGTGCCGCCAAATCGTATATACCGCTTTAATTATGGAAAAACGACAGGTGGGTGCCTCCGATTTAGAGGTCTACCCGGTGATGCTGGGTGGAAATGTCTTTGGATGGACCATAGACGAAGCCCGCTCATTCGAGATTCTCGACGGATTTGTAGCGGCGGGTTTCAACTTTATCGATACAGCCGATGTGTACTCGCGCTGGGCACCGGGGAACTCCGGCGGTGAATCGGAGACAGTAATAGGCAACTGGCTGCATAAGCGGAAGAACCGCCACGACGTAGTCATCGCTACCAAAGTCGGTTTCGATATGGGCGACGGTAAAAAGGGATTGCGAAAGGCGTGCATACTAAAAGCAGCAGATGCCTCCCTGAAACGACTACGAACCGATTACATCGACCTCTACCAAACGCATTGCGACGACGAGTCGGTGCCGGTGGGGGAGACGCTGGAGGCCTACGACCAATTGGTGAAAGAAGGCAAAGTACGCTGGATTGGCGCTTCGAACCTCAGTCCGGAACGGTTGAAAGAATCGCTCGCCACCAGTGCTACGAACGGCTTTCCGTCTTATCAAAGCCTACAGCCCCACTACAACCTCTACGACCGACAGGTCTATGAAAGCCGGTTCGAGACGCTCGCCATGGGCCACGGTTTGGGCGTAGTACCGTATTTTTCGCTGGCGGCCGGTTTCCTTACGGGAAAGTACCGATCTGAGGCAGATTTCAGTCAAAGTGTCCGAGGCGGGAATATGGGGAAATTCCTGAATGAACGCGGCTTCCGGATTCTTGCGGCCCTCGACAAAGTAGCTGCTGAACTCAACACGACGCAGGCAGCATTGGCGCTGGCCTGGCTCCTTCACCGCCCGTCGGTTACGGCGCCGATTGTCAGTGCCACCAGCCCGGAGCAGTTGCAAAGCCTAATCGCGGCACCGCTGCTTGAAGTTACCGCCGGACATATAGCGGAGTTGACGTCGGCGAGCGCGTGGTGATTTTTAGTCGCAGTCGCAGTAGTTGGCGGTGGGCAGTGGGCAGTTGGCAGTGATACTTCCAGGCGAGCACGTAGCTTCATTACTATGCACCACCTGTCATCCCGACGCAGGAGGGATCCCATTCAGTTGGCAGTCGCAGTCGCAGAAGTGGGCAGTAGGCAGTTGGCAGTGATACTTCCAGGCGAGGACGTAGCTTCATTGCCACGCACCATCTCTTATCGCGACGCAGGAGGGTTCTTATTCAGTAGGCAGTCGCAGTCTCAGTCGCAGTAGTTGGCAGTCGCAGTCGGCAGTCGCAGTCGGCAGTTATCTTCCAGACAGACCTCCTCAGCCCTTCAAGAACTTCAAGGTCGCCACGCCTTTTTCCGTTTCAACACGCAAAATGTAGGCGCCGGACGCAAGTGGTGCCACATCCCATGAGAGTTGCGCCGTATTGAGGGACCGCACCTTTTTGCCTACCATGTCATAAATCGCGACCTCATGTATAGCCACCGCTGCCGGTAGGTCGAGCGTGAGTTGTGAGGCGACGGGGTTCGGGTAAAGGCGGACCGCAGTGATATCGAAATCATCGGCCGAAAGCGAAATGCTGTTGTTGTCTGAAATCAACTCGTTCGTGGGGTCAAACGATACGCTGGTGACCGTAAAAGGTACATTTTTAACGATGATTTGTCCGTTCGAGGTGTTGTCGAGGACGAGGTCCAGTTGTTGTCCACCTGCACCAAAAACCCGCACGGGCACCGGCATCTCGAAAAACGTGACCGACGGGTGCGACTGGGTTTGGTTGACGGTGAATTGCACCTGTCCGGCTGCAATGTTATGGGCAACGATGTTATAAGACGGATAACCCTGATTATACACCCAGTCGTTGAAGAACTCGGTCAGGCTTGCGCCATAGACGGCCTCGAGGTGTGCCTTCAGGTCAGCCGTTACCGCATATTTGTAGGCAAGTGCCGGGTCGTTGAGGTAGTTCTGTAGCGCCTGGAAAAAGGCCGTGTCGCCCATCTTGAAACGCAGCATGTTAAGCACCATCGCGCCTTTGTCATACGAAAGGCGGCTGCTAAAAATGCGGTTGACGTTGAGGGCTTCGGTATCCGTCAGGTATACGGCACCGCCCGGCTGTGAGGTGATATACGAAATCATATCGCCTTTATCGGCGGTGAATGCCGCTTCGCCATCAAATTGCTCAATGACCATCGAAGCCATGTAGGTGGCAAAACCTTCGTTCAGCCAGATGTCTTTCCAGGTGCCGCAGGTCACTTTATCGCCGAACCAGTGGTGGCCCAGTTCGTGTGCGATGAGTCCGCGGCTGAAGTTACCCATAAACGAGACGGTCGTATGTTCCATACCTCCGCCCCAGCCAAATTGCGCATGCCCGTATTTTTCAGACGCAAAAGGATAGGTTCCGAACGTGTTTTCAAAAAACGTCATGATCGGCGGCGTAACGCCTAAATTGTTGGTATTCGACGCCAGGCTTTCCGGATAGAGGTAGTTTACGATCGGGAAGGTGTTGGGTGCCGTTCCCGCGGTTTGGGTGTAGACACTGTAATTGGTCACGGCGATGGCGATCAGGTAGGCCGGAATAGGATAGCCATGATGGAAATGGGTCGTCTTGTTCCCGCCGTTGGTTACCGACGTTACTTCAAGGCCATTGGTAGCGGCCGTGTAGTTGGCAGGTGTCGTAAGGTAAATATCAACGCTGTCGATCTTGTCGTTGAGGTCTTGCTTGCACGGCCACCAGTCGCGGGCACCAAACGGCTCTGACAATGTCCATAGAACCGGCGTCCCGCTGTGGGTGGAAGTGCTGAAGGCATTTTCACCTGTAGAAGGCTGGCCCGAATAGCTGATGACCACCGAGTAACTGTTGCCGGCCGTCAAGGTAACGGGCAACGTGATGATGAGCTCATCGTTGTTGTTCTGTGTAAAGGCCAGGTTGGTGTTCGAGGTTGTTTTGACCGACGATACCGTCAGTTCGCTTGTCAGGTCGAAGGTCACGGTCGACATAGTGGAAAGTGCCGTAAAGGTCGTGGTCACTTTTCCGGTGATGAAAAACACCGCGGGGTCGACGGTAAATTCGAGTTTGTGGTAGGTGATGTCGTAGTTCAGCGTGTTCGGGTTGACCTGTACGTTCATCAGTGAGGCGGCTGACTTCCTTTCCGATTCGATGAGGGATTGTTTTTCATCCCTGGCATGTTGGGCGGAAAGCGGAAGCACGAACGCCAAAAGCAGGGGTAGGCAGTACTTTTTCATGGCTTTTTCATTGCGACCTCAAATATAGGAAAAACACATTGAAAAGATCGCGGCTGTTTTGTGCGCTGTCAGCGGTTTTTTCACGGATTTGGTTAAATTTGCAGCCGCAATCCGCACAAACGGACAAAAACAAGAAACATGTTACAGATCGCCCACATCCGTGAGAACCGCGACCAGGTCGTGAAAGCCCTCGCCAAACGCAACATCGATGCCGCTGCCGACGTAGATGCCGCCATCCGGCTCGACGAACAGCGCCGTGCCACCCAGGTGGAACTCGATACCATCCTGGCGGAGTCGAACAAACTCTCGCGTGACATCGGCGAACTGATGCGTAACGGCGAAAAGGCGAAGGCGGCCATCCTAAAGGAAAAAACCGTATCCCTTAAAGAGCGCAGCAAAGAACTGTCGGAGAAACTCGACGGGTTCACCCATGACCTCCAACAAAAGCTTTACACCCTGCCCAATACTCCTGCGGCTATCGTACCGGAAGGGAAAAGTGCCGACGACAACATCACCGTGTTCCAAACGGGCGACATCCCTACGCTGCACGAAGGGGCGCTTCCGCACTGGGACCTGGCCAAAAAATACGATATCATCGATTTTGAGCTCGGAGTCAAGATTTCAGGTGCCGGTTTTCCGGTTTACAAAGGGAAGGGTGCGAAACTACAACGCGCGCTAATCACCTATTTCCTCGATAAAAATACCGCCGCCGGATATGAAGAGTTCCAGGTGCCGCATTTGGTCAACGAAGCGTCGGGTTACGGAACCGGACAACTTCCGGATAAGGAAGGCCAGATGTACCATGTGACGGCGGACGACCTTTACCTAATCCCGACTGCTGAAGTGCCGGTTACGAACCTCTGGCGCGACGTCATCCTGCCGGAAAGCGAATTGCCGGTTTTGGCAACAGGCTATACACCGTGTTTCCGTCGTGAGGCGGGCTCGTATGGCGCGCATGTGCGTGGACTCAACCGCCTGCACCAATTCGACAAAGTGGAAATCGTGCGCATCGAGCACCCTGATCGCTCCTACGAGGCCCTTGACGGGATGGTGGAACACGTAAAAGGCATCCTCGACGAACTGAAACTACCGTACCGCGTCTTGCGTCTGTGCGGTGGCGACATGGGATTTGCGTCTGCGTTGACCTACGATTTCGAAGTGTTTTCAACCGCACAGGACCGTTGGCTTGAGATCAGTTCGGTATCGAACTTCGAGACCTTCCAGTCGAACCGTCTCAAACTGCGTTTCCGCGATAAAGAAGGGAAGAACCACCTCGCGCACACCCTAAACGGAAGTTCATTGGCCTTGCCACGGGTGTTGGCGGGTATCCTGGAGAACTACCAAACACCGGAAGGTATCGTCATCCCGGAAGTATTGCGTCCGTATACCGGTTTCGACATCATCGATTAAGCCGCCGGCACATACGAATTCCGGAAAGTTATTGTTATATTGGGAAGGTTATCCGGAACATCATGAAACGACTCTTTTTCCTGCTTGCCTGCTTGCTGCCGTTCGCCGTCTCGGCTCAGAACGACCAGCTCGCGCAGCATTATTTCGATAAGGGCGATTTCGAGAAGGCCCTGGTCAGCTATGAAGACCTGCTAAAGGTGCAGCCGGCCAATTTCATGTTCTTCCAGCGGCTTATCGAATGCTACCAGCAATTGCAGCAGTATGACAAGGCTGAGAGTGCGCTGTCGGAACGGCAGTCGAAATACAAACAGCCGGCCCTGCTCGTCGAAATCGGCTATAATTACCAGTTGAAGAAAGACGAGACCAAGGCGAAGAAATACTACGAAGAGGCGCTTTCGAAAATTGAGGATAATCCGGCGAATGCCTATGCCGTTGCGCCGGTTTTCGAGAAAAAAGTGTTGTTGGAGTATGCGCTCCGGGCGTATGAAAAAGCATCAACGCTTGATCCGAAGATCAATTTCAACATACAGATCGCGGTACTTTACGGTCAATTGGGCGATACGGCCAAGATGATCGACAAGTTCCTCGACGAGGCCTTCCGCAACCAGCAGAGCTACATCATGATCCAGACCCAGTTGATGCGGTTCATGACCGAGGATGCCGAGGCATCGTTCAACGACCAATTGCGTAAAGCATTGTTGGTGCGGGCACAGAAAACCCAGGATCTCTTCTGGAACCAGTTCCTGAGTTGGTTTTTCGTACAGTCGAAAGACTATGCAAAAGCCTTTGCGCAGGAGAAAGCCATCTACCGTCGGCAACCCGAGAGTTTTGCCAATATTGTCAACCTGGCCGGTCTGGCCGCGCAGGAAGGCGACGACGAGGCGGCACGGGAGATGTATGCGTTCATCCTCGAGAATACAGCGGACCTGCAATTGCGGGTCGATGCACACGAGTTCCTGATCGATCTCAGTATCCAGCGGGCCACCGAGAAAGACTATCCGGCGATACAGGCCGAATTGGACGCCCGACTCGCCGAATTCGGCATCAACCCGGTTTCCCTTCCGTTACAGGAATTGCAGGCCCGTTTCGTAACCTTCCAACTCAATAATCCTGAAAAAGGCCGGGCGATCCTTAAAGCGGCCCTCGACCTGAACCTGAATACCTTCCAGATGGCCGATGTCAAGATGGAACTGGCGGATATCCTGTTGTTTGAAGGGAAGTTCAACCAGGCCTCACTCTATTACGCCCAGATACAGGACGATGTCAAGAATTCGGAATTAGGCCACGAAGCCAGTTTCAAAGCCGCCCGCACCAGCTATTTCCAAGGCGATTTTGACTGGGCCCAGAAGCAGTTCAAGGAACTGAAATCGGCCTCGACCCAACTGATCGCGAACGATGCGATGGAGTACTTCCTGTTGATCAGCGACCATACCGTATCCGATTCGACCCGCACCGACCTCAAGCGGTTCGCGCATGCCGACTTTACGCTCTATAAAAACCAGTTGCGCGACGCATCGGCGGAATTTGAAGACATCCTGAAAAAACACACCATCACCGAGATTGAAGATGTGTCACACCTGCGTATCGGCCGCATCGATGAGAGACTTGGCAATTACCAGGACGCCCTGGCGCATTACCAGACGATTGTCGACAAGTATCCGGAAAGCATTTATATAGACGAAGCACTGTTCTATGCGGCGGAAATCTATTATACCCAACTGAAGGACATTGAAAAGGCGAAGGCGCTCTATGAGAAAATCCTGTTCAACCACCAGGACAGCATCTTCTTCGTCGAAGCCCGCAAGAAGTTCCGTCAGTTACGCGGCGATGGCAATACCTAGTAGGATGTTGGTTTGGGATGTAATCCTAACTCCTGACTCCTCACCCCTAACTCCTAATTTCTCTCCTCATGATCCTCTACAACGTCACCCTCAACATCGATGAGTCGATTCACCAACAGTGGCTCGACTGGATGCGTGATATCCACATCCCCGACGTACTGGCGACCGGCAAGTTTTCGTCTGCCCGGCTGGTAAAGGTCGTAGTGGAAGAGGAAATGGGCGGGCAGACGTATGCTGTACAATATACCGCACCTGACCGCGCGACACTCGAACGCTATTACGCTGAAGACGCCCCTCGTTTGCGTGAGGACGGCCTTCGGCTGTTCGGCGACAAAATGCTGGCATTCCGCACCGAACTCGAATTGGTGTCGGAACACACGGCGTAAGACGGAACCCTATTCCACATTCACCTTTAATACCCCGCTCATGGAGAAAGTACAGGCTAAAAAACACCTCGGGCAACACTTCCTGAAAGACGAAAGTGTGGCGCGACGCATTGCCGATACCCTGGGTTTCGAGGGCTATGACGATGTGCTGGAAATCGGCCCTGGAATGGGCGTTTTGACGAAATACCTCCTTGAGAAGCCTATTACCACCTACGTAATCGAGATCGACACCGAGTCGGTTACGTATCTGGAGGCACACTATCCGGCGTTGCACGGGCACATCGTATCGGAGGATTTCCTTCGGTATGACCTGAGCCGCACGTTTGGTGACCGGCCGTTCGCCATCATTGGCAATTTTCCCTATAACATTTCTTCCCAGATTGTGTTTCGGGCGCTTGAGTTGCGGCACCGCATTCCCGAATTCTCAGGTATGTTCCAGAAAGAGGTAGCCGAGCGGATCTGCGAGAAGAAGGGAAGCAAAACATACGGTATTTTGTCAGTACTCGTGCAGGCCTTTTACGAGGCGGAGTACCTTTTTACGGTGGATGAGCACGTCTTCAACCCGCCACCGAAAGTCAAATCGGGCGTGCTGCGGTTGCGGCGTAAGGCCGACTTTACGTTGCCTTGCGACGAGAAGCTGTTTTTCCATGTGGTAAAGACCGCGTTCAACCAGCGCCGCAAAACACTTCGTAACAGTTTAAAAACCTTCGGGCTGTCTGATATTTTAAGGGAAGATAGTATCTTTGACCTGCGTCCGGAACAGCTTGATTTCGCGCAGTTCATCAGCATTACCCAAAAAATAGCAGCCGATGCAGTTCAACGTCAGTAAGGAAATCATTGCCGAGGTAGAGCAACTGATCGAAAGCAGGAACGACGGTCAGTTGGAAGTCCTGCTTAACGAGCTGCACTTTGCCGATATCGCTGAAATCCTTGACGAGCTCGACTTCAACGACGCTACCTACGCGTTCCGGATCTTAGACAGCGAGAAGAGTTCGGAAGTACTGCTCGAACTCGACGATCACCTTCGTGAACGCATCCTGGCCGGACTCTCACCGAAAGAGATCGCAGAAGAGCTCGACGAACTCGACACCAACGACGCGGCCGACATCATCGCCGAGCTTCCGGCCTCGATGAAGCAGGAGGTCATCTCCGAAATGGAAGATGTCGAGCACGCGAAAGACATTGTCGACCTCCTCCGATACAACGAAAACACAGCCGGTGGTATCATGCACAAAGAACTCGTGAAAGTGAACGAGAACTGGAACGTGCTGACTTGTGTGAAAGAAATGCGGGCACAGGCCGAACACGTGTCGCGCGTGCATTCCATCTACGTGGTCGATGAAGAAGACCGCCTGAAAGGACGGCTTTCACTTAAGGATCTTTTGACCACGTCGACCAAGACCCCCATCAGTGAGGTGTACATCCGGAAACTGAATTTCGTCAAAGTAGACGACCCGAATACCGAAGTGGCGCGCATCATGCAGAAGTACGACCTCGAAGCCATTCCGGTGGTCGACGAGCTCGGACGCCTGGCGGGGCGCATCACCATCGACGATATCGTAGACGTCATCAAGGAAGAAGCCGACAAAGACTACCAGTTGGCGGCGGGTATCACCAACGACGTAGAGGCGACCGACCGTTTCTTCGACATCATCAAGGCGCGGTTGCCGTGGCTGTTGATGGGGATGGCCATCGAACTACTGGCCTCGCTGGTGTTGGATGCCAACCACGCCATACAGGACACCTATAAAACCTTAATCATCTTTGTGCCCCTTTTGTCGGCTACGGCCGGAAATATTGGGGTGCAGGCATCGGCAATCGTGGTGCAGGGACTGGCCAACGGCTCGCTGCGTGAGTTCAATAAGGCGTATTTCAAGAAGGAACTGGCCGTATCGGCCTTATCGGGAACGACCATCTCGTTGTTTCTATTGATTTATCACGCGACCGTCTATGGCCAGGTTTATGTAGGTTTTGCCATTTCCATTTCGATCATCGTCGTCATCATCTTTGCGGCGGCGCTCGGCACTCTTGTACCGTTGCTTCTGCACAAAAATAAAATCGACCCGGCCATCGCCACCGGTCCCTTCGTCACGACGACGAATGACGTGTTCGGTATCCTGATTTACTTCTGGATCGCGCGGTTGATTCTCGGGTTCTGATACGATTGAAACATGAAGATACACATCATTGGTGGTGGCAACCTGGGGGTTTCCATCGCCCTCGGCCTTGTTCGGTTTGCACCCCAGCATGAGGTGACCGTCACCCGTCGCAACCTTTCCGCGATTGCGGCGCTGCCCGAAAAAGGCATCCGGATTACCTCGGATAACACCGACGGTATCGCAGCGGCGGACATCATCATCCTGACGGTAAAACCCTATCAGGTGGATGCCGTTTTGGATGAAATCCTGCCTGCGGCTCCCGGAAAAATCGTGGCATCGGCGGTATCCGGACTTACACTCGACGTGCTTGAGGCTAAGGCTCCGGCGAATCCCTGCGTGCGGATCATGCCCAACATTGCAGCGCAGTTCGGCGCTTCTGCCACTTGTATTTCCCACGGAAGCGGAACGAAAGAGGCTGCCGGAAAGGTCATTGAAGTCTTTTCAGCGCTCGGCACGGTGCCCGTCATCGATGATAAATTGATGGATGCGGCGACGGTGCTCGGTGCCTGCGGAACGGCCTACGCGCTGCGGTATGTCAGGGCGTCAATGCAGGCTGGCATCGAGATTGGGTTTGATTCGCAGACGGCCCTCGCCATCGCGGCACAGACGGTAAAAGGTGCAGCCGAGATGCTGCTCGAGGAAAACCTGCACCCCGAGCAACTCATTGACAAGGTTACGACCCCACAGGGTTGTACGATTGTCGGTTTGAATGAGATGGAACACCAGGGGTTCAGTTCGTCGTTGATTACGGGTATCAAGGCTTCGCTGAAGAAAATAAAGGGGTAAGCTGTTTGCTAAGCGCCAGGTTAGGTTCGTTCGAAGGAAAACGTCGCGTGATGTCAACTTTAACAATTCATGCGGTTTCCCCGTAAAAGGGTGTTGGCGGGATTCTTTAGATTGCGTTAGGGGAGGGGCGGATGCGTCCCTTACGAAGTGGCGCGGACTGTTGGATACGGGAAACCCGTACTTTTTGTTAAAATTTGCGTGTCTCATTTTGCGGCATTCAACCTATAGGTACATGTATGGAACAAACAATAAAGGTGTTGCACCTAGACTCGAATCATGCCGCTCTCATAGCGAAATTAGAGGCTGGCGGCATCCAGAACGACACGGATTATACCTCGTCAAAAGACGTCATCGAATCGAAAATCGGTGCTTATGACGGCATCGTCATCCGCAGTCGCTTCCCCATTGACCGGGCATTCCTGAACGCGGCGCCGAATTTGAAATTCATAGCCCGCGTTGGCGCCGGACTCGAAAGCATCGATACCGAATACGCCGCATCGAAAGGCATCCAACTGATTGCCGCACCGGAAGGGAACCGGAATGCGGTCGCCGAGCAGGCACTGGGGATGTTACTGGCGCTCTTCAACAACCTGAAACGGGCCGATCGTGAGGTAGGACAGGGGAAGTGGAACCGCGAATCGAACCGCGGGCATGAACTCGACGGAAAGACGGTGGGCATCATCGGTTATGGGAACATGGGCAAAGCCTTCGCGCGGAAGTTGCGCGGTTTTGAAGTCGACGTACTTTTCCATGATATCCGCTCGGGTCTTGCAGATGCCAATGCCCGTCAGGTGACATTGGAGGAACTACAGCAAAAAGCGGACGTTTTATCGCTGCATATTCCGTGGACGCCTGAGACCGACAAGATGGTCGATGCAGACTTCATCGCGTCGTTCGCGAAGCCGTTTTGGCTGGTGAATACCTCTAGGGGTAAGAACGTCGTGACGGCTGATTTGGTACAGGCCTTACAGTCGGGAAAAGTGTTGGGTGCCGCCCTAGATGTATTGGAGTATGAGCGATCATCCTTCGAAACCCTGTTTACGGATGGTATACCTGAACCGCTGAGGTACCTCACGCAAGCGGATAATGTATTGTTGTCGCCCCATATCGCCGGGTGGACGTTCGAAAGCCATGAGCGGCTGGCTACGGTTATCGCGGATAAGGTACTAGCATTGTTTCATCCGCTGCTGGAAACACAAAAGGATGTTCGGGTGACCGGCATTGGTGGGTTTTTCTTCAAGGCGAAGGACGCGAAGGCGCTTTCAGCCTGGTACAACCAACACCTGGGCATTGACGCCGGCGATTATGGATGGGCATTTATGTGGAAGGACAAAGACGGTAACGACGGCCTTACGAATTGGGCGCCTTTTTCGGATTCGACGCGTTATTTTGAGCCCAGTGAAAAGCCGTTTATGCAAAACTTCAGGGTGCACGACCTGGATGGTTTACTCGAAAAACTGCGTGCAGAAGGCGTGACGTTAGTAGGCGCGCCGGAGAGCTATGAATATGGGAAGTTCGCCTGGATATTGGATCCGGAGGGAAACAAAATCGAATTGTGGGAGCCTATTGACAGTGGCTTTCAATAATTTTCCTATTTTAGACCACACAAAACACCAATTAAAACATACAAAATGGATTCACAAAAAGTTGACATGTTCATGATGGCGAACGGAAAGTTCTTTGAAAGCTACCAATTACACGCCATTCGTGAGCAATTGCTGCAGGCAGATGACTCTAAATGGGGCATGATACAAACCGTACAGTACAAAGACCCTACAACAGCGTTGATCATCTCCATCCTGATCGGAAACCTGGGCATTGACCGTTTTTACATTGGCGATACCGGAATGGGCATCGGAAAGCTTCTTACGTGTGGAGGTTTCGGTATCTGGGGTATTGTTGACTGGTTTCTGATCATGGGCGCGACCCGCGAGAAAAATATGCAGGCGTTCCAAAGCGCGATGTACTAAAATGAAAAAAGGCAGGTTATACGGTTTTGTTCTGATAGCCTGCCTTTTTGCTTCTGCTTACCTATACCTAAAGGGTTTTGCGGGTTGGCATTGGCGGCAGCCGGTTTGCCTGTTCCATAGCGCAACAGGTGTTCCGTGCCCATCCTGTGGGACCACGCGAGCCGCTCTCCTGCTTCTAAGGGGGCATGTTTTGGCTTCATTGGCGAAGAACCCACTGGGCATACTGGCAGTCGCCGGGATGCTCACAATACCGTTGTGGGTGATAGGAGACCTGCTGACGGGCAAGTCGACATTTCTGGCGGCCTACCTCCGAATGGAAAAGACGGTGCGGCGACCGCTCGTTGCGAGTTTTCTCGTCGCGCTGGTACTGCTTAATTGGATTTGGAATATATACAAAGACCTATGAATACTATTGGTATACATCAAACGGTTCCGTCGGATCATGAACGGGAGAAAGCCTCGAACAGTTACCTGATGTCGCTGATCGCCATCGTTATGGGGCTACCGCTTCCGATTATCAATTTATTGGCGACGGCCATTTTCTTCCTGGGAAATCGGAGGGGAACGTATTTTGTACGTTGGCACTGCACCCAGGCCCTGCTCTCACAGTTGTTGCTGTTTTGCATGAACAGTGTGGGATTTTGGTGGACGGTGCACATCGTATTTGGCGATGACCAGGCGACCAACCGCTATTTTGCCTATATGTCAACAATCTTTTTGTTTAACGTAGCCGAGTTCATCACGACTATCTATGCAGCCATACAGGTGCGTAAAGGGCACCCTGTTGAGATCTGGTTTGTGGGTGGACTTGCTCATATCCTGTGCCGGAAATGAACCCAACACGAACCTTTTTGCAGGGAGTGGCCACGCTTGGCCTGTTCCTGGCGCTGTGGTACGGCTTTTCACAGCTCGATTACGTTTCGTTTTTCCACGTAAAGAACATCCGGAATTCTACCGAACAACAATTAGGCGATCTGATATGGACACAGGTAGAAACCACCGAAGAGATCATCTACGACGACTCGCTTAACGAAACACTTGGGCGGTTGCTTGATCCGATCTGTAAAGAGGCCGGCATCCCACGTGATTCGCTAAAAATACACCTTATCCGAAATGACGAGGTCAACGCCTTCGCACTGCCTGATCGCCACCTGGCCGTCTATTCCGGACTTATTACGGATTGTCCCAACCAGGAAGCCTTACAAGGTGTGTTGGCGCATGAGGTAGCCCATATACAGAAAAACCACGTCATGCAGAAATTGTCGAAAGAAATCGGCCTGTCAGCGTTGTTGTCGATTGTCAGTGGAGGCAGGGCTTCACAGGTGCACGGACTCATCCGGTTGCTTTCTTCAAGCGCTTACGACCGCAGTTTGGAAGAGGAAGCCGATTATACCGGTGTCAGTTATTTGATGGAAGCCCGAATCGATCCGAAACCCCTCGCAGATTTCTTCTTTCAGTTAGCCTCAAAAGGGGATTTGCCGGAGGCAATGAATTGGATTTCCACGCACCCCGATTCGGAGGAACGGGCCCGGGTAATCCTGAAACGCGTCAAAGGACGGGCAACAGGTAAAACGCAAACGCTTAGGGCAGCGGAGTGGTCAGCATTTAAAGAACGGATCGAAGGGCAGTAAAATACCTTTCGATAGAAATAAAAAGGCCTCCAAACGGAGGCCTTTTCTATACATCAAAACAGGAACTAATTAGTTCACTGTAATGTCGTCAATCTGCATCGTAGTCGTAAGGCCGCTGGTGCCATCACCGCTGTATTCGAATACGAAGTATCCATTTCCAGTCAGGGTTCCAGGAATCGCATACACACCACTATTGGTAAAGTTCGTCGGATAACCCGATGTCTGTCCGGCTGAAATGGTGAAAGACGTTGTAATTTCAACGAGTTTGCTTTCATCCAAAGGCTGTCCTGGCGTATAATCTTCTGCTTTCAGGTAGTATACTTTCAGTTTCGCACCGTTGTCAAATCCGGCTTTTGTTTTGAATGACAGGTTGTTGGCGCCTCCGAAATCTACAGGGACATAAAACAGCGTACGGTTCACTTCCGGTGTACCGCCAAACGATGTCATCTGGATGTACTTATTACCGCTGAAAGTCTTCGTTTCCCAGTAACGGCTACCTACGAACGGGTCGTTGATATACGGCGCAAAAACGCGGCTTGCAGCGGTAGGTGTGGTAGGATAGCTGGTGAAGTTCTCAACGAAGTTACTGCGGAACTGCAGGTCGGTTCCTACGATAGGTGCCGCGAGGTCAACAGCGATACGCGGTTGGTCGAGTTTGATATCGTTTTCCGTACGGGGAATCAGTTGGTAGTCGCCGTTGTATTTTGTCAATACACCGCGGATCTTTCCACTTCCGGCCGGGACGAGTTTCTGGTTGAATACGGCAAAGCTGCTGAGACGGAAGATAACCGTGTTGTTATACACGTCCTGCAACAGGTGGTTGGTAGCACCGCCCAAATCGTTCAGGCTTGGATCGTAGTATTTCTTACCCTGCGACGCATCGTTGAACTGAACATTGTCAAGTTCTACCAGTTTGTTCAGGTAGCTGTCATTGAGCAGTTGCGTGATGGTCACATGGTTCACCAAATCATCTTCGTTTACCTTATCGCAAGATTTGATTAGGATGTTTTGGTACGTTACACCTGACAGACGGCCCACTTCATCATCGCTCGGGTCCGTCGGCGTGTTGCCATTGTAAAGTCCACCGATCTGGATACCGATATCATATTGATCGCTGTTTACCAGATACAGGTCTTTCATACGGATGTACACTTTCCGTCCTGGCTCATATTTGGTATAGAGGTTATAGGCGTCTACCGGCACAGAAAAGCCGATGGCGCCATCTGTCGATACCATTGAGATGGATTTGTAGAACACACCACCTTCGTCACTGGATGTAACGTAGGCTTCGATGATATCATCGCCCAGATACTGTGCTTCTTCATTTGTAAGACCGGTTGTTACCTCGGCTACCGTTTTGGTGGGCGTAAGGGTCGTACAGGCCGACTCGGTAGGCGCGCTGTAATCGTCGTCAGCCGCACAACTGGCCAGCAAAGCCATCATGGCGAACGCCGCCGTATACTTGAATACTTTCATTTCGATTATTTTTGGTTGTAAACGTAAAGATTGTTGAGTTGGTAAAGTCCGTCAAGTGACGTGTTTGAACCCGATCCGATAGCGCGGAAGGCTATGTACACATGTCCGGCATCCACAAACTGTGAAAGGTCAAAACTACCGGCATTTACAAAGTTGTAGCCTCCGTCGTCCGGAGTCGCAATCCTTACATTGTCCATTTTTACCCAAGTGGCATCCAATACGTGGGTGCCGTCATAATCCGACGAAACGTATACCTCAATAGTGTTATTGACGACATCGCTTACGAAGTTCTGGGCCGACTGGAACGTAAAGCCCGGGTTGAGGTTGTCGGCCCCAAATTCAATCATCGGGCTGATGAGCCACGTAATGTTCTGCGCCTGTCCAGACCCGTACGGGTTAAACTGTGGCGTTCCATCACCACGATAATACTCTTTTGTCCAGAGTTTGGTGCCTTTCTCTGCGAAATTCGTCCATCCCGTAAAATCAAACACGTTGCCGTCTTGGTCTTGGGTGATGGTATTAAAATTCTCAGAATAGAACGGGACGAGCACATTTGGCTGTGCGGTGTCGTCGTCCTGGACACATCCTGTAAAGGCCATAGCAAAGGCCGCCAGGATCATAGTTTTTGTTACAATCTTCTTCATCACAGCAAATTATAAATTAACATAGAAATTTACGAAAAATGTGCGTCCGTAGCCGTAGAAATATTTCGGCCCGAATCCGCGTGCCCCACCTGCAAGGCCGGCCGCTACACTTGAGTTATCCTGAACGAAGTCTGGATAGGTCGCTTTACGTGACTGCTCAAAGCCACCTGTTTTGTATTCGCGATCAAGTACGTTGTTAATCGTAGCGAAAAACCCGAAAGTGGTTCCGCCTACTTTCCACGATTTACCACCTGTTACGTTCAGCAGCGAGAAGCCGTCGAATTTCTCTTGTTTCAACGCAGCACGCACATTAGCGTCGTCAGCGCCAGGGAATGATACGCCTTCTCCTGAATCAAGGGTGAAGTTGTCAGTGCGGAGAATATTCGATACGTCGAGGTAGTTGTCGTCCAACCAGTTCACATTGGCACCGACCCACCAGAATTTTGGATCGCGGTATTCCAATCCGAGTGAGTACGCCTGTTGTGGCGTTCCTGCTACACGGTAATTTTTCAGGTAAGCCTTTCCGAAGTCAATGATAGGCTGTTGGTTGTCGGCAGTAGCCAACGCGTCATCATTTACGCGAAGACGTGGGTTGTTGGTGTAGATGTATTGCCCGTAGTTGGCGGCACCTGTTATCTTCAGGGTAGAGGTGATTTGGTATTCCAAACCAAGTTCCGCCCCGATGTTTTGCTTGTCAGCTCCCGTAAGGATTTCGCTGATGAAGGCATCCTGATCCGCTTCTGCGTTGGTTTCGTCGCCCACGCTTTCCGCATAGAAGAACGAAAGTTCAGTGGTGTTCTGCATTTTTGAATAGAACCCGGTAAGACGCGCCTTGAATTTCGGATTACGGATTACATAGCTGATGTCACCTCCCGTAACGCGCTCAGGTGCGAGGTCAGGTGTGATATTGTTGTTCAGACGTGCATTCGCGAATGTGCTGCGCATCGTAGGTGCTTTGGTCATATATACCGCGTTCAGGTCGATGAATTGACGCCCGGTAATCTTGATGGTAGCGCCTCCTTTGAAACCAAATGTCTCGAAGACGGCGTTTTTGCTGTCGCCGAATGAATTGTTGGCATACAGGCCGTTGCGGTACAGACCTTCACGCTTGTAATCGTTGCGTGAGAACGACTGCGCAAGGTAGAAATCGACTTTCCGGTAACGGAAACGGAACTGTGTGAAGGCATCAATGGTAGTGGCAAACAGGTTGTAGTTGTAACCGTATGTGTCGCCCACACCTACCTGACGGTTCGGGTTATTGAGGTCGCTTTGCGTCGCGTCGTCCGAGATCGAGGTGTTGAACGTGTCGATATCGAGGAAATACTGTCCGCCCAACAGGTCCAGGAGGTTCTGGAAGTTATGTGATTTCAGGCGACGGAAGTTCACACCTGCATTCAGGTCGATATTGTCGCTAAGGGTAGAGCTGAAGATGGAGTTGGCCGACCACTGTGTGTCGTCGGTACGGTCTTCATACAACACGACCGCGCTGTTTCCGTTTACTGTGTTCTGGTTGGCTTCGTAGATCGCATTCCAGTTGATTTGACGGTTGGCAAGGAAGAAATCCTTAGCCGCCGCAGCACCGGTCAGATCCGGCAGGTGTGTAAAGTTGAACTGGTCATCGAACGTACCGTAGTTCAGGTAATAGCTCGGAAGGTTGCGGTAGTAAGAAGGATCCGGGTTGTTCGCATTCTGCTGGTCGAAACGGCTGTTGCCGATTTTACCTGTTTGGTACGATACGTTGGTGTTGAGGCGGTTACGGTCGTTGATTTTCCAGAAATGGCTCAGGATGAAAATCGGCTCTTCGACGTCTTTATCGCGTGAATTCCGTTTTTTGCCATCCTGCCAACCCCAGTAGGAGTTGTATTTTACGCCCGCTAAATCGGTAACTTCCTGTGTGTTTGGAGAGTTCTTTCCGCGGCTGTTCTGTGCATAGATTGCGGTAAAGTTCAATGAGTGACGGTCAGAAAGGCGTTTTTCCACGCTGGCGAACAACGAAAGGGCATCGTAATCGGTTCCTTCAAAATAGCCTTCTTTCGCACCGCGGTAGCCCGCTGAAATGACGTAGGCCCATCCGTCCGGACTCATACCGGATGCATGGGTGGCCATCGTGCGCCAGGTATAGTTGGTGTTGGTGCCTGCCGCTGAAAGACGCGTACCCGGACGGTAAAGTGAGGCACGGGTATTGATTTCCTGTGTGCCCAGAACGCCGCCAAAAATGTAGTCAGACGGAGCCGATCCTGTTGTGAATTCCTGGTTACGCGTTGCGTCGTTAAGTCCACCCCAGTTGCTCCATTGTGGCCTTCCGTCATAAATTTTATTCATGACGATGCCGTTTATCATAGTAGTACCGTATTCATTGTCAAGGCCGCGAACCCGGAAACGGGCTTGTCCCCAGTTGAAGGCCGCTGCCTGCTGATAGGTGTCGCGGGTGGCCTGCAGAAGTCCGGATGTACTTTCCGAACCACTGTTGTCGTCGCCCAGGTCGTTTTCGGTCAGGGTGATAAGTGCGAGTTGCTGCTCCGAAGTTTGGTCTTCCTCCAACACCACGATACCAAGATCGAGTGTTTGTCCGTCTTTCAGGTCAATCGGAAGCAATTTATCGGAATAGCCCGTGCTGCTGATACGCACCATCTGCTTTCCGCCGGTGACGCCTTCAATCCGAAAAACGCCTTCCGCGTCGGCCAACCCCATGAACGAGGTATTTTCGATCGTCGCGACGGCGCTCTGCATCGGCTTCTGTGATTTGGCATCGACCACCTTTCCGGTCAGCACTGCCGAGGCGGGCTTGTCCTGAGCCCATCCCACAACCGCCAGCATTGCAAATAAAATACTGAATACTAGTTTTTTCATAAAAGTTACGAATATTAAACGTGTTTTGTTGAGAATAAACTTTTTCTTAACGGCGGCAAAGGTACACGATTAATTAATATTATCTACTTTTGCTTCCGCTTTCGCGTTAAATATTGATGTTAATTTAATGTACATTGTTATGAATATCAGAAACCTGGCCCTGTCCGTATTGTTAATGCTCACGATAGGGACGGTGTCGGCCCAGGAGAAAAAATACCGTGTCCATACGGTGGCCTTTTACAACTTCGAAAACCTCTTTGACACCATCAATCAGGCGAATAACGACGAGGAATGGCTACCCCACGGGGCCCAAAACTGGACGTCGGCCAAATACAAAAAGAAACTCCAGAACCTGGCGTTCGTGCTGTCGCAGATTGGAACCGGCGATCAGCAGAAGGAGGCACCCGTTCTCATCGGCGGGGCTGAAATCGAGAACCGCGGCGTACTCGAGGATCTGGTGAAACAACCCCTGATGGCGAAGAACGACTATGGCATCGTCCATTTCGACTCGCCCGACAAACGGGGTATCGACGTGGCGTTGCTGTATCAGAAAAAACACTTCAAGCCTACGAGTTACATCAACATTCCATTGTTGATCTACAATAACCAGGCAAGCGACAAAACCGATTCCAAGAAGAAAGAGGATGATAACGACAAGGACGACAAAATCGAAGTGTCGAAAGACTATCGCGTGTATACCCGTGACGTGTTGTTGGTAACCGGACTTCTTGATGGTGATGAAATCAACATCCTGGTCAACCACTGGCCTTCGCGTTCGGGTGGAGAAAAGAAAAGCAGTCCGTTCCGCGAGGCAGCGGGGAGATTAAATCGAAAAATCATGGACTCTTTATATAAGGTGAACCCCAATGCCAAGATCATCCTGATGGGTGACCTGAACGATGGTTCGTATAATAAGAGTGTCAAAGAGGGAGTTGGGGCAAAACGCCGTAAAGACGAAGTCAAAGAACAAGGCGTATACAACCCGTTCGAGCAAATGTATTATGAAGGCAACGCCACGTTGTTCTATCGTGACGCCGGCGATATCTTCGACCAGATTATGGTGTCGGAGCCGTTGATTCGCAATGATCGTTCCTCGTTCCGTTATTGGAAGGCGGGCATCTACAACAAACCGTTCCTTATTCAGAAGGAGGGCCAGTATAAGGGATATCCGCTGCGACATTCCGCGAATGAGATTGGGTTCAGTGACCACTTTCCCGTTTACATCTACCTGTTGAAAGAAATGTAATTTGAAGCCGGACATGTTCCGGCTTTTTTACGGTTTTTCCGTAAAACGGATTAAGGCAAACCCCGTACCTTTGCGAGGTAAAACAAATCGACATGAAACAGCTATGTTGCCTGTGTTTCCTGCTGTTAGGCCTCGCCGGGTTTTCGCAGGATACCATCACCACCGCCGTTATTAAAGACTATGTGGGTCGCGATGTATGGGTGAAGGGAAAAGTCGCCTCGGTAAAGATGCCGTCCGATGAGCGGGCACCCGCTTACATCAACGTCGACAAAGGATTCCCGAATAACGTCTTTACCGTCGCCATTGCGCCCAAATACGCAGAACGGATGAAGATCAAGTTGGACGCACTTAACGGTAAGCAAATTCTCGTCAAAGGAAAAGTCGTGGTCGACGCCAAAAGCGGCAGTACCATTCCTCAGATGTTCAATCCGTCGAAGATCGTGGTGACAGAGGACAAACCTGCAGCAAAACCCGACCCTAAGACGAAGATCAAAGCCAAATCCTAACAGCGCATGCCCGTCTCCAAACCTTTCAACCTCACCAAATGGATTGCCGATAACCGGCACCTGCTCAAACCGCCTGTTGGGAACAAAAACCTATTTACCGATGCGGATGATTATATCGTAATGGTCGTGGCCGGCCCAAATGCGCGCAAGGACTACCATTATAATGAAACGGAAGAGTTATTTTACCAACTCGAAGGGTACATCGCCGTAGCGATACAGGAAGAAGGAAAACGCGTTGAAATGCAGCTGGGTCCAGGCGATATGTATCTCCACCCTGCCAAAGTACCGCATTCACCCGTACGTTCTGAAGGATCGATTGGTTTGGTCGTTGAGCGCAAGCGGGCGGGGAAAGGATTTACTGACGGACTGTTGTGGTTCTGCGAGCGATGCAACCACAAACTGCATGAGGTGTATTTTGAATTGCACGACATCGAAAAAGACTTTTTGCCCCACTTCCGACAGTTTTATGCATCGGTGGAAAAGCGAACCTGCACCCAATGCGGTTGCGTAATGGAAACCGATCCACGGTTCATCGATAAGGAAAATTAAAAAAAAGGGAGTCCGTTTGCGACTCCCTTTTTTATCTGTTTTTCTTCGTTAGAAGACCACTTTCTTCGTCGTTTCTCCTTCGTTTCCAGTAATTTTCAGTAGCACCATGCTGCCCGTAGGGAAGAAGCCGTCAAGTTCAGCCGTCGTTGCACCTATTTGGTTTTTCTCATACAGCAGCCTGCCGCGCAAATCGAATATACGTACGGATTTCAGTTCAGCACTTCCTTCTACATGAAGCTTTCCGTTGGCGGGATATACCACAACCTCCCATGGAGTTGACGGATGCTCCGGCGTTCCGAGTGTCGGGCCTTGCTGGTAGACGATCTGGAGTCGGTCCGGAAAATCGCCGGCTTCCGACAGGAATTCATACGGCGAAGCACTTACATTATGTGTAACACCCAAGGCCGTATCCTTGACGTAGATTTGCTGGCCCTGGTCAAAAAGGCCGTCGGCGTGGTCGTAGGCAATCGAATAACTGCCGGCGTCTTCAATGTGGAGGTGAAGCGGTACCGTGCTGTTCTCTTCAAAAGGCAGTGGCTTCGCCACGATGCCGCATGTTTCCTCTCCGACATCCACACTCATGGAGTTACCGCCAGGAATAAGTGATCCGTCATAGCCGCCATCGAAGTCATCAGTAGCTTCAGGGAAGTACCCAACCAGTAGCTGTCCCATCCGACTACCGCCTTTATTTAAGTTGAGCCAATAGCGATGGCGATCCGGGTTTGCAGTGCGATAGAATTCATAAGCTACCGCCATGCGCATAGAGTTTCTGAAAGTGACATTTACCACAGCCGCATTAGGGCGATACAGGAATCCCTGCCCAGGTTGTATGTAGCCAAGCGACTCAATACCGGTGGCCGAGCCAATCGATCCCGAAAGATTATAGTATACATAATTATAGCCCCCGCCCAACAGGCTCTGATGGACGTAAAAATAAATAGTACCCCTGTTGTTGTTACCAATAAATGGATAGGCGTCGAGGGTGGAAGGATAGGGGTTTGCGAGCAAGTTATAGCCGAACGAAGGTCCTGATTTGTATACTGTTACCGAATAGTTTCCGTTATTAGGTACCCCCGTGAAAGTGCCCATAAAAGACTGTTTGGGGAGTGGGTAATCCGGATAATTATTTGGTGCGCGGATGATAATGCCTTTACCAGGAGTGAAGCTATTCGTTGCCGGATCGACCGGAACAAACGCGCTGGTCGATTCGTTCAGGGTATAGAAACGATTCGGTAAAGTGGCGGGCGAGAACGCCTGAAGGTTCTGTCCCGATACCGGCGATCCCCAATACACATAATCAAGGCGATTCATGAAGGCCTGGCGTTTCAACCGAATAGTGCCCACGTTGGTATTCACGGTCGCCGTTGATTTCTGTAGAAGGTTTGCATCGCTTTCGATCGTAAGCATGGCCCCCGGATCAACTATAACTTCATTTTGCACGGTGAGAACGGAGTTGGTGACGACCGTGACATCGGCGTTATTGGTAACGGTAAGTGCACAGGCATTGAGATCGTAATCGATGTCAAGGTCGGCGGCAATGGTGACATTTTTTATGCCATCCGGAGTGCCGTTGCTCCAAGTCGTTCCATTCCAAGTCGTAGTGTCTGAAAGCGGAACAGTCATCGTGGTCGGCAACGCGCATTGGCCGTTTGTCGGTGTAAATGTATAGGTAGTGGTTTGCGATGTGTTTATCGCCGGACTCCACGTGCCTGTAATGCCGTTAAGCGATGTAGTCGGTAAAGCAGCCATGGGCATGTCTTTACAGACGGGAGGTCGCTGCGTAAAGGTCGGAACTATATAAGGTGGAGACACGGTTACGGGTACGGATACCGTATCGCCTTCAAAGGAAGTGTAGCTGATGGTCGTCGTTCCGGCAGAAATCGCACTGACAAGACCCGTCACGGCATCGACCGTGGCCACGGCCGGATTGGAACTGGTCCAGGCGGGAATGGTGTAGCGGATGACCAGAACGCCCGATCCTCCGTTCTTACCGCCTCCGCCTCCGGATCCCGTATTGGGGGCGCCGTCTGATACACCGCCATTACCACCAACCCCACTGCCGCCTGCTGCGCCTCCGCCGCAATCTGAATAGCCTCCGCCTCCGCCGGCATACCATAAGGCCGTTCCGGAAATATCGTTCTGTAGGCCCAAACCTCCCATTCCTGGACCGGTCACGGTGCCGCTCTGGCCCGGTCCTCCCGCACCGCCACCTCCGCCGGAGCGGGTGCAGGAGTTAGAATATACGGAGTTACCTCCCTGATAACCATATCCAACTGTGCCTAACCCTCCGTTCACCTTCGCGCCTGTCCCGACCGAAGAGCCGCCGCCAGAGCCACCGTTGGCAGCAAAGTACATAGACCCTTCGGAGGCGCCGAACCCACCTCCAGCAGCCAAGGCCGATATGAAGGTGGTGGCGGATCCGGATCCGGTGCCATTATGGACACCTCCGACACCTCCTACACCCACCGTGACGGCTTGGTTCCCTGATGGGATATCGCGGTCCGCGAGGTATACGTAGGCACCCGCCCCTCCGCCACCGCTACTGGTTGCGATGGCTCCGTCACTTGCCCCTCCGCCACCGCCTCCAATCGCGAGGATGCGGGCACCATATATAGGTTGTGGGGAATTAAACGAGCCCGAAGCCGTAAAAGTGTGGATGCGTTCGTTACCTATAGTGGTAATGATTCCCCCCGTAGGAGCAACGTAATCGGGGCGGCCGCTATTTAAATCTGATGTTTTGCCCGGGCATAACGAAGTTGTGCCCGTGATGGTCAGCGCCGGTGCCGGTGCTGTTACGGTAAATGAAACAGAAAATAGGTTTCCAGCATAGTTGCAGTTAATGGTGGTGGTGCCTGCCGAAACGCCCGTCACGACACCTGTTAGTGCTTCGGCGGTGGCAATCGAAGGGTTGCTTGACCACCATTGCGGCAGCGGATAGCGCACCACGACAACTCCTGAACCCCCATTTTTTTCGGCGCCGCCCCCCGATCCGGTGTTGGCTGCTCCCGCAGTAGTTTCGCCGTTGCCGCCAATCCCGCTGCCACCAGGCGCACCGCCCGGACTGACCGCCGTAGAAGTACCGCATCCGGAATATCCGGCAAGACCGCCACCCCCTCCGGCAGCATACCAAAGGGATGTCCCGGTAATATTGTTTTGCAGGCCGGCGCCACCGACCCCTGCCATATCGTTTGTTGCGTTTGCTCCTGCACCACCTGCACCGCCACCTCCTCCGCCCGCTGCAAGGCAACCTGCGTCGAAAGGGGTTCCTTTACCTCCTTTGGAATTAATCGTCCCGTTACCGGCATTGTCGCTACCGCCGGCCGTGCAGAGGTTAATTGGAGTAGTGAGGTTGAGACCCAAACTTTGACCAGATTCGTTGGGTCCGTTATAAAAAACCCAAAATCCTTCTCCGCCTGGTGTTGCGGTAATGGTTTGCCCGCTTTTTACCGGGAAGTTCATCGAGGCCGTTCCTGCGGTCCCAGATTCGGGGTCTGACTGCGCGGAAATGCTGCCGTAGGGCACGCCATCGATGAATACTGTTAAGGAAGCGCCTCCGGATGTTCCGAGGTCAACGCTATACATACAACTTGTTGAAGTAGCTATGCCACTACCGGCGCCGCCGCCCCCTGACCCGCCCTGCCCGCCGGGTGTTGCTAGATTTCGTGTGGCACCCCCACCCCCACCGGGCATGGTGGCAACCGAGCCAAAACTGCTGGGGCCGCCATTGAGTCCGGTAGCCGATGCACTGGTTGAACCGAGACCGCCACTGCCCACCGTCACGGGATAGGTGCCGCCAACGAGGGTGAAGGAGGGGTTATAGGAGTAGCCGCCTGCCCCGCCACCGCCACCGCCGTTGAAACCGCCGCCGCCGCCGCCGCCCACTACCAGCAGGCTTGCTCCATAAAGGTTCTGTGCCGTCACAAACGTATCTGCGGATGTAAAGGTGTGGATGCGGTCATTGCCGATAGTGGTAATGGTACCGCCGGTGGGCAGCACGAAACTGCTGAAGCCGGGGGTTGAAAGCAAAGCTGTTTGTCCCACCCGGGCTGAAGTGGGGCCTGAGATTGACTGGGCATTCCCTGAGAAGACCGTCATCATGAACAACGCCGATAGGACCCGTAAACTCGTGATTTGTGCGATGGTACGCTGCATATAAGAAGGGTTAGATTCGATAAAAACAAACCGCTTGACGAAGGCTGTTTTCCTGTTAACGGCCTATTAAATAGGTTTTTATATCGGCTTAAAGCGTGTGCGTGCGGTTTTGGCTGCGCAAAAGTAGGCCGTCCTTCCGGGCAAATTTTTAGATTGTCCGAATTCGGTAGCGCTGAGGGTGTATTCGGTCATATGATGTGTTTTTTTTGCAAATGGCGTTCATGTCTTTTCCGTTCTTGCGTTGCCCATACGGTAACGTTTTCGAACGTCCCTTTTTTAGTACCTTTGCCACGAAAATTTTAAAGACAACACGCATGACTACCACAATAGCCGAACAATTCGGAATGAAAGCGGCCCTTTTGCAACTCGGCATCAAGGATATCAATGAGGGAACTTCAACCGGTAATAATAATTTTGCATCCGGAGATATCCTTGAATCTTATTCACCGGTGGACGGACAACTTATCGGGAAAGTAAAGATGTCAACCGCTGCGGATTATGAGAAAGCGATGGCGGCCGCTACTGAGGCTTTCAAAACTTTCCGCCTTATGCCGGCACCCCGTCGCGGCGAAATCGTCAGACAATTTGGCGAGAAGCTCCGCCAGCATAAAGAAGCGCTGGGAAAACTCGTCTCCTACGAAATGGGGAAATCCTATCAGGAAGGTCTTGGCGAAGTACAGGAAATGATCGATATCTGTGATTTCGCCGTTGGTTTGTCGCGTCAGTTGCACGGACTCACCATGCACTCCGAACGTCCGGGCCATCGCATGTATGAACAATACCATCCGCTTGGTGTCATCGGCATTATATCCGCCTTTAACTTCCCCGTGGCCGTTTGGTCATGGAACACCGCCCTCGCCTGGATTTGCGGCGATGTGTGCATCTGGAAACCTTCGGAAAAGACACCGCTTTGCGGCATTGCCTGCCAGAACATCATCGCAGAAGTGTTGCGCGAGAATAACCTTCCGGAAGGTATTTCCTGTCTGGTGACCGGCGACTACAAAATCGGCGAGTTGCTGTCAAAAGATACCCGTGTTCCGCTTGTTTCCGCTACGGGATCGACACGTATGGGAAAAATCGTAGCGCAGGAAGTAGCGGCCCGACTCGGGCGCTCGCTGCTGGAACTGGGCGGAAACAATGCGATTATTGTGACCCCGGATGCCGACATCAAAATGACGGTAATCGGTGCCGTCTTCGGTGCCGTCGGTACAGCAGGACAACGATGCACAACCACCCGCCGACTGATCATCCACGAAAGCATGTACGATAAGGTTACGGAAGCGATTGTCGCAGCCTACGGGCAGTTGCGTATCGGCAATCCGCTCGACCAGAATAACCACGTCGGACCGCTTATTGACAAAGATGCCGTAGCGATGTATGAAAAAGCATTGCAGGATGTCGTCGCCCAGGGCGGACGCATTCTGGTAGAAGGCGGTGTACTGTCTGGAGACGGATATGAAAGTGGTTGCTATGTGAAACCCGCCATCGCGGAGGCAGAGAACCATTTCGCCATCGTGCAGCACGAGACATTTGCTCCTATACTGTATCTGCTTAAATATTCAGGAGACGTAGAGAATGCCATCGACATCCAAAATGGTGTGGCGCAAGGACTCTCGTCTGCCATCATGACCAACAATCTTCGCGAGGCGGAGCGCTTCCTGTCAGCAGCAGGTTCCGACTGTGGTATTGCCAATGTCAATATCGGAACATCGGGCGCCGAAATCGGCGGGGCGTTTGGCGGCGAGAAAGAAACGGGCGGTGGCCGCGAGTCTGGATCGGATGCATGGAAAGTCTACATGAGAAGACAAACCAACACCATCAACTATTCGACCAGTCTGCCACTCGCTCAGGGTATCAAGTTCGATTTGTAAGATCGACCTGACACAACAAAAGGCCGCCTTTTCGGGCGGCCTTTTTTATTTTACTCAGCGGAATAACAACTATTACGCCTTGACTTTTCGGGATGTTATCTTACCGAGCAACACAAACCCACCGTAGGCGATGGCAGCTGCAATCAAATAAAGGATACCATGATCGATTGGTAAGCCAGGCGGAGGTGGCGGACCTGCAGGTGGTGGTGGACCTCCCCCTGGGCCTGCCGCGAGGGCTGGCGTGGCAATCAACATGGCAGCCGATAGAATAAGAAGGGGCAAATTCTTATGTACGACTTTCATAGGCCACAAAAATAGGGAAAAATTCATTCAAAAACCGACAATTGTTTGTTCGATCAAACGCGTGCAAATTACAAACTTTCATGTAAACAAGACTTTAAATTCCGACGAAGTCCTAAAAATGCCTATAAACGGGTATATCCGGTCTGTTTTGTGGCATTTTTGGTATATACGTATTAACTTAAAAAAAGGCTCTAAGTTGTATACTCCCCGTATGGATGGCCTTTGTCCCTTCGCTTTTTCGTCCCTGGTAACTGATATTTAAGTCCAGGTATTGGGTGAGTGTTTTTTGCACCAGCAGACGCCAGGTCGTGTTTTGCCCGGGCTGGAGTCCCTCCAACATGGTATAGGCTACGGGTGACAACGCATTTCCGCTGTAACCATTCCGAAGTAAGGCCACTTCTCCATTTGCGGTAAAATCTTTGCTGCCCGTGAAGGAAAACGACGTCCCCCAACGCGTTTGCGATAGTTTTTCCTGGTCGCCGAGTCGGTTGGACACTTCTTTAAACTGAACAAAAACGTCCCATGCGGCATTCTTTGAAAAGAGATACGACACCTTCGATTCGCCTTCCTTCCCCTCCAATCGGAAGTTACGTCCGGCGTAATTCTCAGAGTAGGTGGCCGAGGTATTGGCTTCGGTGGTAAGGGTGACAAGCCAGCTTTTCTGGAAAAGGTGTACGTATTGCAGTTGGTGCAGGCCATTCGTGTTTTCCTGCGCGCCCACCGACAACAGGCTCCGCGCTTCGCTCTTTAGCCAGGTATACGTGAGGGAGTGGTGCTGCTTTCCGCGATTGAAATACAGGGAGTTGCGTAGGGTCAGCGCCAGTCCCAGCAACCCGTTTTCACTGCCGTCGAACGGATTGACATCGAACTCCCGCGCTTCGGCTTTACGTTTCCGTTCGGTCGAAAACGACGCCTGGTCGTAGAAATGGGACAGCACTTTCCGAAAGCCCGTCGCATTCGTCCATTTCAGGGGATTGAGGGTCACAGCCTGCGAAAAGCGGTTTTGATGTGTGCGGATGAACACCTGGCTGGGCAGGAACACCCGTACGTACTTAGCCTGGTCGGGGTAGGGCGCGACTTCAAATTCCTGCAATTCTTGAAGGCCGTTGCCATTGTAGTCGTTCCAGGTGTAGACACCGCGGCCGGGTTCCACTTCCACATAACTGAATTCCTGTTGTGCAATGGTGCCTGCGAAGGTCTCGTAGGCCGTGCTTACCTGTATCAGATCGGCAAAAAAACGGTCGTTGTATAGCAGGCGGGTCGTTAACGACGGAACGTCTTTTACCCCTTCCTTTTCAAAATGCAGGAGGCGGTAGTTGGTAAAAAGACTGAGGTCGCTTTTGTCGGTTTTGAGCAATCGCGATTTCAGGTAATACGAATCGGAATGGTTGACGCGGATCAGCCGTCCGTCCTGCAAACTGTCGTTCACCCGACGAAGGTAGCCCACTTCGGCAAAGACCTTCGTACTGTCACCCCGGCCCACGAAAGCGCCATACTCAAAGAAACGTTGGCTGACAGACGAGAGTAATCCGGTTTCCTTCAGGCGCTCCTGGTTGTCCTCAGCACGACTTCTGGTGCCGGCCCAATTGCGTCCGAGGCGCCGTACGACATCGGATTGCTGCCGAAAAAAGGTCGAAGAGGCCCGTGTACCGTCGCTTTTCAAATAGCTCGACTGGTGTTGTATCCGCCATTTCTCGAGGTTAGCATAGGCAGAAAGCAGGTGGCGGGTGCCCGAGAACTGGGTGGAGAAGTCGAGTTTTTCCAAACGATACGAGATCGTGCTTTTTTCGGGAAGCGAAAAATCGAGTCCGGAAACGAACAGGCTTTGAGTGCCGGTTGGTGTCTCCGTCAGGTTCCAATCGCGGCTGAATTCGATATTGAAAAGGCGCTCGATGGCGCGAAAACGACTTTGTATTAACTGATAACCGGAAAATGCGTCCAAATTCCATTTGCCCGAGTAAAGCCGTTGCCGGCCGTCGAATTTCAGCGCGATGCCTTGGTTATCACTGTCGTCTTCGGTTGAAAACAGGTTTTTATCATTGTTACTGATGGCGGCTTCAAATTTGACGTCCGTTTTCTCAGATGGATGGAACCCACCCATTATCGTTGCCATCTGCAGCTTGACAGGCGCCACCAATGGGATAATCGGAGCGTAGTTTCCCTGGGAAATGCCGTCGACAGGGGCCACATATTCGAATACTTTCCCCGCTGCCGTGGTCGTGAGAAATACGTAGTCACCGTTTCCCTGGCCCACATCCGTAAACCGTACGTTGTATAGGGTCTCGTCGGGGTCATTGGAGTACGCATATACTTCAACACCACCGACAAACGTTTTTCGATACAGCACCCGGTTCTCTGAATACGTATCCTGGTAAGCCGACGATGCCACCATCAGCGACGGATCGTCACCGGCAGCAACCAATGCCTGGACCTGTTCCGATGTGAGGCTTTGCTGCAAGGGTTGGTTTTTCACGTCGTTCTCTGAATAGACGTATCCGCCGATATCCCATTTTTTGGTTTCGTGGGTAGCGCCGCCATAGGTCACGAAACGCGTGTAGTTTCGGTCGGCGTACTGGTATTCGACATTGATCCGCATCTCGGATGTGATGGGGAACAACGATGTGAACGTGATTTCCCCGGCGTTGTAATCGATTATATAATCGTTGCTCTCGCCGCGTTTCAACAGGATGCCGTTTACATACACCCGTTCTGAGCCGGAAATAACCAGTATGTAAAGTTCGTTATTTGGACCGCGCAACTTATACGGACCCTGGTTTCCCTCCTGTCCGGTAAAGGAACTTCGTGCGTATTGCCCGCGAACAAGGGCGGCTGAGGCATAGAGTGTGGTTTTGTGCTCGGCATCCCCCAGTGTCAGTCCCACTGCAATTCCCTGCACTTTCTTATTGAAATTCAGGAAGCGCGACCGGCGGTTTTCCAGGAAAAGGTCGCCAGCGCGGATGTTCCAGTTGTCGCCGAACAATTCAATGAAAATCTGGTCAAATTCGTCGAGTCTCTGCGAATAACCTCCTTCTTGCAGCGGAATGTTCGTGTCTTGTATCGAAGCCCGAAGACTCACTTTGTCCGACAGCCGTCCTGTAATCTGTAAGTCAAGCGAAGAGTTCACCACGGCATTTTGGTTGTTTCCGACCGTAACGCCGCGGGTAATGCTACCAGAGGTCGACAGTCCGTCAAAAGGAACAAACTTCCGTATTCCGGTACCCGGCACTTGTAGCGGCATCGTGCCGTTGACCACTTTTTTTCGATCGTACAGTGCATATTCGCGGGTGAGGTAATTCGGCAGTCGCAGAAAACGAACCTGCAACGTATCGCCTAGGAAGGGAGCATCACTGCGCAGCACCAACCGTCCGGTTTCGAAGTCCATGTGGTAGTAAGACGTGTCGATCGGCTGACCCTGGCGGTCGCTCAAACGAAAGAAGGACTGCACTACGGCGGTGGTATCGATCTGGATGGTGTCACGACTGGCCCGAAACCGGCGGTTTTCATAGGACGTCCGAAGCTCCTGGGCTTGTGCCGCAGTCACCAACAGAATCAAACCGTACCACCACGTTTTCACCATCCGGATTATAACTTCGAATTGTCAAAAGTAGTGTGTTTTATGGTGTAAAAGCCCGATTTACTTCCGGTAGCCGATGGCGGGACGGTCGGATTCTGGCGGTTGTCGCGTCAACTCGTCGACATACTCGAATAGGAGCTCGATGTTCCGGCTCTGGTTTTCCACACGGGAACGTATTTTTTCGATTTCCAGCCGTACGTCCGCGTGTTCCAGCAGCATCGTACGCATTTTGGTGAAGATGCGCATAATCAGGATATTGGTCTGGATGGCGCGTTCGCTATTCAAGACACGCGATAACATCAGGATGCCGTGCTCGGTGAAGGCGTAGGGAAGATATCGGTCACCGCCCCATTTTGTGGTCGCAAATTGCGACCTCAAATTTCTGTACTCTTCTTGGGTGAGACGGAACATAAAATCGTCTGGAAACCGGCTGCTGTTCCGCTTTACCTGTTCGTTGATACGCTTGGTTTCGACGCCGTACAGTTCGGCCAGGTCGCGGTCAAGCATCACTTTATGGCCGCGCAGGTAATGGATTTTCTCGTAAAGGAAGTCGTGTGGCTCCATCTATCGGAATTTCCGCTAAATGTAAGGCACCCGTTGGTAGAGTGGTTACGGTTTTTCCGTAGATTTTCCCCTATTTTGTGACCAGTTGCACGGTGTCGCGGCTGATCTGTTTGACCAAAACCGTTTTCTCCGCTTCGACGGCTGCTACTGCCGCGGCGTCAAAATGACGGATCGTGTAAAGGGAAACCTTTTCGTTATAGGCCACCTTGAATTTCTTTGAAAGACGCGCGCGCAATTCTTCGAAGTTACCAAACTTATCGTCGACGCATACCGAGAAACTGATGGCCGAGTTTTGGATAAGGTGCACCTTCATGCGATAGGTATGGAACAGCGCAAAGATCTCGCTGATGTTGTCTTCCACGATGAACGAAAAATCAATCGACGAAAGCGAAATCAATAACTGGTCTTTTTTCACAATGAAACAAGGCAGCTTGGGTTCGAGGTCGGCGCCTTTCGAAACGGAGGTGCCCGGCAATTCAGGGTGCAAAAAGGATTTTACGTATAGTGGAATTTCCTTTCGCTGTAACGGCTGAAGTGTTTTTGGGTGGATGACGGTCGCACCGTAAAACGCCAACTCGATGGCTTCCCGATAGGAAATTTGGTTCAGGAGCTGCACGTGGTCAAAATACCTCGGGTCGCCGTTCATGACGCCCGGCACATCTTTCCAGATTGTCACGCTCTCGGCGTTGAGGCAGTACGCGAAAATTGCGGCGGTGTAGTCGGAACCCTCCCGGCCCAGGGTTGTGGTAAAGCCATTGTCATCCGATCCGAGAAAGCCCTGGGTAACGTTCAGTGTTTTCTTTTTGACGTTTTTGGAAATTAGCTTTTGGGTGGTGTCCCAATCCACATTGGCATCGCGGTAGGTGCTGTCAGTCTTGACGAATTGTCGTACGTCGAGCCACTGGGTCTTGATGCCGTTAGCGGCCATGAAATGTGCGATGATGGTGGTGGATACGAGCTCCCCCATACTGACAACCTGGTCGTAGACGTAGTTATAATTGGGTGACTTGTTGTGGGAAAGGAAGTGGTCAAGTTCGGCAAACAGCGCATTGACCGCTCCGAAAACGGCGTGTGATTCGTCGAATAAGTCGAGCAGGATTTCGTTATGGTATTTTCGGACCTCCTGCACAGATGCCTGCAGCGCCGGAGAAGCATCGAAGTAATTCCGCACGACGACTTCCAGCGCATTCGTTGTTTTACCCATGGCAGAAACGACCAATAGCACATCTTCATAACCTGCTACCTGTAAGACGTTCCAGACGTTTCGTACTCCTGCCGCATCCTTCACCGAGGCGCCGCCGAACTTGTATACTTTCATTGATTATCGTTTGTTTTCTCGACTTCATGCCGAAGCCGTTCGGTTCGTTCACAAAAAGCGCGGATGCCCGCTTCATCCATCTGGGCCACACGCCAGTTGGAAAATACCCGGGCGCCACTTTTCTCATAAAACGTGATGGCAGGGGCATTCCAGTCGAGCACGGCCCATTCTATCCGCCTAACACCCTCTCGTTTTCCTTGTTGTATGACGGCAGCATACAGTGCCGATCCGGCTCCGCTGCCGCGTTGGCTTTCCCGCACGATCAGGTCTTCCAGGTGTAGGGTTTTGCCTTTCCAGGTTGAATAGCGGTAGTAATACAATGCCATCCCGATGATCGTGCCGTCTTCCTCGGCTACGAAGGTGTGGAATAGCGGGGAATCGGAAAAGCCGTCCCGCACCAGGTCATCGACGGTTACGACAACTGCGTCGGGTTCGCGCTCAAATACGGCTAGCTCGCGGATGAGTTCCAACACCGCTGGCATGTCATCAGGAGTACCGGTTCGAATGTGCACGCTGATCGTTGTTTTTAGAAAGGAAAAGGTTGTTTTGACGTGTCCGTTTCCGAATTGGCAGGACATTTCGGAACAAATATACGAATACCGAAAATGAATCACTTTCGGCTGCCGGGATTTCACAAAAAAGGCGATATTTGCACAACTATATCGATTTCGTAAAATGGAAGAGCGCAATAAGACCCTTGGGGAATTCATCATTGAAAAACAGGAGGAATTCCGGTATTCGTCGGGCGAACTTTCGCGCCTCATCAACTCGATCCGTCTCGCGGCCAAAGTAGTGAACTACAAGGTAAACAAAGCCGGACTCGTCGACATCATCGGGGCTGCGGGTGAAGTCAACGTGCAGGGCGAAGACCAACAGAAGCTCGACGTGTATGCCAATGAGGTATTCATCCAGACCCTGATCAACCGCGAGATCGTCTGCGGTATCGCTTCCGAGGAAAGTGACGAGTTCATTACCGTCTGCGGCAGCGACAACAGCCACAACAATAAGTATGTAGTGCTCATGGATCCGCTTGACGGTTCGTCTAATATCGATGTGAATGTACCGGTA
Source organism: Flavobacterium sp. HJ-32-4 (assembly GCF_022532105.1). Taxonomy (NCBI): domain Bacteria; kingdom Pseudomonadati; phylum Bacteroidota; class Flavobacteriia; order Flavobacteriales; family Flavobacteriaceae; genus Flavobacterium; species Flavobacterium sp. HJ-32-4. The sequence continues at coordinate 404,325 of NZ_CP092832.1, read as the reverse complement.
GGAACCATCTTTTCCGTTTTCCGCAGAATTACACCCATTGGCGAACCCGTTACGCTGGAAGATTTCCTGCAGCCGGGTATCAACCAGGTGGCAGCGGGCTATGTCATTTACGGCACGTCTACCATGCTGGTTTATACGACCGGTCACGGTGTCAACGGCTTCACCCTGAACCCCGCGATTGGCACGTTTTACCTGTCGCATCCCAATATGCAATTCCGGAAAGACGGTAACATTTATTCCATCAACGAAGGGAACTACGTCCATTTCCCGCAAGGGGTCAAGAACTACATCAAGTATTGCCAGATGGAGGAAGGCGACCGTCCGTATACCTCACGTTACATCGGCAGCTTGGTTTCGGACATCCACCGGAACATGATCAAGGGCGGAATTTATATCTATCCCACCAGTTCAAAGGCACCCAAAGGGAAGTTACGCCTGTTATACGAATGCAATCCGATGGCATTCATCGTCGAGCAGGCGGGTGGCCGCGCGTCGGACGGCTTCCAACGTATTATGGAAATACAACCTACCGAACTCCACCAGCGCGTTCCGTTCTTCTGCGGAAGCGAGAATATGGTGGCAAAAGCCGAGGAGTTTATGGCCGGAAAGGCATAGGGAAGCCTTAAGGGACAGCCTTATCCATAAAAAAAGCGCCCGAAGGCGCCTTATATCAAAAACCGTATCCGGTCTATTTGTTCATGTGTTGGATTTCGTACACAAACGTATCCAAATCTACACCCATCACCAACAGAGACAACGCTTTGTCAACGATGTAATGTACGTTGCCCGGTGTAAATCCAAGGGCAAGGGCGAAACGCGTCAGGATGTCTTTTTGTTTTGGACCCAACACGTGGTCGGCATACACCATACGCGACAGGTCGTATAAACGTTCGATGCGCTGTGTGTACAGATACGGTGGGTTAATCGGATATTTCATCGGGTTTTCGAGAATCTCGGCATATTCTTCCGGAGAAATCTCAAGTTGTACCGCCAGCTTATCAAGGAATTGACGCTCTTCCGGGGTCAGGTGCCCGTTCTCCATCGCCACCCGGACGATTGAAGCAAAGTGTCCTTTGTTACGTTCCTGAAAGCCACTGTCGAACAAATCTGAAAAAGACATAAGGATGTTGTTTAATTGCAGTGCAAATATAAGAAAGTCCAAATGTCCGGTTGTGTAAAACAACAGAAAACCTCCATCACTGAAAATCGGAACCCTGGGCTCCACTTCCTCGTCGGTGGGCTTTCAGGCGTCCGGACTTTTCCCTAAGTTTGGCACCACCCAATCGTTCCCTACATGAATTCCTTTTGGATTTTCTTTGAAACCGGCTTGCGACATGTTCTTGACATAGCCGCCTACGATCACGTTCTATTCCTCATGGCCCTCACGGTTCCCTATGCCTTCCGCGACTGGAAACGGTTGTTGCTGCTCGTGAGTGTCTTTACACTGGGTCATACGGCCTCGCTCTTGTTGGCGGTGTTCGGCTGGCTGTCGGTGCGCGCCGACCTGGTCGAGTTCCTCATCCCGGTTACGATAGCACTTACCGCCCTTTTCCATCTTTTTACCGCCGGAAAAGCATCACGCAAAGAGGGACTTTCTATAATAGCGGGTGTGACCTTGTTTTTTGGGATTGTGCACGGACTCGGGTTCTCGAATTACTTCAACGCCTTGCTGCCCGGGACAGCAGCTGACAAGTTGTTGCCTACGTTAGAGTTCGCATTGGGTATTGAAGCAGCACAGGTGCTGGTGGTGTTGTCGGTGTTGATTCTGTCGTATGCCGCACAGACGTTCTTTCGCTTTTCGCGACGCGACTGGACGCTGGTGCTTTCGGCCTTCATCATCGGAGTCGTGGTGCCCCTGTTGCTAAACTGCCCGCTTTGGGAAAGAAAATAGCAGAGGCCCTTTCCCAATGCCGAAAATCCTGTTTACTTTAGCAAACGAGATGGATACCGTAAAACGACATAAATACGACACCGCTTACCTACGCATCGCGCGGGAATGGGCCCAGTTGTCGTACTGCGAGCGTCGAAAGGTGGGCGCGATCATAGTGAAAGACCGCATGATCATCTCTGATGGCTACAACGGCACGCCCAGCGGATTCGAGAATTGCTGCGAAGACAATGACGGAATGACCCATTGGTATGTGCTGCATGCGGAGGCCAATGCCATATTGAAGGTAGCGGGTTCCACCCAATCCTGCGAAGGCGCGACCCTCTATATTACCATGTCGCCATGCCGCGAATGCAGTAAATTGATCCATCAGTCGGGTATTACGCGAGTGGTGTACCAAGAACGTTATAAAGATGATTCGGGATTGCAGTTCCTGGCCAAGGCGGGTGTCGAGGTCGAACATATTGCCTTACCTGACGAAAAACCATGAAGAAAAACACGAACTACCTTCCGCTTCTCCTTTTTACCACCCTTGCCCTTGGGGTGCTGCTGGGTTCGCTGTTGAACTTTCCCATACGCGACCAGTTGCTGTCAGGTAACAGTAAGAAGGAAAAGCTCAATAAACTCATTGATTTCATTGATACGGAATACGTTGATGAGGTGAATACCGATTCCATCGTCGACATTACGGTCAACAGCATACTCGAAAAACTTGACCCACATTCCGTGTACATTGCCGAAAACGAAATGCAGGAAGTAGCCGAAAACATGAAAGGTGATTTTGTGGGCATCGGTGTAAATTTTCTCATGCTTCGCGACACGCTGACGGTGGTCAAGCCAGTGGAAGGGGGGCCGTCGGAGCGTGCGGGCATTAAGGCGGGTGACCGTCTGTTATATGCCGATCGCGATCGTTTGTTTGGAAAGAAGATACAGGGTGACTCGCTTTTCTCTAAGTTAAAAGGGCAGGAAGGATCCGAAGTGACGCTTACCGTCTACCGAAAAACCGAGAACAGGAAGTTCAAAGTAAAGCTGCGACGAGGCGTCGTTCCTATTAAAAGTGTCGATGTGGCACTGATGATTGACCGCACGACGGGCTATATCAAAGTCAACCGGTTTGCGGAAACGACGTTCCGGGAGTTCCATGAAGGCTTGCTGAAACTAAAGAAGAAAGGCATGCGCAGCCTGGTGCTTGATCTTCGTGATAACGGCGGCGGCTACCTGGAACGTGCAGTGGAAATCGCGGACGAATTCCTGAAAGACAAGCAACCTATCGTCTTTACCAAAGACCGACACGGCAAGGTCGACAAAACCTTGGCGACGGATGCCGGCAGCTTTGAGGCGGGAAAAATCTATGTGTTATTGAATGAGAACTCTGCTTCTGCGAGCGAAATCCTGGCGGGCGCGATACAAGACAATGACCGCGGGTATATCGTCGGTCGACGTTCGTTTGGAAAAGGATTGGTGCAGCGCGAAATGGACTTCGGCGATGGTTCGGCCGTGCGCCTTACCGTGGCGCGGTATTATACACCGACGGGACGATCGATCCAGAAGTCGTATAAATCCGGAACGGAAGCCTACTACAAAGACTTCGACCACCGATTTGAAAACGGCGAACTCTACGATAAAGACAGTATCAAAATTGCCGATACCCTTAAGTTCAAGACGCCGAAAGGACGCATTGTATATGGCGGCGGTGGTATCGTACCCGATATTTTCGTACCGCTCGAGGCAAGTCAGGGCGACGAAGAGACCCTATATCTGATGCAGTCTGGAAGTCCGTCAAACTATGTGTTCGAAGAATTGGAAAAAGACCGTCTGGCCTTCGACTCACTGTCTTTCGATGCGTTGGTAGCCCGTATGAAAAGCACGGATCGCTATATTGAAGGTTTCCGGAAATACATTGCCCAGGCAGGTTATGACCTCAAGATACACGACCCCGAACTCGTCAGGCGTTACCTTACCGCGGAGTTTGCGCGTCAGTTGTTTTCGGATGAAAAATACTACCAGGTAGTGCTGCAGGGAGACCCGATGATCAAAGCCGTAAAAGAAGCTTCGGAAAAGAAATCCTAGTGGGCGCGGGTACTGTCGTGCACCTGTGACGGTTTGCCGTCGTTCCAGTTTGTAAGGATGTCAGTGGCTACGGCTGCACCACTGCCGGCAGCGATGGCCAATTGGCTTCTCCATCCAGCAAGTGTGCCGGCTACGTAAAGACCCTGCGCCACCAAATGATCGGTATTCCGCAACTGTATGCGATTTTTCTCAGGTGCTGCTTTTTGGTGCGGCATGACGAATTCTGTTAATCCTTCAATGAAAAAAGCGGAGGAAGAACCGACAGCGATTACCACTTCTCGTGTGCGATACGAACCTTTGTTGGTCACCACTTCAAAATCTGGATACTGCCCGTTCACAGCCATGACCTTTTCATTCTCGATTTGCACCACATGCGGGTACTGTGACGCCAGGTGCGAGCGGCTGTTGAGAAGAAGGTCGGCTCCGAGTGTTCCGGGTGCGATACCATAGGCATTGTTGTAGAGGCCGTCTTGCAAGGCGGATGCCTTTTGGTGGACGAAAACACCGATCTTTCGTTCGGCAGCGTAGGGTTTGGTGTGGGCCGAACCCAATACCAGGGCGCATGACATGCCGGCGGCACCGCCACCTACAATCAGTACGTCGAACATCAATGCTTCATTTTTTGTTCGATCGCTTTCGACAAGCGAAAGATGACCAACACGCATACGGCACAGAAGGCAGCGACGATACCGATAAGGGCCGCCATGCTATCGCCTTCGAAGAGGTTTCGGAAATCGAGCTTGGTGCAGTTGAAAACAATCAATCCAAACGCGATGACGATCAATATATTGGTGAAGATTTTCATGGATACGAAAAATGTAGGGTGAAAGTAGGAAAAAAGCCGTTATACGAACAATGCTTTAACATTCGCGGCAAATAATTTAACGGCGATGGCGAGAAGCACAACACCGAAGGTCTTCCGTACGACCCCGAGTCCACTTTTGCCAAGTGCCCGCTCAATCTTACCGGATGATTTCAGCACCGCATAAACCAATATGATATTCAGCACGATTGCCACCAGGATATTCGGGGCCGCATATTGGGCGCGGAGCGACAGTAGCGTTGTCATGGTGCCCGCTCCCGCAATCAGGGGAAAGGCGATAGGAACGATAGATGCTGAACCAGGATCTTCGTCGCGATAAATCCGGATGCCAAGGATCATTTCAAGGGCAAGAAAGAAGAGTACGAAGGAACCGGCAACAGCGAACGAATTGACATCAACCCCCATGAGCTTCAGCAATTCCTCGCCGATAAACAGGAAGACAATCATAATGGCGCCGGCCGTCAATGACGCTTTCTCTGATTCGATATGGCCAAACTTCGAGCGTAGGTCAACCAGTACGGGAATGGTGCCTACGACGTCGATCACGGCGAACAACACCATGCTGATGGTTACTATTTCCTTGAAATCGAATGACATAGTCTATAATTTCGGCCTGCAAAATTACGGCGTCTGTTGTGGGGATTAAGCCAAATTTGCGTTAATTTTAAGATGTAAGGAGGTGCATTCCAGGCACTGTGATAACATATATTTTGGCTACGGCGATTTAACCCCCTCGAGTTGTAAATAATATATATTGGAATATAAGGAAAGCATACGGTCACCCAGGTAAGAGGAAGTGGAGTTTTGAGACTATTTACCTTGTATATTTGCCGCCATGTTCCAACTTGGCAAAACCATTATATCCGAAGACATCCTTGAGAAGGAGTTTGTCTGTAACTTATCGGCCTGCCACGGCGCTTGTTGTGTAGATGGCGATGCCGGTGCGCCCCTGCTTGAAAGCGAGACCCGCGTGCTTGAGGACATCTATGATAAAGTGAAGCCCTTCCTACGCCCAGAGGGTATTGCCGCTATCGAAGCACAAGGCACCTGGGTGACGGGCACCGACGGCACACTCGAAACGCCACTAATCGACAACAAAGATTGTGCATACGTGATCTTCGATGGAAAAACGGCGCTGTGCGGTATCGAACAAGCCTATAACCAAGGACTTGTCAGTTGGAAGAAGCCCGTTTCATGCCACCTCTATCCCGTTCGGGTCAAGGATTTCTCGGAATTCGCCGCGGTAAACTACGACCGATGGGACATCTGCGATCCGGCCTGTGCGCTGGGTGCCGAACTCGAAGTGCCCGTCTATAAATTCGTGAAGGAAGCACTAATCCGGCGTTTTGGCGAAGACTGGTACATGGAACTCGAAAAAGTGGCCCTCGAACTCAAATCGGGTCGGTAATGTTCTTTCTTCACTTCTGTTTTTGGGCATATTTCGAGTCGGTCAGCGTCTTAAGAAATGCCACAAGCTGCGCTTTCTCGTGTTTCGTGAGATTCAAAGGGTCGTCCGGTAACGTTTGGTTGTCGACAGGATAGCCCAGTCCGCGCCCACCTCCTTTGTTATAGAATTCCACTACCTGTTCCAGTGTGCGGTAAACGCCATTATGCATGTACGGTGCCGTAACGGCCACGTTCCGAAGTGTCGGCGTTTTGAAGGCGTTCCTGAATTGCGGTAATTGGGTGATGCCATACCGTCCCGGGTCATCACTGATGGCGGTTTCTGAGAGCGTTTCGGGTGTGCCGAGTACTTCCTGTTCGGTTTTGGCGTAGCGCGGCGGCACGGTTCCGTTGAAAAGCGGCACAAAATGACAGGTAGCACATTTCGCCTTGCCCATAAACAGGTTCAGGCCCGCAATTTCCGTTCGGGTCAGTCGACGGGCATCGCCCCGCATGTAGGCGTCAAAACGCGAGTCGAAGGGGCTTAGGCTTCGAATATAGGTAGCCAAGGCGTTCTGCAATTGCCAGTTCTTTGCGTTGCGTTCGTTAGGAAAGGCGGCTTGCCACAGGGCCCCGTATTTTTTGTCGCTGTTCACCAGGGGCAGCATGTCCTCGAGCGTTCCGTGCATCTCCTCTTTGTTGTTAATTACGTCCAGGCTCTGTTTTTCGAGGTCCGGCTGTCTCAGGTCCCAAAACAACGCATTTTGGAAGCCTGCATACGTAAGGGTGGGGGTATTCCGCGCGAGGTTTTTCCCAGAAAGCGCGTGATTGGTCGCCAGGCCATCCGTAAAGGCTTTTTCCGGGTGATGGCAGGTAGCACAACTGCGGTCATTGCTTTTCGACAGGCGGGTGTCGTAGAAGAGCGCTTCACCCAATGCGGCTTTTTCCGCCGAGTAGGCGTATTCCCCCGACGGAATAAAGGCATCCGGATTGAACGCATCGGCGTCAAAGAACGTTGCTTTGTCGTTGCGCACGACTTCATTGCGGTTCACCGCCCGGATATGGTTCCGTTTGCGAAAGACCAGCATTTCACGTCCAATCGGTATCATATGGCGGGTCATGAAATCGGCACGGTTGAACGAGTTGAAAGATCGGTGGGATGCGCAGAATGCGTGTGCATAGGCCAACGCCTTCTCGAGAGGGTCGGACGCTGCGTGCGATTGCAGTAGTGGTAACAGTTCCTTGGCGGAAGCGAGGGCCGCTTCTGTTTCGGGAATCGAGTATAACGCAACCGGCGAATCGAAACCAGTGATGCCCAGCGCCACGATTCGGGCGAATTCCTGTTGCAGGGCGTCCACCACATAGTCGTCGCTTAGGTTTACAGCGTCCAAATGGGTGCGGATTTGACGGATATTCGAAAGCAGTACGCCGATTTCGCGAACCAGTTCGTCACGATTCGCACCGTCATACGAAGGAAAGAGCAGCTCTTCCACCACCTGGAAGCCGCCCGGAGGGAAAAAACGGTTTTCCTCGGCTTCGGTTTCATCCAGCGCCGGACCATTAATAAAACGGGCCACCGAAGGTTGGAAATACTCGACCGCCCATTCGGTTTTCTTATACAGGAGCCTGCATTGGCGGAACGCGCCGGCGAGTTCGGCTTCCGTTGCACCTTGTTTCGCCAGGTCGCGGAAATGAACCACTTCCGATTCAAGCGAATCGATGTTTCGAAGAAGGCTTTCTTTTACGGTCAGGCTGCGGGGTTCATTTTGGCATCCGCAGCATAGAAGCAGGGTGATAAAAAAGGAGAGGTATTTCATATTGTAAACGAAAGCAACCCCATGGGGCCGGGGTTGCTTAAGGTAAAATAGTTGTTTGTGTACTATCGTTCTACGTTGCGGATGATAACGGTTTGGCCACCTTCCTTATTGGTGTTCGTGCCACTGCCGTCAGCATTCAGGAAGGCATCTTTCTGCCAGGTGTGCGGGTGGATGTTAACCATAAAGGTGTTGGGTACGCCAATGATATCTGAAATGTCGATCATCGCGCCATATTCCCAACTGCCATAACGCATTTCGTTGGTCTGGTTGAAACGGCTGTTCCAAGCGGCATCGTTGCGTTTGTGGTTCATGTTAAGCCACGGCTTCAAAGCCTTGCTCGCAATGTTGTACTGCCAGATATAAGAATCGTGCTGTGCGGCCGTATAGTAGCTGTCGCCGTCTTCCTGGATGTACACGAAGTTTTCGGTCACACAAAGGTTATCAGGATTGATAAGGCCTGTTCCCGGCGTACTGTCACCTTCGGCTACAAGATCAATAACGCCTTTCAACGGATCGTTGGCGTCCATTTTCAGACGGTAGACGCGTCCCCACATCGTATAACCTTCAACCGGCTGGCCGGCGCTTGCCTGACCTGTCGCGGTGAAATAGATTTCGCGGTTGTTCGACTTGCTTCCTTTGCGGTAGTCGACATCTTCCACACGTGAGAAGCGAATTGCGCCCAGGCTGTTGGCCGTAGTATTGATGACCGCTCCGGTGAGGTTTTTCGCATTAGGGATTTCGACCCATGAGACCGGATATTCAGTACCTACTGTTATCGCGGTTTCGACCTGGTTGCCGTCATTGCGCTTCAGGACATACAGTTTGCCGTTTTCAAGGTCGCCCACGGTGTTGCTGACATACATGATGAGCTGACCGGCGCTGGTGTGTGCCGAAGAGTAGGATTGGTCTTCGCCGATGAGGATGACCGTTTTGTTGCCATAAACGCCTTTCGGAAGCGGAACGGCGTTCTCCATTGAGGCTTTGCCAAGGGCCGGAAGCACACGGTCTGTGCGGGCGCGATCGCTTGTCGGGCTAAACGGATCGATGCCGTGCACCAGACTTTCCTCGCCACTTTCGCCGGCTGTGAGGAACATGGGGCCAAAGCCATGGATACTCGGCGTTGCGAGCGTAGCCGAACACAAACGGGTCATGCCGCCGATACCGTCTACGATGTATTCGCCTTTAACCGGTTTGAAAGCCTTATCAAGGTACACGCGCGATACCGATTTCAGGATTTCGTGGTTGGAAATCAGGATGTAGCCATCGCTGTCTGGGTCTTTCATAAGTCCGGCACCATCCGGCTGTGCACCATACACGAAGTTCGGTGATTCCGGAAGGATGTCTTCGCTGGAAATCAGGGTGGTGATCTCCATGTCTTCGAATCCGGTCATTGGGTACACCAAAGGCGGTACCGATGAAGTGGTAGTAAAGTCGATGTTCTTGTTGACGCCGGGGCCGTTGTCGTCATTACATCCTGCGACGAGCAGGGCAGCTGCGCCGATCAGTGGAAAAATAGTGTTTTTCATGGTGAGTTTTTTGTTGTGTAAAACTACTGCCATGATGTTACGGCTATCCTATGGGAAGGTTGTTTAAAAGGAAAATGAAGTCGAGCGCGCTTTACGAAATTGTTACTGCGTAAACTGGATATAAATAAGGGATGTTGGTTGCCGCACGTGCCGGTTTCGGGCATGGGGAAACGGCCCCCTGAATTGGGCGAAATCGCTTTGTTTTTGGGCGGTTCGGCGGTGTTGAATCGGTTCGAAAACAGTTTCGTAACAATTTGCAAATAATTCATTTACAGTTATTTGTAAATTAATTTATTTCCGTCGGAAAAAAACCCCGTTGTTAAAAACTACGCCCGATTGTGGAAAAGTTTGGCTTTCATTCGGGTGCAAAATTGCCAATCTTTGTAAAGGTCGAAACGGAGGGAAGAAACCCTTCGCAACAACCCCAAAAGACACACGAAAAATGGCAGCGATTGAACCGATATTGACGGAAAACAAGAACCGTTTTGTAATATTTCCTATCAAACACCACGATATCTGGGAATGGTACAAGAAAATGGAGGCCAGTTTCTGGACTGCCGAGGAAATCGACCTGCACCAGGATCTCAACGACTGGAACAACAAGCTGACGGCGGATGAAAAATATTTCGTCAAGCACATCCTGGCGTTTTTCGCAGCATCGGATGGCATCGTGAACGAGAACCTCGCCGAGAATTTCGTGAATGAGGTGCAGTATCCGGAAGCGAAGTTCTTCTATGGTTTCCAGATCATGATGGAGAACATCCACAGCGAAACCTACTCGCTGCTCATCGATACGTATGTAAAGGATGAAGTGGAAAAAGACAAATTGTTCCATGCCATCGAAGTGTTTCCGGCCATCAAGAAGAAAGCCGATTGGGCCCTTCGCTGGATACAATCGGATTCGTTTGCCGAGCGCCTCATCGCATTTGCTGCCGTAGAAGGCATCTTCTTCTCGGGGGCTTTCTGCTCGATCTTTTGGTTGAAGAAACGCGGACTTATGCCCGGACTTACGTTCTCAAACGAGTTGATCTCGCGTGACGAAGGCGTTCACTGCGATTTCGCCGTACACCTCCACAACCATCACCTGGTGAACAAAGTGCCGAAGGCGCGTATCAAGGAGATTATCGTGGATGCATTGAACATTGAGAGGGAATTCGTTACCGAGTCGTTGCCGGTCAGCCTCATCGGGATGAATGCGGCGCTGATGACACAATACCTCGAGTTCGTAGCCGACCGTTTGTTAGTGGAACTGGGTTGCGACCGCGTATACAACGGATCCAATCCGTTTGATTTCATGGACATGATCTCGCTGCAGGGGAAAACCAATTTCTTCGAGAAGCGGGTATCGGAATACCAGAAAGCCGGCGTGTTGTCAAAAGATGCCGACTCACAAAAAATCACGTTCGACGCCGATTTCTAGCGTATCCGCCGATTGCCGGACACGTTTCCGGTCTCCGATTATTTGATTGAAGAATATTTCCGCCCCGGATGGAAGCGGTAGCCTTTCGCAGCGAAAGCCTCGTTTTTGCACGGCGGCGACCGCGACCGGAGGAAGCTGGCGAAGCCGTTGCCAAAAACAGGCTGGGGCAAGAAAGCTAAAGCGGACAGCCGGAAAAGGCGCCAAAACAAAGACAACTAACCACCTAAATAAATTACCAATCTTTAAAGGGAAAAGCGTATGTATGTAGTAAAAAGAGACGGCAAGCGGGAGCCGGTGATGTTCGATAAAATCACGGAACGGGTTAAAGTGTTGTGCTACGGGCTCAACGAATTGGTCGATCCGGTAAAGGTGGCCATGCGCGTAATCGAAGGATTGTATGACGGCGTCACCACATCGGAACTTGATAACCTGGCAGCTGAAACCGCGGCGGCCATGACGGTGACGCACCCTGATTATGCCCAGTTGGCGGCACGTATCGCCGTGTCGAACCTGCACAAAAACACCAAGAAGTCGTTCTCTGAGACGATGTCGGATATGTACCACTACGTGAACCCACGCACCGGAAAGGCATCGCCGCTGGTGTCGGATGAGGCCTACGAAGTGATCATGGCGAACGCCGAACGTCTTGACTCGGCTATCATCTATACCCGTGATTTCGGTTACGATTACTTCGGCTTCAAAACGCTTGAGCGCTCGTACCTGCTGAAAATCAACGGCAAGATCGTAGAACGTCCGCAGCACATGCTGATGCGGGTGTCGGTGGGAATTCACCTCGACGACATCGATTCGGCGATCGAAACATATGAGCTGATGTCGAAGAAGTTCTTCACCCACGCCACACCTACGCTTTTCAATGCCGGTACACCGAAACCACAAATGTCTTCCTGCTTCCTTCTGGCGATGCAGGACGACTCAATCGACGGCATCTATGATACATTGAAGCAAACGGCGAAAATTTCGCAGTCGGCGGGTGGTATCGGGCTTTCGATCCACAACATCCGCGCTACCGGATCGTATATCCGCGGCACCAACGGTACGTCAAACGGAATTGTGCCGATGCTGCGCGTGTTCAATGACACCGCGCGTTATGTCGACCAGGGCGGCGGTAAGCGGAAAGGATCGTTTGCGATTTATGTGGAACCATGGCACGCCGACATCTTTGACTTCCTTGACCTTCGTAAAAACCACGGAAAGGAAGAGATGCGTACGCGTGACCTGTTCCTTGGGATGTGGATTCCGGATTTGTTCATGAAACGCGTACAGGAAGATGGCCTGTGGACGTTGATGTGCCCGAACGAGTGTCCGGGTCTCTACGACGTGCACAGCGAGGAATTCGATGCGTTGTATACGAAATATGAAGCGGAGAACCGCGGACGTAAGACGGTAAAGGCACGTGAGATTTGGGAAAAAATCCTGGAATCACAGATCGAAACCGGACTTCCGTATATGTTGTATAAAGATGCGGCCAACCGCAAGTCGAACCAGAAGAACCTGGGTACGATCCGTTCGTCGAACCTGTGTACGGAGATCATCGAGTATACCTCGAAGGACGAGATTGCCGTGTGTAACCTCGCGTCGATTTCGCTGCCGATGTTTATCGAAAACGGCAAGTTCGACCACCAGAAACTCTATGATGTCACCAAGCGTGTGACGCGCAACCTGAACAAGGTGATCGACCGGAACTATTATCCGTTGATCGAGGCCGAGAATTCGAACATGCGCCACCGTCCGGTCGGATTGGGAGTGCAGGGTCTTGCCGATGCCTTTATCATGCTCCGTATGCCGTTCACCAGCGACGAGGCGAAGCAGTTGAACCAGGAGGTCTTCGAAACGCTCTACTTTGCCGCCGTTACCGCCTCTATGGAAATGGCGAAGGAGGAAGGACCGTATTCAACCTTCGAGGGATCACCGATTTCAAAAGGGGAGTTCCAATTCAACCTGTGGGGATTGAAAGATTCGGATTTGTCGGGTCGGTGGGACTGGGCCTCGCTTCGTAAGGAAGTGATGGAGCATGGAGTTCGCAACTCGCTGCTCGTGGCGCCGATGCCAACCGCATCTACCTCACAGATTTTAGGGAACAACGAGGCGTTTGAACCGTATACGTCGAACATCTATACCCGTCGTACGCTGTCGGGCGAGTTCATCGTTGTCAACAAACACTTGCTCGAAGACCTGGTGGAAGCCGGTATCTGGAACGAAACACTGAAACAGGAAATCATGCGGAACAACGGGTCGATCCAAAGCATTGACCAGATTCCGCAGGATATCAAAGACCTTTATAAGACCGTGTGGGAGATGTCGATGAAAGACATTCTTGACATGTCGCGTCAGCGCGGGTACTTCATTGATCAGTCGCAATCGCTCAACCTGTTCATGGAGGGCGCGAACTATGCGAAACTCACGTCGATGCACTTCTACGCCTGGCAGTCAGGCCTGAAGACAGGTATGTATTACCTGCGTACGAAATCGGCGGTGGATGCCATCAAGTTTACCCTCAACAACGACAAAAAAGAACAAGCCGTGGCTGAACCGGCTGCCGTGGCGGTTACCGTTGAGGAGAATGAGGCCATGTCGGCCGAGGAATTCCGCGCCATGCTCGAGCGTTCGAAGAACGCCGGCCCGGAAGATTGTGAGATGTGTGGGTCGTAAAGAGATTAAAGTATGCGGCAACCGTATATCGTTACAGAAGATTTGTTGGTGAGCAGTTGGCTACGTTTTGCCCACGCCGTGTTGGACCGTTTGGTGGTGTATGCGGTGATCCTCATTCTGATGTTTATGCTGGGTTTCATAGCGGGTGTAACAGGCGATGATTCCTGGCTGTCGTGGACGCAGGAAATATCGACCCTGACGGATACGCTGATTACCCTCGGGCTGAGCTTGATCTATTACGCGGTCTTTGAGTCGATCAGCGGACAAACGGTGGGCAAGATAATCACGGGTACAATCGTCGTAGACTATAACGGCGATCGCGTGGGTACAGGCACCATTATCAAACGAACCTTCTGCCGGATTATCCCGTTTGATTTCCTCACGTTTTTCAACGGAGCGCGCGGCATGCATGACAGCATACCGGACGTCTATGTGGTGCATAAGAAACGCCTGCAGGAGGCGAAACGACTTCACGACGACTTCGAGTCATTCGGAACAGAAACAGAAAACCCGGTCTAAGGCCGGGTTTAACATTTCATGCGGTTTTCCCGTAAAATCGTCGAAACGGAGGTCGGTATCTTTGGCAGTATAAACTATATGCCATGTATCGAATTACCTGCCTTTTTTTACTACTTGCTTTCGTATCCTTCGGCCAGGCCTCGCAGCGGGTGCCTTCTGCTCTGCCCGGTACGTGTACGATGACCCTCAATGTGACCGTCCTGGTGTCGGGTGTGCCGCACACGTACTTCCTTTCGTTCGGCGGGCCCTGTGCGACGCTTTCGCGGATGTGGCGCCGGATCGTGGTGGAATTCCTCGGTCCTTTTTTAGATGCCGTACTCGCGATGTTTCCCGGTCAGCAACCCCAGATTGTCTGTTGGTGGATAAGCTGGGGATGACGCTGCTGCCAGACCGAATAATTCGCGTATTTTTGGCGAAACGGCACATCTATGATGCAATGGGAGCAACTCCTTTCCCTCAGGAAACACGGCGATAAAGGCAAGCGCCTCCGGACGGAGGAAGACGACGCACGACTGGGCTTTGAAGTCGACTATGACCGGATCATATTTTCCTCAGCCTTTCGAAGCCTGCAGGATAAAACGCAGGTCATCCCGTTGTCGAAAACCGATTTCGTGCACACCCGACTCACCCATAGCCTGGAAGTATCCGTTGTCGGTCGCTCGTTAGGCCGATTGGTGGGAAAACGCATCATTGAGAAGTATCCGTATTTGCGGGAAGTCCACGGTTACCAACCGAACGATTTTGGTGCGATTGTGGCCGCAGCTGCACTCGCGCATGACATTGGCAATCCGCCGTTCGGACATTCCGGCGAACGGGCGATAGGCGAGTATTTTTCGATTGGAAACGGACGGCAGTACCAAGACGGACTTACGCCCAAACAATGGCAGGATCTCATCGATTTCGAGGGAAATGCCAATGGGTTCAACCTACTGACGGCAAGTCGTCCGGGTATTGAGGGGGGGCTTCGGATTTCGTATGCCACACTGGGGGCTTTTATGAAATACCCAAAGGAAAGTCTGCCGAAGAAACCCACGCCAGCGATTTCGGATAAGAAATACGGTTTTTTCCAAACGGATGCGGCCTTCGTTACAGAGGTGGCGACCGAATTGGGGATGATCCGGAAAGACCGCGGCGACGACATTGCCTATCAACGCCATCCGCTTGCTTTTTTGGTAGAGGCAGCCGATGACATCTGTTATACAATCATCGATTTTGAGGATGGAATCAACCTGGGGTTGGTGTCAGAGGATTTTGCCTTGGAGTACCTCATTAAATTGGTAAAAGACAGTATCAATACGGCGAAATACAATGAGCTGACTACAAAGGAAGATCGTCTTAGTTACCTGCGGGCGCTCGCCATTGGCAGCCTGATCAACGATGCCGTTTCGGTGTTTATGGAACAGGAAGAACTCATCCTCCAGGGGAATTTTCACTCCGCCCTGACCGATAAAAGCCGCTTTAAAGCACAGATGGATGACATCATCGCGCTGTCCATTCGCAACATCTACCAAAGCCGTGAAGTGGTCGAAAAAGAGTTGGTGGGTTACCAGATCATCCAGACCTTGCTCGATACGTTCATCCGGGCGTTGAATAACCAGGCGGCGGGAGCTGTTACGGGCTATGATAAACTGGTTTTACGTTTGTTGCCCGAACGGTTCCGAACCGAAAAAGAAGGATTATACGACCGGTTGCTCCACGTTTGCCATTACGTATCGCTACTGACGGATGGGAAAGCACTTGAACTCTACGAAACCATCAAAGGTACCCATAGCGTGCGTTGAAGTCAGAAATTGTAAACAGCGCCGATACCGAGCATTTGCTTTAGCTGGATTTTCGGCCCGACCTGCACCTGCTTGCCATCCCGTTCTTCATTTGCCTTGATATCATCGTCATAAATGACGTGGAAACCGATATTAGCCCGTATATACTCATTGACTACAAGGTCAAGGGTTCCCTGCCAGTCAGTGTCGATATTGCCGAACCGGTTGAGGTAGTCCGTATAGAGGCTGAGGCGGTTCTCGTAGGTAATGTTCTTCGCGACAGTGGCTTTGAAGTGGGTAGAGACCAGTGTTCCCAACTCGGTCCGTGACCGCTTCCCGCGCCGGATGCGATTGCCATCGGCGTCGTACACGGCCTTGTCAACGCCAAACGTCCCCAGGTCGGCCAGGCGTTGGTCGAGCACCAGGGTGTTTTTCATCGTGAGCGGCGATAAGTAGATATTGACTTTTTTCTCCTTGTTGGAATACTCGGCACCAATACCCAAAAACGTGTAAGCCGGTGCGAAGGCGCGCGAAATCGGATGGCTTTTATCAGGGTAGTTGTATCCGTTCGAAAACTGCGTGGAAAACGTGAACTTGGCCGAGTGGAACCAGTTCGAAAGGGTGTCACGTCGGTACCCCACGGTCGAGTTCAATTGCACGGCATCGTCGGTTTTACGCACCTCGATACCATCCTGTTTGTTGAGGCCGTAGCGCATGATCAACTCGTTGCCCCACTTGATGTTCCGCTTCGTGTAAATACGGCTGAAGTTCGTTTTGAGTAAACCCGAAATGGAACTGACACCACCCGCGTTCCAGTTTACAAAGGCAATTTCGTTTACATCGAAGCCGATACTGTTCTTTTTCTGCCAGGGCGAAACGACATCCGGCACTTTCACACTTACCTTTTTTTCTACGGTAACGATCGTGTCCCTTGTCTGGCTGAAAAGGAGGATAGGACTACCAAGCAATAGAAAGAAAAGAAACGTTCTCATATCGTCTTTGCCGCTTTACAAAAATGCCTTTTTTCAGAGCGACGCGAAAATTTCCGCCAGACTTTTAACATCTATTTTACTATAACGTTTTAGTTCCTCAATGCTTCCCTGCGGGATAAATTCATCTGGAATTCCGAGTAGTTGCAAGGTGCCCTTGTACCCATTTTGCGCGGCATGTTCGGCGATGGCTGAACCAAATCCGCCGCTGACACAGCCGTCTTCTATAGTGACCACGGTCTCGAAGGTGGTGAATAGGTGGCGCAATAGGTCTTCATCCAATGGCTTGATAAAACCGAAGTGGAAGTGGGCAAATTCGACGCCGCTTTGGTCGAGCGCAGCTGTTACTTCGTGCGCCATCGTACCCGTTGAAAGCAGCGCCACCCGTTCACCCGATCGCAACGATACGGCCTTGCCATACGGAACGACCTCGAACGGCTGCTGCCAGTCAGTAACGGTGCCACGTCCACGCGGATAACGGATGGCAATCGGGTGGGGTAAACCACATTGAACGGTATATAGGATGTTCCGTAACTCGACTTCGTCTTTCGGGGCAAACACCATCATATTGGGAATGCACCGCAAATAGGCGAGGTCAAATACGCCGTGATGGGTAGGTCCGTCTTCACCCACGAGTCCGGCGCGATCGAGGCAGAATACCACGGGGAGATTCTGCAGGGCTACATCGTGTATAACCTGGTCGTATGCGCGTTGCAGGAACGACGAGTAAATGTTGCAATAAACCACCATGCCCTGCGTGGCCATACCGGCGGCCAGCGTAACGGCATGTTGCTCGGCAATGCCCACGTCGAACGCACGGTCGGGGAACTCCTCCATCATGAATTTCATCGAACTGCCCGTCGGCATGGCGGGCGTGATACCGATGATCTTGCGGTTTTGGCGGGCAAGCTCGCACAACGTCAAACCGAATACATCCTGGAATTTGGGAGGAAGGCCTTCTTCACTCTTCACCTGGATTTCGCCTGTTACTGCGTCGAAGCGTCCGGGCGCATGATACCGCACCTGGTCTTCCTCGGCCTGTCGCAATCCTTTTCCTTTGGTGGTGATGATGTGCAGGAATTTAGGTCCTTTGACCGCCTTTAACCGTCGTAGTTCCCGTACGAGCGTCGGCAAATCGTGGCCGTCAATCGGTCCGGAGTAATTGAAGTTAAGGGCTTTGATAATGTTGTTCGTACGCGGATTCCGTCCTTCTTTGACGGCGGTGAGATAGGCTTTGAGCGCACCGACACTGGGGTCGATCCCAATGGCGTTGTCGTTCAATACCACCAATAGATTCGCATCGGTAACACCGGCGTGGTTGAGGCCCTCAAATGCCATCCCCGAAGCAATCGATGCATCACCGATCACTGCCACATGTTGGCGGTCAGGGTGGCCGTTGAGCCGCGAGGCAATTGCCATGCCCAAGGCGGCCGAGATCGACGTAGAGGAATGGCCGGTGCCGAAGGTGTCATAGATGCTCTCCTCCCGTTTCGGGAAACCGGAAATGCCTCCCAAACGGCGGTTGGTCGGAAACTGTTCGCGTCTGCCAGTTAATATTTTATGGCCGTAAGCCTGGTGCCCCACGTCCCAGATAAGCAGGTCATCGGGCGTGTCGAATACGTAATGCAGCGCGATCGTGAGTTCAACCACGCCCAGGCTGGCGCCCAGGTGGCCTTCTTTGGTAGCCACTACGCCAATGATAAAGGCCCGCAATTCCTCGGCCAACTTCGGGAGTTGGTCTTCCGGAAGTTTCCGTAGATCAGAAGGAAAGACGAGGGTGTCAAGAAGCGAAGCCATGTCGGGCAAAATTACGATTTTACGTCGACTTAGGGGCTATCCACCCTCGGGACGTCTGGGTAAAACCGCTATTTTTGCCGTATGGAAAATCCCTTCACCGACGACTATTTCATGAAAAAAGCGCTGCAGGAAGCGCAAATGGCGTTTGACAAAGGGGAAATTCCGATCGGGGCGGTCATCGTTGCCAACGATCAGGTCATCGCCCGGTCACATAACCTTACCGAGTTATTGAATGACGTAACAGCCCACGCCGAAATGCAGGCAATAACGGCTGCGGCCAACTATCTGGGCGGTAAATACCTGAAAGGTTGTACGTTATATGTGACGGTCGAACCCTGCCAGATGTGCGCCGGGGCCCTGTATTGGAGCCAGATCTCAAGAATTGTCTTCGCTTCTCCTGATGCACAGCGGGGCTATCGCAACATGGGTACCACCCTTCACCCAAAGACAGAGGTTTCGTGGGGTGTACTCGAAGCCGAAGCCGCCGATTTGATGCTGCGTTTTTTTGCGTCGAGGCGAAAGTAATGCCCTGTTTTACCGTTTGTTGAAAATTATTTTGCGGCTTGCGAAATGCGCATGAACAAATCCTAAAAAAATAATAGTACTTTCATGCAATATATGGAAGTCTTTCCCAGTTATGGCAGAAATTTGAAGTACTTCGTTACCGACCGTTCACCCTCTTCTCAACCAACACGTCTCCAAAACCAATGAAAACAAAAGGAATCTGGTGTGTACTGCTCACACTGATGGTTTTTCATGCCTGTAAGAAACCGGCTGCCGATTTCAATTCCAACCCTGAATTCTACAAAGATTACATAACGGGTTTTACGGCGGGCATCGTTCCGACGGGCTCTGACATCCGGGTGGTGCTGGCCACCGAGCACCCGCAATGGCAGAAAGGGCAGGAACTCGACGACGATCTCTTCGACATCTCTCCCTCTGTCTCCGGAAAAGTAGTCGCGCTGTCGACGAACACGGTGGCCTTCGTACCGTCTAAAAAACTGGAGGCGGATACGGAATATCAGGTCGAGTTTCGTCTCGGCGCCGTAGCAAAAGTGCCGAAAGACCTCCGCGAGTTCCGCTTTACCATCAAAACGGTCAAACAAGATTTTGCGGTTGAAACCCTCGATTTCCAATCGTATAGTCCGGATTATCAATACCTCAATGCGGTGTTGCGTTCGGCCGACGTGCTGCAACCGGCCGAGGCCATGCAGTTGGTCAGGGCACACCATATGGGCAAAGACCTGAAAATTGTGTTTGCGAAGTCGGGTCCGGGCACTGAGTTTCGTTTTCGGATTGACAGCATTCCCCTCCAAACCACCGAGAGTAAATTGTATATCGACGAAACGGGCGCGCCGTTAGACATCGACCGCAAGAACGTCATCGAGCATACCGTAGCGGCTAAAGGACAGTTTCGGATATTGGATGTGCGGCTCGATCCGGCTAACAACCAACTGGCGCTCATCAATTTCTCACAGCCTTTGTTGAAAATGCAGGATTTCAGCGGACTCGTCTCCATCCGGAACGCGAACAACCTCCGGTTTGCCGTGCAGGGAAATATACTGAAGGTGTTTTTCAGCAACCGGATCCCAACGCAGGAAACAACTACCGTTGCTACCGACACTGTTGCGGTGGTGGATTCAACCGCGGTGAGCACCGATTCGGCGCTGGTTGCGTATGTGTCACCTTCCGCTTCCGAAGACGTATCCGTTTCAGGTGCCATCCGCGTAGAAGTGTTTGCCGGAATCGAAAGTGAATACGGTAAGAAACTCCTGGGCAACAGCACGTCCGATATTTCGCTTGAACAGATCAAGCCGAACATACGGTTGGTGAAAAACGGTACCATCCTGCCATCTTCCGGAAACCTACGCATCAATTTCGAGGCGGTCAACCTGTCGAAGGTCGATGTGCGGATTTTCAAGATTTATAAGAACAACATCCTGCAATTCCTACAGTACAACGAACTGAACGGAAACGAAAACCTGGCACGGGTCGGGCAACCCATCGCGACGAAGACGCTCAACCTGGACGAGAATCCGTTGGTGAAAATGTCGAAATGGAACACCTTCAGCCTTGACCTTGCCAAGATTATCCAACCCGATCCGGGTGCGATTTATCGGGTGGAATTTACCTTCCGGAAGTCGTATTCGCTCTACGACTGCGTCGGACGCGAAGACTCGGGTGACTCCTACGAAAGCGACGATTCATCCGATGACGAAGAAGAGGAGAATGAAGACGAGCGGAACTACAGCTACGATTCGTATTACGGTCGCTATTTCGACAGCTATGAATGGCGCGAACGACAGGATCCGTGCAACAGTTCGTACTACTACGACGCCGGTGTGGCCACGAATGTGCTGGCGACCAACCTGGGCGTCATCGTCAAACGGGGCGAGAATAAATCGTACCTGGTTGCCGTGGCGGACTTGTTGACGACGCAGCCGGTGGGCGGTGCTAAAGTCGAGTTCTACAGCTACCAACAGCAGAAAATCGCCACCGGCACGACCAACGGGGAAGGCGTGGCGACCCTTACATCGAAGAAGTTTGCCTATTTCGCCATCGTGACCAAGGGTTCGAATACAACGTATGTAAAGTTAGACGACGGATTGGCGCTTTCCGTCTCCAACTTTGATGTCGCCGGTGAAGAACTGCAAAAGGGATTGAAGGGATATTTGTATGGCGAGCGGGGTGTTTGGCGTCCGGGCGACCGACTGTGGTTGTCGTTCATCCTTGACGACGCAGCCAACCGCATCCCGGAAGGGCATCCTATCCGTTTCCGCCTGTCGGATCCGCAGGGTAAGGTCGTCTACCAAACCGTCCGCAAGTCGAACAAGTGGAACCATTACGTCTTTCCTGTCGACACCGACGCCAGTGCACCTACCGGAAATTGGGAAGCGATGGTGTCGGTGGGCGGCGCGCGCTTCTACAAAAGCATCAAGATTGAAACAATCAAGCCGAATCGACTCCGCATCCGGAATGCACTGGCCGATCCGCGGTTCAGCTTCGCCCGCCCGAACCGGTTGAACCTGGAAGTGGCGTGGTTGCACGGTGCGATCGCTAAAGGACTCAAAGTGGACGTACAGGCGAAATTTACCCAGCAGGCTACGACCTTTAAACAATATCCGCTGTACCATTTCGACGACCTCGTGCGCACGTTCAACACCGAGGAGATCAGCATTTTCAACGGAAAACTCGACGACAAAGGCCGCGTTTCCATACCGCTCAATCCGAAATTACAGGGGCAGGCGCCGGGTATGTTGCGCGCCGCTTTCGTAACCAAAGTATATGAGGAAGGGGGCGATTTCAGCAGCGATGTTTTTACCGCCAATTACTCACCGTTCGCTACCTACGTCGGCATCAAAGCGCCGGAACCAAATCGCTACGGCATGCTCGAAACCGGACGGTCCAACCAGTTTGATATCGTGACGGTTGACGACGCGGGTCGCCCGAAGGCTGTTTCCAAACTGGAAGTGAAGGTCTTCAAGACCGAGTGGAATTGGTGGTGGCAACAATCGGATGAAAATGCCGACTACAGCTCGGCCAGTTCGACGCAGATGGTCCGCAGTTTTGTAGTCAGCACCAATACGGCGGGCAAGGCGAGCGTGGCATTTTCGCTGTCGAATGACGAATGGGGGCGGTATGTCGTTCGGGTGTCCGATCCCGAGGGCGGCCATGCTACGGCCACGGCGGTAACGATTGATTGGCCATCCTGGACGACGCGCAGCCGCAATGATTTCTCGACGAATGCCAACATGCTGATGCTGTCGACCGACAAGAAAGAATATGGCGTCGGCGAAAACATCGAATTATCATTCCCGTCAAGTGCCGGCGGACGGGCGTTGGTGTCACTCGAAAACGGATCGCATGTGGTCAGCACCTTGTGGGCCGAGACGAAAAAAGGCGAAACCCGTATTTCGATTCCGGTGACGCCGCAAATGGCACCCAATGTGTACCTGAACGTGACGCTGCTGCAGCCTCATGCCAATACGAAGAACGACTCGCCTATCCGGATGTACGGTATCGTGCCGGTGAGCGTCATCGATAAAAATACCATCCTCAAGCCGGTCATTTCCATGCCCGATGAGCTGAAGCCGGAACAATCGTTCAACTTGCGTGTCTCAGAAGCGACCGGCAAACGGATGACGTATACGGTAGCCATTGTCGACGATGGCCTGCTCGACCTCACCCGCTTCAAGACACCGGATGCGTGGGAGAGTTTCTACGTGCGTGAGGCCCTCGGCGTGCGCACCTGGGACATTTACGACGATGTCATCGGGGCGTATGGCGGCCAGATCAGCCAAATTTTCAGCATCGGTGGCGACCAGGACTTGCTTGGTGGTAAAGCCAAGAAAGCCAATCGCTTCAAGCCGGTGGTCGTCTACTTCGGGCCTTTTGAATTGGCGAAAGGCGGAAGTGCGACGCATACCATCAAATTACCGAAATATATCGGCTCCGTCAGGGCGATGGTGGTCGCGGCGAATACAGAGACCAGTGCGTATGGTAAGGCGGATAAAACTGTGGCAGTGAAGAGCCCGCTCATGGTGTTAGGTTCGCTTCCGCGGAAGATATCGCCGTCGGAAAAAGCCGTGGTACCGGTGACGGTGTTTGCGATGGATAAGCGCGTGAAGGACGTGACCGTTACCCTAAAGGCCAGCAACGGATTGAAGGTAGTAGGAAGTGCCACCCAAAAAGTCTCGTTTGCCTCACCGGATGAAAAACTGGTATATTTCACCATTGCGGCAAGTAACCTTACCGGCGTGTCGAAGGTGCAGATTACAGCAAGCTCCGGTGCCTTCCGTTCCGCTTATGATGTCGAACTCGACCTCGTCAATCCGAATCCGGTTACGAATCTGTCGACGCCGTCTGTGTTGGCCGGTAACCAGTCGCGCATGCTGACCTGGAAGCCGTTTGGCGTCGCCGGAAGCAATAAGGCAAAGCTGGAGATTTCGTCGATTCCGGCCATGAACCTCAACAGCCGTCTCGACTATTTGGTGACCTACCCGCACGGCTGCATCGAACAGACCACCTCGTCGGTATTCCCGCAACTGTACCTCACCGATATTGCCGATGTGGATGCCGACCGACGGGGCAAGATCCAATACAATGTCATGGCGGGAATCAAGCGCGTAAGCGGCTTCCAACTGGCATCGGGTGGCTTCTCGTACTGGCCGGGAAATAGTGATGAAGACGACTGGGGCACGTCATATGCCGGGCACTTCCTTCTGGAAGCCGAGAAAAAGGGCTACGCCATACCGTCCGGTTTCCGTCAAAAATGGATTTCCTACCAGAAAAAAGAGGCCAAGTTATGGCGCTTCCAACCGCAATATGGCAACGATATCGCACAGGCGTACCGACTGTATACCCTTGCCGTGGCCGGTTCCCCTGACCTTGCCTCGATGAACCGGATGCGCGAAACGAAAGGCATTTCAAACGAAAGCAAGCTCCGACTCGCCGCAGCTTACGCCGTTGCCGGGCAAAAATCGGCAGGACAGGCACTCCTGGCGAATACACCCATCGATGAAACAGGCGGTCGTTATTGGTATTACTACGGTTCAGCCGACCGCAATCGGGCGATGGCGCTCGAAACCCTGTTGTTAATGGGCGACAAACAGCGGGCCTTCCGTATGGCGAAGAAACTCGCCGCCTCGATGTCGTCTGACGGCTACATGAGCACCCAGACAACGGCCTACGGACTCTTGGCTATGTCGCGCTTTGCCCGTGAGAATGGAGGCAAAGGCGTCGATGTTGTTCTTACCGTGGGAGGTAAACAGGAAACCATCCAAACCGGAAAATCCGTTGTGACCCGGGTGTTGCCGGTGGGTGCCGGCGCGAATTCGGTTACGCTGAAGAACCGGAAGGGGAATACCTTGTTTGTAACACTTGAGAACTCGGGCGTTATGCCGGTGGGCCAGGAGCAACCACAAACGGGCAACCTGACCGCAACCATCAAATACCTCGACGGAAAAGGACAACCGGTGAAGGTAGGTGCGATCCGGCAAGGGACAGAGTTTATGGCCTTGATCACCGTAAAGAATATCACCAACGAGCGGGTAGAGAACGTGGCGCTGACGCAGATACTGCCGTCCGGTTTTGAAATCGTGAATACGCGGTATACCGATTACGGCGAAGCAACGAAGAATTACGCCGACTACATCGACATCCGCGATGACCGGACGAACTTCTACTTTGCGCTGAAGGCCAATGAAACGAAAGTGTTGACGGTCAAGCTGAATGCCTCTTATCTGGGCACTTATTACCTGCCTGGTTTGCAGTGTGAAGCGATGTACGACCATTCGTATGTAGCCCGTACGAAGGGGCAGTGGGTGCAGGTGGTGCGATAAGGTATGAAACAGAGGATCCAAAACGGATGGCGTCGGCTCAAAGGCTGGGTGCGCCGCCATCCTATCAAATCGGCGCTGACAGTGCTGTTGCTGGTCGGCTACTATTTCTGCCTGCCCGATCCGCTTTTCGAAACGCCTTATTCCACCGTACTCGAAAGCAGCAACGGCGAATTACTGGGCGCCAAAATCGCCCGTGATGGCCAATGGCGGTTTCCGCAGGGCGATAGTATCCCGGTGAAATTCCAGCAATGCCTGATCTATTTCGAAGACCAACATTTTCGTTCCCATCCGGGGTTCAACCCCGTGGCGATGGTCAATGCGGTGCGACAGAACGCCAAAGCGGGCCGGGTCGTGCGAGGGGGCAGTACGTTAACCCAACAAGTTATCCGGTTGTCGAGGGACGGTAAAAAACGCAGCTACTTTGAGAAAGCCATTGAAATCATACTGGCCACGCGGCTCGAATGCCGTTATTCCAAAGACGAGATCATCGGGCTGTATGCGGCGCATGCTCCGTTTGGCGGTAACGTAGTAGGATTGGAGATGGCTTCCTGGCGGTATTTCGGTGTGCGGCCCCACCAACTTTCATGGGCGGAGAGTGCCACATTGGCCGTACTTCCCAATGCCCCGTCCTTGATTTATCCGGGAAAGAACCAGGAGAAACTCCGCGCCAAACGCGACCGCCTGCTGGCCAAATTATGGAAGGAAGGCGTCATCGACGAAGCGACCTATCGGCTATCCGTGGCGGAACCCCTGCCGCAGAAGCCGTATCCGCTTCCCACATCGGCACCACACCTGCTGCAGCGTGTTGCGAAAACGCGGGAAGGACAATGGGTACGGTCGACGGTCGACATCCACCTGCAGCAACGCGCGAACGAGCTGGTGCGGTTTTACTATGGACAATACCGCCAAAACGAGATTTACAACATGGCGGTTTTGGTGTTGGATGTGCATACGCGCAACGTCATCGCCTATGTGGGCAATACGCCTACGGATAGCGATCACCAGAAGGACGTTGATATCATCGGGGCGCCGCGCAGCACGGGGAGTATCCTGAAACCGCTGTTGTATGCGTCGATGCTCGACGAAGGGCAAATCCTTCCCCATACGCTGGTGGCCGATGTGCCGACCCAGATATCGGGATACACGCCGCAAAACTTCAACCAAACCTACGATGGAGCCGTTCCCGCCAGTCGCGCCTTATCGCGGTCGCTCAACATTCCCGCCGTTCTCATGCTGCAGGATTACGGCATCGGGAAGTTCTATGACCAGTTACACCGCTTCCGGCTGCGCGACATCAATCGTCCGGTGGGGCAGTACGGGCTCTCGCTCATCCTGGGTGGTGCCGAAAGCAATTTATGGGACTTATGCCGGACGTATGCGGGCCTGTCTTCTACCGTTACCTATTTCAACTCACATCAGGCCCGGTACCGTAAAGGCGAGTTTGCCGAACCGAACCTTGACAACGACCTGCAGGTCGACTTTGGGGAAGAAAGTTTCCAGAAAACGATCGTGGGTGCGGGGTCCATTTACCTGGCGTATCTGGCCATGGAGGAAGTGAACCGGCCGGAAGGCGATGAGGCCTGGAAATTCTACGACAGTTCGCGGAAGGTCGCCTGGAAGACCGGCACCAGCTTTGGCAATCGTGATGCATGGGCCATTGGCTCCAGTCCGGATTATGTCGTCGGGGTTTGGGTAGGAAATGCCACTGGGGAAGGCCGTCCGGAACTGACCGGTGTCGGATCGGCGGCACCTGTGATGTTTGACGTATTCAACCTGCTTCCGCGCAAGCGATGGTTTGCCACGCCGTTGAACGATTTGGAAGAAGTGGAAGTATGCGCCCAAAGCGGATTCCTTCCCCAAACATTTTGCCCGACCCGAAAAGAGTTTGTTCCGTTGAAAGGAAAAACGTCATCGCTTTGTCCGTATCACAAGCAAATCCATACCGATGTGTCTGGTCGGTTTCGGGTGAACAGCAGTTGCGAGGCCGTTGACAACATCGTCACGCGGCCCTGGTTCGTGCTGCCTCCGGTAATGGAATGGTATTACAGGGGGCAACACATCGATTATGAGCCGTTGCCGCCGTTCCGTCCGGGTTGCCAGTCGCCCCAACAGGCCACGATGGATTTCATCTACCCCAAGGCGCATACCAAAATTTACCTTACCAAGAATTTCGACAGCCAGGTGCAGCCTGTGATCATCAAAGTAGCACATTCCGACCGCGAAAAACAGCTGTTTTGGTATATCGACCACCGGTATGTGGGATCGACTAAGACCTTCCATGAAATGCCGCTGAAAGCCAAAACCGGACGGTACGATGTGACGGTGACCGACGAAGACGGCAACGAAATTCACCGGGTGGTGGAGATCGTGCGTAACTAACGGAACCCGTCTCCGGTGGACCCCGCACTTTTGGCAATTGCCCCACGACGGGTATCGCTTTTTCATGTATTTTAGCGGCTTACCCATTCGATATGTTCAAGACGCGACGCGATCTCATCTTCATCCTACTGGCCGGTATTTTCATTACCAACGCCGTCACAGCCGAACTCATAGGCGGTAAACTCATCCAGATCGGGCCATTTGTGATGAGTATGGGGATCATTCCGTGGCCCATCGTATTCCTGACAACCGACCTTATTAATGAGTATTACGGACACAGCGGTGTTCGGAAGTTGTCGTTGATTACGGCCGGACTCATCGGCTATGCGTTCCTGATCCTGTATGTGGCGATCCACGTGCCGGCGGCGGCGATCAGTCCGGTAACGGACGCCCAGTTCACGCCCGTATTCAGCCAGTCGATGTGGATCATCGTCGGAAGTATCGTCGCCTTCCTTGTGTCGCAACTCATCGATGTATCGATTTTCTGGTTCTTCCGAAATCGCACGGGCGGCAAGATGATTTGGTTGCGCACGACAGGGTCGACTATTGTATCGCAACTTTTCGATTCGTTCATCGTGTTGGGTATCGGATTTTACCTTCCGGGGAAGATGGACTTACCGAATTATATTTCCTCGGGTCTCACCGGATACACCTTCAAACTGGTGGTCGCCGTCGTGCTGACGCCGTTGATTTATTTAGGACACCATAGCATCAAACGCTATTTAGAAACCGATCCTGCACATGGAAAAAACACGATGTAAATGGTGTGTTGGCGACGCACTGTATGAGAAATACCACGATGAGGAATGGGGCCGTCCGGTGAAAGACGACGCCACACTTTTTGAATTCCTGATCCTTGAAACCTTCCAGGCGGGCTTAAGCTGGATTACGATCCTGCGGAAACGCGAGCACTTTCGACGGGCGTTCGATCAGTTCGATTACCGCCGGATTGCCGATTACGATGATACGAAAGTAGCCGAATTGCTGGAGGATACGGGAATTATACGGAACCGTCTGAAGGTGCTTGCCGCTATCAGCAACGCACGTGCTTTTATGGAAGTCCAACGGGAATTCGGAAGTTTTTCCGATTATATTTGGGGCTTTACAAACGGCCAACCGATTGACAATCCGATCCGCGACCTGTCGCAGGCGCAAGCCACCACGCCGCTTTCCGATGCCATAAGCAAGGATTTGAAGAAGCGGGGCTTTAAGTTTGTAGGATCCACCGTGGTGTACGCCCATATGCAGGCAACGGGAATGGTGAACGACCATGTGGCAGATTGTTGGACGCGCCACGTTTAATACGATCGATAGTTTATGAAGTATTTTTCTTTAGTGATACTCCTCGGTGTTTTTTTCGTTTCCTGCCAAAATCCAAGACAGGAGCTAGAGCGTTTCGTTAAAGATTATAACCAATCGTCCGTACAGTTGTACGAAGATGGGGATGTTTTATCGACCCAGGCGGAGGTGAGAGACGACAATCGGGTCGGCATTCGCATTGATCTCAACATCCCCAACACCGCCATGGAGAAGCAGTATTTCATGAACTTCGTACCCTATCTGGCGGACAACCTCGCCAACGACAGCCATACCAAACCGTTGGTCGATAAGGGGGTTGTTTTTGAGCTTGATATAATGGCCCTCGATAAATCGCGTATAGCCCGGATTGTGTTGAATAAGGCGCGGATGGACAAGTTGATCCAGGGGCTGGCAACGAAGAAAATTGAGAACCCCGTGAACCCGAACGGTATTATACCCGGCAACCGCGTCATCCTTCCCGAACTTCGGAAGAGTGTGAATGTCGTACGCCGTGGACTTCCGTTGGTGGATGAGAAAGAAGGTACTACCATTACCGACATTGATATCAATGCCGACATGGAACTGGAGTACCATATCACGGTTAAGGAACCCTATGCCTCCATGATGGACAACCCGGGGGTGATGCAAGAGATCAAGCGGTTGGTCATTCGAAACAGCGACCTGGCTGCCATACACAAGCTCGTGGGGGTACACGGGATCCGGACGTTGCGGTTCAAGTATTTCGATCCCAAGCACAAGGTTCTGGGTAGCTTTTTGGTGAGTTATGAAGAGCTCTGGAACCGTAGGGAGAACAATCTTGCCGATCCGCCGCAATAGCGTGCCTTAGCGCGGGGTTCGGATGAGGTCCATAAACTGCGTCCGGGGAATCTCACGGCAACCCAACGACGCCAGGTGGGGGTTATGTAGCTGGGCATCCAAAAGGCGGTAGCCGTCGACCTCTAGTTTTCGCGCTAAAAAGATAAAGGCCGCCTTTGACGCGTTGGGCACCAGCGAAAACATACTTTCCCCACAAAAAATCGTACCGAGGTCGATGCCGTATAAACCGCCGACCAGTTCTCCATCCTGCCATACTTCCACCGAACGGGCATGCCCCTGGCGGTGTAATTCGCGGTAGGCTTCCACCATTTCGGGGGTAATCCAGGTTTCGGTCTCACCTTTTCGGACCATGTGGCGGCAGTGGTGGATGACCTGATCAAACGCCTAGTTGAAGGTGATGGTAAAAGGATTCTTTTGCAGCAGCAGGCGCATGCTTTTGCTGACCTTCAGTTCGTCGAAGAACAACACCATGCGCTTCGGAGGCGCCCACCATAAAATAGGCTCCCCTTCCTGGAACCAGGGAAAGATGCCCGATCGGTAGGCCAGTAAGAGCCGCTCGGGTGACAAATCGCCGCCAATGGCGAGAAGTCCATGGCGATCGGCTTTTTCCACCGGAGGGAAATACAGTTCCTTTAGCAAAAAATACATGGCGCAAAAATAAAAAACCCGACGCGTTACCGGTCGGGTTCAGGAGTGTCTTTTTGCGATTAGAAGGGAAGATCGTCGTGTTCCTCTTCATTGAAGTCGGTAGCCGGTTCAAAATGTTGCGGCATGGCCGGTGCGGCAGGCTGTTGGGCGTACTGCGGTGTGGCAGGCGCTTCCTGGGCAAGGCGCTCGATACGCCATCCCTGGATCGAATTGAAATAGCGGGTTTCACCTTGCGGGCTCACCCATTCGCGACCGCGAAGGTTGATGGATACGCGCACCGGTTCACCTACTTTATAACTGTTGAGCAGATCGCATTTGTCTTGCGTGAACTCCACCATGATATGTTGCGGGTATTGCTCTTCGGTGGTAACTACCAGTTCCCGTTTGCGGAACGACGCGCTCACTTGTTGCTCGGGATTGATGACCTTGATTCTTCCTGTAACTTCCATTGTCTGTATTTTTTAAATTCAAATTCGCTCGGCCAGAAGCGTTTTCCATGCAGAAGACACATTGCCTTCGTCGAGATATTGTTTGGCCTTTTTGTGGATTTTCTCTTCGTCGCCAGCGCTGAGCACCGCTTTTACGGCGATGGTTTCAGACACGAATGCCCTGATTTCGGCCTCTGACGGGAGTGCTTCCACGTTGCCCAATTTACCAAAATCATTTCCATCAAAGATACGGCTTTCCCGTATAAATGCCGGAATTTTATCAACACCGATGCCTAGTGTGGAAAGTGGCTTCTCTACCTCGAAAAGCCCCTGGTTGGCGCGCGAATACCAGTTACCACCCATACGTGCCACGAGATCGATCTTCACCGCGTCGATGTTGCCTTTTTCGTCAAGGATGTTTTCGTCGACGTGGATTTTCAATACCTCACAAATCACCAGATTGCCGGCGCCACCATTTTCACCGAGGCTGATGACCTCGTTTACCCGACACTCGAATTGCACGGGGCTTTCCGCCACACGGAACGGTCGAATGAGATCGGAAGCGATCGGGGTAAGTCCGGATTTGGTGAATTCGTCCACTCCGGCAGGGTATTCCGTACTTGACAGCGACGATTGCTGCACGATGGCATAATTGACCACGTTGATGACCACTTCAGGCACAGCTTGTACGTTCGTGAGGGTGTGTTTCACCGTATTGTCGCGTACGCGTCGCGAAGGCGAAAACACCAAAATGGGCGGATTGGCGCTGAATACGTTGAAGAAACTGAAAGGCGAGAGGTTGCGGTTGCCGTTCTCGTCGATGGTGCTGGCAAAGGCAATCGGACGCGGGCCTACTGCGCCCTGTAAATACGATTGGAATTGGGCGGTAGACGCCCCGTCGGGTGTTATAGAGATCATGTTGTGAAACGTTTTGAAGTGCAAAGGTAGGCATTCGGTTGCTAGTGTGGCGTGTCCCGATCGAAGCGTGCGCGAGGCCGGCTGCCATTCCAAAAAACTGTATCTTTAGCACACAAACGCTTTGCATGGATCTCTCCGAACGCCGGAACCGCGCCCGATGGGTCATCGTCATTACGTCATTGGTGGTCGTCTCGCTCATCGTATGGAATACGTATTCGTTTTTCCAAATTTTCAAAGGGGAGGAGCGCCAAAAGATGGAGTTGTGGGCTTCGGCGCAGACCTCCTTGCAAAACCTCGATCCGAACAACGAACTGGATCCCTTGGTGCTCGACGTCCTGCAAAGCAATACCACCATTCCGGCGGTGCAGATGGAAAACGGACGGATCATCAGCCAAATCAATGTACCGGAGGATATCAGTAAAAACAGCAAGAAGATGGCGGCGTTTATCGATCGCCTGAAACAGGAGAATGCCCCGATCGTGAATACGTATGCGGAAGGGAAAACGACCTATGTGTATTACGGAAACTCATCGCGCCTGAACCAGTTAAAGTATTATCCGTTGGCGTTGTTGCTGATTATCGTGTTGTTCGTGACACTCGTGTATAACTTCTACCGAAGCAACAAAATGGCCATCGAAAACAAACTATGGGCGGGTATGGCGAAGGAAACGGCCCACCAGATTGGCACACCGCTGTCGTCGCTCATGGGTTGGTTGGAGATCATGAAAGCCGATCAAATGGACGCGGTGATGGTGGCGGAGATTGAAAAGGATATCCTGCGGTTGCAGTCGATTACCGACCGTTTCTCCAAGATCGGATCGGAACCGGTGTTGGAGGAATGCGATATTATTGCCGAAACAGAACAGGCGTATGATTACCTGAGAGCCCGTTTTTCTGCCCAGATTCAATTTACGTTCGCGGCCCCCGAGCATCCAATCAAAGCCCGTATCAACCGGGCACTGCATGGGTGGACGATTGAAAACCTGGTTAAAAACGCCATTGACGCCATGCGCGGTCGCGGTGCACTTGATGTTACCATCATTGATGAGCATCCGTTTGTGAAGATCTATGTGTCGGATACCGGAAAAGGGATTCCCAAGAAACAATTCCGCAAAGTCTTCGAGCCGGGCTTTACCACGAAAAAACGCGGATGGGGCCTCGGTCTGTCATTGACGAAGCGCATCGTCGAGGAATACCACAAAGGGCGTATAAAAGTGGCGCGTTCGGAAAAAGGGAAGGGAACGACGATGCAGGTTGCATTGCCTAAGACGTAGAAAGGCTATAGGTTCGTCTGTATCGCCGCAATGATGCGTTTGAAGTCATCGTCTGACAGTTTCACCTTCCGTTGGAACCGCATATCGTCCATGTCGTGTAAGGGGATGAGGTGGACGTGCACATGAGGTACTTCCAATCCCACAACCGCCACACCGATTCTTTTGCAGGGGACGGCTTTCTCCAGTGCCTGGGCGACTTTGCGTGAAAAGGCCATTAAGGCCAGATAGTGCTCTTCTTCCATATCGAAGAGCTTGTTGATTTCAGTCTTCGGGATGCAGAGTGTGTGGCCTTCGGTGTTGGGGTTGACATCCAGTATGGCAATGAAGCGATCGTCTTCTGACACGATGTGTCCCGGAATTTCCCGGTTGATGATACGGGTAAAAATCGATGCCATCAGTCGCGCGAAATTTCAAGTATTTCAAACTGCAGTTTCCCGTTCGGAACGGTAATTTCGGCAAGGTCACCGACCGATTTTCCTAAAAGGCCTTTGCCGATCGGAGAGGTTACAGAAATTTTGTTGCTTTTCAGGTCGGCTTCGCTTTCCGCGACCAGGGTATAATTCAACACCATGCCGTTGCCGACGTTCTTTATCTTTACCTTCGATAGTACGAGTACTTTCGACAGGTCGAGTTGCGATTCGTCGATAAGACGGGCATTGGCATACAGGTCTTCGAGTTTGGAAATACGCATTTCCAGCAAACCCTGTGCTTCCTTGGCAGCATCGTATTCGGCATTCTCCGATAAATCGCCTTTATCGCGCGCTTCGGCAATGGCCTGCGACGCCTTCGGTCGCTCGACGTTTTTCAGTTGGTCGAGTTCGTCTTTCAGTTTTTTGAGGCCTTCGGCCGTGTAGTAGGATACTGTACTCATAGTTCAATAAAAATTTACGGAATCGCCAGTCACACACTTTTTCCCTTGCATATGAAAACGACCGCAATCCCGTTATATAAACAGAAAAAATCCCATCGCGACGGGATTTCTTTTCACAAAGATACGTTTTTTCAACGATGCCGACGTATTAAACACCATCCGGCATCCGCCCAAAAGTAAAAAAATTAAATTTGTATCCAACAATTGCCTTGAAAAACGAAATGAAAAAAATACTGCTCCTGGGATGGGGTCTTGGCCTACTGGCTGCCTGCTCATCCGACAACGTTCGCTACCGCAATCCGTATTTGCCCGATTATAGCTTTTCGGTCACCATAGATGAGAACCTTCCCACGAACAGCGGCCTCACTATTCCGATGAATCCGGTGTATATCAACAACGGCACAAGCGGAGTTAGCGGCATCATCGTCATGCGGGTTTCCTCAACCGATTACCGCGCCTGGGAAGCGGCTTGCCCGAACGAGGCGCCGAAACCATGTTCTACGATGGACATAGACGGACTCAACGCGGTTTGCACCTGTACGGAGCCCAATCACACCTACAGCCTGTTTGACGGCACGGGTCCTTACCAATATACCATGCGTCCGTATCGGGTGGAGGTGATTGACGACCGACACATTCGGGTGTATAACTGACGGTAATAGAAAACAAAACCTCCGGAATGTACTTCCGGAGGTTTCTTCTTTTTTGGCCTTCATCTTATAGTGATAAGGTCAGTCCCAACAGGAAATTCGTGCCTGCCTGCGGATAGAAGCCCGCACCTTCTACCGTGGTGATGGTGCCGGGCGTGGAGAAGTCGTCGTCATAGGTATAGAAGTAACCATTCGACTCATATTCTTCGTTAAACACATTGTTGACCAGTAGGTTTAGAATGACTTTTTTGAAGAATTTTTTCGGGGTGAAGGCATACGAGACGTTGAGGTCGTTTACGAAATAGGCATCGAGTGCCGACGTTTCGGAATCGATGTTACCCATGTATTGTTTTCCCACATACTTCGTCAGGAACGTTGCGGTCAGCGCTTTAATTGGTTGAAAGGAAAGAGCATTGGCAGCCACGACCGACGGAGAGAAGGCGATTTCGGTATTACCCAAATTGGTTAGCACCCCATCCCGCTGGAAGAGGAAGTCTTCGTTGCGGTTTTGGCTCAACGTCACATTCGGGCGAAGGGTCCATTTGTCGCTTAGGGGCACGACCGCTTCCGCTTCTATTCCCAGGCGGTAGCTTTTTCCGCTGTTGGCCCGGATGGGGTTGCCCACATCATCAAGGGCCCCGGTCAACACCAATTGGTCGTGGTAGCGCATGTAGTAGGCGTTAAGGTTGAACTGCGCTTTCCCGGTGTAGCGCCAGCCAAGTTCGAAATCGTCGAGGCGTTCGGGGCGTGGACTTCCGTTTTCATAATCAGTACGGTTAGGTTCTCGATTGGCACGGCCATACGAAAGGTATACGCTGTTTTTTTCGTTGGCTCGGAAGGTAAT
Organism: Flavobacterium sp. HJ-32-4; assembly: GCF_022532105.1. Classification (NCBI taxonomy): domain Bacteria; kingdom Pseudomonadati; phylum Bacteroidota; class Flavobacteriia; order Flavobacteriales; family Flavobacteriaceae; genus Flavobacterium; species Flavobacterium sp. HJ-32-4. The sequence continues at coordinate 369,174 of NZ_CP092832.1, read as the reverse complement.
ACCGGCCTTCGGGTTGAAGAAGTCAAACCGATCGCGTACTATCCCGGTTTCGTCGCTGTTGGCATCGTACGAAACGCGACGGTATTGCAGGTCACCAAACAGGTTCCAGCCGTTGCCCAGGTCGTAATTGGCTTTGGCATACACGTTTCCGTCTTTTTTTACAGCGTCGTCATAAAACCGAAAGCCATAAGAAGGAAGTACTACGTCGCGCGTCCACAGTATTTTACCGAAGTGGGCGCCGTCATAGTGGTTCCAGCCACCGCCGAGGGTGACCTGCAGCGCATCGCCTTTGTATTGCCAGGATGAAACGATGCCGTAGAAGTCGTTGTCAAGCCATTTCTGGTTGATCATGTCGGTTTCTACCGGTCCTGATCCAAAATCGATGGTTTCACCTACCTCATAGTTTTCATAGTACCCTTTGCCTTTGGTGAGGTGCAGGGCTACATGGCTCGTCCAACGGTCGCTCCAACTTTGGTTCCAGTGGAGTTGGTAGTGATCCTGGTTGTAGTTGTCGGTTTGGTTGTCGTAAAACTGCATGTTCCCGCTGTCGTCGATATACATACCTGCCGGATTGAACGTACGGTCGTTGTCGAGTTTCTCTGGGTCTTCGAGTCCGTACCACGACTGATACGTCTTTTCGCTACCGCCAAACACCAACGCTTTTACCAGCGTTCCCTTGTCGACGAAGGTCGTTTGGAGGAAATACGATCGCAGTCGCGAGGTGGCACGGTCAATGTAGCCATCGGAGGCAAGGTTCGAAAGCCGTCCGGCCACTTCAATGTGGTCGTTGAGCAATCCGGTGCTGAACCGGACGGTGTGTTTACGCGAGTTAAAGCTGCCAAACGAGTTCGAAATTTCGGCAAACGCCTTTTCGCTGTAGGAATCGGTCAGCAGGTTCAGGCTGGCCCCGAAGGCACCGGCTCCGTTGGTAGACGTTCCCACACCCCGCTGTAATTGCAGGTTTTGTACCGACGACGCAAAATCGGGCATGTTCACCCAGAACGTACCGTGACTTTCGGCGTCGTTGTAAGGGATGCCGTTGAGCGTGACGTTGATGCGGGTAGCATCGCTTCCGCGGACCCTGATGCCCGTGTAGCCGAAACCGTTTCCGGCGTCGGATGTGGTGACAACCGATGGAAGGAACTGCATCAGCATGGGAATGTCCTGGCCCAGATTGCGTGAGGCCATCTCCTGTTTTGACAGGTTGCTGAAGCTGACCGGCGTTTTGGCCGTTGCCCGGATGGAGGACACCTGCACCTCGTCGAGCCCCTTCAGTGAATCATTGGGTTTTTCCTGGGCGCGGGTTGAAACCGAAAACGCCAGCGCCAGTGCCATGATTGCGTGAGGGATGGGAGAGGAAAGCCCGCAGCGAGGTACGAGCGAGGACTTGGAACGGACAGCCCGACGGCGGCCCTTGCATACATGTTGAAGATCCGCCGAGGGTAATGGGCCGGCGGCACGCCCAAAAGCAAAATGGAAAAGAGTTTTCATCCGTAAATGATTTACGAATAAAAGGGGCTATTATCCTTTGGTTAAACTTGAAAATCCGCGACTGCGGCGTGCACTCCGGCAGTCGTAAGTCCCTTGGCAGCATTACCTGCCCAGGTTCGTCGGGTATAATCTCAGCCCTTGGTAGAGCACCCCTTTGAGACGACGCGAAAATACGGAGAAGAGTTGGTTTTTTTGCGTTCGCGGGTGTTTTTTGACATTTGTTTAGTCGATCTTGATGTCCGGCACTGAAACATTAACAAAATGTGCGGTTTTTCCGTATTCCCATGTCGGTTTTTTTCGGTAGGGAATAGCATCGGCCCCTCCCCGAAGCCAAACTACGATTTCCCGGCGACACCGTTTTACGGGAAAACCGTAGAAATTGTTAAACATGTAATGAGATAGAAGGAACTTATTTTTGGTTCGATGAACGAATCTGGAACTAGGACCCCAGAGTTTCAATAAATCGGATTGGATTAACGTATTTGATAGTTGTCTGAATCCGCTTCGAGAGAAGCCTTGACGGATTGAGGTTGCCGATCTGCGGATGGTATCGGGTCACACGCGTAAAGATTAACAAAATGTGCGGTTTTCCCGTATGGCTATGTCGGTTTTTTTCGGTAGGGAAAGGCATCGGCCCCTCCCCGAAGCCAAGCTACGATTTCCCGGCGACACCGTTTTACGGGAAAACCGCATCTTTTGTTAAAGATGAATACCCATTACGACCCACGGACAATTTAAAACTCCGGTTTCCGCCGGTTTCGCTTGATTTCCGAAGTGGTTCTTTTTGCCTTGATGCGTTTTTCGATCACCGCGCGCGGTACTTTGGTCGGTTTTCGTTTTTTGGGCACGAGGAGTGCTTTTCGGATAAGTTCGAGAAGACGACGGGTTGCAATTTCCTTGTTCGTCAATTGGCTGCGGTCGTCATCGGCGGCCATCATGAGTACGTGCGCCGATGTGAGTCGCGAGGCCAGTTTTTCGCGCAACCTTCCTTTTTCATCGTCGTCAAGGGCGTTCGATGCGTCGACGTCAAAGGTCACGACAACTTTAGAAGCGACTTTATTGACGTTTTGTCCGCCGGGACCGGAGCTCCTGACGGCTTTGTATTGTAGTTCTGCGCGCAGTTTCTCAGCATCCATCAAAGTTGCGGCTGGTGGGCCGGTTTCAACAGGTCATTGACCGTTTTCACCGGGTTGAAGGTAATGAGCGGCACTTCCACGAAAAGCGTGATCCATTTAGCCATGGCGCCGTTCCAGAGTCCGGGTAGTTCGTAGCTTTTTACCAATTTACCGTGTTTGGCTTTCTCGACAATGAATCCGGCTTCGGTATCGACGAAGTGATCGAGGTTGAATTTCTGTCCTTTATAATCGCGTATGCCACACACCAAATCAACAGGGTTGAAGTGGGTGGCGCTCTTCAGGATGCCGACCTGCGTTTTATTGTCATGGTCGACCTGTGCCGATTCGACGATCTGTAGCGAGAGCGAACCTTTCGGACTCCGCACCCAGAAAGGGCCTCCGCCGGGTTCGCCTTCATTGCGTACCATGCCACACACGCGAATCGGTCGGTTGAGGCGATCACGGAGGTAGGCGATTTTATTGTCGTCGGTAAATTTGTCGAAGTCGTCCATGATGGATAGAGAGAGCTCGGTTTCGACGAACAAGCGGATTTCCGCCAGTTTCGCCGGAGTCGTGGCCGTCTCAAGGGCCTGTAAATAGCCAAATACTTTTTGCTGGGTGCTGACCAGGATGCCCGCAAGTGATTTTTTATAGAGCGTCGTCTCGGCGACGTGGTTCTGGATGACGTTGTCGATATTTTTGATAAAAATAATGTCGGAATCCAACTCGCCCAGGTTGCGGATGAGCGCGCCGTGACCACCGGGCCTAAATAGCAGTTCGCCATCGTGTCGGCAGGGGCGATTGTGTTCGTCTACGGAAATGGAGTCGGTTGCTTTTTGTTGGTACGAAAACCGGATGGAAATTTCATTTCCGGAACGGCGTGCGATTTTGTCCTTTACCGCATCTACGGCGTCTTCAAACAGGGTGCGATGTGCCTCTGATACCGTGAAATGGATGTGGGATTCGCGGTTGGAAGCGGCATAATACGCCCCTTCATTCAAATGCTCTTCCACCGGAACGGCGGTGTGGTCGAAGTATTTATGGAAGGGCAGTACACCTTTCGGGCGATTGGTATAATCGAGTGCGTTTTCCGACAACATAGTGTCGATAAAGCAGAGTGTCTGGTGGTCTCGGGTAAAGGTTTCGAACTGCGGCTGCCGTTGACGCAAGGCGCTCCGTACGGTTTCGTAGAACGGGAATTTTTCGAGCCCGGCCAGGAAAATCTGCAGCTCTTTTGCGCCTTTACGGTTGATGTACGCGTTGATGGTCTCACGGCTGATGTCGAATTCATTGCGGAATTCGCTCAGGAACTTGAACATCCGGCTGGCCGCACCAGACGCAGGAACAAATTTCTTCAGTCGGTATTGGTCGCGGACGCTGTCAAAAAAAGCGGCAAATTCACCATGCACGACTTCTGAATACGCCCGGATGCCATCGCCGATTACGGCCGGCCGGTCTAAATGGGCCTTGCCGATACCGGTCTCGAAAATCTGCAGTTGCCGCAGGACGTCGGCGGGGGTAAGTCCGTGTGCCGCGATCTGGATGAAGTCGTCATCCGTAAATTCCGGATAGGCGCGTTTGAGTTGTTTTATCGCGTTGTTTTGTGTTTCAGTAGTGTTCTCCATTCTTGGTATGCCATTATCGCCAGTGCCGTAAAAACGACGTACTCCAGCGCCAGGATGCCGAGACCGCGGTGCCAGTAGAGTGGCACGGCGATACAATCGCCTACGATCCAGAGCGTCCAGTTTTCGATTTTTTTCAGGGCCATGAACCACATCGCGGTAAAAAAGAGCCCTGAGGTCAGTATGTCAATATAATTCGCCGTTTCGATTTCCATGTCAAAAGCGGCGTAAATCCCGAAAATTACGACAATTGTGAGACAAAACAAGCCGAAACCTGCTATTTTTTCACGTTTTGTCGTTCTGGAAATCGCAATATCGGAATCGGCGTTACGGTTTTTCGACCACCGGTACCAGCCGTAAAAACTCATCAGGGTAAAGTAGATATTGACGCTCATGTCGCCAAGGTAACCGGCTTCATACAAGAGCCAGGCGGTGATGGCGGTCGCGATAAGTCCTACCGGATAGGTAAGGATATGGGTCTTTCGTGCGAGCCATACACTGGCGATGCCCAGTACGAACGTGAGTGCTTCCAGTACGATGGCGTAGACGGGCCTATCGCGGTAAGGGTTGAGCAGGAAGGAAACGATCTCATCCATGGAGGAAGAAATCAGGGTCGTTTTCAAATGCCGTTCCGATTACGACGAGGTCGGCACCGGCATGGTGGGCGTCGTGGATGCCTTTTTGGGTACGGATGCCACCGCCAACGATCAATGGGATCGAAAGTTGGTCGGCTACGCGTTTGATTATATCCGCGGGAAGGGCTTCGCGGGCACCGCTGCCTGCTTCGAGATAGACCAGTTGTTTGCCTAGCAATTGTGCGGCAAGGGCTGTGTCGACGATGTGGTCACCGTCGGCGAACGGAAGGGGGGCTGTTTCGCTGACACGTGCCACGGAAGTACGGTCGTCGCTGCCGCAAAGAATATAGCCGGTGGGGATGACTTCCAGTTTGGAGGCCACCACCGCCTGGGCCGAGGCCACATGATGCCCAATCAGGAAATCGGGATTGCGACCGGAAAGAAGCGAGAGGTACAACAACGCATCGGCGTGGCGCGACAGTTGCGACGGATGCCCGGGAAACAACACGATGGGAAGTCCGGTTCGGACCTTCAGCGCCAGTACCAGTTCATCGAGGTGGTCGGTAGGGCCGGTGCTTCCGCCTACAAACAGGTAGGTGGCCGGGGAGGCTTCGAGGCGATGCGACAACGCGTCAACCTGTGCCAGAGTAACCTTGTCGGGGTCGATCAATACGGCAAGTGCTTTTTCGCCGCGTGACCGGGCGTCGAGCAGGTGGCCGTAGAGCGAGGGTATGACGTCATTTTTCAAAGGCATAAACAATAGTGTAATCCTCGATTTCAAGAAAGCGGATGTCGAACGGGGCATGGCGGTCGCCGAAGTGCAGTTCGGCTGTGGCCTGGCCCGTTGCCCTTTCGAAAGGAAGTACAAAGATATGGTCTTTGAAACTGATTCCGGGTTCGTTCCGGATTTTGAAAATGGCTTCCTTGACGCCCCAGATGACGGTCAGCCGCGCGATGTAGTCGTCGTGGTACTCAGGGTTAAGGTACTTCATTTCATGTTCGGCGAACTTGTAGTCGATGAGGCGGATTTTGTCGCGGCGGAGTTCCAGGTCGATGCCGGTAAGACGGTCGGAGACGATGATGGCGGAAAAACCAAAGGAGTGACTGATGGAAATATAGCGGCCGTCGAGCAGGTGTGGTTTGCCGGAGGCATCATAATAAAGGTCGAAGTCGGAGTAGCCGGCGGCGTGCAGCAGGGCGCGTACAGACAGGAAGCCGCGGCGGTGCTGTTCGGACTTCATGCCTGACAGGCGGGCTTCGCTGGCTGGTTTCAGTCGCATGCCTGTGGCCAGTTCGTCATACGATTCGGTGATTTTCCAGACGTAAAGCCGGGCGTGGTCATCGACGGTAAGGGTAGTATAAAGCGGCATGGTCAGAAGGAAGCCCTAGCCCGGATGGCAGCGGAAAGCCTTTTTGCACGCGACGCCTGGTTTTGCCCGTGGCGACGGCGACCGGAGGAAGCCGGGAGGCGCGGTCGCAAAAGCGGCGTTGCGGGAAAAAGCTTGCAGCGAACAGCCGGAAAAAGCTTCAAAAAAATTAAACGTACGGAGTTGGTTACAAGGAGGTTGAATTTCACAATTGCTCATTGGTTATTCCCAACCTTATTCCGTAAATTTGCAAAAATTTTTTCAGTAAATCAACGTAATAATGATGAGCACACAGACATTGCCGTATGTGGCCTATAAAGTGAAGGACATTTCGCTGGCGGCCTGGGGACGGAAGGAAATCGAACTGGCGGAAGCTGAAATGCCCGGACTGATGGCGCTTCGCGAGGAATATAAGAACGAGCAGCCATTGAAAGGCGCACGTATCGCAGGGTGCTTGCACATGACGATACAGACGGCGGTGTTGATCGAGACGCTGAAAGCACTGGGCGCGGAAGTGACCTGGAGCTCTTGTAATATTTTCTCTACGCAAGACCACGCAGCAGCTGCGATTGCAGCAGCGGGCCTTCAGGTGTATGCCTGGAAAGGAATGAACGAAGAGGAATTCGACTGGTGTATTGAGCAAACGCTGTTTTTCGGTGAAGACCGTCAGCCTTTGAACATGATCCTTGACGACGGTGGCGACCTGACCAACATGGTATTGGATCGTTATCCGGAATTGGTAGCAGGTATCAAAGGTCTGTCTGAAGAGACGACTACAGGCGTACACCGTCTGTATGAGCGTGTGAAGAATGGTACGCTTCCGATGCCGGCGATCAACGTAAACGATTCGGTGACGAAGTCGAAATTCGACAACAAATACGGCTGTAAGGAGTCGGCAGTTGACGCGATCCGTCGTGCGACTGACCTGATGCTGGCTGGTAAGCGTGTGGTAGTATGTGGCTACGGTGACGTAGGTAAAGGTACAGCGGCTTCTTTCCGTGGTGCCGGTTCTATCGTAACCGTGACGGAAATTGACCCGATCTGTGCGCTTCAGGCGGCAATGGACGGATTTGAAGTGAAGAAACTGGATACGGTGATCGCTACGGCCGACATCGTGATCACGACTACCGGTAACAAAGACATCGTGGTAGGCCGTCACTTCGAACAAATGAAAGATAAGACGGTAGTGTGTAACATCGGCCACTTCGACAATGAGATCGACATGGCATGGTTAAACAAAAACTACGGTGCGTCGAAAGTGGAAATCAAGCCACAGGTTGACAAATACACCATCGATGGCAAAGACATCATCATCCTGGCGGAAGGCCGTTTGGTAAACCTGGGATGTGCGACAGGCCACCCAAGTTTCGTAATGTCGAACTCGTTCACCAACCAGACACTGGCGCAGATCGAGTTGTGGAAACACGCTGACAAATACGGTAACGACGTTTACATGCTGCCGAAACACCTCGATGAGAAAGTAGCGAAACTGCACCTTGCGAAACTGGGTGTTGAGCTCGAGGAGCTGAACAAGGAGCAGGCGGAGTATATCGGTGTGAAGGTGGAAGGACCTTATAAGCCGGAGTACTATCGTTATTAACTAGCGAATGAGATAAAGCCCTGGCGGAGACGCTGGGGCTTTTTTGATTAGCGGATGTAGTAATTAGCGAATGAATATGGTCATGTGCTGTACTGTGCATACATACAGTTACGCATTCGTGTTCACAGGACAAAACGCACCCCGATCTCGCTCCTTTCAAAGACGACCCGGCCGTGGCGATTTCGTACGTCTTGAGACGCCTTCGGTGAACCATGTGGGTTTCCTTCATCCTCCGGTTGAGGGCCTGCGACGCGCCACAGTAGCGCAAATGTAGGCGTATTGGACCGTTGCTTTTTGAACCGAAATCGAATATCTTTCGAACAAAAAAAAAGATGAAGACAATGTATCTGTTATTGCTGTTCGTTTCAGGTTTAGGTTTTGCAGGCACTCCCTTCGAGATAAAACCCGACAAAGATGAGAAGGTAGAGGGCACCTACAGCGCCGTCCTGGGCAATGCTACAGTACATGTCGTGATGACAAAGAACAGTGTGTCTAAGAACTTCACCGTCACTCCGTACCATCTCGATGATCGGTCGGAGGTCAAAGCCCTGGACCCGTTCGTTTCAAAGATCCAATTCGAAATCGCATCGTACCACCGCAACGGTGAGACATTCACACTGGTACTATACAGTTCCGAGAAGAAAACCATTTCGATATTGGACTACGATCTCAGAAGCGGCAGCTTTACGGTGGGTAATGAAGAGCAGAAATTGCCTTACGACAACCTTTTCCGCCTTTCTGATAAAACCGTGCTGGTTGAGTTCAATAAGAAGACGAATGAACTTGAGGTAAAAACTATAACAACGGGGGGTAAAGCCGTATTGACGACAATCAAAGCTTCTGCCGATACGGCCAAAGCATTTCGCAAACTCTCCTTCGCCAAACCAGAAGCTGTCAACCAGCAGGAGTTCGTAAAGAACGGGTCGATTGCCCCCGCAAAAGGATACATTACACGCAATGCGATTATATACACCCTTAGCGACAGCAAGGAAACGGAGACCTTCCTGTTTGATCTCGTCGAAAAGAAACTGGCCCATTCCACTATAGCTCTCGATTTTCCGTCCGAGGTCAGGAAAACCGCGGATTACGTAATAGATGACAAACTGGCTGTCGTGGGCATTGACAAAAATGAGGTCACGATGAAGGTTTTCGATCTTGACCGCGGTGAGGCGGTGAGGCAATTTTCACTCAGCGACGTCAAAATCAATCCCGATGCCTATTCCGAATACCTAAAGCAGGTCGTCAAAAGCAATATTGCGGCCACCGTCACCGTCAACAAAATGCGTAGCGGCGATCTTGCAGTACGAATCGATCGCGTCGACCGTAACGAATACAACTATAACCATGATTGGTGGCATTTCCAATGGTTCATGCAGCAAATGATGTGGCAGCAGCAAATGATGCGCCAACAGCAGATGTCGATGCCGAGGGGGTTTGGACCCGCACATCCCGCCGATGCCGAAATCGACATAGTCAGTGAGAAAACCAGGGCCATCGAATTTACGGTCAGCGCAGACTTCACCCAAATTGGAACAGATAAGTCCGAAACGCTATTTCCGGACGTCGATAAAGAGCGTTATCTCGACAAGTATAAGGATGACAAAAGCAAACGGGAGTTTTCGGCCGAGTTCACGAACGGGGAATTTCGTTCCGTATTCTTTGACAACAAGACGAAAACGGTCAAGATTGTATCCGAGAAGATGTAATATGCGAACGGAATAAATGGAATTAAAAAGTTATACGAACCCGAACCCATCCTAAACAAAAATCCCGCTCGAAAGCGGGATTTGTTCGTATAAGGAGCGATTGTCTTATGCTTCGAACGGAACGATCGATACATACGACTTGTTGTCGCCTTTTTTCTGGAAACGTACAACACCGTCTACTTTTGCGTGTAGGGTGTGGTCTTTGCCCATATATACGTTGTCGCCTGGGTTATGTTTTGAGCCGCGCTGACGCACGATGATATTACCGGCGATTGCAGCCTGCCCGCCGAAAATCTTAACGCCCAGACGTTTGCTTTCTGATTCGCGTCCGTTCTTGGAACTACCGACGCCTTTCTTGTGAGCCATCTTATTCTAGGATTATTAGGTTATTATTCAGCTGATTCGGTTGATTCCTCTTTTTTGGCTTTCGGGGCTTTTTTAGGAGCCTCTGCTGCTTCCTCGGATGCTGGCGCTGCTTCTTTCTTAGCAGCCGCTTTCTTTGGAGCCGAAGTTACGATACCACCAATCTGGATCTCTGTAAGAGACTGACGGTGTCCGTTTTTCTTCTTGTAGCCTTTTCTTCTTTTCTTTTTGAAGACGATCACTTTGTCGCCTTTCAGGTGCTGAAGCACGGTGGCCTCAACAGTTGCACCTTCTATAGCCGGGGCGCCCAGGGTGATGGTTCCGTTGTCATCGAGGAGAAGCACTTTGTCGAAAGAAACTTTCGAACCAGCCTCGCCTGCCAAACGGTGAACGAACACCTTTGAGTCTTTGCTAACTTTAAATTGTTGCCCTGCTATCTCTACGATTGCATACATAACAATAAGGTTTTGTTTATAAAATGGCTGCAAATATAGGAATAAATATGTAATGGGCAAGGAAAAAGTGGAAAGGCGAAAGTCAAAAGTCAAAAGGGGTGATTCAAAATGAGGAATTTACCTATGTCTAGGTAGTCGTTAGCCGCGGGATCGCGCTTTTCCAGGCTATACATCCGGTTCCATGTTTGATCTTTTCAACTTTCGACTTTCGACTTTTGACTTTCGACTTCCAAACAAACTTATTCCTACTTTTGCGTAACAAAAACCAACGTTGGCCGACCAACGCTCGCAACAAAATAGTAACTTATGAAAAAATCATTGATGGCTTTAGGTGCTGTACTCTCTTTAGGTGGAGCCGCTACGGCCCAGAAAGTGAACTTCGAGGAGTATGACCTGCCCAACGGGCTTCACGTCATCCTCCACAACGACAACTCCGCGCCTGTCGTCGTCACCTCGGTGATGTACCACGTCGGTGCAAAAGACGAACAACCTGATCGCACAGGATTTGCGCACTTCTTCGAACACCTTCTTTTCGAAGGGACCGAAAACATCAAACGCGGCGAGTGGTTCAAGATCGTAACGTCCAACGGTGGTGTAAACAACGCCAATACGACCGACGACCGTACGTACTACTTTGAAGTGTTCCCTTCCAACAGCCTCGAACTGGGTCTGTGGATGGAATCAGAGCGGATGCTTCACCCGGTCATCAACCAAATCGGGGTCGACACCCAGAACGAGGTGGTGAAAGAAGAGAAACGTCTCCGTTATGACAACAGTCCATACGGACAACTTCTTCCACAAGTGAAGAAATACATGTTCAAGAACCACCCGTATCGCTGGACGACCATCGGTGACATGGCCCACCTGGATGCGGCCAAACTCGAGGAGTTCCAGGCATTCAACAAGAAGTTCTACATCCCGAACAATGCTGTATTGGTAGTGGCGGGTGACCTTGGAAACATCGACCAGACTAAAAAATGGGTTTCGCAGTACTTTGGCAGCATCCCGAAAGGGGCTCCGATCACGCGTCAGACCTACACAGAAGCGCCGATCACTGAAACGATCAATGCAACGTTCGAAGATCCGAACATCCAATTGCCAATGGTGGTAACGGCCTACCGCACCCCTTCCATGAAGACCCGCGATGCCCGTATCCTGGATATGATCTCGACCATCCTCAGCGATGGTAAGAGCTCACGCCTCTACAAAAAAGTGGTGGACGACAAGAAAATGGCGCTCCAAATGGCCGCTTTCAACTACAGCCAGGAAGATTATGGCACGTATTTCATCTACGGCTTGCCACAGTCGCCTTTCACGATGGATGACCTCGTGAAAGAAATCGACGAAGAGATCACCAAACTCCAAACGACCCTGATTTCCGAAAGCGAGTTCCAGAAACTGCAGAACAAATACGAAAATCAGTACGTCAACGCTAACTCAGGTGTAGAAGGTGTAGCCGATAACCTCGCGACTTTCTATCTTCTTTACAAGGATGTCAACCTGATCAACACCGAGCTTGACCTGTACCGTTCGATCACACGTGAGGAAATCCGGGAGGTTGCTAAAAAGTACCTCAACCCGAACCAACGTCTTATCCTCCGTTATGTTCCGGCCCAAGAAAAAGCCCAAAACTAAGCACCTATCATGAAAAAAATATTTATAGCATTATCAGGCCTGTTCTTATCTTTCGCTATGCAAGGACAAGTAATTCCGCAGCCGAAACCAGGCCCATCGCCGAAGATCAATATCGGCAAACCACAAACGTTCGAACTTCCGAACGGACTCAAGGTGATGGTGGTCGAGAACCACAAATTGCCGCGTGTATCCTTCACCCTTACACTTGACAATGCCCCGTATGCAGAAGGAGCGAAGAAAGGCGTATCTGACCTGACCAGCGCACTGATGGGTAATGGCACCAAGAAGATCTCGAAGGAGAAATTCAACGAAGAAATCGACTTCCTTGGGGCCGATATCAACTTCTGGGACAGCGGTGCAAGTGCCAGCGCACTCTCTAAATACGGCGCCCGTGTACTCGAACTGATGGCGGACGGTGCATTGAACCCGGTTTTCACACAGGAAGAATTCGAGAAAGAGAAAGACAAATTGCTCGAAGGATTGAAGTCAGACGAAAAAAGCGTACCGGCCGCTGCACAGCGTGTAGGTAGCGTACTCGTATACGGACGCAACCACCCGGCAGGTGAGTACCTCAGCGAGGAAACCATCAAAAACGTAACCCTTGCCGACGTTGAGCAGAACTACAACACCTACTTCGTACCTAGCAACGCGTACCTCGTTATCGTAGGGGATGTGAAGTTCAAGGATACCAAGAAAATGGTAGAGAAACTGTTCGGTTCATGGAAAAAAGCGACCGCTCCTTCCGTATCGTACAACGATCCTAAGGACGTTCAGTATACGCAAATCAACTTTGTCGACATGCCGAATGCCGTGCAGTCAGAGATTGGGGCGTATAACGTGACCAACCTCAAAATGGGCGACAAAGATTATTTCGCTGCCATCGTAGCCAACCAAATCTTCGGAGGCGACTTCAACAGCTACATCAATATGAACCTGCGCGAAGCCCACGGCTGGACGTATGGTGCCCGTTCCGGTATCAGCGGTAACAAATATGTATCGCGCTTTTCTGCTACCACTCAGGTGCGCAACGCGGTTACCGACAGTGCCGTTGTAGAGATGATCAAAGAACTGAAGCGTATCCGCACAGAAGATGTAACGGATGAAATGCTGAAAAACGTGAAAGCGGGTTACATCGGCCGTTTCGTAATGAACATCGAAAAACCACAGACCGTTGCGCAGTATGCCTTGCAGACACGCACACAAAACCTGCCTGACAACTTCTACGAAAACTACATCGCGAACATCAACGCGGTTACAGCGGAAGACATCAAGCGTGTGGCGAACACCTATTTCAAAGCCGACAACTGGCGGATCGTCGTAGTGGGCAAGGCTTCGGATGTGTTGCCTGGACTCGAGAAAATCGGGGTGCCTATCCTGTATTTCGACAAATACGGCAACCCGGCTGAAAAACCGGCGATGAAAAAACCGGTTCCTGCCGGCGTAACAGCCAAAACCGTTTTCGACAACTACATCAAGGCGATTGGTGGAGAGAAAGCAGTAAAAGCGGTAAAAACTGTTTTCTACACGGGTTCTGCCAAGATTCCACAAGCTCCGGCACCACTTTCGTTCGTGCGTAAAGTAGATGCACGCGGCCTCGTGATGACAGAATTGTCACTGCCTGGTATGGGAAGCCTCATGAAGCAGGTAGTAGGCGCAAAAGAGGGCTATCAGTCCGGACAAGGCCAGAAACAGGCGATGTCAGCTGAAGACTTCGCAAAAGAGAAACTGACGGCTGTTCCATTCGAAGAACTCAACCTGATGTCGAAAGCAGGCGTTACCGTAACCGGTATCGAGCCTATGAACGGCAAAGACGCCTATGCAGTCGTAGACGGTGACAAAACCTACTACTACGATGTGACAAGCGGATTGAAAGTAGCCGAGTCAAACATGCAGGAAGGCCAGGACGGTAAGAAAGTAGCCGTTGTAACCAACATCAACGATTACCGTGATGTAAAAGGGGTGAAACTTCCTTTCAACATGGTGTTGAACGTAGGTTTCGAACTCGACATCAAAATGTCGGATGTGAAAATCAACGAAGGCGTCAGCGACGCAGATTTCCAATAAGCACTGTTTTTGTGTAATGAAAAGGCTGCCTTCGGGTGGCCTTTTTTTTGAAGTAGTCAGTAGTCAGTAGTCAGTGGTCAGTGGTCAGTAGTTATTCCTCTCTCCCCTCACTTCTCACCTCTCACTGCTCTCCTCTCTCTTACCGCTTCCGCGATGACAAATACACACCCGACAAAATCACCGCGGCGCCGATCAATTGCATCCACCCGAGGCGTTCGCCGGCAAGTAGTCCCCAACAGGCCGCTACAACGGGAATAAGGTACGTAACGTTCGAGGCGAAGATGGGTGTTGACATCTGGATCAGGCGGTAGAAAACGACGTTGGAGATGCCCGTGCTCAGTAATCCAAGCAGGATGATGTAAAAGGCGGAAACCTGAAGGGCGTGTTCGCTGTAGTGTCCGGTGATGCCCGTTGACAGCAAAATGGCGGTAGCGGGAAGGATCAGTACGGCAAAATTACCTGCTGAGATCGTAAGCGGGGAAAGATCCGAAAGGTAGCGTTTCACAAAGTGGATGTTCAGCGCATAGCAAATCGTGGCCAGCAGGATGAAGAACGCATACCGCCAGTCACCACCACCTTCCGACGAACCGCCGTAGACCAACAGCATACAGCCGGCGAAACCCACAAGGATTCCCAACACCTGGTGGCGTCCCACATCCATCCGGAACAAGAGGAGTCCGAAGATGAGGGTGTTGAGGGGCGTAAGTGAATTCAGGATGGCACTAACCGTACTATTGACCTCGGTTTCGGCAAGCGCAAACAGGAAGGCTGGGATGAAATTACCGGTAATCCCCGTCAGCGCTACATACTTCCATTTTCCTAACGGAATCTGTGGCAACTTCCGAAACCCGATCAGCAAAAGGAAAGCGCCGGCGGCAATCATCCGCAGGCTTCCGACCTGAAGCGGTGAGAGCGCATCGAGTCCGCGGAGGATCAATATAAACGAACTGCCCCAGATCAGGGCCAAAAAAGCCAGCAGCAGCCATTTGAGGTTTTCGGTCTTCATGATGGTAGTGTTGGAACAAAAATCCGGTATTTTAACGAGACCGCGCGCCGTCATTCGTTATTTTTGTATATCCTTCGATCAAACGAAGTCAACCTTTAATTTGTTTCCCATGAAATGGACGTTATCACTGCTCTGCCTCGCCTTGGCGGTAAGCACCCTCACCAGTTGTAAAAAAGAAGCCGCAGCCGATACCACTGCTAAAACGACCGCGGTCGCGGGCAAAACAGAAACTGCTACGTTTCACATCGAAGGGATGAGCTGCGCCGTCATGTGTGCCGGAAAGATCCAACAGGAATTGTCGAAGATGGAAGGCGTAAAAAAAGCCGTAGTGGATTTCGACAAAAAGTCGGCAACCGTCGAGTATGATGCCGCAGCCGTAACGCCACAGCAATTGAAAGCGAAAGTGGAAGGAGTAGCGGATGGAAAAACCTATAAAGTATCCGAATTGAAGTCAACGGCCGATCATGCCATGTTGGCCCGTGCCGCCAAGAAATAATTCAATTCAGGACAGGTCTGAATACCTAAGGAAGGCTTCAGCAGCGGCAAAAGCAAAAGACCTGAGTCGTTTGTGCCGTACCAAAGGCGTTATAATGAAAAAGAGAATCGTAAGAACCGGCGAAAAGGGCCGGTTTTTTTTATTGGGGTAGGTAGAGAAAATCCAATCCGACCGATTCCAACAGTGTCAGCACTACTTTCAGAAAAGGTGCAGCGGGCTTATCGTAATCGGCAGGGGAAAGCGCATGAAGCGAGTAGACAGCCGAGCCTTTTTCGGAATACCAGGAAACGGAAAACGTTCTTCCGTCTGTTTCCTGCGTTTCTGAAAAAAGCGCTTCGGGGTTGATTTGCTTGAACGAACGAAGTGCATCGTCAAAATACCGACCATCTACGGTTTCGAAACGATCGGTGCTTCCAAAGGAGAATGCCACAAAAGCGTGCCCGTCTTCCGTTTTGCTTAGGCTAATGTTGATCTGGGGAGTTTCCTCTGTTGCGCCCGCCGGTGCATAGAAAAGGGCGATGGTCTCCTGATATTGCGCTACTCCAATTTGGGAAAGCAAACAGGCGGAGAAAAGAAGAAGTATACGTTTCATTTCCATTTAAGGCTCTCCATAATTTTTCGCATGTCTTTCTTTACATACTCTACCGCCGGCATCACCGAGTCAAAATTCGGCTTGGCATAGAAGTAGACCGACCCGTCGATAAAGTGGTGGATGCTGTCGGTCACGTAAAACTGGCTGTTGGTCGCCGCATTGCCGTTGACCTCATAAAACATCCCATACACCTTGTGATCCCGATTAAGGAACGGCTGCTCAATGATATTGTCGGCCTTGATAACGTGTTCATAGGTGAGCTTCTGCGCATCGCGAAGCAATAGTTTGATGTTGCCGGAAACAGGCTTGTAACTGATATAAATCGTCGCCTTCATTTTCGGATAGTCGATCGTGAGGTTACAGCCATTTTTCTCGTTAAGCACAGCCGCACGGTTCATATCGAACGAAAACGGGCAATCTTTGTCGAACCGCTCATATGAGGCCGAGCCGTATTCGAGTCGGAGCTGCGCCGGTGGTTTCGGCAAGACCTCTTCTTTGCACGAAGCCAGTGTCAGGGCCAGCCCTAATAAAATAAAGTAGTATCGCTTCATAATGCTGTTATCGGGCAGACCTTCACCTGCCGTATGCGTTTTGTATCCGTTTCTTCCACCCTGAAATGCCATCCCCCGAAATCGAGCGTCTGCCCAGCTTCCGGGAAACGACCAAATCGTTCCAGTAAAAAGCCGCCCACCGTTTCAGCCTCGTCCCGCACGGCTTCAAACACTGTGGCATCGGCGCCGGTGACGCGGTAAAAGTCCTTGAGCGCCACTTTGCCCTCAAACCGGAAGGTCGTGTCGTCGACTTGGGTATACTGTATATCCCCATCATCGAACTCATCACTGATATCGCCCACAATTTCCTCCAATATATCCTCAAGCGTGACGATGCCCGATGTCCCTCCATATTCATCCACTACAATGGCCAGGTGGTTCTTCATCCCCTGGAATTCGGTGAGCAAGTCGTCGAGCTTCTTGTTCTCGGGTACAAAGAACGGCTTACGCACCAAGTTTTGCCATTCACAGTTGTCTTTTCCGATGAACGGAAGCAGGTCTTTCACGAAGAGAACGCCCTCTATGTGGTCGATATTGTCCCGATAGACCGGAATCCGTGAAAATCCACTTTCGACAATCTTCTGCATCACCTCGGCGAACTCGCAGCGGATATCCAGCGCAAAAATATCGATTCTGGGTGTCATGATCTGGTCAACATCCGTATTTCCGAACGAAACGATGCCTTCCAGCAACCGCTGTTCGTCTTGCGAGGCGTCAACATCGGAGGTCAGCTCAAGGGCCTGTGACAGTTTCTCGATGGTAATATCAGGTCGTCCCGGGCCAAATTGCCGCTGCAGGAAACGCGTCATGGCACGCATCGGCACACTAAAAGGGGTGAGAAGGGTGTCGAGCAACGAAAGCGGTCGTGCCAGGGCCAGCGCAAATTGTGTGTGATGGCGGTTGGCGTAGATTTTAGGCAGGATGTCGCCAAAAAAGAGGATGAGAAAGGCGACGAAGGTCACATCGACAATGAACTTCAGCGACGGCGAGGGGATGAAACCGAACCAGTCGCGGCCGATCAGCGAAAACAAAACGGCGATGCTGATGTTGAGGAAGGTGTTGGCCATGACCAACGTAGCGATCAGTTTACGGGGCCGTTCGACCAGCCGGCGGATGCGTTTTGCCTTGGCAGGATGGCGGTTGGCAATATCCGACAAATCGGAGGGTGACAGCGAAAAAAAGGCTACTTCGGCACCCGAAACCATAGCCGTAAGGAAGAGAAGCGCCAGCAGCGCCGGCAACCCTGTCGCAAGGGCCGCTGTGGGATCGGAGGGGGGAGGCTCGGTGAGCAAATCAACGGTTTTCGTTACACATCAGAACGGCATGTCGTTCTCTGGAAGGGCAGGGCTCTCGGCACCTTTGCTATCGTGATAGGAAGGCGCTGCCGTGCGGCCCGCCTCGGTTTCTTTCTTGGTGGTAAGGAAGGTAAATTCGGTTACCTGTATTTCCGTCGTATACTTTACCGTTCCATCCTCAGCCTGCCACTGACGCGATTTGATGCGGCCTTCCACATAGATCTTGTCGCCTTTGGTCAGGTATTTTTCGCAGATCTCGGCCGCTTTGTTGCGCACTACCAAATTGTGCCATTCGGTCGACGTGATCTTTTCGTTGGTCGATTTGTTGATATACACCTCGTTGGTAGCCAGCGGGAAGCGCCCGATGCAGTTGCCTCCCTCGAAGTAGTGCATCTTTACGTCATCGCCGAGGTGGCCGATGAGCATGACTTTATTGAGCGTTCCGTTGTTCATGGGATTTTGGCTTGAATCCTCAAATATACTGTTTTTTGAGGATTCCGGGAAAGTGCCGCTCTATAAAGTTGTGCAGTACAATTGGGAACGGAAGCGCCGCCAGTTCGTTGACGGCTATCCCATTGCGAAGTTCATCAGACAGCGTAATGTGCCAGAAGGTGATCGACAGGTGCTGATGGGACAGCTTGTGTATGATCGGAGTCGGGTTGACCTGGTAAACGGCGTCAACGGCAGATCCGAAGAAGGAATCCAGCCGCGCTACTTCGAGTATCGTATCGGCGTCAACTGCCGCGGTGGTTTCATGCAAAGGAAATTCATAGAGATTGCGCCAGATGCCCGGTCCCGTTCGGGGATGCACCCGCGTTTTTCCGTTCGGATCGACAGCCACCAGATACTGGAAGTGCCGTTCGGTAATGCGCGTTTTTTTGTTTTTGACAGGAAGAAGCGCGACTTTTCCGGTTGCGAATGCCACGCATCCCACCTGGAGCGGACACCTCTCGCAGTCGGGTTTTCCCGGAATGCATTGCAGGGCACCGAACTCCATGATCGACTGGTTGAACAAACCCGGATCGTCGTGCAATAACTGCCGTTGCGCCACATCGCGGAAAACAGCGCGCGACGAGGGCTTGGCGATGTCGTCTTCGATGCCGAAATACCGCGCCAATACCCGGAAGACGTTTCCATCCACCACCGGAACGGGTTCATCGTAGGCGAAAGAGGCAATGGCCGCTGCGGTATAATCGCCCACACCTTTGAGTTGTGTCAGTCCCTTGTAATCATCGGGAAAGCGGCCGCCCAGTTCGAACGCAATTTTCCGGGCCGTTTCGTGCAGGTTTCGCGCACGGGAATAGTAGCCGAGCCCCTGCCAAAGCCGCAATACCTGCTGCTCTTCGGCGGCGGCGAGGTCACCAACGGTGGGAAATGCTGTTAGGAAGGCGTCGTAGTAGGGAAGGCCCTGCGCCACGCGTGTTTGCTGCAGTATGATCTCAGAAAGCCAGATGGCATAGGGGTCGCGGGTGTGCCGCCAGGGCAGGTCGCGGCGATTTGTTAAATACCAGTCTTTGAGCGTGTTGGCAAAATCCATGAAAGGGGTGTAGGGCTTGGTAAAAGTAAAGTTTATGTAATTAAAATTTAATTGATTAGGTTGAATATTTCGTTTTTATATTCCTATATTTGCACTCGCAAAATTTAATACAATAATAAAACTAGAAAGAAAATGACGAAAGCAGATATCGTAGCGAAAATTTCTGAAAAGCTTGGCCTTGAAAAAGGAGACGTTCAGGCAACCGTTGAATCCTTCATGGACGAGGTGAAATCTTCGCTTGAGACAGGAGATAACGTATACCTTCGGGGATTCGGAAGCTTCATCATCAAGACTAGAGCTGAGAAAACAGGTCGTAACATTTCAAAAAACACCACGATCAAGATTCCAGCCCACAACATACCTGCCTTCAAACCAGCCAAAGTATTCGTAGAGGGTGTTAAAACCAACAACGAGCCTAAATAAACCGAACCATTAATCAAAAAAACACCTTCCTATGCCAAGCGGTAAAAAGAGAAAGAGACATAAGGTAGCGACGCACAAACGTAAGAAACGTGCGAGAGCTAACCGCCACAAGAAGAAAAAGTAGTTCCGACTACTTTTTCTTTTTTTGAGCATCAACGTTCATTGAAATAGTTTCCGGAAGCGTGTCACCACGCGTTCATTAGGTTTCCGACGTCCAAGAAACGTCCGGAGCCATCGGAAACACTGGGTATTACGCCTGTTAAACATTGTTCAATCCATTTGCTGGTGAACGACTAGGCGGGAAGGCGCTCCTGAGGGAGTGGTCCATGATCCGTTTCGTCGCCGTCGCCAGTCGATAAAAAACTACAGAGTGAATAAGGAATTAATCATCCGATCAAGTTCTGACGCCGTAGATTTTGCCTTACTGAAAGATGGAAGACTCATTGAATTACACAGGGAAGAAGAAAAAAGCAACTACCAGGTAGGCGACATCTTCATTGCGAAGATCCGCAAGCCGGTTGCCGGCCTGAACGCCGCCTTCGTCAACATGGGTTTCGACAAAGACGCGTTCCTGCATTACCATGACCTGGGGCCTAACCTCCTCACTTCCCTTAAATTCCTCAAACTGGCCACCACAGGAAAACTTCGGGATCCGTTCCTGAAGAACTTCCAGTTTGAAAAAGAAATCGACAAAAACGGGGCAATCCTCGACATCCTTGCCGCCAACCAATCGTTGCTGGTGCAGGTCGTGAAGGAGCCGATTTCCACCAAAGGACCACGCATCAGTTCCGAGCTCTCGTTAGCCGGACGGTTCGTTGTGCTGGTGCCGTTTTCAGACCGGGTGTCCATCTCCCAAAAAATTGAATCCAGGAAAGAAAAAGACCGGTTGAAAAAACTGGTACAATCCGTACGCCCTAAAGGATTCGGGGTCATCGTCAGAACGGTGGCCGAAGGGCAATCAGTGGCAGAACTGGAAAAAGACTTACAGACATTGCTCGACAGATGGTCGGGGATGTGTAAAAAATTAGCAACGGCGCACCATCCGTCAAAAGTGCTCGGTGAACTCAACCGGGCCTCGTCGATCCTGCGGGATGTCTTCAACGACACCTTCACCGGGATCCACGTAGACGACGCCGAATTGTTCCAACAGACGAAGGAGTACATCAGCGAGATCGCTCCTTCCAAAGAAAAGATCGTCCGATTTTACCAGTCACGGGATTATCCGATCTTTGAAAAGTTCCACATAGAACGGCAGATCAAAACGGCTTTTGGCCGAACGGTTTCCATGCAGAAAGGAGCCTATCTGATCATTGAACACACCGAAGCCCTGCACGTCATCGACGTCAACAGTGGCAACCGATCGAACAAGGCAACCAACCAGGAAGCCACCGCGTTGGAGGTGAACATGATCGCTGCGACCGAAATCGCACGACAACTGCGCCTTCGCGATATGGGCGGTATCATCGTGGTCGACTTCATTGATATGTCGAACCCCGACAACCGCAAGGTGTTGTTTGATAAACTTCGTGACGAAATGGCCGACGACAAAGCCAAACACAAAATCCTGCCGCCGAGCAAATTTGGCCTGGTGCAGATTACCAGACAACGGGTGCGGCCAGAGGTCAATATCAAGACCCATGAAGACAACCCCAATGGCAACGGGGAAATCGAAGCGCCGATTGTCATCGTCGACCGCATTGCGCAAGACCTTGAACGCCTGTTGAAGACACACGGAAACGTGATCCTGAACGCCCATCCCTTTGTGGCGGCCTACCTGTCAAAAGGTTTTCCGTCGCCGCGCTACAAGTGGTTGTTCGCTCATCGGAAGTGGATTCGTATCATCCCCCGGGATGCCTACACCTTCCTTGAGTATCACTTCTACGACAAACAGGGGAAACAAATCGAATAATACAGAACCGCCTTTCGAAAGATCGGCGGTTTTTTTATGCCCGGTTGTTTCAGGAGGAAACTGTCAAATTGCGATCTTTGTGTCAGTAGACGCCCCTCTCATGACGCAACCACTATCCTCCGAAGAACGCATTGCCTTCCTTTCCCATCTCGAAAGTCGGTTTCACAACCATCCCGAACGGCATCCCGATACGCAATGGTCGCAGGTGCGACAGCGACTTGAAGCCCGGCCGGAGGTTTTGGAAAGCCTCTACGCGATGGAAATGACCGGCGGCGAACCCGATGTGCTGGCCATCGAACCCGACGGAAGCGTCGTTTTTGTCGATTGTGCTGTCGAGAGTCCTAAAGGCCGCAGGA
The DNA here is from genome assembly GCF_022532105.1 of Flavobacterium sp. HJ-32-4. Taxonomy (NCBI): domain Bacteria; kingdom Pseudomonadati; phylum Bacteroidota; class Flavobacteriia; order Flavobacteriales; family Flavobacteriaceae; genus Flavobacterium; species Flavobacterium sp. HJ-32-4. The sequence goes on along the minus strand of NZ_CP092832.1, from coordinate 347,016 downwards.
GCTGTTGTTATGACCGTGCAGCACTGGATGCCCGCAAAGAGCACAAACCTGCCCACAACGCGCTGGAGTGGGCCCAGGAGATGGGCGCCGTGTTACTCACTGAAGCAGAATACCGGAAATTGCAGGAAGTAGGCGAATTCGACCAGAAAACGTCGAGTTGGATTCTGACGCCCGACGCCATCCGGCAGAAGGGAGGCGCGTTGTTCTGCGACCGTCGGTACGGACACGTTTTCACCTACCATAACGGAGCCGAATCGTATTATGCGGGGCGGGGTTTTCGCGCTAAGATCCGTTTATAACCATAAGCATTTCATAGGCATAAAAAAAAGGGACGCCTTTCGACATCCCTTTTTTCAATGGTGAATTATGATTAACCCAATGCAGCTCTTTTGAAGCCGGTTACGGTAAGGTTCGCATCAACGGATTTCACATAAGCAGAAACGCTCATAGAGCCATCCTTGATATAGTCCTGGTTAACCAGGGTGTTGTCTTTGAAGAAACGTTGCAATTTGCCTTTTGCGATGTTGTCGAGCATAGCCTCTGGCTTGCCTTCCTGACGCAATTGGTCTTTCGCGATCTCGATTTCTTTCTCGATGGTAGCAGCATCTACGCCGTTCTCGTCAAGCGCGATTGGCGACATAGCAGCCGCCTGCATCGCTACGTTGCGCGCTGCTTCGTCAGCACCGGCTACGTTAGCAGAAAGGGCTACAAGCGTCGCGATTTTGTTACCTGCGTGGATGTACGATCCTACGAACGCACCTGACAGTTTCTCAAACGTACCGATTTCGATTTTCTCACCGATAACACCGGTTTGCTCGATCAGTTTCTCTGCAACGGTGATGCCGTTGTAGTCAGCCGCGAGGAATGCCTCTTTGGTGTCGAAACCAAGGGCCAGGTTCGCCAGGTCGGTAGCGAGTTTCACAAAACCTTCGTTTTTACCTACGAAGTCAGTTTCACAGTTCAGCGTGATGACCGCACCTTCTGTTTTGTCAGCGTTTACCGCCGCGATGGCAGCACCTTCTGTTGACTCACGGTCAGAACGGTTGGCGGCTACTTTCTGTCCTTTCTTACGAAGGATCTCTACCGCTTTTTCGAAGTCGCCTTCAGCTTCTACGAGGGCTTTTTTGCAGTCCATCATACCGGCACCGGTCTGGGTGCGGAGTTTGTTTACGTCTGCAGCAGTTATAGTTGACATAGTCTGTAAATGGATTTAATGATTGAAAGATTGAAAAATTGAAAGACAACCCGCAAATAGAAGCGAATTTTTAGATCTTTCAATCCTTCAATCTTTAAATTTTTGTTATGCTTCTTCTGTCTGTGCGTCAGCCTCAGGAGCCGCTTGTTCGGCTACTTCCGCTTCAACAGCAGGTGCTTCCGCTACCGGGGCAGCCGCTACTTCCATAGCTTCTGCTTCATCGGTTTCGTCAGCTTCTTTATCAGACGTACGGTTGTTGAGTCCGTCGATGATCGCAGCCGTCACCAGTGAAAGCACTTTTTCGATCGATTTTGAAGCGTCATCGTTGGCAGGGATCACGTAGTCGACCTCACGTGGGTCAGAGTTCGTGTCTACCATTGCGAAAACTGGAATGTTTAATTTTTGCGCTTCTTTCACCGCGATGTGCTCTGCCTTGATGTCAACGACAAAAAGGGCAGCTGGGAGCCTTGACATGTCAGCGATCGAGCCGAGGTTTTTCTCGAGCTTCGCACGCAGACGGTCAATCTGCAATTTTTCTTTTTTAGACAGGGTGTTGAACGTGCCGTCTTTCTTCATCTTGTCGATAGACGTCATTTTCTTAACCGCTTTACGGATGGTGACGAAGTTCGTCAACATACCACCTGGCCATCTTTCCGTAATGTACGGCATGTTGGCCGCGGCGGCTTTCTCCGCTACGATGTCCTTAGCCTGTTTTTTGGTTGCTACGAAGAGTACTTTGCGACCGGAAGCGGCGATTTTCTTCAGGGCTTCGTTGGCCTCCTCGATTTTGGCAGCCGTTTTGTAAAGGTTGATGATATGGATGCCGTTACGCTCCATATAGATATAGGGAGCCATGTTCGGGTCCCATTTGCGGGTCATGTGGCCGAAGTGGACACCTGCCTCGAGTAGTTCTTTAACGTCTACTTTATTTGCCATTTTTGTAATAGTTTACGTTCTGTTGTATAACTAGCAATGAACCTCTCAATTAACGGGTAATCTCGATTCATTTAGATGCTAAACTAACCCCGGTTTCATCCGGGTAACAACACTTTTTTGGTTTTTAATTCGATTCTGTAATCAGTGGGACAAAACGATTAACGTTTAGAGAACTGGAATCTCTTACGTGCTTTCTTCTGTCCGAATTTCTTACGCTCTACCATACGTGGGTCGCGTGTCAGGAGGCCTTCCGGTTTCAGGATCGCCCTGTTGCCTTCACCTACTTCGCACATCGCGCGGGAGATCGCCATACGGATGGCTTCCGCCTGCCCGTTGGTGCCACCGCCGTACACGTTTACCTTCACATCGAAGTTTGCGGCATTGTCGGTCATTGCCAACGGCTGCATCACTTTATACTGAAGCGTAGCCGTAGGGAAATAGGTAGCGAATTCTTTCTTGTTGATCGTGATTTTTCCTGATCCCTCAGAAACATATACACGGGCAACAGCTGTTTTTCTTCTTCCGATTTTGTGGATTACTGCCATTACTTCAGGTCGTTAAGGTTAACGGTTCTAGGCTTCTGTGCACCGTGTTTGTGCTCAGGACCTACTACTACATTCAGGTTGCGGAAAAGCTCAGCGCCGAGTTTGTTCTTCGGGAGCATTCCTTTTACGGCCTTCTCTACCAGCATAGCAGGGTTTTTCTGCTGTACTACTTTGGCGGAAAGGACACGTTGTCCTCCAGGATAGCCGGTGTGACGTACATACGTCTTGTCTTCCAGCTTGTTGCCTGTAAGGTTAATTTTTTCTGCGTTGATCACGATCACGTTATCACCACAGTCGACGTGAGGGGTATAGCTCGGTTTGTTCTTGCCACGAAGGATCATCGCCACCTTCGACGCGAGACGCCCCAAGTTATGACCTTCAGCGTCTACCACAACCCACTCCTTGGTGACTGTGGCCTTGTTGGCTGAAATCGTCTTGTAACTTAGTGTGTTCACAATACTTTATTTAAATTAAACATTCCATCCCCAATAAAAGGGGTTGCAAAAGTACGATTAATATCTATAAATACAAATGGCGTCCAAAAATTCTTTTCCGTTGGAAATCAGCCTTCCCAAAGGGTCTTCCGAACACCGGTTTTCGTGAAAATACATTCCGTCTCTTCCCATAACCAAAACCATTCAGATGCCGTTATCTATTCGTAAGGGTACGCCGTTGGTTTCGTTTTGCCCGATTCTTTACCGTTTTCGTTTAAATTTTGTAGCGTTTGATTTACGCCGCCGGATTTAATCCTACACAATTACCTATATTTGTTTGATTCTTAAAGACGCCACCCATGAAATCGAAAGCCACGCTCAAGCAGATTGCCAAGGAATTGCACGTGTCGGTATCTACCGTGTCCAAGGCGCTGAACGACAGCCCGGAGATCAGTGAACCCACCAAGATCCGGATCCAGGAATTCGCGAAACTGAAGAACTACAAACCCAATGTCATCGGTCTTAACCTTAAGAACCGCAAGACCAAAACCATCGGGGTCATCATCCCGAACATCCTCAACCCGTTTTTCGCCAAGGTCTTCAAAGGCATTGAGATGAAGGCGGATGAGAAAGGCTATAATCTCATTACGTGTATTTCGAACGAATCGCTTGAAAAGGAACTGCACGCGCTCGACATGCTGAGCAACGGCACGGCCGACGGTTTCATTCTTTCAGTTTCGGAAGAAGCACAGAAGCAAAATGAATTCCAGCATTTCATAGACGTCATCAACGACGGTACGCCCATCGTGATGTTCGACCGTATTGCCGAACAGGTCGATTGCGACAAGGTCATCGTTGATGATTTTGACTCGGCCGTCTATGCCGTAGAACACCTTATAAAGACAGGATGTCGTCGTATCGGCCTTTTTTCAGCCATCGACAACCTGAGCGTTGGGAAACTCCGCGCCAAAGGCTACCGCCAGGCCCTGCAGGCGCACGGCATCGAAGTCGATGAGAATCTGGTAGTGCTTTGCGAATCGGAAGACGATTTCAACACCCGCGCCCAGCACCTTTTCGATACCCAAACCATTGACGGCGTATTCGGCCTCGACGAGCACGCCTCGACCATGGCACTCAAAATCGCGATCAAGAAAGGCATCCGGATCCCTGACGATTTACAGGCGATTGGTTTTGCCGACGGTGTATGGTCGCGCCGTATGACACCAAGTCTCAGTACAGTAAGCCAGCACGGACCCGAAATCGGTGCTGCCGCTGCCGAACTGTTGATCAACCGGTTGGAAAGCAAGGAGGAACATCTGCCATCGCAGACGAAAGTGGTCAAAACCGAACTGCGCCAGCGCGACTCGACAAAAAAAGTCAGCTAGTTGGCCTTTTTTCGCGCAACCGACGGCGGAAAATAGCATCTCACCACCAATGGGAACGACGGAAGTTATAGCCTGTCGCATCGTAACCTATATATATGACACAAAAATACCTCTCGTTTATCGTCACACTCATGCTTTGCACCTGCTTCGGATCGGTGTCTGCACAGGATGTCTTTTCCGTAGCCCGTACCGGCACCAAAGCGGATATGCAGCGCATCCTGGCCCAGGAGTCGACGGCGGCCAACCAGCGTAACGAAAGCGGATTCACGCCCCTCATTCTGGCGGTCTACCGATCGAATAACGAGGTGGCGAAGTTCCTGGTCGATAACGGCGCGGATGTCAATGCCAGTTCCGGTATGGGAACAGCCCTGATGGCGGCCATTGTCAAAGGAAATACAGAAATGGCGGTATATTTGCTCGATCACAAAGCCGACCCAAACCTGAAAGACGATAAAGGTATGACGGCGTTGATGTATGCGGCTATGTTTCGCAGCGCGTCGCTGATAAAGCCGTTGTTGGCGAAAGGTGCCGACAAAACCGCCAAAGATGCACAGGGTAAAACGGCTTTTGAGTATGCGGTCTTTTCAGGCGATGAAGCCACCATTAATTTATTGAAGTAACATCAAAAACAAATACACATGAGAAAAACTACTTTTTGGCTTTTTATATTGGCGCCGGTCTTCGCCTTCGCACAAGTGAAGACGACCGGAACCGTGAATCTTTCAGCCAATGTAAAAGCAAAGCTGGACCTCGACAACGACACGTCGACCGCCACACTCACTCTTTCAGGCCCCAATGACCGCTGGTTTGCCCTCGCATTAGGCTCTTTTACGAACGGAATGGCGAATGGAACCGATTTGGTATACTGGAACAACGTAACACTCGTTGACGCCAAACAAAACGGGCAGGGAAATACGCCTTCAAATGATGGCACCAACAACTGGACGGTCGTATCGAATACAAACAATTCACCTGCAAATGGACAACGAACCATCGTAGCAACACGCGCTTTTTCAACTGGTGATGCGAACGATTTTACCTTTACGTTCAGTGCGGCCAATATTGACATGGCCTGGGCGCGTTCAAGTTCAGCCAGTTATAGCTTGTCCAATCACGGCAGTACCAACCGTGGAGAAGCCCTAAACCAGAATTTTACTACACTCGGTGTTGAAGACCTGTCCTTGGCGGCATCCGTTGTCTATCCAAACCCATCACAAAGTTGGTTCGCGGTGAAAACGAAGACGGCACTTGAGCGGATTAATGTCTACTCGCAAACAGGAGCCTTCGTGAAAACGGTTGAAGTAAAGGCGTTGGAAGCTACTGAGGTGCGCGTCGACGGACTGTCATCAGGTATTTACCTGCTCGAATTGGTAAACGCGGGCGAGAACGCATGGAAGAAACTCATCGTCGAGTAACTCTTCCTGTAAAGGATAAAAAACAAAGGGCGGTCTTCTCAGATCGCCCTTCTTTATTTTAATGTGCTTCCAGCCAGTCGCGGCCCATACCCATGTCGACTTCCAGCGGCACGGCCAATTGCCAGGCATTTTCCATTTCATGGCGGATCATCGGCTGTATCTTCTCAAGCTCGTCGTTGTAGACGTCAAACACCAATTCGTCATGCACCTGCAGCAACATCTTGCTCTTCCAGTTTTCTGACGTAAGCCGTTTGTGGATGTTGATCATCGCGATCTTGATGATATCCGCTGCACTTCCCTGTATGGGGGCGTTCACCGCATTTCGTTCCGCTGCCCCCCGCACCACGGCATTCGCCGAATTGATGTCTTTCAGGTAGCGGCGCCGTCCGGAGATGGTCTGTACATAGCCGTTTTCCCGTGCGAAGGCCACCTGGTCGTTCATGTAGTCGCGCAGTCGCGGATAGGTTTTGTAGTAGGCGGCAATCAGGTCGGCACTTTCACTTCGCGACAACGACGTTTGGTTGCTGAGCCCGAACGCGGATACACCATATATAATACCGAAGTTGACGGTCTTCGCATTACCACGTTGTTCCCGCGTTACTTCCTCAGCCGGCACGTTAAAGACCTTCGCCGCGGTAGAACGGTGGATGTCCTCGCCATTCTGGAACGACCGGATCATGTTTTTCTTCACCCGACAATGCGGCAATGATGCGAAGTTCGATCTGCGAGTAGTCGGCGGAAAGCAGCGTATGGTGCTCGTCCCGGGGAATAAACGCTTTCCGGATCTGCCGTCCGCGTTCGGTGCGAATCGGGATGTTCTGCAGGTTCGGGTTATTCGAACTAAGACGGCCCGTAGCCGCCACGGCCTGCATGTAGTCGGTGTGCACGCGCCCGGTTCGGCTGCTTACCTGCAACGGCAACGCGTCGACATAGGTGCTTTTGAGCTTGACCATCTGGCGCCAGTCGAGGATGTCCTGCACGAACGGATTGCTTAGGGCAAGATAGGAGAGGACCTCCTCACCGGTGGCATATTGCCCCGTCTTGGTTTTTTTCTGTTTGCCTTCCCCGATCTTCATTTTTTCGAAGAGGATGTCACCCAATTGTTTGGGCGAACTCAGGTTAAACTTTTCACCGGCCGTCTCGTAGATTTTCATTTCGAGTGCGCGGATTTCCTGGTCGAGTTCCTTTGATAGCGATTGCAGGAAGCCTACATCGAGGTTGACGCCTTCCATTTCCATATCCGCCAACACGGATACCAACGGAATTTCGATTGTCTCGAATAGGTTTATTGTGCCCGTTTGGGTCAGGATGGGCGCGAACTGTTCTTTTAATTGCAATGTCACGTCGGCATCTTCGGCCGCGTATTCTTTTACCGCGTCGAGTGGCACGTCGCGCATGGTTTTCTGCCCTTTGCCTTTCTTCCCGATCAATTCTTCGATCGATTGGGGCGAGTAACCCAGATAGGTTTCGGAAAGCACGTCCATGTTATGGCGCATATCCGGATTGATAAGGTAATGGGCGATCATCGTATCGAATAACGGGCCTTTTACCGTTACCCCGTAATTCGACAATACCTTCAGGTCGTATTTGACGTTCTGGCCCACTTTTTCAATATGCTCCGCTTCAAAGAAGGGTTTGAATTTGTCGACGATGGCCTGGGTTTCGGTTCGGTCTGCCGGCACCGGCACGTAAAACCCTTTGCCTTTTTCCCAGGAGAACGAGAGTCCCACCAGTTCGGCCGTCAGCGGATCGATGCCCGTGGTTTCCGTATCGAAACTGACCGACGGTTGCTTCAACAGGTCGGTAAGCAATAGCGAAATACCAAGATTACCGGTCACAGATTGATACAAATGGTCGGTGTCGGCCAGCGTTTTATAATGCGAGGAAATGCGCTCGCCTTCTTCCCCTTCCACCGAAAACAAATCGAATTGGTCCGATCGCGTGATGGTTTTGGTCGGCGCAAGTCCTTGTGTGTCTGTAGTATCATAGCCCGTTTTAGGCGAGAAGAACAACGCGTTGAACTGCTCGGCCATGCGACGGAATTCCAGGTCCTGGAAAAGCGCTTCCACTTTGGCTGCATCCGGTTTCGACAGTTCGTAATCGGTTTCATTGAACGTCACGTCACAGTCACAGATGATGGTCGCCAGTTGTTTCGACAGGATGCCAAGGGCTTTGTTTTCCTCGATCCGCTCCTTCATCTTTCCCTTCAGCTTATCGGTGTTCGCCAGAAGGTTTTCCATCGAGCCGAATTCCTGCAATAGCTTCTTGGCAGTGACTTCACCCACACCGGGCAGACCGGGAATATTGTCAACGGCATCACCCATCATCCCAAGGAAATCGACCACCTGCATCGGCGTCTCCACCCCAAAGCGTTCCTGCACTTCCGGAATGCCCCAGATTTCGATGCCGTTGCCAAGGCGCGCCGGGCGGTACATGAAGATGTTCTCACTTACCAACTGCGCGTAGTCTTTATCGGGCGTCACCATAAAGACCTGGTAGTTCTGCGCTTCAGCCTGCTTGGCGATCGTGCCGATCAGGTCGTCGGCCTCACAGCCCGCTAATTCGATGATGGGGATGTGCATCGCTTTCAGGATTTCCTGGATATACGGAACGGCAATCCGGATGGCTTCCGGCGTTTCGTCGCGATGGGCTTTATAGGCGCTGTACATTTCCGTTCGCACGGTGCTGCCTTCTTTGTCGAACGCCACCGCCAAATGATCGGGTTTTTCCCGTTTGATCAGGTCGAGCAACGAATTCATAAAGCCGAAAATGGCCGAGGTATCCATTCCTTTCGAATTGACCCGCGGGTTCTTGATCAGGGCGTAATAGCCGCGGAAAATAAGGGCATAAGCATCGAGAAGGAACAGGCGTTTCTGTGGCGTCATGGCGGTAAAGTAAAGAAGGTAAAAATACGGAAGTTTCGCGAACGGCATCCGGCACGTTAAATATTTGACAATGCTTTTTCAAGTGCGTTCAACTATTTCGTTACTTTGCTCAAAATCATTTGGATGTTCCGTTGGTTACTCTTGGCGCTGCTGGTTCTGGTAGCCGAATTATTCCTTTTCAGGGCCTTTCCCGATAAAGAACTTTCCCGTTACGTACTCTACCCGCTACAGGTCGTGCTGTTTGTGATCGTGCTGGTCGAGTATTATTCCTATGTAGGTTTTTCGGCAATTTTAGTAAGCCGTCAGGCGCGTATCGCGTATTGGATTATTACGGCGGTTGTGTTATTGTATGTCGTGGGGTCCATCCTGTCGTTTGACCGGGCCGTCGGACAAACCCGTAAGAGCCTGATCGCATTGAGTGTACTGTTGTTGGTCTACATCCCAAAAATGGTTATTGCATCGATCATGCTGGGCCAGGATGTGGTGCGCGAGTTCCTTTGGCTCGTCGGGCATTTCCGTCGTACGGCGGGTGAACCGGTGCCCCTGCCCGGTCGTCGGAAGTTCGTCGGACAGATCGCTCTTGCCCTGGCCGCGCTTCCGTTTGCGGGCCTCCTCCATGGTATTTTCTTTGGGAAGTACAATTTCCGTGTCATCACCCAACCGGTCTTCTTTCCCGACCTGCCGGATGCCTTTGACGGTTTCCGGATCGTACAGATTTCCGATGTCCACAGCGGGAGTTTCGACAATAAAGAGAAAATCCAGTATGCCATCGACCTCATAAACGAACAAAAAGGCGACCTGATGCTGTTTACCGGCGATATCGTCAACACCTTCGCAACGGAAATGGATCCGTGGATCGATACCTTCCGTAACATCAAGTCGTTTCAATACGGTAAGTTCTCCGTACTCGGGAACCATGATTATGGTGAATATCTCGACTGGCCGTCCCAGCGGGCCAAAGACGAGAACTTTGAGGCCATCAAGAAACTCTACGGGCGTATCGGTTTCGATTTGATGCTGAACGAACACCGCTGGATCGAAAAAGACGGGCAACGCATCGCACTCGTCGGTGTCGAAAACTGGGGCAAACACTTCAAGCAGGCGGGCGACCTCAAGAAAGCGTCTGCTGGTTTGGAGAAGGACGACTTTAAAGTATTGATGTCACACGATCCTTCACATTGGGAGTATGAAGTGAAGCAGCATCCAGGGAATTTTCATTTGACACTGTCGGGACACACCCACGGACTGCAGTTCGGCATCGAGATTCCGGGTGTAATACGATGGAGCCCTGCACAATACATGTACAAACAATGGGCAGGCCTTTACGAAAACGCAGGACGTTATGTGTATGTGAACCGCGGTTTCGGTTTCCATGCCTATTCGGGGCGTACGGGCATTTGGCCTGAAATTACGGTCATCGAGCTAAAAAAAGGGCAGAGATTTTCGTAATCCGTTAAAAATAGTACATTTGTAAGATAGTGTACGCATAAAACGCTTCGTATGTCAAAATTTGGAGAGCTTATCAGCGCACCCGTTCCGGTCTTAATCGACTTCTATACCGATTGGAACGAACAGTCGGTGTCGATGCATCCGGTAATCCGGGATGTGGCGGCTGCGCTGGGAGACAAAGCCAAAGTCATCAAGATTGACGTCGACAAAAACCAGGAACTGGCCGATGCCCTTCGCATCAAAGGCCTGCCTACGCTGATGATTTACAAAAGCGGGCAAATGGTATGGCGGCAATCAGGCGAACTCGATGCCAACAGCATCATCAGTCTCGTACAGGAGCACCTTTAAAAATCCCATTTTGCAAAACCAAGTCCTTTCGCCTTGATCCGATCAAGGGCGGGTGGAAGTGCATATTCAAGGTTTTTCCAGGCCTTAACACTGTCATGGAAGATCAGGATGCTGCCGCCCTCTACTTTATGGGTGGCGTTATGCAAGCATTGCTCCGGCGTAATGGTCGTATCGAAATCAGCGGTAAGGATATCCCACATGATGATCTGTTTGCCCTGTTGTAGGGCCCATTTTTTTTGCAGACGCGTAATCTTGCCGTAGGGTGGCCGAAAAAGCGGGGTTCCGTTGGGAAGAAAGGTGCCGATGATCGCATCACAGGCTTCGATATTGGAGATGTAAGCCGTTGTATCCGCCTTCCATCCGTTGAGGTGGTGGAAGGTATGGTTGCCTACCGCGTGACCCTCGGCGAGTATCCGTTGGAAGATGTCGGGATGTTTCCGGATGTTATCGCCAATGCAGAAAAACGTCGCTTTGATGCCATGCGCCGCTAACAGGTCAAGTACCCAGGGCGTCACTTCCGGCACGGGGCCATCGTCAAAGGTCAGGTAGACCGCTTGCGTCGCTTCCGGCACATGCCAGACGAAGTCCGGGAAGAGCCTCCGGATCCATTTTCCTGTTTTGACCCACGTGATTTTCATGCTAAAAAAAGCGGCCTTTCGACCGCTTTACTGCTTATTCGTTTTCGCGATCGAAACGCGAGAACTTCTCGTTATAGCTGTTAAAGATGCCTTTCGCCGCCTCATATTCTTTAAGGTCGCCTTCCTGCTTCATAAGAAGGAGCAGGCTGCGGTAACGCTCGATATCCGACACGATGTCCCAATACATAAATGTTTGGTCGGATGACTTCAGCGTTTTATAGTATGTAAGGTTCTGTTGGTATTTTCCAATCAGCTTGTGCAACAGGTCACGTGCCTTTGCGGCATCGCCGGCGCGGTAATAGTATTTCGCAAAGTCTTCAAGCAGGGAATAATACCCATAATACTCGAATGGCATTTCTTTCATGCCCAGGTTGAGCACGTCAAGCGCTTTCTGCCGTTTGCCGTCTTTGATCAATTGATCTGCCAGACGCGACAGGTTGGCGCGGTAAGAAATACAATTTTTACGCGTCTCAGGGTCATGGTAGATATTCGGACTGCCGCCATTACCCCAATCCCACTTCATGACGATGTCATACATCTTGTCTGAATCGATCTGGCCCATATCAAGCGGCGCGGCTTCTTTGTCGACCGGCGTCCGGATCGGTACGAGTTTGAACACCATACCGTCGAGTTGCAGGTAATCTTTCATCCAGAGGTAATCGTCGTCGCCAAAACTGCCACCCGTAAAATATACCGGTCGTTTCCAGTTGTTCTGGGCTACGATGTCAAGCATGATCAGGCGGTTTTTATAGAGCGCGCCTCCTTTGATGTCAACGTCGATATACGGTACGATCGAATCGGCATACTTGCCACTGACGATACCGTTTTTCAGCACGGCGGCTTTATCGATCGGAATCCGCACTTTATTGGTCGGATACGACTGGATGGTGTGGCCATTTCGGAGTTTAAGCGACGCCTCTGGGTTCCGCGACTTCAGGAATTTCAGGAAGTCGTTCAGGTACCAACGGTTCTTGCTTTTTTCGGTATAAGCCGAGTAGTCCAATTTGTCACCAACATAGTCTTCGTGTTTAAATGAAATCGGCATCGGTTCCGACTCATACGCTTTCCGTTTCATTTGGTCAATATACCAGTCGGTCATCAACAGGCTGGTGTTGACGATCCGTACGTCGGTTCGGAAGCCTTCGATTTCCTGGGCATACCAAAGCGGGAAGGTGTCGTTGTCCCCAATGGTAAAGAGAATGGCATCCTTATCACAAGAACTCAGGTACGCTTTCGCCATCGCCACGGCCGTACGGCGTCCAGAGCGGTCATGGTCGTCCCAGTTTTGGGCCGCCATCAAAACCGGCGCCGCAAGAAGGGTAACCCCTATGATAACAGGTCCGGCGGTGGAAGGCTTGATTTTGTCTTTCAACATATCGTAAAGAGCATAGGCTCCGTAAGCCATCCACATCGCGAAGATGTAGAAAGATCCTACCAACGCGTAGTCACGTTCCCGCGGTTCAAACGGGCGTTCGTTTAGGTATACCTTCAGCGCCAGTCCGGTGAAGAGGAATAACAGCATCAACACCCAGAAGCCTTTCAGGTCTTTCTTGGCATGGTAGTAAATGCCGATAAGCGCCAGGATGAAGGGAATGGCATAATAGAAGTTCCTTCCTTTGTTATTCTTGACATCATCCGGAAGTTTTTCCTGTGATCCCACATGCCACTCGTCGATGGCTTTGATGCCCGTCATCCAGTTGCCGTCCGTGTCGTCGTATTTACCCTGTATGTCGTTTTGGCGACCGATGAAATTCCAGAAGAGGTAACGGAAATACATGTAACCAAATTGGTATTCGAACATGAACTTCAGGTTGTCACCGGCCGTCGGTTTTTCGATGATCAGGTAGTCGCCATAGGTGCGCAGGAACTTGTCGTAGTCGTTGAGGTCGAACTTTCCTTCCTCGAAACCGGTGCGGAACTCGGCCACGATGTCCATCAGTTCCGATTCTTCCGAATACTCCGGATTGACGCGGAATTCCAGCGGCTTCGTGAAATGCATGTAATTCACATTGTGCTCGGTACTCCACATCCGCGGTAGGAGGGCCTTGTGGTTGTTGTCGCCGTTCTGTTCGGCGTTCTTATAGTCGTTCGTGATGACGTATTTTCCGGTTTTATAGTCCCGTTCATAGTTCGGTGCCTTGTCGATATACGGCTCGTCTTTGTCGAGTCCGGCATATACATCCGAAAACTGGGGTCCATAAAACAAAGGGTTGGAACCATATTGTTCGCGGTTGTAATACGCGAGTACCTCACGGGCATCCGACGGCCTGTTTTCGTTGATGACCACATCGGCATTGGCGCGGATCGGCAACATCATCCAACACGAAAACCCAACGAGGATAAAGAGGATGCTGAGCAGCATGGTGTTCAACTGTACATACCCTTTTTGGCGGGTATAGCGAAGTCCGAACCAGAATAGCGCAATCAGCAATAAAGTGACGAATATCGTACCCGAATCAAACGGGAGTCCGAATGTATTCACCATAAAAACCTCCGTCACACCAAAAAGCGCCATCGTCCAGGGAAGCAGCAATTTGAAAATGAAGAGCAGTACGGCCACTACGATGATATTCGCCACAATAAAACCTTTGACGGTTACCTTTTCATAGTGCTTGAAATAATAGAGAAGTCCGATTGACGGAATCGTCAGCAACGCCATAAAGTGCACGCCGAACGAAAGACCGATCATAAAAGAGATAAGTAAGAACCAGCGGTTGCCACGTGGCGTGAACATTTCCTGTTCCCAGCGGAGGCCCATCCAGAACATCGCCGCAATGAAAAGGGACGCCATGGCATACACTTCCGTTTCAACGGCACTGAACCAAAAACTATCGGAAAAGGTAAAGGCAAGCGATGCCATCATCGAAGCGCCCAGCACCATAATGGAATTGGACTTGTTGAGGTCGTCTACGATTTTCCGGAGCAACAACGTCAGTGACCAGAACATAAAGAGAATCGTAAAGGCGCTCGAAAATACCGACAGCATGTTCTCAGCCAGCGCTACGTATTCTTTGTGTCCAAAGGCAAACGTGGCGAAGAAGGCTCCCAGTATCTGAAAAAGCGGGGCTCCCGGTGGGTGGCCTACCTGCAGTTTGGCGGAAGTAGCGATGTATTCGCCGCAATCCCAGAAACTCATGGTAGGTTCAACGGTCAGTGAGTAGGTAATGAGCGCGATAGCGAACGCAACCCAGCCCAGGATCGTATTCCATTTCCGGAAATTGAATGGCTCCATAAAGAAGTCGAGTTTTTGATTGTGGTACAAAGAAACTACTTTTTTGTCCATAGCTTCAACCGTTAACACTTTTTTCAGGGGTGGGTGGAGAGTGGAAAGTCGAAGGTCGAAAGTTGAAAGCGTGGTTGGACGGGAATTGCGCGCCTGCTTTTACCGCCACACCATTGACAGTGCGTCTTCCCTCCAAAAAAAATCTTCCAAAATTTGCAAATAGTGTTTTTTGCATTACATTTGCACCCGCAAGAACCAATTGGTCCATGGTGTAATGGTAACACTACTGATTTTGGTTCAGTCATTCTAGGTTCGAGTCCTAGTGGACCAACGAAAAAGCCTCCTGTTCGGGAGGCTTTTTCTTTTACTCGAAAGTCGTTGTTTAGATTTTGAACGTCACTACCGGGCGTACCGTATGGTTGACCAGGTCTTCGCTGATGCTTCCGTTGAAGAAATGGGCGAAACCGGTGCGACCGTGTGTACACATTCCGACAAGGTCCGCGTTCATCGTGTTGGCAAAGTTGATGATGCCTTTTTCCACGTTGATGTCATTATAGATATGACGGCTGTGTTCGCCTACTTCGAACCCGTCGAGGAATTCCGTCATGATGCGCTCCGCCACGTGGGTCGGCTTGAAGCTGTTCGGCGTGTTGATCATTACCAGGTGCAGTTTGGCGCCGAAACCTTTGGCAAGGGCCAGCAACTGTGTGAACGGTTTGCGGATTTCAGCAGAGAAATCAGATGCGAAGACCATATTGTGTACCCGGAATTCCGGAATCTCGTTCTTGATGACCAATACCGGCACTTCAGAGGTGCGTACGATTTTTTCGGCGTTGGATCCGATGAACAGTTCTTTATACCCACTCGCACCATGTGATCCCATTACGATGAAATCGGCTTCGTGTTTCTTGGCCAGCGCAGTGATCCCTTCGCTTGCCTTGCTGAAATGCACCGCTTCCGATACGTTGAGTCCGTCAAGATACGGCGCATCCATCAGGTCGTCGAGGTTTTGGATCGCCTTGTTCTTAAAGAACATGATTTCCGGGATATCACTTCCAGAACCTACCGCATCACTGGCTTCGTGGGGTAGTTCAAGCATATGGACAAGCATGATCTCGCTGTCGTTTTCGCGGGCGATCTGGGCCGCTACTTTGAGGGCATATTCGGCGTGGTCAGAGAAATCGGTGGGTACAAGAATACGTTTCATGTGGTTAGAGGGAATAAGTGTTTTTTCAATACGTTAAAATTACGAAAAACTGTCTACGTGGTGGCTGACGTCCTGCATTTTGGATTTTAAAAAAAAAGCGTATCTTTGCGGCATTATTTATGCATTTAAATGATGAGGGGAGCACGGCTCCCCTCTTTTTATACAGTATGACATTCAGGGAAAAAGTCTCCGAATTGGTAGAAAAAGGGCTCGCCGAACATCCGTCGCTTTTCCTTATTGACCTCACGGTTGCCGATGGCAACCGCATCACTGTGGTGCTGGATGGCGATAACGGGGTGACCTTGCAGGATTGCATCGATATCAGTCGGGCCGTAGAGCATAACCTCGACCGCGAGGAACACGATTTCGCACTCGACGTCTGTTCTGCCGGGGTGTCAACGCCCCTGCGTCTCGTGCGCCAATACAAAAAGAACGTAGGCCGTACGTTACGGGTGACCCGAACAGACGGCTCGATCGTCGAAGCACCCCTTACCGATGCTGACGACACGCGTATCACCCTCGAGTGGGACGCCCGTGAGCCGAAGAAAGTGGGAAAAGGAAAAGAAACCGTACACAAAATCGAACACATCCCATACGGGGACATCAAAGAAGCAATAGTTATAATAACGTTTTAATTACGAGTTGATATGGAAAATTTGGCATTGATCGACTCCTTCTCGGAGTTCAAGGACGACAAGTTGATCGATCGCGTAACGCTCATGGCCATCCTGGAAGAGGTCTTCCGCAGTGCATTGAAGAAGAAATTCGGTTCGGATGAGAATTTCGACATCATCATCAACCCTGACAAAGGGGATATGGAAATCTGGCGCCGTCGGATCATCGTAGCCGATGACGACCTCGACCTCGAAAATCTCGAAATAACGCTGAGTGAAGCCCGTAAAATCGAACCCGATTTTGAAATCGGTGAGGAAGTATCGGAAGAAGTGAAGCTGATCGACCTCGGACGCCGTGCCATCCTTGCGCTTCGCCAAAACCTGATCTCGAAGATACACGAACACGATAATACGAACCTCTACAAGCAGTTTAAAGACCTTATTGGTGAAATTTATACCGCTGAGGTACACCACGTTCGCCCAAGAGTCGTAATTTTGGTGGACGACGACGGAAACGAAATCGTATTGCCGAAAGAAAAACAGATACCCTCCGACTTCTTCCGTAAAGGAGATAACGTACGCGGTATCATCGAAAATGTAGAGTTGAAAGGCAATAAACCGCAGATCATCATGTCGCGCACCTCAGAGAAGTTCCTCGAGAAACTCTTTGAAACGGAAATTCCGGAAGTGTTCGACGGACTGATCACCGTGAAGAATGTCGTCCGGATTCCGGGAGAGAAAGCGAAGGTAGCCGTTGATTCCTATGATGACCGTATCGATCCGGTCGGCGCCTGCGTCGGTATGAAAGGTTCCCGTATCCACGGTATCGTCCGTGAACTCGGCAACGAAAATATCGATGTCATCAACTATACAAACAACACACAATTATATATCACACGGGCGTTGAGTCCGGCCAAAGTATCGTCCATCAAAATCAATGAAGATGCGAAACGGGCGGAAGTCTACCTCAAACTCGACGAAGTGTCGAAGGCAATCGGTAGGGGCGGACACAACATCAAACTGGCAGGAATGCTGACCGGGTATGAATTGGATGTCATCCGCGAAGGCGCAACGCCGGAAGAGGAAGACGATGTGGAACTCAGCGAATTCTCCGACGAAATCGAAGGATGGGTCATCGACGAGTTTGCGAAAATCGGCCTCGATACGGCACGTAGCGTATTGAAGCAGGACGTGGCGGATTTGGTGCGCCGTACCGACCTTGAAGAGGAAACCATCCTCGAGGTCATGCGTATCCTACGGGAAGAGTTCAGCAACTAAGCCACCCCGCAACACAACTTTAGGTAATACAAAAACACTTTATGTCTGAAGAGAGAACAATAAGAATAAGCAAAGCCTTACGGGAACTGAACATTTCCCTGGACCGCGCGCGCGACTTCCTGAAGGAAAAGGGAATCGTGATCGAGTCCAATCCGAATGCCAAAGTTTCCGACAGCGAATACATCCTTCTCCTGAATGAGTTCGCGGGTGATCGGGGCAACAAAGAAGCCTCCATTGAGATCAGCCGGGAAAAGAACAAGGAAAAGGAAGCGCTGCGCCTGGAACGTGAGAAGGAGCTCGAAGAAAAGAAACGTCAGGATGATGAAAGGCAGAAGCAACAGGAAGTCATCAAGGCGAAGGCCGTGGTGTCGGGTCCAAAGCAGGTCGGTACGATCGACCTGAACCCGAAGAAGCCCGCCGCGTCGGCACCAGCGCCGGCTCCCGTTGAGACGCCTCCAGCCGCTGCCCCTGTGGCGGAACCGGTCGCTCCGGTAGCAGAACCGGTGGCCCCAGTCGCCGCCCCTGCGCCTGTAGCAGCCGCCCCGGAAGAAGCCAAACCGGCCGCCGAGGGAGGAGATACCATCCAAACGAAGTATGTGCAACTCTCCGGAACCACATTTACCGGACAGAAGATCGACCTCTCGCAGTTCGACCGCGCCAAAAAGAAAAAAGAAGAGCCTGCTGGTGGCGACGCCGGAGCCAAGGGCAAACGCAAACGCATCCCGTCTAAACCCGGAGGAGGCTTCGGGCCAGGCCAGGGAGCAGGCGGTGCCAACGCCCGTGGGGGAAATAATCGCCCGGGCCAGGCAAAAGGCAACCGTCCGGCTGTAGCCTCTAAAGTAGAGCCTACCGAAGAGGAAGTCAAAAACCAAATCCGCGAAACCCTCGAAAAACTCCAGGGTAAAGGCGGAAAATCCAAAGCAGCGAAATACCGTCGCGACAAGCGGGAATCCCACCGCCAGAAGTCGGAAGACGAAATGCGCTCGATCGAAGAAGGAAGCAAGACACTGAAGGTGACGGAGTTCGTTACCGTTGGGGAAGTCGCGACCATGATGGATGTGCCGATTACCAAAGTCATCGGGGCATGTATGTCGCTGGGTATCATGGTAACGATGAACCAACGTCTGGATGCGGAAACGCTGACCATCGTAGCCGACGAATTCGGATTCGACGTCGAGTTCATCACTACCGATATCGAAGAGAACATCCTGGTCGAAGAAGACCGTCCGGAAGACCTCGTCAACCGCGCGCCGATCGTCACCGTCATGGGTCACGTCGACCACGGTAAGACCTCGCTTCTCGACTACATCCGTAAAGAGAATGTAATTGCCGGGGAATCAGGAGGTATTACGCAGCACATCGGTGCGTATGGTGTGACACTCGACAACGGACAGAAAATCGCCTTCCTCGATACACCGGGCCACGAAGCGTTTACCGCGATGCGGGCGCGGGGTGCACAGGTGACCGATATCGCCATCATCGTGATTGCGGCTGACGACGATATCATGCCACAAACCAAAGAAGCCATCAGCCACGCGCAGGCGGCCGGCGTTCCGATCATCTTTGCGATCAACAAAGTCGACAAACCGACGGCGAATCCAGAGAAGATCAAAGAGCGTCTCGCTGGTATGAACCTTCTCGTAGAAGACTGGGGTGGAAAAATACAGTCACACGACATTTCGGCCAAGACCGGATTGGGTGTGAAAGACTTGTTGGAAAAAGTACTCCTCGAGGCCGAAATCCTCGATTTGAAAGCCAATCCGAACCGTGTGGCATCCGGAACCGTCGTAGAAGCCTTCCTTGACAAAGGAAAAGGATACGTGGCGACGATACTCGTACAGAATGGTACACTCCGCGTCGGCGATTACATGCTGGCCGGTAA
The DNA here is from genome assembly GCF_022532105.1 of Flavobacterium sp. HJ-32-4. Taxonomy (NCBI): domain Bacteria; kingdom Pseudomonadati; phylum Bacteroidota; class Flavobacteriia; order Flavobacteriales; family Flavobacteriaceae; genus Flavobacterium; species Flavobacterium sp. HJ-32-4. The sequence continues at coordinate 327,582 of NZ_CP092832.1, read as the reverse complement.
GAACCATGGTAAGATACGGGCGATGCACGACGAACGCGGACACGTAGTAAAAGAAGCAGGACCGGCGACACCGGTATCGGTACTCGGACTCGACGGTGCGCCTACGGCAGGTGACAAGTTTACCGTATTCGAAGACGAACGCGAAGCCAAGCAAATCGCGGCGAAGCGTACGCAGTTGCAACGCGAGCAGTCGGTACGTACACAGCGTCACATTACGCTGGCGGAAATCGGACGTCGTATTGCACTCGGCCAGTTCAAAGAGCTCAACATCATCCTTAAAGGTGACGTGGACGGCTCGGTTGAAGCGCTTTCCGACTCGTTCTCGAAACTGTCGACCGACGAAATCCAGATCAACATCATCCATAAAGGAGTAGGGGCAATTACCGAAAGCGACGTAATGCTTGCTTCGGCCTCCGATGCCATTATCATCGGATTCAACGTGCGTCCTGCCGGAAACGCCAAGCAATTGGCGGATAAGGAAGAAATCGACATCCGTCACTATTCGATCATCTACGATGCCATCGACGACCTTAAGGATGCGATGGAAGGCATGTTGTCGCCAGAGATGAAGGAAGAAGTGACCGGTACGGCCGAAATCCGCGAGATCTTCAAGATTTCGAAAGTCGGTTCAATCGCCGGTTGTATGGTTACCGATGGCAAGATCTTCCGGAATTCGAAGATCCGTATCATCCGCGAAGGCGTGGTGGTCTATACCGGGGAACTCGCTACCCTCAAACGCTTCAAAGACGACGTCAAAGAAGTGTCGAAAGGATACGATTGCGGTATTCAGATCAAGAACTACAATAATATCGAGCAATACGACATCATCGAAGCCTTCCAGGAGGTAGCGGTGAAGAAGAAATTGTAAGAAAGGATCACAATAGAAAATCCCGGGTAAGTGCCCGGGATTTTTTTTGGATATACATTGGATCTGTAACCCTTCAAAGGCGAAGAAGGACGATTATTTGTTCGGACGGATGATGAGAGCCTGCGGATACGTTTTACGCAATTCAGCCAGGTTCCGTTCCGCTTCCACCCGCGTCTTGAAGTTGCCTACCCACACTTTATAAAAGGGGGTGTTGAAGATCACGGTTCCGTCGAGATTGTGCGACTGTTTCCGAAAATCGGCCAATACCTTTTTCGAGGCCTCACTTTCGCCATTATAAATTTGGATTTTGTAGACGTCATTGACTGTAATTGACGGATTTATACGCCTTTTTTCCTTTAATAACTGCTCAATTTTTGGGTCTTGCGTAACCGTGACGGACGCGGTCTCCTGCGCGGATAAACGCGCGTTAAAAAAAACGCCGATTACAAGGGTAGTAAGGCAGCCGAAGCGAGTGCAAAAAGTCATAATAGTGTGTTAGTGAAACAAATGTACAAGTAAGGTACGGAAACAATTCAAAAAAATTAATTTAGAATCGGTATAAATTGCTTCTTAAGATATAATTAAGGTTTTGGGAATAGTGAGGATGTCTTATTTTTGTGCAAGTTTTCAAAAACTGCCGTTTTCTCAACGCTCATGCGGAAAAAAACGTGCCAAAACCAGTCGATAATCAGTAAAATAATATGAAAAAGGGTCACCCTAATTCGATTTCAAGAACTGTCCTCAGTCTTGCCTTCCTGCTGACTTTCTCCTTATCCGTTTCGGCCCAGCAACCACCAGCTCCTGCGGCGGCGCCTGCAATGGCGGCTCCGTCTGCTGATGGTGCGGCTGCAGCCGCGGCCCCTGCTGCGGGCGCGGGCGATGCCAAGGCGGGAAAAGCGCTTTTCAATGCCAACTGTGCGGCGTGTCACAAACTTGATGCCAAGATGACGGGGCCGGCCCTGAGAGGGGTGGCCGAGCGTCGTGACCGCGAATGGTTGTATAAGTGGATTCATAACAGTTCCGCGCTGATTGCGTCTGGCGACGCCGATGCAGTGAAGTTGTTTAATGACAACAATAAGGTGCTGATGACGGCTTTCCCACAGCTGTCAACTACGGATATCGACAATATCCTCGCCTACACCTCCGAGCCGAAGCCGGTAGAAACGGCAACGGCAGCTGCGGGTGGAGGTAAAGGAGGCTCGTCTGACGCAAATGGCGTTTCGAATAGCATCATCCTGGTGGCGTTGGCCATCGTAATGGGTATCCTGGTCATCATGCTGTGGTTGGTAAACCGCACCTTGTCGCGCATCGCCAAATCAAATGGCATCACTCTTCCTGAAAAAGAAGTTACCATGCCAATCTGGAAGGCCTACGCTAAGAACCAGTTCCTGGTGTTAGTGACGTCCATTGCGCTGTTGTTGGCAAGTGGGTATTTCGTATACGGATACCTGATGCAGATCGGCGTTGACCAAGGCTATATGCCGGTGCAGCCCATCCACTTCTCGCACAAAATCCACGCAGGTGATAATGCAATCGATTGTAAGTACTGCCACTCTGCAGCGCGTGTGAGCAAGAATGCCGGTATTCCATCCCTGAATATCTGTATGAACTGCCACAAGAACATTGCGGAGTTTGCAGGTGACAAAGACTCCATCTACGACTACTCGAAAGAATTCTATACCGGCGAGATCGCGAAACTATACGACGCGGTAGGCTGGGATAAATCGGCACAGAAATATACAGGCAAGACGCACGCAGTGAAATGGGTGCGCATCCACAACCTTCCTGACTTCGCCTATTTCAACCACTCACAACACGTGTCGGTGGCCGGAATCGAATGTCAGAAGTGTCACGGACCGGTTCAGACCTATGAGATCCAACGTCAGTTCGCCCCGCTTACCATGGGCTGGTGTATCAACTGCCACCGCGAGACAGAAGTCAAGATGGAAGGCAACAAGTACTACGAGAAGATCCACGAAGAACTGTCCAAGAAATACGGCGTTGACAAGCTGACCGCCGCCCAAATGGGAGGCCTTGAATGCGGTAAGTGCCATTATTAATTCGAATTTAAGAAGCTTCTATAGATATGTCATCAAACAAGAAATACTGGAAAAGTGTTGAAGAACTGAACGGAAACAGTTCTGTTGTTGAGACGCTGAAAAATAATGAATTCGTCGAGCCGATTCCGGTCGAGGAGTTCCTGGGGGACAAAGAAACCCTCGCGGCTTCCTCTACTACCCGTCGTGACTTCCTCAAATTCGTTGGATTCAGTACAGCCGCAGCTTCGCTTGCTGCCTGCGAGGGACCTGTCAAGAAATCGATTCCCTACGTGGTGCAGCCTGAGTCGATCATTCCGGGGGTGTGGGATTTCTACGCCACATCCGCATTCGACGGCTTTGATTTCGCCAATATCCTGATCAAGACGCGCGAAGGCCGTCCGATCAAAGTTGAAAATAACAAACTGACAGGCAAAGAGTTCGCGGCGAATGCCCGCGTGCACGCGTCGGTATTGTCGTTATACGACAGTATGCGTCTGAAAGAGCCAAAAATCAACAAGCAAGCCGCTAGTTGGAAAGACGTGAGTGCGAAAGTAACGGCGTCATTGGCCGAAGCCAAAGCGTCAGGAAAACAGGTTGTACTCCTTACAGGCACAACCGCGAGTCCGTCAACCGATAAGCTCATTGCTGAGTTCATCGCCGCCAACCCGACCGCGAAGCATGTCGTATATGATGCCGTTTCGTCGTCAGAAGCGCTTGATGCATTTGAAATGGTATACGGCGAGCGCGGATTGGCGTCTTACGACTTCTCCAAAGCAAATACCATCGTATCGATCGGTGCCGACTTCCTGGGCGACTGGCAAGGAGGCGGATATGATAAAGACTACGCACAAGGACGTATCCCGAACAAAGGGAATATGTCGAAACATATACAGTTCGAGTCGAACATGACGCTCTCCGGGGCGGCAGCCGACAAGCGCGTGATGGCGTCTCCCTACCAACAGAAAATGGCGTTGGTGAAAATCTACAACGCGATTGTGGGTGGCGGTGCAACAGCGAACCTTGACGGTAAAGTTGACGCAGAAGTCAGCAAAGCGATCAAACAGCTTCAGGCCGCGGGTTCAAAAGCACTCGTTGTGTCCGGAATCCAGGATGTCAATGCCCAATTGTTGGTGTTGGCCATCAACCAAAAACTCAACAGCGAAGCGCTGGCAAATGCAACCGTTCGTTACATCCGCAAAGGATCTACGAAAGCGGTGACGCAGTTCCTCGCCGACCTGAACGCGGGTCGCGTACACACGGTCATCATGAACGGTGTAAACCCTGCCTATTCACTGCCAGACGGAAAAGCATTCGAAAGCGCGCTGAAGAAAGCAAAATTGTCGGTGGCGTTTTCTCTTAAGGAAGACGAAACCGCATCGGCTTCAACCATCGCGATCGGCGTGCCGCACTACCTAGAAGCGTGGAACGACCACATGTTCGTAAAAGGTAGCTATGCGTTGGTACAGCCTACCATCCGTCCTATTTTCCCTGCCACCAAACAATTCCAGGACGCCCTGTTGTCATGGATGGGTAAACCGGGAACTTTCTATGATTACATCAAAGCGAATTCCGCTTCCTATATCGCGGGCTCCAGCTGGAATCAGGTATTGCACGACGGCGTATACGGCACTCCGGCCATCGGACTTGCAGGAGGTGCGGCCAACTTCGCAGGTGCCGCGTCTACACTGGCGGGTGCCGCCAAGCCACAAGGCTTCGAGTTGGTATTGTATACCAAAACCGGAATGGGTGACGGCCAACAGGCCAACAACCCATGGTTGCAGGAGTTCCCGGATCCAATCACACGTGTATCATGGGACAACTATGTAACGATTTCGCGTAAGGATGCCGAGAAGGCCGGAATCGAAAACTGGAATGTAGCCAACGGTGCACTCGACGGAAACTATGTGACGATCGAAGTCAACGGAACCAAACTTGAGAACGTACCGGCCCTGATCCAACCCGGCCAGGCAGAAGGGACGCTCGGATTGGCGTTGGGTTACGGCAAGAAAGCGGCCCTCAAAGAAGAAATGCAAGTAGGAGTAAATGCCTACACACTGTATAAGAATTTCAACGATACACAATCGGCCAGGATTACGAAGACCGATGGTACGCACGAATTTGCCTGCGTACAGTTGCAGCGTACCCTCATGGGCCGCGGTGATATCGTGAAGGAAACCACACTGGATGTGTTCAAGAGTGAAAAAGCCGAGGTGTGGAACCCACAACCAATGGTGTCGCTTGACCACAAAGAAGTGGCCGCTACGTCTGTAGACCTTTGGGCGTCATTCGACGATACCCTGGGGCCGCACTTCAACCTGTCGATTGACCTGAATGCCTGTACAGGCTGTGGCGCGTGCGTCATCGCTTGTCACGCAGAGAACAACGTTCCGGTGGTTGGTAAAACAGAAGTACGTCGCAGCCGCGATATGCACTGGTTGCGTATCGACCGCTACTATTCGTCTGAAGACACCTTCGCGGGCGATGATAAGAAGAAAGAAGAATTCGACGGTCTGTGGGGCGACAAAGGCTCACTCGGCGGATTCGGCGAATTGGAGCACCCTGCCGATAACCCACAAGTGGCGTTCCAGCCGATCATGTGCCAGCACTGTAACCACGCGCCGTGTGAAACGGTATGTCCTGTTGCCGCTACATCGCACAGCCGTCAGGGACAAAACCACATGTCATACAACCGTTGCGTTGGAACACGTTACTGCGCGAACAACTGTCCGTATAAAGTACGTCGCTTCAACTGGTTCCTCTACAACCAGAACGACGAGTTTGACTTCCACATGAACGATGATTTGGGTCGTATGGTACTCAACCCTGACGTAAACGTCCGTTCACGTGGTGTGATGGAGAAATGTTCATTGTGTATCCAGAAAACACAATCTACGATATTGACGGCCAAACGCGAAGGGCGTGAGGTTCGAAAAGATGAGTTCGAGACGGCATGTTCAGCGGCTTGTTCGAGCGGTGCCATGATTTTCGGAAACGTAAACAATCCGGAAGACAGCATCAACGAAGCGAAGAAAAGCGAGCGGATGTACCACCTCCTCGAGCACGTCGGAACCAAGCCAAATGTGTTCTACCACGTCAAAGTTCGCAACGTCTAATCAAGAAATTATTAAGAAATACCTATTAGGATATGTCGTCGCACTACGAAGCACCCATTAGAAAACCGCTGGTCTTAGGTGATAAAACCTACCACGATGTGACCGTCGATGTCGCCGCTCCCGTCGAGGGCCGCGCCAATAAGCAGTGGTGGACTGTCTTCACCATAGCCCTGGTAGCCTTCCTCTGGGGAATTGGATGTATCACCTACACGATCTCGACCGGTATCGGTACATGGGGATTGAACAAAACCGTCGGTTGGGCATGGGATATCACCAACTTCGTTTGGTGGGTAGGTATCGGTCACGCCGGAACCCTCATCTCTGCCGTATTGCTTCTTTTCCGTCAGAAGTGGCGGATGGCGATCAACCGTTCGGCAGAGGCGATGACCATCTTCTCGGTAGTTCAGGCCGGTTTGTTCCCGATCATCCACATGGGTCGCCCGTGGCTCGCTTACTGGGTACTTCCGATCCCGAACCAGTTCGGTTCCCTGTGGGTAAACTTTAACTCACCGCTTTTGTGGGACGTATTTGCGATTTCGACCTACCTTTCGGTATCACTGGTATTCTGGTGGACGGGTCTCCTCCCGGATTTCGCCATGCTACGCGACCGCGCTATCACGCCGTTCACAAAACGTATCTACAGCATACTCTCATTTGGTTGGTCAGGTCGCGCCAAAGACTGGCAACGCTTCGAAGAAGTGTCGTTGGTTCTGGCCGGACTCGCAACGCCACTCGTACTTTCCGTACACACGATTGTATCCTTTGACTTCGCCACCTCCGTTATTCCGGGATGGCACACCACCATCTTCCCTCCGTACTTCGTTGCAGGTGCGGTATTCTCCGGATTCGCGATGGTAAACACCCTCCTCATCATCATGAGGAAAGTATCGAACCTCGAAGCCTATATCACCATCCAGCATATCGAATTGATGAACATCATCATCATGATCACCGGATCGATCGTAGGTGTTGCCTACATCACCGAGTTGTTCATCGCATGGTATTCAGGAGTGGAGTATGAGCAGTACGCGTTCCTCAACCGTGCGACCGGACCTTACTGGTGGTCGTACTGGGCGATGATGACATGTAACGTGTTCTCGCCACAGTTCATGTGGTTCAAGAAACTTCGTACGTCCATCATGTTCTCGTTCATCATCTCGATTGTCGTAAACATCGGTATGTGGTTCGAACGTTTCGTAATCATCGTAACGTCGCTTCACCGCGATTACCTCGCATCATCATGGACGATGTTCTCTCCAACTTTCGTCGACATCGGTATCTTCATCGGAACGATCGGGTTCTTCTTCGTATTGTTCCTGTTGTATGCCCGTACGTTCCCGGTTATTGCACAGGCGGAGGTGAAGACCATCCTGAAGTCGTCTGGTGACAACTATAAAAGAATAAGAGAAGCTAATAACGATTCGCATCATGAATAGTACCAAAGTCATTCACGCCATTTACAACGATGACGATGTGTTGATGGACGCCGTCAAGAAGACGCGCGCTGCCCATCACCATATTGAAGAAGTGTATACGCCGTTTCCGGTTCACGGACTTGACAAGGCGTTGGGACTTCCACATACCCGTCTGGCGATTTGTGCCTTCATCTACGGACTTTGCGGATTGTCATTCGCAACCTGGATGATGTGGAACATCATGATCAGCGATTGGCCTCAGAACATTGGAGGTAAACCAAGTTTTGCCTACTACCAGAACATGCCAGCTTTCGTGCCGGTTATGTTTGAGATGACGGTATTTTTTGCCGCGCACTTAATGGTAATCACGTTTTACATGAGAAGCCGCCTTTGGCCTTTCAAACAGGCGGAGAACCCGGATGTTCGTACCACGGATGACCACTTCCTGATGGAGGTGCCGGTGCACGACAACGAGGATGCGTTGGTTTCGTTCTTCCTGAACACAGGCGCGGTTGAAGTTAAAGTAATCGAAAAGCACTAAGACCAGATATGAAAAGCTTTTTCAAGATAGGGATGATGCTCGGCCTCGCGGCAACAGCGGTTTCATGCCATGACAAACAAGAGCCGAACTACCAGTACATGCCCAACATGTATGAGTCGGTCGCATACGAGACATATTCAGAGTCCAAGGCATTCCGCGGAGACGGACGTGAAGGTTTGGTACCACCGGCCAACACCGTGAAGCGCGGTTTCGAAGTATACGAATTCCCAAATACACCGGAAGGTAAAACAGCCTCAATGGCCAATTTGCCAAAAGATACAACGGCGGTCGACATGGAGAAAGCAAAGGCACTCTTCGATGTGTACTGCGGTATTTGCCACGGTGAGAAAGGCGACGGACAAGGAAACCTGGCCAAGCGCGAGAAATTTGCGGGTGTACCGAGCTACAAGGACCGTAACATCACGGTGGGTAGCGTCTTCCACGTAGAAACCTACGGATTGAACTCGATGGGTTCCTATGCCAACCAGCTCAACCAAAAAGAGCGCTGGATGGTGGCGGCCTACGTCATGAAACTCAAAAGCGAACTTAAATAAAACAGATTTTCGATATGTATACATTTTCAAGCAAATTGAAAACCCTCGCTTTCGTACTGATGGTGCTTGGTGCACTTGGTATCGGATACGGTTTTTTGACTGCTCCCAAGAGCATCGAGGACGTAGAGAAAATACTGTCTGAAGAAGAGGCACACCACGGAGGTGGACATGGCGGCGGGCATGAAGTGACGCCTGCCAGTACCGTAAACGGACTTATGCCGGCTGAGGAAGCACATGAAGGCCATGAAGCAAGTGCGGCACCTGCCCATGAAAGCGCTCCGGCGGAAACAAAAGCAGAAGCAACAGCTCCGGAAGTAGCAGAAGGAACCGCTACCGTTACAGAAGCAAAAGCAGATTCTGTTGCACCTGCGGCCGAGCATGCGGCAGTAGCCGAAACAGCACACGCTGAGGAGCCTGCTCACGCGGAAGCGCACGGACATGAGGTATCGGCTGCGGATGCGGAAAAAGAACACCACGAGCACCTCGAGCATGTATTGCACCAATTGCAGAACAAGCCTTGGGCGGCCCTCTATGTGGGTTGTATCTTCATGATGCTGATCTCACTGGGCGTTCTCGCGTTCTACGGTATACAACAAGTGGCGCAGGCAGGATGGTCTCCTGTTTTGTTCCGCGTGATGGAAGGTATCACGGCCTATTTGCCGGTGGGTTCTATTATTTTCTTCGTATTGCTGATCTTGGCAGCCATGGGTAAACACCATTTGTTTATTTGGTTGCAGGATGGTATCACCGATCCGAAGAGCCCGAACTATGACGAGATGATTGCCGGTAAGTCGGGCTACCTGAACGCAACGTTCTGGTTGATTCGTGCCGCTATTTTCCTTGCAGGGTGGAACGCCTATCGTTGGCTGTCCCGTCGCAACGGGTTGGCGCAGGACGAGGCAAACGATGACAGCAACTACAAGCGCAATTTCAAATTGTCGGCTGGATTCCTGGTATTCTTTATTGTATCAGAATCCATCATGGCGTGGGACTGGATCATGTCGGTTGATCCGCACTGGTTCAGTACACTCTTCGGATGGTATGTGTTCGCGAGTTTCTTCGTAAGCGGTATCACCATGATTGCGATGGTGACGTTCATCCTGAAATCACAAGGCTATCTGCCATTCGTGAACAACAGCCACATCCATGACTTGGCCAAGTTCATGTTTGGTATCAGCGTATTCTGGACCTACCTTTGGTTCTCTCAGTTCATGCTGATCTGGTATTCCAACATTCCAGAAGAGGTAACGTATTTCAAAGTGCGTATCGAACACTTCGGTATCACCTTCTGGGGTGCGTTCGCGCTGAACTTCATCCTTCCGATCCTCATCCTCATCAACAGCGATTTCAAACGTCTTACGTGGATTGTCGTGATGGCGGGTATCATCATCCTGTTCGGTCACTACGTAGACTTCTACAACATGATCATGCCGGCTACGGTAGGCGATCGTTGGTTCATGGGCGCAGGCGAAATCGGGGCGTTGGCCTTCTTCGCCGGACTCTTCATCTTTGTGGTGTTCACCGCATTGACGAAGGCACCACTGCTCGCAAAACGGAATCCGTTTATTGAGGAAAGTAAACATTTTCATTATTAATATCCCTAAAGTATAGATACAGATGAATAGTTTGTTGGTGATTGTTGTTTTAGTCCTTTTGGCGATTGCCCTGTGGCAACTGACCAAGATTTTCGACCTCACGCATGTCAGCGCCGGGAAGGAAAAGGACGACTCCCAGGTGGCAAACGACAAGGACAATAACATCCAGGGCTACCTGATGTTTGGCTTCCTGGCGTTCATTTACATCTTTACGATCTATTCGATGTATGCATGGGGTGGACTTGTATTGGGCAAGTCGGCATCTGCACACGGTCCGGAGATCGATCGTCTGATGGGAATCTCGCTTGTATTGATTTTTATCGTACAGGCCGTAACCCAGGTGTTGCTCCACTACTTCGCGTTCAAGTACCGCGGTAATAAAGATCGAAAGGCCCTGTTCTTCGCGGACAACAGCAAGCTTGAGTTTGTTTGGTCGGTTATCCCCGCAGTCGTGCTGGCTGGTTTGATCATCTACGGTCTATATGCATGGCGTAATATCATGTTTGTGGATGAGGAAGAGGAAGAAGTCATTGTTGTAGAGTTATACGCAAAGCAGTTCCAGTGGGAAGCGCGTTACTCGGGTAACGATAACAAACTCGGTAAAGCGAACGTACGCCTTATCGAAGGTGTGAACACCCTGGGTGTCGATATGACCGATCCGAATGCGCAGGATGACAAAGTAGTATCCGAACTGCACCTTCCGAAAGGCAAAAAGATCCTGTTCAAGATGCGTTCGCAGGACGTATTGCACTCGGCCTACATGCCGCACTTCCGCGCGCAGATGAACTGTGTGCCGGGTATGGTGACGCAGTTCGCCTTCACCCCGACGATGACCACGCAAGAGATGCGCGAAGACGGTGCCATCATGAAGAAAGTGGCGCATATCAATGAAATCCGCAGCAAGAAGAGCATGCAATTGCAGGCAGAAGGAAAGTCGCCGCTTGATCCGTATACGTTCGATTACCTCTTGCTGTGTAATAAAATTTGTGGAGCTTCCCACTACAACATGCAGATGAAAATCGTGGTTGAGAGCGAGGCTGACTTCCGCAAATGGCTTGACGGACAGAAAACAGTTGCACAGGCCGTAAAAGAAGACAAAGAAAAAGCAGCGGCTGAAGCAGCACCTGCCCCATCTGAAGCGCCTTCTACACCTGCCGACTCGACAGCCAAACCGGCTCCAGTCGAGAAGAAGGCGACTGTCACTGCCCAACTTATCAGAAAAAAATAACGTACTTTATAAATCCGAACTAACGTATGTCAGCATTAGCTCACACCCACGAACACGACCATGCACATGACCATGCACACGACCACGGGCATGAGCATGAACATCACCACAAGGATACGTTCATAACGAAGTACATTTTCAGCATTGACCACAAGATGATCGCCAAACAATACCTCATTACAGGTATTGTCATGGGTATCATCGGTGTAGGTATGTCGCTTCTCTTCAGGATGCAATTGGCGTGGCCGGAAGAATCTTTCGGTGCGTTCAAATTCTTCCTTGGAGAAAGGCTGGCACCTGGAGGTGTAATGCGTAATGACATCTATCTCGCATTGGTGACCATCCACGGTACGATCATGGTATTCTTCGTACTGACGGCAGGCCTCAGCGGAACTTTCTCCAACCTGCTTATTCCACTGCAGGTAGGGGCCCGTGATATGGCGTCCGGCTTCCTTAACATGATTTCGTACTGGCTCTTCTTCCTGTCGAGCGTGGTAATGGTCTGCTCACTTTTCGTTGAGTCAGGACCCGCCTCCGCAGGTTGGACGATCTATCCACCATTGAGCGCGCTGCCACAGGCGATCCCGGGTTCAGGAATGGGTATGACCCTTTGGTTGGTGTCGATGGCGATCTTTATCGCGTCGTCACTGATGGGATCACTGAACTACATCGTGACGGTCATCAACCTCCGTACAAAAGGAATGTCAATGACACGCCTTCCGCTTACCGTATGGGCGTTCTTCATCACGGCGGTAATTGGTGTTATCTCATTCCCGGTACTGTTGTCAGCAGCGTTGATGCTCATCATGGACCGTAGTTTTGGCACCTCATTCTTCCTCTCCGATATCTACATCGCGGGTGAAGTATTGCACAACCAGGGCGGTTCACCGGTATTGTTCGAACACCTTTTCTGGTTCCTCGGACACCCGGAAGTATACATCGTACTCTTGCCGGCACTCGGTATAACATCTGAGGTAATCGCGACGAACTCACGTAAGCCGATCTTCGGATACCGTGCGATGATCGCCTCTATCCTGGCCATCGCATTCCTGTCAACCATCGTATGGGGTCACCACATGTTCATCTCAGGTATGAACCCGTTCCTTGGTTCGGTCTTTACCTTCACCACGCTGTTGATCGCGATCCCGTCTGCGGTAAAAGCCTTCAACTACATCACCACACTTTGGAAAGGAAATCTGCAGTTGAACCCCGCGATGTTGTTCTCTATCGGACTCGTTTCGACGTTCATCACAGGTGGTCTTACCGGTATCATCCTTGGCGACAGTACGCTTGACATCAACGTACACGACACCTACTTCGTTGTAGCCCACTTCCACTTGGTAATGGGTATCTCAGCCTTGTACGGAATGTTCGCCGGAATCTACCACTGGTATCCAAAATTGTTCGGCCGTATGTTGGACAAAACGATGGGGTATATCCACTTCTGGGTAACAGCGATTTGTGCGTATGGGGTATTCTTCCCAATGCACTTTATCGGACTCGCGGGTCTGCCACGTCGTTACTATACCAACTCGAACTTCCCACTGTTCGATGACCTTCAGAACGTAAACGTGGTAATCACCTCGTTTGCCCTGATCGGAGGCGCCTTCCAGTTGGTATTCCTGTTCAACTTCTTCTATAGCATGTTCTACGGCAAGCGTACGCCTCAGAACCCATGGCGTTCGAACACGCTCGAATGGACCGCGCCGGTGGAACACATCCACGGTAACTGGCCAGGCGAACTTCCGGAAGTACACCGTTGGGCGTATGACTACAGTAAGCCAGGGCACGATGAAGACTTCGTTCCGCAGAACGTACCCATGAAACCAGGCGAGGAACACCTCGCACACTAATAGCAAAAGCCTCCTCACCAGGAGGCTTTTTTCATTTGACGCCTCGGGAATTTGGGATTCGTCGATCCGGCTTTCATCAGCCGATTCTGTTATCTTTGTCAATATGAATCCGAATCTCGATCCGTCCAAGAACCCAGAAGAGTTCGACATCGAACGCAAGCTACGGCCCCTGTCATTTGACGATTTCGCCGGCCAGGATCAGGTGCTCGAGAACCTGAAGGTATTCGTCGGCGCGGCAAACCTACGACGCGAAGCCCTTGACCATACGCTTTTTCACGGTCCTCCTGGTTTAGGAAAGACAACACTGGCCAATATCCTCGCCAACGAACTGGGTGTCGGCATAAAGATCACCTCAGGGCCCGTACTCGACAAACCGGGTGACCTGGCAGGTCTCCTCACCAATCTCGAAGAACGCGATGTGCTGTTCATTGATGAGATCCACCGGTTGAGCCCGGTCGTGGAAGAGTACCTCTATTCGGCCATGGAGGATTTCAGGATCGACATCATGATCGAATCGGGTCCGAATGCACGGTCGGTGCAGATTACACTCAATCCGTTTACGCTGGTCGGTGCCACCACCCGTTCGGGCTTGTTGACGGCTCCGATGCGGGCACGTTTCGGTATCCAAAGCCGACTGCAATACTACACAACCGAACTTTTGACGACCATCGTCGAGCGTTCCGCCAGCATCCTGAATGTGGGTATCACCATGGAAGCCGCTATCGAAATCGCGGGTAGGAGTCGGGGTACACCGCGTATCGCCAACGCACTCCTTCGTCGCGTGCGCGATTTCGCCCAGATGAAAGGAAACGGCAGCATCGACATCGAGATCGCCCGGTATGCGTTGAAGGCACTGCATGTCGATGCACACGGCTTGGATGAGATGGACAACAAAATCCTCTTGACCATCATCGAGAAGTTCAAAGGAGGCCCTGTCGGTCTGTCGACGCTCGCCACGGCCGTATCCGAGAACGGAGAAACGATCGAAGAGGTGTACGAGCCGTTCCTCATCCAGGAGGGTTTCATCACCCGCACGCCAAGAGGACGTGAAGTGACGGAGAAAGCCTACCGACACTTGGGTAAAATCCGGACAGATTATCAGGGCGGACTATTTTAACGCATCCCTATGAGAGCACTTGTTTTCACACTGGCCCTGTTGGCATCCACCGTCGTCTTCGGCCAACGCGATGTCAGGGCACTGAAATACGGAAGAGAAAAACAGCACTACCTCGACCTCTTCCTTCCGAAAACGGTCACACGCGACACCCCTGTGCTCGTACTGCTGCACGGCGGCGCCTGGTCGATGGGCGGGAACGAGTATACCGACAAACATGCGCGTGACCTGCGCGATCGGGGCATCATCGTGGCAAATGTCGATTACCGCTATGTATCGAATGCCATAAGCGGAAAGAACCTGATCGACGACATCGACAGCGCCATCACCTTCCTGAAATTTGTATCGAAAGAGTACGGTTTCGGCAAGACGAAAATCCACATCGGGGGTATCAGCGCCGGTGCCCATCTCGCCCTGTTGTATGGCTATACCCACCCCGGCATCCTTTCAATCAGCGCACTGTGCGCCCCTTCCCGCATGGACGGTGCCGAAGCTATCGCCTTCATTAAGAAGAACGGGCATTTAGACATCATCGAGAGAGTGGCAGGCGCGAAGTTCAACGAGACCGGACCCAATCCGGCGTTCGAGAGCATCAGTCCGTACAACCGTATAACCGACGTTCCCACCTTGCTCATCCACGGAGACGCCGATCCACTCGTCCCCGTTGAACTTTCCAAGGCCTTGTTTGCCCGTTTGCAAGAGTTAAAGGTCGACGCAAAACTCGAGATTCGAGAAGGGTCGGCACACGACGCCGGTATGAACAATCCCGAGTACGAAGCGCAGAACCTCAGCGCCATCATCGACTGGATCCGAACCCACAACCACTGATCGTTGGATCGAAGGGCTACCCATACTGCCTTCATCAAAGCCGAAGCCAAACGGCTCGGTTTCCTGTCGTGCGGCATAGCCAAAGCCGGCTTCCTCGAGGAAGAGGCGCCGCGACTAGAGAAGTGGTTGCGGGAGGGCCGTCACGGACAGATGACCTGGATGGAGCAGCATTTCGACAAACGACTCGATCCCACGTTACTAGTCGACGGTGCGAAGAGCGTCATATCCGTACTGCTCAATTACTTTCCTGAACAGACGCAGCGCGACGATTCCTACCACATCTCAAAATATGCCTACGGCGAAGACTACCATTTTGTCATCAAAGACAAACTACGGGAGTTGCTGCATAGCATCCAGTCGGAAATCGGCGAGGTAAACGGTCGTGCGTTCGTCGACTCAGCCCCCGTACTCGACAAAGCCTGGGCCGCCAAATCCGGTTTGGGCTGGATCGGCAAGAACAGCAACCTCCTGTCGAAGCAGGTAGGATCCTTTTTCTTCGTCGCCGAACTCATCGTCGATCTCGATCTGGTCTACGATACGCCCGTTGCCGATCATTGTGGTTCCTGCACCGCCTGCATCGACGCGTGCCCCACCGGCGCCATCATCACGCCCTACGTAGTCGACGGCAGCAAGTGCATCTCGTATTTCACCATTGAATTGAAAGACAACCTCCCCATGGAAATGAAGGGAACCTTCGATGATTGGGTATTCGGATGCGACGTGTGCCAGGACGTGTGCCCCTGGAACCGCTTTGCCACACCCCACAACGAACCCGGCTTCAACCCCCATCCTGACCTGCTCGGCATGTCAAAACGCGACTGGGAAGAAATCACCGAAGAGACCTTTCGCAAGGTATTCCGTAATTCCGCCGTCAAGCGGACGAAATACAGCGGATTGGCACGGAATATCCAATTCGTGTCTGGAACCGAGTAAACGGCCCGGAACGGCTCCGGTAAATAAGGAGCAGGAATCCAGGCCCCCATTCCGTAATCATTACTACGTGTTAATAATTTCCTAACCTTCCTACAATATATTTTCCTATCTTCGCGTTCATATACCGCACGAGTCTCCCAAATCACACTTTGGAGATACGGCAGGCCTTCGGCCGGGAGCGCATCCTCCCTTAGTCAACCCCAGGACGATGCCCGGTTTACGTTTTTACTCGGAAGGCGAAGACGTAAACCAACCCTTGCGTACGTCGCAACTGGGATACTATTGACATTTCGTAATACCCCCAGCGCAGGACGATTTCGTCCCGTCGCCCACGTTCTTATTGATACGGTTCACTACTTGCAAAAAGAGAGCTAGATTACAGTTTCGCAAACCCTCTCATCCGCCCGTAGCGTATCGTGCCATCCCTGACGCTACTGTCCAACAACCAACGACCAATAACCAACCACCTAACTCCTCCTTAACATATGAAACACCTCCTCCTTCTCCTTCTCTTTCCCTTCGCGCTCTCCGCCCAGGACGTCCAATGGGAACACTCCTTCGGCGGTCGACAGGCCGACTATCTCTTCGACCTGCAACCCACGGCCGATTATGGCTTTATAGTAGCAGGCAGCTCGCTGTCGCAGAAAAGCGGCAACAAACAGGCCGACGCCAAAGGCGACCTCGACTTCTGGATATGGAAAATGGACGAACACGGCGCCGAAGACTGGCAGAAGTCGTTCGGGGGCAGCGGCTCCGACTTCCTCATGAGCATCCGCAACACGCGCGACGGCGGATTTATCTTGGGAGGGACGTCGGATAGTGGACAGTCACAGTCGCAGTTGCAGAAGGCAACAGGGGGCAGTAAGCAGTTAGAACAACCCGATGGCGATAAGAGAGACGCCTGCCGCGGCGGCAATGACTACTGGATCATCAAGCTCAACGCCAAAGGGGTAGAGGAGTGGCAGGTAACCCTCGGCGGTATCGGGCAAGACGACCTTTTGGCCGTGCTCCCCACCCGCGACGGTGGCTACATTGCCGGTGGTTCGTCGGCGTCCGATGCCAATGGCGACAAAACCGAGAAAAGCCGCGGCAATATGGACTACTGGATCGTCAAGCTCGACAAAGACGGACACCTCCAATGGCAGCGCACCTTCGGCGGCAGATACGCCGACCTGCTCCGCGCTCTCGAAGTAACCTCGGACGGCGGCTTTCTAGTAGCGGGCTATTCGAACAGCCCCTCAGACAGCAACGCGTCCCCGCGAAGCACCTCCCCAGAAACCACGTCAAATAACAAAACGTCCTTGCGAGGCGGTAGCCGAAGCAACCCCAGCCGAAGCAACCCCAGCCGAAGCAAACCCGACAAGAACCAAGACCCCTGGGGCACCGGCGGCGACTACTGGATACTCAAACTCGACGCTGACGGCAACATCGAATGGCAAAGCACCCTCGGCGGCGACAAAGACGACCAACTCTTTTCCGCCCTCCAACTCAAAGACGGTAACTACCTGGTGGGCGGTAGTTCCGCCTCAGGCCCGTCCGGCAACAAAAGCCAAACCAACCGAAAAGGCAGCGACATCTGGCTGCTCAAACTCGACACCAAAGGCAACATCCTCTGGCAGCAGACGTACGACATAGGTAACGCCGACTTCCTGGCGAGCATCGTTGAGAACGATGATGAAACGCTGGTAGTGGGAGCATACGCGAAAGCAGAGTCGGCAAGTCAGAAAGACGGAAAGTCCGAAAATGACACCGGTGATTTCGTGGCCATAAAGATCGATGCGAAAGGCGATGAGTTGTGGCGCAAAAGCGTAGGCAGCGACGGCGAAGACATCCTCAAAAAAGCCATTGAGACAAGGGATGGCGGATATGTACTGGCCGGAACGAGTGACCCGGAGAAGTCGCAGTCGCAGTCACAGTCGCAGTCGTCACGAAAGGGAAAAGCCAGTAAAGGTGGCGTAACCGTCGGCAACGACGGCAACCTGGCCGGTGCCGACCGCCTGCAGAATGAAATGGACAGCACGGTAAATGATGCCCAAACCCAGGCCAATGACTTCATCAAAGACCAAACCGACGGTCTGGGCCTCAACAAAGAAAAAGACCTCGGAGGACTCAAAGTCGGCGGACAACTAGCCCCTTCTACGGCACTGTCTTCAAGCCCCAACACTGCGACTGCGACTTCCTCACGCTCCAACCCTGCGACTGCGACTGGAATAAAGCCCGGCGCCAAGCAAAGTCGCGATAAAAAAGCCAACTACGGCAACCGCGACTTCTGGGTAGTAAAACTCAAAGACAAAGACAAGAAAATCAAAGACAAGAAAACCATCGAAGCCTTCCCCAACCCGGTGGTCGAATACACCAACGTGATCGTCGGCTTCGACTTCACCAAAGGCAGCCTCTCGGTCTATGACCTCGGCGGCCACCAACTGCAAACTTTCCCCGTCACCGAACGCACCGTGCCGGTGAACCTCGCCGCCTATCCGGAAGGCATTTACATCATTTCGGTGGTGACGGATAAGGGGGAGGGGAGTTTGAAAGTGATGAAGGGGATTAACTAAATACTACGAAAATGAAATTACTACGTTTTGTCATTCTTATCGCGTCATTCGCAGGCTTCGGACAAACTACAACTAATACATCAAACGAGACTGGCCCAAAGCCTATTTCATTACCGGAAGTGATTCCTCCTTCGCCGACGATTGCTGCCCTTTTGAAATTTGAAGAGATACCGGTAAGTAACTACACAGGAGTACCCGATATAGGTATTCCATTAGTAAACATTCAGTCTTCATACCCAAACGTTTCGGTCAACCTGGGACTAAAGTATCACCCTAGTGGTGCTCAGGTAAACATCGTACCTGGCTGGACCGGAGCCGGCTGGTCTTTAGAAGGTGACAGCTACGTTTCCCGTACTGTCCGGGACTTACCGGACGACTACTACGCGGAAACAGGTGATGCCATTTATCGTGGTATGTGGAACACGGTGAATGGTTTCGAGTCGGTGTTCGCCGACCCATCTATTTTCTCGACGTATTATGAGCCGGGGAGCGACTACAACCGGGAAAAGTTTCTGTGGGAAGCATTTGAGAAAGGGTATGTTGATACCCAATATGATATCTACACATTTGCTATTCCGGGCGCATCGGGGAGCTTTTACATAAAATCAGATGGACAGACAGTAAAACTATTCAATGCAAATGCGGTAAAAATTGTATACAACAAGACCGATGACAACTTTGTCATAACACGTGATGACGGAGTTGCGTTTTTTTTCAATGATCCTGAGCTAACTAAACAGTATTCAGCAACGCATACCCAATATTATGGCTTTAACAGTGTGGATGATTGGATATTAGGGAAAGAGAAAATTTTCAAGAGCACGTACCACCTTACGACGGTCAAGTCGCCTGCTGGAAAAGACCTAATATACTACAACTACCAAACTTCAACCGAGATAACAAAAGATGATTCTTGGGTACGTAACGTTGGACCACAGGACGGTGAAGTTTTAGGTCCTGTTATGGGTATGTACTACAACCCATTGTACCCTGCGCCGACCTACAAATCAATATTGCCAAAGTTCCAGACTACCAGTTCGTACCGGGAGATGCAGACTAAAAAGCTCAGTTCGATCATCGTCCCGGGTCATGGCCGTGTGGAATTTATCACCGAGTCAAGGGGAGGGTTTGAACCAAATTCCACATCGGTACGTCTAAAGGGAATTGTTCACAAAGATGCTTATGACAACGTTCTTAAAAATATTCGGAACGAGTACTTTGAAACGGGTGGAGACGAAAAACTCTTTTTAAATAAAGTCATTGTCTCTGGTGCGCTGCCGGGCTCCGATTATGCGTACGAACTGGAGTATGAAAAGAATGGACTTTTGGAAGGAGAATATCCAACCCGAAACGACGAACTTGATAGTTGGGGTTACGCCAGAAAACCGTCCGGAATACTCGCAAATGAGCACACTACAGACAAAATGTATTCAACTACCGGTGTGTTGAGGAAAATGACATTACCGACTGGCGGGTGTTACGTGTTCGACTTTGGACCTAACACTTTCTCATATGCCGGTCAGCAGTATTTGGGATGTACGGGCGAACTGGGGTGTAATGGAGATAGCCCTGAGCCGGGCTTCATTTTCGATAATGAGGAAAACTTTGTTTGGCAAACATCTTCTAAGAACTATTTCGGATTAGCTGACGCAAACAATTCTGTTAAGCAGTATATTCATATAGATAAAAGTCATCAGGGAAAGTACAAGTTGACAACCAGCATTCCATACGACTGGCAGGAAAATGCATCAAGTCCGCCATGGAAATTCAAACTGGTGCCGGTTACCTTCTCTGACCCATTGGCAAACTCGGTTTCGGGTTACACCGTTGACACCACCCGTCCGGCAATTCTAATGAATGGGGCAGATTGCAGTGAACAAACTGCGGTATCCTGTAGTTTCGCCATCAATCTTCAAAAAGGAGGGTATATTGTCTTGTTTGAGGAGGGGTTCAATATTTCCTTTCCCCCCATCTCCTATAACCTCGAGATTTCATATAAAAAAGCAATAGATAACAAGGAATACCTTTACGGTGGAGGTCTCCGAATAAATAACATCGGATATTTCGCAGATGGAAACGCTGCAGCAGATTATTATAAGAATATATTGATGGGTTTGGGTGGCGTACATGGTTCGGGTCCCATAAATAATAACGATGTTCTAGCTGATTTTGAGACTAATTTTGACTACTCTTTCCCAAATTATCCGAATCGCAGTAGCGGGTCGCTCTCCTATCCAAAGCCCGCCTATTCATATAGAATAATTGACAGACCGTATGTTCCTAACAACGATACATTTGATGGGGCAGCGGTATTTGACTACGATGTAAGTGGTAGTGAGAACATTTATCATATAACCAAAACCAAAGGGGCTGACGTGGGCTATAAACACGTACAGGTGACAAGACGTTCGCACGATGCCCAAGAGTTAGGATACAGCCGGTTTACCTATCAATCACCAATCGATATTTCCGACCCGATGATTGGCCCCATCCCGAATCCGAATGTCCTTGAACGTGATTATCGTCGTGGTTTGCTGCTAAAAGAGGAGGTTTTTGATAGTACAGATAGAATCTTGCAGTCAACGGAAAATGTATACGACTATGAAGAACAAAAGTTACTGGTTGGCGTTAGGCTGCACACGGAAGACCCTTGCTTTAAATCAGCCTTTTACAATAATTTTACAGTTATCTTCAATCACGGGCAATACGGTACTTGGGGCGCGAGTCCGGGCGCTGTATGTTCAGCGGGTACCAACTCCCCTTTGCCGACGATTCCTTGGGTGTGGGATCAAGACCAACAGAAGTTGGTTCCAATAACTAATTGCAACTGTCTGCATTTTGATTTCAAAATTTTCTGCTGTGGCTACCCTTCCCATTATATAAATATGTGGCCGATCGAAAAAGTGTACGGTTGGGCGAAGCTGTCATCCACGGTCGAGAAAAAGTACTTTTACACAGGCATCAATACCCCCGCAAACCAGCTAACAATATCAACGGACTATGACTATTATGCAGTCAATAGACGGCCAAAGAGTATCGAAACGACTTTGGATACAGGCAATGTATTGAAAACAGATTATTATTATCCATCTAATGTCACGTCAGCGCTCACAATCCCTGGACCGGCGTTTTCAACTGCGTCAATGACCGCCTTGAACATGATGAAGGCAAATGCGCAATATCGGATATCGGAGCAGATTCAAACTGATGTATTTCGAAACGGACAACTTTTATCCCGACAGAGAACACTGTATAAAGATTATGGTAGCAATGTAATAGCAACGGAAAAGGTTGGGGTTGCAAAGGGAAGTCAGGACATCGAACAAAGGATTTCGTTCAATAGAGTGGATTTGGACACCGGGGCGATACAGGAAGTTCAAATGGAAGGCGGTGCCAAAATCACCTACCTCTACGGCTACAACAAAGCCTACCCCGTCGCTAAAATCGACAACATGGCCTATCAGGACATTCCTTCTAACCTGATCACCGCCATCGAAAACGCGACGCCTGTCACTATCGGCAGCGCGCTTGATGCCCTCCGTGCCGATGCTTCGATGGCCAATGCCATGGTCACCACCCTCACCTACAAACCAGGCGTGGGGGTCAGCACCATTACCGACCCAAGGGGCTACACCACCCGTTACATCTACGATTCGTTCGGACGGCTGTCACAGGTGCAGGACCACGAGGGCAACATCCTATCCGAAAATGAATACTACTACGGATTCCCCAACTGGGTGAAAACCAAAACCTACAAAGTGGCGACGACCACCCCTATCGCCAATCCCACCGCAGAGGAAGCGCAGATTAACGTCACCTACCTCGACGGACTCGGCCGCCCGATCGAACAGATCGCGGGCCGTATGTCGGGTGACGGAAAAGACTTGGTAACTCCTATCCGCTATGATGGTTTTGGAAGACAAACCGAGGAATGGCTGCCATTACCAACCCAACAGGATAACCAGGCATTCATAGATCCTGACACGGTGCGTTCCGATGCTTTGTCTTATTACGCAACGGCCTACAGCCAGTCGAATCCGTTCAGCGAAAAGTTGTTCGAAGCCTCTCCGCTCAACCGCGTTCTCAAACAGGCGGCCCCCGGCGATGCCTGGGCATTGGGTAGCGGACATGAAATCAAGTTTGACTACCAGACCAACGCCGCAAACGAAGTGAAATGGTTCTCCGCAAACGCCGTGTGGTCAGGGGCCAAAGAGTACTACGAACCCACACTGACCAACAATGGCTTCTATGCAGCGGGCCAACTCTACAAAACCATTACCTATGACGAGAATTCCGGTGCCAATCCTACCGAAGAAGACGGTTCCACGGTAGAATTCAAAGACAAAGAAGGCCGGATCGTACTCAAACGTATTTGGGTCAAGTCGGATCACGATAGCAACGACACTTACTACGTCTACGACCAGTTCGGGAACCTCAGTTACGTGATTCCACCGATGGCAGCAACGAGCCTGTCAAACGATAAATTGAACGGATACGGCTACCAATATGCCTACGACCACCGCAACCGGTTGGCAGCCAAAAAACTCCCCGGTAAACAATGGGAATATTTGGCGTACGACAAACTGGATCGGGTGATCGCCACAGGGCCTGCGCTAAACCCATTTGATGGAGGCACCCAGGGATGGCTCATCACCAAATACGACCCTTTTGGCCGGGTGGCCTATACCGGCTGGCAACTGGAAACGCTCAACGACTGGCCCCACGCCCGGGTAGGGGTCGGCAACCAGCGTAGCAACACCCAACTGTTTGAGTCGCGTGACAAATATGGAACCGTACAGGGCTACACCTCGCTGAGTGCCCCTACGACCATGGAACTGCTGACGGTGCAGCATTACGACGACTACGACTACCCGAATGCGGCAACGCCTCCGACGTCGGTGGAAGCGCAGTCGGTGGCTACCAACGTGAAGGGACTCGCGACCCATACGTGGAACCGCGTGCTCACCGACCCCAGCCAACAGGACGGTCATGAGGCCACCACCTTTTACGACACCAAAGGCCGCGTAGTGCGCACGGAGGCAACGAATTTCCTGGGCGGGGTGCAAACGGTCTCGACGAAGCTCGACTTTACCGGAAAACCCCGCTACACCCGCACCCAACACCAGCGGGAGGGCAATGACCTGACGCTGACGGTCACCGATACCATCACCTACACGGCTCAGGAACGCCCCTTCCGGCATACCCACACCATTGACGCGATGAACACCGAAACGCTTTCTGAAAGTCAATACGATGCCCTCGGGCAATTGGTGAGCAAACAAGTAGGAGGCAACAGTTATAACGGCGCACCCTACCAAACCGTCGACTACCGCTACAACATCCGCGGGTGGATGACCGATATCAACGATGTGGCCAGCCTGGGCAGCGACCTGTTTTCCTTTCATATCAATTACAACCAACCGGGTACCGACTATGGAAACGATTACGGACAGAAACCGCTCTATAACGGCAATATATCGGAAACCTACTGGCGTTCGGCCAGCGACAACGTATTAAGGGAATACGGATATAAGTACGACGAGATGAACCGCCTGCTAGGGGCCACCTATATCCGGCCGGAAAACACTGTCAGCCCCGTGACCAATGCCTACAACGAAAGACTGCGCTACGACCGCAACGGCAACATCCTTTCGCTCGACCGCAACGGCTACCGCGACGCCGACGACCAGCTTGCCTTGCCGATTGACGACCTGACCTACCTGTATGAAGCCAACACCAACCAACTCCGCGCGGTAGAAGACGCCACCGGTTTCAGCAACGGGTTTAAAGACGGGGCGCACAGCTCGGTCGAATATGGCTTCGATGCTTATGGCAATATGACAACCGATGCCAACAAAGGCATTGCAGCCATTACCTACAACCACCTCAATCTGCCCGTCACGATCACCTTCGACAACGGCGGGGTAATTTCGTATCTTTACGATGGCAGCGGCACAAAGCTGCAAAAGACGGTCATTGACAGCAATGCTTCTACCACTACGAAAACCGACTACCTGAACGGCTTCCAATACCAGGATGGCGAACTGTCGTTTTTCCCCACTTCGGAAGGCTATGTGAAACACACCGAAAGCGCGTTCAACTACGTCTACAACTACACCGACCACCTCGGCAACAACCGCCTGAGCTATACCTTAGATAAAAGTACGCAGGCGTTGACGATCATGGAGGAAAACAACTATTATCCCTTTGGCCTGAAACACGAGAATTATAACACGGACAAAGTGGATTACGACCGCGACGAAACAGGCGGGAATTTGATTGTATTGGCACCGGTGGTACGGTTGGGGTATCAGTATAAGTACAATGGGAAAGAGTGGCAGGATGAGGTGGGGCTTAACTTCTACGATTACGGAGCGAGGAATTATGACCCTGCACTTGGTAGATGGATGAATATTGACCCGTTGGCGGAGCAAAGTAGACGATGGTCAACATACGCTTATGCAATGGACAATCCTGTTTACTTTATTGACCCTGATGGGATGTCGGCGACCCCGCCAGATAATCATTATATTGATGATGACGGTTCGATAACTACAGTGAAGACTGATGATGCCACCGATAGCTTTTACACACAAAATAGTGACGGCACCTACACCTTGGAGGCAACCTTAGAGAAAAATGATGCAGGATTAGTCAACTTTCCTGCAAGTGGTGATGGCTACTCAAGATATGGGGGCGTAGATAAAGGTGGGACTTCAACCGCACCAGCTGAAGAAGTTGGGCAAGGCGACCACTATTTGAAACCTGAAGCAGCAGCAGCCCTATTTGGCGTAATTAGTACACTTCGTGAAAGTGGTATTACTATATCTTTGGGCGATATGTCGTCCTCTAATGGTTCCGACCCGTGGCAGCCAGGAAGTAAGCATCATGCGGGACATGGACACAATGGCAAACAAAGTGGTACCAATGTCGATTTCCGATACATTGGTACTGATGGAAATAGTTTCCAAAGCCAAACAGCGATGACGGATTCGAATTTTAGCTCGACAAATAATACCTTAGTTTATGAAACAGCAAAAACCTATGGATTCACTAAAAATTATCAAGGCACGACAGGCAGTATTTCGGGTGTCACAAAAGTAGGTGGACACAATGACCATGGGCATATTGGCTTAGAATATAAATCTATGAATTGGAAATATAGTCCATCCGCACCGACATCGAGAGCATCATCATTCCCATCATTAATATCAGGCTTTTAATTATGAAAACGTTTAGAATATTTACCACCCTTCTTATGATGCCGCTTTGTTTTTGCACGACAAAAGAGAAGACGAAAATCGAAGAAACAACACAAACGGTTGCGAAAACTAAGACAGCTGACGTTATCGCCCCTTTACTTGAAAACAAATCAGAGTCGGATTTCATCGGTTTTGTAGTTTCCAAAGAGAAGACGGGTAATAGTCAAATATTTAGTCTCTACGATTCAAATCAGAATGTTTCAACTTTTTCTTTTGCCAAGCCGTTAACAACCATCGAGCCCTTTGCTTGGCACCCTGACTACTATCTTTTGGTATTTCGATGTGTCGGAAAGACTGACAAAGGATACAAGGTTATCTCCAATGAAAAAACGCAGGATATAAAGTACATCAGGCTTGATGATTCTAATTTTAAATTTCAAACAAAAGCAGAACATATTCTAACAGCTTTCTCAGTTGAGTTTAACTCGGCAAAGAATCCAATTAAGAAGGAAGCATCCGACAACGCGGCGGCCCTTCCGTATGATAAGGAAGAGTTTTATATGCCTGTAAAAATTGATGGCGATTGGTTACAGGTCAAATGGGGTGGGGATGCAAACCCTGAAACGGGTTGGATTAGATGGCAAAAGAACAATCAGATGATAATTGAGCTATTCTATTTCACGTAGTTTCAAGAATACCTAGCTTAATTTGTTAATTTAACAAATATTTCTACATTTGCATAAACCCCTTTGTGAGAACGCGATCACGTGTTCCCAAAGGGGTTTTTACATAACTGACCAGAAATGATAAACTGGTAATGTACCAGATGTGTTGGATTTCCAAAAAACAAACGTCCAACCCAACAAATACGGTGTCTGGGTAAATTCACACCTCAAAAACAGAAACAGCCCGAAGGCTGTTTTCTTATTTTTAAACGCTTACAACCAGAAAAATGACCTCAGATTTGACTTGGTGTTACAGATGTGTGGGTGAAGCCCATAATAAGAATGCACAAACGTTCTCAAGACGATTGCAGTTGATAGAAGAACCGTTGCGTTAGGGATAGCAGTGGAAAGCCCACAGCGAGGCACGAGCGAGGACTTGTAACGGATAGCCCGACGGCGCCGTTGTAGTAAGCAGTGGGCAGTGGCAGTAGGCAGTGGGCGCCGGAACGCCCTCTTCAGTCGCAGTCCCAGTCGCAGTGGGGTAGCCCAGACCTACCGCTACAACATCCGCGGTTGGATGACCGACATAAATGATGTGGCGAGTCTGGGCAGCGACCTGTTTTCCTTTCATATCAATTACAACCAACCGGGTACCGACTATGGAAACGATTACGGACAGAAACCACTCTACAACGGCAACATCTCCGAAACCTACTGGCGCTCGGCCAGCGACAACGTGCTCCGCGAATATGGGTATCGCTATGACGGGATGAACCGCCTGCTAGGGGCCACCTATATCCGGCCGGAAAACACCGTCAGCCCCGTGACCAATGCCTACAACGAAAGACTGCGCTACGACCGCAACGGCAACATCCTCTCGCTCGACCGCAACGGCTACCGCGATGCCGACGACCAGCTTGCCTTGCCAATTGATGACCTGACCTACCTGTATGAAGCCAACACCAACCAACTCCGCGCGGTAGAAGACGCCACCGGTTTCAGCAACGGGTTTAAAGACGGGGCACACAGCTCGGTTGAATATGGCTTCGATGCCTACGGCAATATGACAACCGATGCCAACAAAGGCATTGCAGCCATTACGTACAACCACCTCAATCTGCCCGTAACAATCACCTTCGACAACGGCGGGGTAATTTCGTATCTTTACGATGGCAGCGGCGCAAAGCTGCAAAAGACGGTCATTGACAGCAATGCTTCTACCACTACGAAAACCGACTACCTGAACGGCTTCCAATACCAGGATGGCGAACTGTCGTTTTTCCCCACTTCAGAAGGGTATGTGAAACATACCGAAAGCGCGTTCAACTACGTCTACAACTACACCGACCACCTGGGCAACAACCGCCTGAGCTACACCTTGGATAAAAGTACGCAGGCGTTGACAATCATGGAGGAAAACAACTACTATCCGTTCGGCCTGAAACACGAGAATTATAACACGGACAAAGTAGATTACGACCGCGACGAAACAGGCGGGAATTTGATTGTGTTGGCGCCGGTGGTGCGGTTGGGGTATCAGTATAAGTTTTTGGGACAAGAGCGACAGGACGAGCTCGGACTAAATTGGGATTCCTTTAGACACAGAAATTATGATTATGCTCTTGCACGTTTCTTTGATGTTGATCCAATTGCAGAAGAGTTTATGTCAATTTCAACTTATCAAGTCGCACATAATAATCCTGTTTGGAAAATAGAGTTAGAGGGACTGGAAGGCAAGGAAACGCAAGGTAAAGATAGAGCTGCTCATGAACCTATAAAGGTAGAAAGACGAACAACCAATGGTTACATCGTTACAGCAATGCCTAGAGTAGTTCAGCAAACAGCAACCACCGTAGCAGAAAACGGAGCAAAGACTGCTGGACATGGAGCCGGAAGTGCTTTTCTGGGTGTTGTCGGTAGAGTGTTAGGTTGGGGAGTACTTCTGTTATCGGACACCATGACGTCTGATTTTTCAAACCATCCTGAAAATACCGGCGACTTGCTTCGGTTGTACGGTATGGAGGAAAAATTGAGGGTTAGAGATAACAAACTTGAGGAAAAATCGATCGAAGAAACCGTTGTCAAACGCGTATATGAGGATAATCCTAAGCATGGTCGCACCAAACGGGGAGAGGCGTCTGCTGCTCCCAGAAATCCCCAGGAAGTTCTGGACAATTCTATTGAACTACCAGGAGAAACCACTCGACGGATAGGGGTGGATAAGGAAAATCAAGAATTCAATATTTTTGATGAGCATTCAAAGAATAAGTTCCATGGGCACGTACGAACTTGGGACGAACTCACGCAAGAAATGAAGAATGTCCTAATAAAATCAAAGCTCGTGAACAAGAAAGGTAAAATTTTGTAAATGGAATACGAATCTTTTTTTTTCGACACCAAAGAAGAGGTTGAGAAAATATTAGCCAACGGCAGCAATGAAGAGGTTGTAAGCGCAATCATCGGAGCTGTAAACGGAATAGATGATGGTCAATGGTTGCAAGAGTTATGTCTACGTTTTTGCAATCACAGAGATTTTTGGGTTTCGAAAGCGGCCATAAACGGATTTGGAGATATTGCACGGATACACAAGTATTTGGAAAAAAGTCGTGTATTGCAGGCCCTAAATTCCATTGATAATGAACGTCTTGTGCCGATTATAAAACAAACAATACAGGATATTGAGTTATTTGTGTCATAGATAGTGCCGCGACGAAACAGGCGGGAATTTGATTGTATTGGCGCCGGTGGTACGGTTGGGGTATCAGTATAAATACAATGGGAAGGATTGGCAGGATGAGTTGGGGCTTAACTTCTACGATTATGGGGCAAGGAATTATGATGCGGCTTTGGGGAGGTGGATGAATATTGACCCTTTGGCGGAGAAATCAAGGAGGTTTTCAACTTACGCATATGCTGTTGATAACCCTGTATATTTCATTGATCCTGATGGTAAGAGAATCAAAGTAGGTGGACATGTATACACATATGAAGAAAACAGAGATTACGACAAAATAAAAAATGATTTTCAACGAGAAACATTCAGAGCTTTAGATTATCTGTATTCTTCTAAGGCAATGGAAATTACTATTGGAGAGGGGGAAAATGCGAAGAAAGTCAATATTTTGGAAGAGCTTGTTAATGACAAAGAAAATACAGTAAAAATTTGCAAGGGGAGCGATACGAAAATTGATTATAAAAAAAACAAGATAACTTTTAATCCAAATATGGGAATTGCATTTTTTACCGACATCAATAATAAATATGGTAAAGACTCAAAGGATGAACCGACAGCAAATTTTGGATATAACTCACCTTCCAATGCACTGAGTCACGAACTTATTCATCAGTTTAACAAGTTTTATGATCCACAGTGGAGAACACGCGTAAATGATATTACCACTCAAGGTCAAATAGTTAGTGACTATGGTCAGGATTTTAGCTTTACTAATGCTGAAGAGCAGCATACTACCATGCTCGCTAATCGGGTAAGCACCAACTTACGAGAGGACGCTCGCACAAATTATGGAATTGTGCCTTATACTACTCAAGGCGTTACTACTACGCGACCCTTTGGCCCGATTCCGCTTTTACATGGAGAATAAACAAATAGTATGAAAAAATTTATTTTGAAACTGGCTGCCATTGTGCTGTTTTTCTGTAGTTCATGCAGTAAGCCGATTATGATATATAAATCTGATCCGCGGTTAGGTGAAGATGACGTATTCGCATTTAGGATGGACGACTTTTTTAACGGAAATAAAAGGATTAAGAAACTGAGAATCCGGAACAGGAATTTGTTGATAGGTCAACTCTCATTGATTAAGGATTCATTGGTCAAATGCCCTGAACTAGATGTCGATAAGAGGAAGTTTGGAATTTATAAGTACGCATTCGTTGTTTCCCGCGATACTTTTTATGCCAATTCAACGCTCACGGGATGGCGCTATAAGTTGCATTCCGGTATGTATAGTGATTTTGATTCTAGTTTAAAATCCTATCTTTCAACAGGTAATAAATAGTTTATGGGTAATGTACCAGATGTGTTGATTTACTAAAACACCATCGGCCATCCCAACAAATACAGGGCCTGAACATATTCATAAGTCAAAACCGGATGGCGCGGATTTGCAATCCGTGCCCGCCATAAGCTCCTTAGACTTTACGATGGCAGCGGCACAAAGCTGCAAAAGACGGTCATTGACAGCAATGCTTCTACCACTACGAAAACCGACTACCTGAACGGCTTCCAATACCAGGATGGCGAACTGTCGTTTTTCCCCACTTCGGAAGGCTATGTGAAACACACCGAAAGCGCGTTCAACTACGTCTACAACTACACCGACCACCTGGGCAACAACCGCCTGAGCTACACCTGGGATAAAAGTACGCAGGCGTTGACGATCATGGAGGAAAACAATTACTACCCTTTTGGTCTCAAACACGAGAACTATAACACGGACAAAGTAGATTACGACCGCGATGAAACAGGTGGGAATTTGATTGTATTGGCGCCGGTGGTACGGTTGGGGTATCAGTATAAATACAATGGGAAGGAATTTCAGGATGAACTTGGCCTGAATTTTTATGATTATGGCGCACGGAATTACGATGCAGCGTTGGGAAGGTGGATGAATATGGATCCGTTAGCGGAAACCTCACGGCGATGGACGCCTTATAACTATTGTTATAACGGCCCGCTACGTTTCGTAGACCCCGACGGAATGCGTGCCCATCCGTATGCCGATAACATGACAAGACTGGAGATTATTGCCTCAAAAAATAGAGGAGACGGATTTGGAGATGACGATCAGAAGGTGGGAGAAGGGGATAATGATGATCGGATCGAATATAAAACCAACGACGGAAAACAAAGCATTACCTATGATCCTGAAGTAAAAACAGTTGAACAAGCAAATGCAAAAGGTTACACAGATGTAAAAAGAGTCGTTTCGGACGCCAGTGCTACCAATAAACTCAACGGAGACAAAATCCAACTCCAAGCGGACGGAAATTATACTGTTAATGGGAGTGCACCAATAAATCCTGCTGAACAACCTTACATGGTTAACGGCTACGCGACTATTAATGCAAATCAGAGTGCATTGTCTCAATTGGCGCCACTTTTTTCTAATTCGGGCGATGCCGCCGTGGTTATGGGGTCCTTATTGGTGCTTTCGGGAGTTGGCGCCCCTTTAGGGGTTGGTCTAATAACTATTGGGGGATACGTGTCAACGACCGGTACGGTAATGGATTTAGCTGATGATGCTAATAAAGGAACTCTTACTGCTGAAAAAGTTATTACGAAAATCGCAGTTCAAGTAATTCCTCTAAGATGTAACGCTGCTTTTAAGAGTCTGGGCGCTCCAGCGGCGGGGGAACTGTTTAATCTTGGTACGATGGGCACAGATCACCTACTCGATGAAATGAGGAGTGCAAAAGCCGGGCCATACAGAGACTAATATGAAT
The DNA here is from genome assembly GCF_022532105.1 of Flavobacterium sp. HJ-32-4. Taxonomy (NCBI): domain Bacteria; kingdom Pseudomonadati; phylum Bacteroidota; class Flavobacteriia; order Flavobacteriales; family Flavobacteriaceae; genus Flavobacterium; species Flavobacterium sp. HJ-32-4. The sequence continues at coordinate 295,613 of NZ_CP092832.1, read as the reverse complement.
ATACCATCAACAATAGCCATATTAATCATAGCTTTGTTCATCAGTTTCTGGACAAGCAAAAGGAACTTCAAAAACTGGCAAGAGCTAAACGATAAAGATAAAATGTATACGCTACGCCCCTTTATCGTGATATTGGCAGTAATAGTGATTTTGTTAATGAAATATTTTTAAGCAAATGAAATGGTTAGTAATTACAATTGTTTTTATGTCGTTTGTTTCAAAACAGACTCAAAGCATGACAGGAAGTTTCAAAATTGAGTTTGAACGGGAATATAGCGGTCAAAACGGAACGATTACATTTAATGATGTTAAATATATTAGGTGCCGAAGCGATGGTAAAAAAGTAAGAGGGCAGATTTTTTTCAAAGAAGATTTAGTCATACTTCAAGACAAAAATTCCGACTTAGAAATGGAGTTCAAAAAAGAAGACATAGGCAAGGACGCCTTTTATTTTCGTACGAAGAAACACGGTGCCGCAGATGAAGATGATTTAATTTTATATTCAGGCAAATTGAAAAGGATTAATTAGGGTGATGCACTGATATGTTGATATAACCCGATGGCGCGGACGTCCCGTCCGTGCCCTCTGAAATACGGAAAAACCGTAATGCCATCACATTACGATTTTTTATTTTTAAGCATGTCAACAAAATACAAAGCCATAACCACCGGCGAATCATTCTTTATCACGATAACGGCGATCGCATGGGTCGACGTGCTGTTGAGATTGGAGCAGAAAGAGCTTATCGTAAAATCGCTTGATCATTGCCAAAAAGCAAAAGGGCTTGAAATATACGCCTATGTCATCATGTCGAGTCATATACACATCCTCTGTAAAGCAGCGGGTGAACAGCCCTTGTCTGAGGTTATTCGCGATTTCAAGACCTTTACGTCAAAGATGATTTTGAAGAACGTCATCGACAGATCTGAAAGCAGGCGGGAGTGGATGCTTGAACTTTTCCAAAAGGCCTGTGCCCATTTGAAAAGAAACTAAACATACAAAGTAGGACAGGACGGGAACCACGCCGAAGTAATCTACCGTAATACGTTCATTACAGAAGATCAACTACGTTCACAACAATCCTATTAGGGAGAAAACCGTTTTGTGCCCGGAAGAGTACTACTTTAGCTCAGCCCGAAATTATGCCCGACCCGAAAATGAATTTGAAGAAATGGGTCTGGATTTATTTTAAGGCACGGACGGGACGTCCGGGCCATCGGGGCCAATTAATTAGCGATTATGAACTATTTTGATGAAAAACTAACTTGGGCCGGGTGCCTTCTGGTGATTGTTATTATAAGTGTCTTTTTCTTAAAAAAGTTTAAATTTAAAAAAGGTTCTGATTTTGACAGTTTTTATCATAACTCTCGATTTTACTGTTTAGCTTTTATAATAGCAGGCTTAGTTTTAGCTTTTATAATATCTCTTTTTACCCAAAGAAATCATTTATGATGAGAGTTCTGATACACATCTTTCTGTTATTTACCATCAGTCAGGAGAATTCGTTTACAGGTAGATACGTTATGCACTTTGAGCGGGAGTACGAAGATCAAAACTGCACGATCCTTTTTGAGGGAAATACCTATATCCGGGAATTGAAGTCCGGGAAAAAAATAACGGGAAAAGTCAGGGCGACGAAATTCGTTTTTTTTCTGGTGGATGATGTCGGAGGTTTGGAAATGGGGGTAAATAAGGCAGATGTAAAAAACGACACCATCATGTTCGGCACTAAGAAACAGAATCAAAATGGGAGCAATTTTGTCTTAATGTCTGGAAAGTTATACAGATGAACCCCGATGGCGCATTCTATGGTAAAAACCCGAGGCATTGAGTTTTGCAGGAGCTTGGATGCAACGTACTGGCTTTGTCTTGGCGCAGACGGGAATTTTATCAGAATTTGGAGTGGGTATGATGGCGGCGGGCCGCTATGCGTCGTTAGGCGGCGCAGCATTTGAGCATTTCAATGCTCTTTGTGAAGGATCGTTTTCGGCTAAACGTTTTGCCGTAGATTTTGCTTTTACAGCAGCTGGCGAAGGGCTTGGAATGTCAGGGCAGTTTACCACACGAGAACAATTCGTAAACGACCAAGTGTTTGGAATTTGTAATGACGCAGTTAAATCGTCTGTCTCTAATTAATATGGTTTATTATTCGGTTATTATTATTTTATTGATTGCAGTAGCTTTGTTTCTGCTTTCGCAATTTCGACCCAAACCAACGAAAACTGTGTATGACTTTTATTCTAATTCAAGATTCTACAGACTACTCGTGATGATAATAATTGGTATCATCGCTTTAATTGTGGCAGTGATTAAACGATATTGGGATATATAATTTTTTTGCAAAATAGTGAGTTTTCATAGTAATTAGATACAAGCATATGTGGCTAACCCCCGATGGCGCATTCTATGGTAAAAACCAAAACATTTTAACTCGCAAATTTATACGTGTCAACATAGCAACTTTGTCTTTCAACGACTGCAAAGATGCTGCTGACTATCTTGCAACCGCATTTCGTTCATTACAATAAGAGTGTTTTTTCCTGAGATTTTGTATTTCTGTCTGAAAAGGCTTGCTCCGGCTTTCATTCGTAACCCCTAAATTTGAAATTAGTAAACATAGCCAATGCGTAGACTTGCGCATAGGTTCGTGGCAGGCGGGCAGCAGCCATCCTGCAGTTCCGAAGAAATAAAATACTGTCTGAGCGCCAGCGGGTTTATTTTATTTCCGGAACAAGGGATAGGCGGGTCGCCGAACGAACCAAGCGCTTGACTTTTTGCTTCTTTTAGCTTTGCTGAACCTTCGGGCCCGGCCAATAATTTGCAGCGATAGATTATTTGCTTGATCCTCGGTTTGTGTCAAGACAAAAGAAGGTTAGGTAACGTAAGAAGTTATCTCAACAAAATGGTAACGGCGGATTTGCAATCCGTGCCCGTGGTTTAGTACTTTAGTTCGGCAGGGAATTACGCGTTGCTGTCGAATGGGTTTGAGCTAACGGTTTTGGAGTTAGTTATGTAAGCACTTGGATTGGTAGAGCAGGCACGGATTGCACACGAGCGCAGCGACTGCCGAAGGAAATCCGCGCCATCGGGATTTACACTGAAACATAGGAGCGCATTCTAATTCGATTTGGACTGCTAACGCGCACGCGCAACGAATGGAAAATTTCAATATGAATAAGAAAGTCCTTTATTTATACACTATCACTGCACTAATGTGTGGGGCCTGTAACATGTCTGATTATGATGTCGATTTGCCTGGAGGATACTCTTATGCCTCAGAGGGAAGAAGATACCATATGATATTTGGACCTCAGACTATATATCCGGATATCATACGCTATAAAGTGGAGGATCATTACATTTTAGTTCTTCAGAAGCCACATCGATTCCTATATTCTGATCTATTTGCAGACGACTTGAGTAGCCGTTACTACTTCTATAATTTTTACTTCCACGATTCTCTTGACAGTAAGTACAATTCAGAGCGAAAGGCCATTGTGGGCGATAGCACGTTGTATAGGATATTTAAGTCCAAGGGCGTGTCTCTGGCGAATTCCGCTAAAGATAAGAGGATTGCACGCAAAATTGCGGATAGCATAATTGCCAATAATCCCATCCAAAAGAAGATTTTCTCTTTATCAAAAGTCTACTGGATCATAGACACCCAGAACCAAAAACTGAATGGGCCGCTATCTAAAAAAGAGTTTTCCGATCAACGGCGCTTACTGGGACTTCAAGCGAATTTATAGGTTTGACTTCAATTAGGTGGGAGGTGTTGGATCTAGGTTATGGACATAAATAAGTATTTTTAGTATACACTTTACAAACAGTAGGTAATGTGCCAGATGTGTTGATTTGTCAAACAATATCGCCCAAATCCGATCCATCGGCAGGCTCGATTCACAACTAAAAAACATACCCCGTTGAACCTTCAGGCCGGGTAGCTAAGCCGTAATGACAGACAATAGGCTCGGTCCTCCGTGTGTTAGGACTGTCTGCTAAAAAATGACGGGTTTCTTGGCCAAGGCCACCCCAACCGAGAACCAATTAGCAAGTACAATGCCCACTATAGGGCCAATCATTTCGCGATACACCCCAACTCAAAACACAACCCAAAACCCGAAACCAAGAACCTCTTCAGTCGGAGCCAGAGATTGCTTTAAGCGGTCCTCGCGATGTGTTTTTGGGGATAAAGGATGCTTTAGGACGGGTCATCTACCCCTTTATAGCATATTTATGTCGTATATATGTCGTATATATGTCGTGTTTATAGCGTATTTATATAATATGTACTTATATCTCAACGCACGACAGAACCCATCATTACTCCCAGCGAACGGGAAACGAATACATCTTTATCCAGGGGAAAGGGGTGAAGGTTTTTTGGGAAGGAGTCCGTCAGTCCCTAAGTCCCTAAGTCCGTGAGTCCGTGAGTCCCTGAGTACCACAGTAACTGAGTAAAAGAGTCCTCGGGTACGAAAGCGATTCCCCTCACTGACCACCGACCACCAACCACTAATACCCGCCCCACCCAAAAATCGATTTCGCATCGTTTTACCGTCGTGAGTTCCGACCTGAAAACCTACCTTTGTACTTCCGGAAAAAAACCGTTTTTATGAAGAAGTCCAACAGGAGGCGTGAAGCCCTTCTTTACCATGCCAAACCCAAGCCGGGTAAAATACAGGTTGTCCCGACGAAAAAATACGCAACCCAGCGTGACCTGTCGCTCGCCTATTCACCGGGAGTAGCCGAGCCGTGCCTGGAAATCGCAAAAGACGTCAACAATGTCTACAAATACACCTCAAAAGGCAACCTCGTAGCCGTCATATCCAACGGTACGGCCGTACTCGGACTCGGCGACATCGGGCCCGAAGCGTCGAAGCCGGTGATGGAGGGAAAAGCGCTTTTATTCAAAATATTCGCCGATATCGACGTCTTTGACATCGAAGTGGGAACGAAGGATATCGAAGAGTTTATCCAAACCGTAAAAAACATCGCACCCACCTTCGGGGGCATCAACCTCGAAGATATCAAAGCACCCGAATCGTTCGTCATCGAGAAACGCCTCATCGAAGAACTCAACATTCCGGTCATGCACGACGACCAGCACGGAACCGCGATCATCTCGTCGGCTGCGCTGTTGAACGCCCTCGAATTGGCGGATAAAGACATTTCGAAGGTGCGCATCGTCGTATCGGGCGCCGGTTCCGCCGCACTCGCCTGCGCCAATCTCTATGTGCTGCTGGGCGTGAAACTTGAGAATATCATCATGTTTGATAAAGACGGACTGTTGTCAAACGACCGTCTCGACCTTTCCGACCTGCAACGGCGCTACGCGACCACCCAGGCCGGTATCACCCTGTCGGAAGCGTTGGAAGGGGCTGATGTATTCCTTGGCCTTTCCGCCGGGAACATCCTCACGCCGGAAATGCTGTTGGGAATGGCCGCCAATCCAATCGTGTTCGCCATGGCCAACCCCGTGCCGGAAATCGATTATGACCTGGCCATCGCCACCCGCGACGACATCATCATGGCCACCGGACGCAGCGACCATCCTAACCAGGTGAACAACGTATTAGGCTTCCCCTACATTTTCAGAGGCGCCCTCGACGTTCGCGCGACCAAGATCAACGAAGAAATGAAGATGGCGGCGGTGAAAGCCCTGGCTGCCCTGGCAAAAGAATCGGTTCCGGAGCAGGTGAACATTGCCTACGGCGAAACCAAACTCATCTTCGGACGTGAGTATATCATCCCAAAACCCTTCGATCCACGCCTGATCTCTACCGTGGCGCCCGCCGTGGCAAGAGCGGCAATGGAATCAGGTGTCGCCACGCACCCTATCCACGATTGGGAGCGGTATGAAGAGGAACTGTTGGAACGACTCGGCTCCGACAACAAAATGGTGCGTTTGCTGACCAACCGCGCCAAAATGGATCCGAAGCGTATCGTGTTCGCGGAAGCCGACCAGCTCGACGTACTCAAAGCAGCGCAAATCGTCCACGAAGAAGGGATCGGCTTGCCTATTTTGCTGGGGAACCGCGACACCATCCTGGAACTGAAGGAAGAACTCGGTTTCGATTCCGAAGTGCCAATCCTCGATCCCAAAACCAAAGAGGAAGACGCCACCCGCCTGAAATACGCCGACATTTACTGGAAGTCGCGCCAACGCCGCGGCATTTCCCTGCTCGACGCCCAAAAATGGATGCGCGAACGCAATTATTTCGCGGCCATGATGGTTAACCTCGGCGATGCCGATGCACTGGTCACCGGGTATTCCCGCAACTACCCGTCGGTCATCAAGCCGATGATGCAGTTGATCGATAAAGCACCCGGCATTTCTCTCTTCGCCACCACGAACATGATGATGACCAACCGGGGGCCGATGTTCCTGTCGGATACCGCGATCAACCCCGATCCGTCAGCCGATGACCTCGCGAAAATCGCGCTGATGACGGCCAAAACGGTGAAGATGTTCGGTATGCAGCCCGTAATCGCCATGGTATCGTTCTCAAACTTCGGTTCGTCAACCGACCCAAGTGCCGCCAAGGTGCGCCAGGCAGTCGAATACCTCCATAAATACTATCCGGATATGATTGTAGACGGTGAGATACAGGCCGACTTTGCCCTCAACCCGGAAATGCTCGGCAAGAAGTTCCCGTTTTCAAAACTGGCGGGTAAGAAGGTCAACACCCTCATTTTCCCGAACTTAGAGTCGGCAAATATCAACTATAAGATGCTGAAGGAATTGTACCACGTCGATTCCGTCGGACCTATCATTATGGGGATGGACCGACCGGTACACATTTTCCAGTTGGGTGCCAGTGTCGAAGAGATGGTGAACATGGCGGCAGTCGCTGTGGTCGATGCGCAGGAAAAGGAAAAACGCCGCCGGATGGCCGAAGGCTGATGCCAAATGCAAGTCAAAGTTTTTTGTTACATTTGGCCTTTACTTAACACCTGATGATTGCACAGTTACAGGGGCGGATGGTAGAGAAATCGCCCACTATGGTCATAATCGACTGCGGTGGGGTGGGCTACGAGGTTCACATTTCGCTCCATACATTTTCCCTGCTCCCTTCCCACGAGAACGTCAAGTTGTATACGCACCTCCAGGTGAAGGAGGACGCGCATACACTTTTCGGCTTTATGGAGAAGTCGGAACGCGAGATTTTCCGGTTGCTGCTCTCCGTTTCGGGCATTGGTGCCGGCATCGCCCGGACGATGTTGTCGTCGCTGGAACCGCGCCAGGTCATCGAGGCGATCGCGTCAGGAAATGTAGGCGTTATCCAATCGGTGAAGGGTATCGGGGCCAAAACCGCGCAACGGGCGATCCTCGACCTGAAAGACAAGGTGTTAAAGTTGTACGACCTGGACGAAGTTTCGATTTCAGGCGACAATACAAACAAAGATGAAGCGTTATCTGCATTGGAAGTTTTAGGCTTCAACCGCAAACTGGCCGAGAAAGTGGTCGAAAAAGTGCTGAAGGCAGAGCCAGGGGCATCAGTGGAAGCCATTATTAAACTTTCATTAAAAAACTTATAAGTATTTGGGAACTGATTACATAAAGTCTGCGTTTACCTGCCTGAAATTCCTCGCAATTCTCGCGTTGCTTGTGGCAGCACAGGATGCGTGGGCACAGGATCCGGTGCTCGATTCCCTCGAAGCGGCACAGGATACGCTGAAAGGATTTAATACGGGGAAGGTCGAAATGGCCAACCCGCCCAGTATCGTCGAGATGTATTCGTATGATCCGAAGACGGATCGGTATATCTATACCAACAGCATCGACGGCTACAATATCAACTATCCCATCATCCTGACCCCGGCCGAGTACGACCGACTGGTGCTGAAAGAGAAAATGCGCCAGTATTTCAAGTCGAAATCCGATGCAATGGACGGCAAGAACGAGCAGGGCAAAAAAGACCTCCTTCCCCGCTATTACGTCAATAGCAGCTTTTTCGAGACGATTTTCGGAGGGAATACCATCGACGTCAAACCAACCGGCTCCGTCGAAATGGACCTCGGTGTACGGTATACCAAACAGGATAACCCTTCCTTTTCGACCCGTAACCAGTCGACGCTGACCTTCGATTTCGACCAGCGTATCAGCCTCAGTCTCATGGGTAAGGTGGGTACACGATTGAATGTCAACGCCAACTACGACACCGAGTCGACCTTTGCGTTCCAGAACCTGATCAAATTGGAGTATGCCCCGACCGAAGACGACATCCTCCAGAAAATCGAAGTCGGTACCATCAGTTTCCCGCTGTCGAATTCACTCATCCGGGGCGCACAAAGTCTCTTTGGCGTCAAGGCGCAACTACAGTTCGGGCGCACGACCGTAACCGGTATTTATTCCGAACAGAAGTCGCAGACCAAGTCGGTAACGGCCCAGGGAGGCGGCACCCTACAGGATTTTGACATCTTCGGTCTCGAGTACGATTCTGATCGCCACTTCTTCCTTTCACAGTATTTCCGCGATCAGTATGACGCCTCCATGCGTACGTACCCCAACCTCGATACTCAGGTGCAGATCACCCGCATCGAAGTGTGGGTGACTAATCGCCAAAACCGCGTCAGTACTACTGAAAACAACCTTCGTAACATCATCGCCCTACAGGATTTGGGTGAAGCACGCCTCGTAGGCCGCGCCGACAATGAAATCGTCAACCTGGCACCACTGCCGGGCGATTTCTTTACCGATCCGGTACCGCCGGCCACCCAGTCGTCGGAACATCCGTCTGACAACTCCAACAACAAATACGACCCGGCGCTCATCACGACCGGAGGTGGTTACCTTACCACTTCCATCCGCGACGTGACCCAGCCGAAAGAAAATGCGTTCTCCCCAACCGTGAGCGCGCAGGTAAGCGAAGGGCAGGACTACGCCAAACTGGAGAATGCGCGGAAACTCGCGCCGAGCGAATATACCTACCATCCGAAACTCGGTTATATTTCCCTTCAGCAGCGACTCGCCAATGACGAAGTGCTGGCAGTGGCGTACCAATATACCATTGGCGGACAGGTGTACCAGGTAGGGGAATTTGCCAACGACGGCGTTTCCTCGACCGTAGTGGATGGCGGCACCGATACCCAGCCCGACGTGACCGGTGTAAGCACCCAGAGTCTCGTCCTGAAAATGCTGAAAAGTAACCTGACGGTCGTCCGGAACAGCGTAACCGGTTTCACGACTCCGGTCTGGAACCTGATGATGAAGAACGTCTACCAGATTGCGCCGGGCGGACAGTTGGAGCAGGAAGATTTCCGATTCAACATCCTCTATTCCGATCCGTCACCGCTGAACTACATCACCGCGGCCGGAAACCCACCACTGCCGTTGCCGGTCGATACGGATGCCACCGACGGCGTCGACAAGGATGTGGCTCAAACGCCGCTCCTTCGCGTGTTTGGTGTCGATCGCCTGAACGCTACGAACGACCCGCAGCCACGTGGAGACGGTTTCTTCGATTTCGTACCCGGACTTACCGTTGATACCCAATACGGGCGTATCATCTTCACCAGTGTCGAGCCCTTCGGTGAATACCTCTTTAATAAACTCCGCACCGACAATTCGACGGAAAATTATAACGACCCTGCGACGTATAATGCCAACCAGGCCAAGTACGTCTACCGCAGCCTCTACCGCGACACCCCGGCAGCCGCCCTCCAGAATTCCGATAAGAACAAATTCGAACTCCGTGGCCGCTACAAATCGACCACCGGCGACGGTATTGCCATCGGTGCCTACAACGTGCCGCGAGGTTCGGTAGTGGTAACAGCCGGCGGACGTCGCCTGCAGGAAGGTGTCGATTATACCGTCAACTACCAGTTAGGACGCGTGCAAATCCTCGATCCGTCGTTGCAGGCTTCCAATACGCCGATCCAGATTTCACTTGAGAACAACTCGGTGTTCGGGCAACAGACCCGCCGTTTCATGGGGTTGAACGTCGAGCACAAGTTCTCGGATAAGTTCATCGTGGGGGCGACCTTCCTGAAAATGACCGAAAGGCCGTTTACGCAGAAATCGAACTACGGGCAGGAATCCGTCAACAATACCATCTACGGTTTCAATACCACGTTTTCGAGTGAAGTGCCCTTCCTGACGCGGTTGGTGAACAAGCTTCCCAATATGGATACCGACGTGATGTCGAACATTTCCTTCCGCGGTGAAGTGGCTTTCCTGACACCCAATACACCAAAGGCCGACCGCTTTGATGGCGAGGCTACCATCTACGTCGACGATTTTGAGGGTTCACAAACGACGATCGACATGAAGTCGGCGCTGTCCTGGAGCCTGTCAAGCGTACCACAAGACACCAGTGTCAATGATTTCAACTTTGGAGGTGATTTCTTTGATGACCTGCAATATGGCTACAAACGGGCGAAACTCTCGTGGTATACCATCGATCCTTTGTTCTATACGAGTCAACGGCCCGGAGACATTTCCGATGCTGATATGGCGCTGAACCGCACCCGTCGCGTCTACATCCGGGAACTATTCCCTGAAACCGATATCGCCGATGGCCAGCAGACGGTGGTCAATACCTTAGACCTTACGTATTATCCAACCGAGCGTGGTCCGTATAACTTCAATCCCGCTGCCGCCGGTACGGGCACTCTTCCGAATCCGGGCAGTAACTTCGGGGGTATTATGCGCGCCATTACGTCGACAAACTTCCAACAGAGCAATGTCGAGTATATCCAGTTCTGGATGATGGACCCGTATTACACGGCTGATCCTGACCGTGAGAATCCGGCCAATACCGGTAAACTCTTCTTCAACCTCGGTGAGATTTCAGAGGATGTCTTACGCGACGGTAAGAAGCAGTATGAAAACGGCCTTCCGGATGCACAGGGCGGCCAGTTGACGACGCCCAGTTCATGGGGTGTGGTGCCGTCGTCCCAATCGCTGATCTACGCGTTCGACACGAGCGATGCCAACCGCAACGTACAGGATGTCGGTCTTGACGGTCTCAGTGATGTAGATGAAGCCACGAAATACCCACTCTTCGGTGGTATCAAAGACCCCGCTGCCGATAACTTCCAGTTCTACCTAAGCGCCGAAGGAACGGTATTGGAGCGATACAAAAATTACAACGGACTCCAGGGCAACTCGCCGATTTCGGTAACCGATACAAGCCGCGGCAGCACCACCTATCCGGATGTAGAGGATATCAACCGCGATAACACGATGAACACTATCGATGCGTACTACCAATACAGTATCGACATCGATCCGGCCAAGATGACCGTTGGGCAGAACTTCATTACCGATGTTCGCGAAACGACGTCAGTGGTGCCGGGCCCAGGCAACCAGTCGGTTCCGGTGCGTTGGTACCAGTTTAAGATTCCGATCGACCAGGGTGAGAACACCGAGAAATACGGGGCAATCGAAGGTTTTGCCTCTATCCGTTTCATGCGGATGTTCCTCACCGGATTTACAGAAGATGTCACCCTGCGTTTCGGTACGCTCGACCTCGTACGCGGGGAGTGGAGACGTTATGTGAATTCACTCGAATATGTGGGAAGTGCAGCGGAAGATCCTAGCGACGACCCGACTTCCTTCGACGTCTTATCGGTGAATGTACAGGAAAACAATAGCCGTACGCCAATCCCGTATGTAACGCCTCCGGGGGTCGTACGCGAGCAGTTGTATAACAATAATACGGTCATCAACCAAAACGAACAGTCACTGTCGTTGCGGGTATCCGGACCGGATCCGGACGGCGGACTCGAACCGGGCGATGCGCGCGCCGTCTTCAAGAACGTAAGCGTCGACATGCGTCAGTTCAACAAACTGAAAATGTTCCTTCACGCGGAGTCATTGGTGTCGGATATCGATGCGACCCGTTTAGAGGATAACGAGCTTTCCGCTATTTTACGATTCGGGAACGACTTTACCCAGAACTATTATGAAGTGGAGCTTCCACTGAAAGTTACCCGATGGGATGATTCGTCGACCGAGGAAAAAGTCTGGCCGGAAGAGAACAACCTTGACCTGAGCCTCGCCCTCCTGACCAAACTTAAGGTCTATGCGATGCAGAACCCGGGCGAATTGGACGAGCAGGGTGTGTTGACCAAATGGGAAGACGAACTGCAACCCGATTTGGCAGATAAACCAAACAAACTGCGACTGCGGATTAAGGGTAATCCGAACTTCGGACTCGTGCGCACGCTGATGGTCGGCCTCAGGAACAACACACTAAACGGTACAAATCCCGACGGAAACACGTTCACACCCCGTAAGATCAAAGGGGAAGTGTGGTTCAACGAATTGCGTTTGGCGCAAATGGACAATAAAGGAGGTATGGCCGCCGTCGCCAGTCTCGATGCCAACCTTGCCGATTTCGCCACGATTTCTGCTACAGGCAAAATCAGTACGATTGGATTCGGCGGACTCGAAGACGGTCCGAACGAACGGAGTCGGGAAGACCTGAAACAGTATAACATCGTTACCAATATCAACCTTGGTAAATTGCTTCCGAAGAAGTGGGGTGTCAACCTTCCCTTCAATTATGGAGTGGGAGAGGAGATCATTACACCACAATACGATCCGTTCAACCAGGATATCCGCCTTGACCAGCTTCTCGACGAAACTACCGATGCCGCTGAACGCGAGAACCTGCGCAACCGGGCCATCGAGTATACCAAAACGAAGAGTATCAACTTCATTGGTGTGAAGAAGGAGCGCGCTCCTGAACAGAAGCAGCACGTATACGATCCGGAGAACCTGACCCTTACGTATTCATTCAACGAGACCAAGAAGCACGATTACGAAATCGAGGATTATCTCGACCAACAGGTACGCACGCAGGCCGACTATACCTATTCTTTCCAGAATAAGCCTTTTGAGCCGTTGAAGAACAACAAGTTCCTGAAAAAGAGTAGCTATTGGAAGATGCTGAGCGATTTCAACTTCAACTACCTGCCATCGAATATCAACTTCAGTGCCTCGGTCATCCGCCAGTTCAACCGCCAGCAGTTCCGTCAGGTAGACGTGGCCGGTATCGGACTCGACCCGTTGTACCGTCGCAACTACCTGTTTAACTACCAATATGGCTTCAACTACAACCTGACCAAGGCGTTTAAAATCAATTATACGGTAACGGCCAGCAACATCGTACGAAGCTATTTCAACCGCGAGACACAGGAAATCGACAACAGCTTCAACATCTGGACTGACTATTGGAATACCGGTGAGCCGAACCAGTATACGCAACAGGTCACAGCGAATTACGAACTGCCGTTGAACAAGCTGCCGTTTTTGTCGTTCGTGAAGTCAACCTATACGTATACGGGAGACTTCAACTGGCAACGGGGTTCCGACGCTATGCGTAATTTCCAGGATATTGATGGCAATACGTGGGATTTAGGGAACACCATCCAGAACAACGGGGCACACCGCCTGAATACGACCCTGAACATGGACCTCCTGTATAAATACCTCGGATTGGTCAAAGGTGGGAAGAAGAACAACCAGCCCGCACGTCCGACGGCAGCGCCGAAACCGGGTGAGAAAGTACAGAACCAACGCGCCACCCCGCAAAGCAACCGCAGCGTCTTCCTCGACGGCGTGATCGGCGTATTGACCAGTGTCAAGAATATCCAGATTAACTATACGTCTACGGAAGGTACGGTATTACCAGGCTTCCAGTCGAGTCCGGGATTCTTCGGTACCACACGTCCGACGCTCCCGTTTGCGTTCGGATGGCCGGATGAAGTGCGACAGGTGTCGGCTGAAAATGGCTGGCTGACCGACTACGGATTCTTCAACCAGAGCTTTACGAAAGTACGGAACCGCACGCTCGATATGACGGCGGGCGTCGACCTCTTCCCTGATTTCCGGATTGACCTGACGTCGAACCGGACATATGTCGACAATTATTCGGAACAGTATAAGGTAGACTTGGGATCCGATCCGACGACCAACCCGAACTATCCGTATGTATCGCTTTCGCCTTATAGCTACGGGAACTTCTCGATCTCGACCATCATGATCGGCACGGCGTTCAGCGCCAGCGACGTGAACGGGTCGGCAGCATTTGACGAGTTCCGTGACAACCGATTGGTCGTGGCAGACCGATTGGCGGCCGAACGATACGGCGCGTCGATTCCGCGGTATGGTGATGCGGCGAACCCGATTCCGGCTCCGACCGATCCAAACTACCAGACCTACGTTTCCAACCAGGGGTATCCGATTGGGTACGGGCGCAACAGCCAGGCGGTATTGTTACCAGCCTTCCTGGCCGCCTACACGGGCAAAGACGCCGGCGGTATCTCGCTCAGCGCGTTCCGCAACTTCCCGCTCCCGAACTGGACGATCAAGTACAGCGGCCTGATGCGTTTCCAATTCTTCAAAGACCGGTTCAAGCGCTTCTCGATCCAGCACGGTTACCGGGCTTCGTATACGGTCAATTCGTTCCGCTCGAACCTTGAATACAATCCGTCGACGCCGAATGCCGTTGACGCCGGAGGAAACTTCCTCAACAAAACGGTCATTTCGAATGTCAACCTCGTCGAGCAGTTCAACCCGCTGATCAAAGTCGATATGGAAATGCAGAATTCGATCAAGATCATGGCCGAGCTCAAGAAAGACCGTTCGTTGTCGATGAGTTTCGATAACAACCTCCTGACCGAGACGCAGGGTATGGAGTATACCATCGGACTCGGCTACCGCATCAAGGATGTGGTGTTGAATTCATCTCTGGCTGACAACCCGCAAGGCATTATCAAGAGCGATATTAACTTCAAGGCCGACTTCACGCTTCGCGATAACAAAACGATTGTGCGCTATCTCGATTACGACAACAACCAGTTAGGCGGTGGCCAGAACATCTGGTCGTTGAAATTGACGGCTGATTATGCCTTCAGCAAGAACCTGACGGCGATTTTCTATTATGACCACTCGTTTTCGAAAGCGGTTATTTCGACGGCCTTCCCAATTACCAACATCCGAAGCGGCTTCACCCTTCGCTATAATTTCGGCAATTGATGACTTTCGAATCACCAACGGAAACAATACCTTTGACGAACTAAATAACGACACCATGAACATACCAGCCAACTTACGCTACACCAAAGACCACGAATGGGCGAGCCTTGACGGAGATATTGCCACCATCGGAATTACCGACTTCGCCCAGAAAGAACTCGGAGATATCGTATATGTGGAAGTCGAAACCCTCGACCAAACCCTTGATCAGGATGAGGTGTTCGGCACCGTGGAGGCCGTAAAAACGGTTTCTGACCTATTCCTGCCTTTGGCGGGCGAAATCATCGAATTCAATGAAGAGTTGGAGCGTACACCCGAGTTGGTGAATTCTGACCCTTACGGAAAAGGATGGATGATCAAAGTGCGGGTTTCCGATGCGGCGGCGTTCGATGAACTAATGACAAGTGAGGCTTACAAAGACCTTATCGGAGCATAAAAACACCTTGTTGTGGGCAGCCGTCGCCTGGACGGTGCTCCTCACGGTTTTGTGCCTAATTAAGCTTGAAGCACTTCCGGCAAAAAGTGTCATGGGCCACGACAAAGTGGGCCATGGCATTTTTCATTTTGCCTTTGTGCTATTGTGGTTTCTTAACTTTCGCTTTCGCTGTAACTGGAGTCTCGGAAAGGCATTGTGCTATTCGTTCGTTTTTTCACTCCTTTACGGCATCGCCATCGAGTTGATGCAATACACGTTTACCGATACCCGAAAGGCGGATGTGTGGGACGTGGTGGCCAATTCTACAGGTGCGTCCCTATGCGTTTTGCTTTTGTGGATGACCCGTCGTCGGAAAGGCGGGCGTACTGCCTCCCGTTAAGCGGATTTGCGTATTTTTACCGCCATGAACCGCGATGACATTCGATATTACCTCGATTCGACTTTCCTAAAAACAACCGCCGACGGATTAACCGAAAAGGAGCTCCGCCAGGCAGCCTTTGCAACGGTTGACGAGGCCATCAAAGAGGGATTTCGCGCGGTCATGCTGCGACCCGACCAAGTGCCGGGTGCTATAGCGCGCATCCGTGCAGCAAAGGCCAAAACGCTCTGTGGCACCGTAATCGATTTCCCAGAAGGGAAGGGCGGGGTCGAAAAGAAGCTCGCCGAACTGCAACAAGCCCTTGACGACGGGGCCGACGAGGTAGATGTCGTATGCGACTACCAGGCCTTCCGTCACGGCGACGAAGAGCGCGTACGCACGGAAGTAGCGGCCTGCACCGACCTGGCACTTTCCCATCACAAAACCATCAAGTGGATACTTGAAACCGCAGCGCTTTCCGATGGCGAAATCGTACGTCTGACGGCCCTCGTACGCAACACCGTCATCCGACGGGTCAAAGAAGACCGCTACCCGCATGTGTTTTTGAAATCGTCAACCGGATTTTTCCCTGTAACGGGCGGAGCCGGAAATGGCGCCACACCTGAAGCTATCGTCATGATGCTTGAGAATGCCTGTCCGCTACCCGTGAAAGCGTCGGGTGGCATTCGTGATTTTGAAACCGCACAAGCGTATATCCGTCTGGGCGTTTCGCGTATCGGCACTTCGTCGGCGAAAGCCATCGCCGAAGGCCGTGTCTCGACCTCTACCTATTGAACTCCTATGAAACAACTCGCCTCGCTTTTTCTCTTTTTCGCTTTTCTGTCCACCCACGCCCAGTCGTCCAACGATCCGGTGTTCCCCGGATGTGAATCCGAAACGGATCGTGTTGCCTGCTTCGCAACGAAGCTACAGGCCTATGTCTACGATCACTTCACCGTACCGGCGGAACTGCAATCGTATAGCGGAGAAGTAATTGTATTGTTCGAGGTAACCGAAGAAGGTACGTTCCGTGTGCTTTATGTCAATACGACCGAGGCCGCCCTCGAGAAGGAAGCCCGTTCCGTGTTTGCCTCGCTGCCCAAAGTGAAGCCCGGCTATCGGAATGGGATTCCGGTTTATACGAAATATACCCATCGCATCGCCATCCCGCTACAGAAAGACGCTGTGGTTCCGGTCGCTGCGGGGGCGAAGGGAAATGCATCGGTGCAAGATGATCGGATACTGAACGAATTGGATACCATCCGTACCCTTCCGTTCGAACATCGCCTTTACAGCTCGAATATGAATGTGCCGTTTACCCACGTGAGCTATGCCGCTTTTGAGGCGGCGATGAATGTCGTAGGCGCAAACAACCACACGGGTTATAAGCCGTATCTCTACAGTGATGTCAAACGGTATTTTGACATGAAGGGTGAGAATGAAAAGCTCTTCCGGAAGACGTCTTCGTGGTGGGGACGGAAAATCTGGAATGAGAACCTGGCCCAGTTCCAGGGCAAGGACTATTGGTTCACGCTCAACCCGATGCTGGATGTGCGGGTTGGGAAAAGCGACCCATCCGATTTCAGTTATACGTATCAGAATACAAGGGCGCTGCAGGTGCAGGGTGGACTTGGAGACAACCTGACCTTTACCACCACCATCTACGAAAGCCAGGGCCGCTTCGCCGATTATTATAACGACTACGCACGGTCAATCGCACCGTCGGGCGGGAATCCGGCTATTATACCGGGTATCGGCATTGCAAAGGATTTCAAAACAGACGCCTTCGATTTCCCATCCGCGGAAGCAAACCTGTCGTACTCACCCAGCCGGTACTTCAACCTGCAGTTGGGTTACGGCCGGAATTTCATCGGTGATGGTTACCGTTCGCTGATATTGGGCGATGCGGCGAGTCCCTATCCGTATGTGAAGCTCCATTCCACCTTCTGGAAAATCAGGTATACCAATACCTACATGTGGCTGAAAGATGTGCGTGACGACGTGACGGTCGACCGTACGTATGCCACAAAATTCATGGCGAACCATTACCTGAGCCTCAATGTAACCAATCGATTGAATCTCGGTTTTTTCGAGTCGGTCATTTGGGCCAATACGAACGACCGTGGTTTCGATATCAACTTTGTCAACCCGATTATTTTCTATCGAAGCGTGGAGTTTGCTTCGTCGGCACGTAGCGGAAATGCCGCGTTGGGACTGACGTTCAAATATAAATGGCAGAACAACCTGCATTTTTACGGGCAGTTCTTCCTTGATGAGTTTTCACTCGGTGCGGTGAAAGACGGTAACCAAAGCTGGCTGAATAAATATGGGTATCAGGTAGGTGCGACCTATACGAATGCCTTTTCGATTCAGGGCCTGACCTTGCAGGCAGAGTACAACCATGTGCGCCCCTACGTCTATTCCCACAGTGATCCGCTCACAAACTACGGGCATAACAACCAAAGCATGGGGCACCCGTGGGGCGGCAACTTCCGTGAATTGCTCGCCATCGCCCGCTACCGAAAGGGCCGCTACTATGCCGATGCCAGGTTGACGTATGGTATACGGGGGCTCGACTTCAATACGGCCGACGACAATTTCAATTACGGAAGCGACATCTACAGGAATTATACCGAAGGACGCCCCTACGATACCGGCGTGCGGATTGGCCAGGGCAACAAAACCACATTGGTAATGGGCGATGTGCAGGCAGGATATCTCGTGAACCCGACCACAAACCTGCGCGCATTTGTCAACCTGATTGTCCGAAATGCGAGTCCGGAACTCGAAACACCCGTCATGCAAAACGGTACGACTACCTGGTTTATGGTGGGGGTTCGGTCAGAACTGTTCAATATGTACTTCGATTATTAACCGGATAAAATTTCGGCGGCTGGGTTCCCTAAACCAATTCCGTGCAGTATCTTTGCGGCGGTCTTTCTATGACCTTCAAAACCCAACGTCTTGAGCGGCGCACCGCATACCACTTTCCGGACCATAGTAGGTGATTTCAGGCAGATCACCAAGGCAGGACTTGCCATCAGCGTGGTATTCTCGTCATTGGCGGGTTATCTGTTGGGGATCAGGGAGTTCGCTACATCTGATTTGCTCACGTTGCTGATGTTGGCGGTAGGGGGATATTGTATGGTAGGGGCGTCAAATGCCTTCAACCAGATCATCGAAAAAGACCTTGATGCCAAGATGGACCGCACCCGGAACCGTCCGGTGGCGTCGGGGCGGATGGCGCCTTCCGTAGCCTTTGTCATCGCGAGTCTCCTGACCATAGCAGGTGTGGCCATCCTATACGCTATCAACCCTAAGACCGCCATGTTCGGCGCGATTTCGATCTTTTTATACGCGTGCGTTTACACACCGCTGAAGACCGTGACCTCGCTGTCGGTTTTTGTGGGGGCTTTTCCGGGCGCCATTCCGTTTATGTTGGGATGGGTAGCCGCAACCGGTGAATTTGGTATTGAGGCTGGGACATTGTTCCTGATCCAGTTCTTTTGGCAGTTTCCCCATTTTTGGGCGATTGGTTGGTTTTTGTATGAAGACTACGAAAAGGCCGGATTCTATATGTTACCTTCCGGGAAGCGCGACCGCACAACGGCGCTTCAAACCATTCTATATACCTTGTGGTTGACGATTGCGTCGTTATTACCGGCGTTTTTCATGTTGGGGAGGTTGCGCCTGTCGACAGTGGCCGCGGTTATCGTCTTCTTGCTGGGGATGTGGATGCTGGTCTACGCCGTAAAACTCTACCGCGACCGAACGTCTAAGGCCGCCCGGACACTGATGCTCGTCAGCGTCAGCTACATCACGCTATTGCAAATTGTATATATTACCGATAAATTCCTTCAATAATGGCAACTTCCACAGATTATAAATTCAAGAGTGACCGCTCAAAGAAGATGCTGCTTTGGGTGTCTATGGTCAGTATGGTAATGGTGTTTGCGGCGCTCACAAGTGCGTATGTGGTGAGTAGCTCGCGTGGCGACTGGAAACCTATTGACCTGCCGTCTTCCTTTTTCATCAGTACGGCCCTTATGTTGGTGAGCAGCATCACGTTTTTTCTTGTTAAGCGACAGGTAGTCGCCGGAAAAAGGGGTGGGGCGTCGCTGTTCCTGGGGTTGACTTTTGCCCTCGGGTGCGCCTTCGTGTTCTTTCAATTTCAGGGTTTCCAGCAGTTGTATCGCGACGGACTTTTCCCTGCCGGAAACTACGCCACAATCAACGTTTCATTCCTTTGGGTGCTGGTATTGACCCACCTTGCACACCTTACAGGAGGCATGATATCACTGTTGGTTATAATTTATAATCATTTTAAACAGAAATACGGTCCGGGTCAAACACTTGGGATTGAACTGGGTGCGCTATTCTGGCACTTTCTCGATTTTCTGTGGCTTTACCTGTTTTTATTTTTGTATTTCTTCAAATAAGAAATTTGCGTAAATTTGGGGACTTTTTAACTAATGCGTTTTTATGGAGGCAACTGTTACGAATGCACAAACCAAAGTCTGGGGTGGCGGGAACGAGCCGCTCGGCGCCGGGTATGGGAAATTGATGATGTGGTTTTTCATCGTTTCCGATGCACTGACCTTCTCCGGATTCCTTGCCGCATACGGTTTTTCCAGATTTAAATTCATCGAAACCTGGCCTATCGCTGACGAAGTGTTCACCCACTTTCCGTTCATGCACGGCGTTTCGGCTCCGATGTATTACGTTGCCCTCATGACGTTTATCCTCATCTTTTCGTCTGTTACCATGGTACTTGCCGTGGATGCCGGACACCAGATGAAGCAAAAACAAGTAACCTTGTATCTCTTCCTTACCATCATTGGCGGTCTGATTTTCGTCGGATCACAGGCATGGGAGTGGAAAAACTTTATATCAGGTGAGTATGGTGCTATTGAAACCAAGGGTGGTTCCATCCTGCAGTTCGTAGACAGCAAAGGAAAACGCCTGACGCTGGACGAAGTGGCCGTAACCTTGCCGGAAACCCGCGAGCAACTCGACCGTAGCAAAGGAACCTGGTTCATGAGCGAATCATCGCTGCCTAGCTATTCGGTGGCGGAAGTACAAGCCGGTTTCGAAGCCCATCCGGATGTGCGTGTTCGCACTGAGATCATCTACGAGGAAACTGCCGAACAAAAGAACGATGCAACCATCGACAAAACGTTGACTGCCCGTAAGAAGAAAGTAATCCTGACCCGTGAGGCATCAGTGGCCCGGATGAAAGATGCCCACATCGTGGTAGAAGGCGCTAATTTGATCCGCAACGAATACGGAAGCAAATTGTTCGCCGACTTCTTCTTCTTTATCACCGGTTTCCACGGTTTCCACGTATTCTCAGGTGTCATCATCAATATCATCATCTTCCTGAACGTATTGCTCGGTACCTACCAAAAACGCGGCAGCTACGAAATGGTCGAGAAAGTGGGTCTCTATTGGCACTTTGTGGATTTGGTGTGGGTATTCGTCTTCACCGTATTCTATCTTGTATAATCAGTAAGTACTACGAATTATGGCACATGCGCATGACGGCGGTCACGTATCGAACGTAAAACGGATTTGGACGGTTTTCATCATCCTCTCGATTGTAACAACAGTAGAGGTGTTCCTGGGTATCGACAAACCCCATGTCCTTTACTTTAAACATTTCCTCGGAATGAACCTGTTGAACTGGGTGTTCTATATTCTTACCCTGTTCAAAGCCTATTATATCGTATGGGCATTCATGCACATGGAAGGAGAGCGTTCCAGTCTCCGTTGGTCGGTTGTGGCCACGGTGATGTTCCTGGTAGCGTACCTGCTTTTCATCCTTTTGGTGGAAGGACATTACATCTTCGGGGTCTTCCGCGACTCCACCATCAAATGGAACTTTTAAAAGGATATTAATTCACTGAAAAAGGCTCGTGTTTGCGGGCCTTTTTTTATTTTTGTACCACACTTATCGCCCCCCGGAAATGAAGAAGAAACTCGTACTGTTTGTGTTGTTCATTGTTCCGATTGTCGTATATCTTTTCTTCGCGACCGGCGTCCATAATTTTACCACACTTCCCATACTGACACGCTCTGTTCCGGAGATGGGTAATTGGAAATCCCTCTCGGGAAAACCCGTTAAATTGCAGGATAAGATCACCGTATTGGCGTTTGGTGGTGACAGCCTTCGCTCACGCCAGGGAGACTACTTTAACCTGAACCAGAAGATATACGAACGCTATCACGAATTCCGCAGCCTGCAGTTCGTGGTGCTGTGTCCGTTTGGTATGGAACCGGAAGCCAAACGACTCCTCGCGTCGATGGATGCTACCTCGGATGTGAAAGACTGGCATTTCGTTTTTGCTCCTAAGGATGAGATCGCTGCTTTTTACAAAGGACTTCGTCTCCGTGGTCAATTGGATGCCGACCTGGGTTCTGATAACGTGGTATTGATCGACAAGAAACGGAACCTCCGCGGCCGTCCGGTAGAGAAGGAGTACAAAGAGAGCTACAGCATGATGCACGCGTCCGAACTGAGTAACGAAATGTTGGATGATTTCAAGATCCTGCTGTACGAATACAAGAGGGCGTATAAGTCCAATAACGTGGTGAAAAAACAACCCCGACATGAAAAATAAGTCCTACATCGGCATTGCCTTCATCATTCTGGTGTTTGGGATACTCGTCATCCCCACCATCATAAACCGTATACGGAACAACGATGTCGTGAAAGGCGACCGCCTGAATTCCGTAAGCGGCACCAAAGAAGAAGATACCGGATCGTTGTATACCGTCAACAAAGCGCCGTTTTTTGAACTGACCGACCAGGACGGGCGTACCATCAACAACGAATCCTATAAAGGAAAGGTATACGTACTCGAGTTCTTTTTTACCACCTGTCCGACCATTTGCCCGAAGATGAACGCCAATATGAAAAAAGTGGCCGACGCTTTCGGTGCCCGTAAGGATTTTGGCATCGTGTCCATCACCATCAATCCGGAAAATGATACGCCTGCCGTCCTGAAAGCGCACAAAAAAGCACTCGGGATTTCGATGGAGAACTGGCATTTCCTCACCGGTGATCGCGACAAGATATTCGCGATTTCCAACAAAGGATTCAATCTTTTTGCCGGCGAAAGCACGAACGGCGCCAATGGTGGCTTCGAGCATTCCGGCCTTTTCGCGCTGATCGATAAAGACGGGAATATCCGTTGCCGCCGCGATCAATACAACAATCCCGTCGTGTATTACGACGGCTTATCGCCCGCCGGAATCAACGACCTTCAACACGACATTCGTCTGCTTTTACAAGAATAGAAAATGGAACAAGCCCCTACCCTCGAAAAAAAATACCGTCTCTGGATCATCATCGTCTCCATCCTGATTCCAGTCGTGGTGGCCATACTCTTCACGGTCAAACTACGTGACCTTGGATTTGATGTCAAGCCCCTCACGTTCCTGCCCCCGATCTATGCCACAATCAATGGAATTACCGCCGTGTTGTTGGTCATAGCCGTGAACGCGATCCGAAAAGGCAATCGTATCGTCCACGAAAAACTCATGAAACTGGCGATTGCCTGCTCGCTGGCGTTTTTAGTGATGTATGTAGCCTATCACATGACATCGGTCAACACTCGTTATGGCGACCTCGATCACGACGGGGCGTTATCCGCCGGTGAAATCGCCGAAGCCGGTAGTCTGCGTCTGGTCTACTTCTTTATCCTGGTGTCGCACATCGCGCTGTCAATCAGCATCATTCCACTGGTGTTGATTTCCTACGTCCGCGCGGTCGGCCAGCAATTCGATCGCCATCGGAAAATCGCGAAAATCACGTTTCCGCTGTGGCTGTATGTGGCCGTTACCGGAGTGGTGGTCTACCTCATGATTTCGCCGTATTATGCGTAAAACCGTCCTGTTTCTGGGAATGGCCCTATTGATGGGGCCCCCTATGTTCGGCCAATGCGCCATGTGCCGTGCCGTGCTCGAAACGGAAGACAACGGAAAACAGGCCGAAGCCGTGAACGACGGTATCGTTTACCTCATGGTGTGGCCCTATCTTTTAGTGGCTGTTATCGGCTATGCTATTTACCGCACGCGGGTAAAATCCCGACGCCGGGACGCGTCACTGTAGTCCGTCTACCTTAACGCTTATCTGACCGTCTACTGAAAGGAAGGCAATAAGGGCCTTGTTCGTCAACTGTACTTCACGAAATTGTATTTCTCCTGCTGTCCCGTTTACGAAAACCCCCGGCATAGGCGAAAAGTTCTTCATGTATTTCAGGATTTGCTGGCGGCCTTCTTCCAGGTTAGGTTGGATAGAGTAGCGGCAGGCAGCTTCCATCTTTTTCAGGATGATGCCCGACGCCAGCCAGTTCGCAGCCCGCAACAATGTGCTTTTGGTATCGAGTGCGTAGTCCAATTGGTCAAAGTAAATTTCCTTCGTAGTGGGATTGTATTGTGGAAATCCGGTGAGGTAGATGGTCCCTTCCACACTTCCGGTTAGGTCAAGCGCGATCACGATCTTTCCTTCCCGATGCCACAAATCGACTTTCTGTACCGTCACTTTCCGGCTTCCCTGCGCGAATTCCTGTCCCTGGAAATTCCGGGTCATCACCGCCGCTGCGTCTTTATACGTTGATACGGCTACGATATTGGCTTTGATGTCGGCCGGTATTTTCGAAACCGGCTTCAGTACGATCTTCGAACGGTCAAATTTGGAAGGGGGACGCTGACCGATCAGGGTTTCGATATAGCATTTCATCCCCATATCCATGGTGATGTCATTTTTGTTGAGTTTGGCTTCCGTGGTGTATAGTTCCAACGGCACGATGCGCAGCCAGCTTTGGTAATCCGGACTCATTTCATTGGGCGTACACACCTTCTCGAGGGCATCGAGGACGTTCGGTTTGAAATCCATCGATTTCTCGATCGACTCGTCAATGGTCTTTTCGATTTTGGAACGGAACAAACGAATGGCCGGATTGATGATATAGGTAATAGGAACACTTTTCCCGGCAATCACCACCGACGGACTTTCTTTCCAGTCGAGCGATTTGAATGCCGTTTTGGTCGTGAGTTTCCAGTTGGTAAGATGCGCCTCGCTCTGGAGTGTCAATACCCCGTTGAGCAGGATTTCGCGCATATCCCGCAAATCGACACCCAGTTTGTTGATTCCGTAGCGGTATTGCACCGTCGCTTTAAGCGGAAGCACGGTCTGTATGCGACCATCCGGATTTGAAATCTCGATAGGCGCCGTTTTCCAGACGCGTATCGTCAGATCGTCATCCTCGATATTGTTGTCTTCGTATATAAGTCCGGTCAGGAATTTGTTCGTCTGGTTCTCGATATCCTGCAACCGTATCGTCACCGGCATGTTGATGAAAGAGGGCTGGTTGTCGTAAATCAGCGGGGAGGCATCATCGGGTTCCGGTCGCAAAGCCGCGATTTTCTTGGAAGTGGCGCAGCCCGTGAGTAGGAATAACGCAATGACAACGGGGTAAAAACGACGGCTCATGTTTTTTGTGCCAAATGTAGCCAAAAAACAAATTCACGCCTTGGGTGTAACGCGGCGTACCTCCGGCTTACTAATTGGCCGAACCATTGGAGCATGAACGCGAAAAACCGTACTTTTGTGGCTCCTGACGATTTCCTATGAAAGTAAAAGCCTTGTCGCTGCTGCTGAGTATCGTCGCCCTGCAGGGCGTCTTCGCCCAGCAAAAAAAGTGGACGCTCCGCGAATGTGTGGAATACGCCCGCGAGCATAACATTTCGATTCTCCAAAGTACGCTTGATGCCCAGGATGCGGCCATCGACCGAAAAGACGCAATCGGCAACTTCCTGCCCGATGCGAACCTGTCGGCCAGTCATACGTGGAGTATCGGTCTGAACCAGAACATCACCACAGGTTTGCTGCAGAACCAGACCACGCAGTATACATCCGCGGGCATCAGTTCGAATGTGGATATCTACAAAGGACTGCAGAACCTGAACCGCCTGTACCGTGCCCGCCTGAACGGTGTGGCCGCGCAATATAAGCTGTCGAAGATGCAGGACGATGTGTCGCTGAATGTGGCAAATGCCTACCTCCAAATCGTATTCAACCGGGAAACCCTTAAAGTGCGTAACGCGCAGTTGCAAAACGATGAGAAACAGGCAGCGCGCACGGAGGAGTTGGTAAAAGCGGGCTCCATTCCACGGGGCGACCTGTTGGATATGCAGGCGACCGTGGCAACCGACAGACAACAGGTATTGATTGCAGAGAACACCTTGCTCTTATCACGCCTGAGCCTGGCGCAGTTGCTACAGCTCGACGATTTTCAATCGTTTGACATCGAAGACCGGGATTATGCGGTCGTCGAAAGTCCGACCATGCTGCAAACACCCCAGGCGATCTTCGATAAAGCACGCCAGGAGCGCGTCGAAATCAAGATTGCCCGTACGAACCTCGAAATCGCCGAGCGTGATATGAAAATTGCAAAAGGCGGACTGCAACCGCAACTGTCGGGCTTTTACAGTTTTGATACCCGGGCGGTATGGCTGCAGGATTTTCCGAACCCCGCGTTATTTAACCAGTTCAGTGACAACAAAGGACACAACTTCGGTCTTCGTTTGATTGTGCCGGTACTCAACGGTTTCTCAGCCAAGAACAACGTCGAGCGCAGTAAGATCAACCGCGAGCGTTTCAAAGTGGCCTATGAACAGGCGGAACTCGACCTGGAGCGCAACGTGTATACGGCTTTTACCGATGCAAAAGGCGCCCTCAATTCTTATGAAGCGGCGGTAGCGGCACTCGAAGCCCGCACCGAAGCCTACAATTATGCCAAAGAGAAATTCAACGTTGGCCTGATGAACGCATTCGAGCTCAACCAGGCCCAAACGCTGTATACCAATGCGCAGTCAGAGGTATTGCGCACCAAGTTCGATTATATTTTCCGCGTGAAGGTCGTCGAGTTCTACTTCGGCATTCCCATCATGAACCAAAACTAATATCATGTCTAAGAAAACGCTTTACATCCTCCTCGGTTCGGTTGTCGCTCTCATTGTTCTTTTGGTGATTCTGTCTAAGTCAGGTGTCATCGGTAATCATGATACCGGCAAAGAAGTCGAGACGGCGCTGGCCAACGAGATGACCATCATTGAAACGGTTTCAGCCACGGGTAAAATCCAGCCGGAAATCGAGGTGAAAATATCATCCGAAGTATCGGGTGAGATCATCGCCCTTCCTATCAAAGAAGGACAACTCGTAAAAAAGGGTGATTTGTTGGTGAAGATCAACCCCGATTTGTATACATCCGGACTCAACCGTACCATCGCCGGACTTTCCCAAACCAAAGCAGGCATGAACCAGGCCGATGCGCAGTATCGGGAAGCAAAGGCGAATTACGATCGAAACAAAGTCCTGTTTGACAAAGGAATTATTTCAAAAGCCGAATGGGACCGCACCGTGTCGTCTTATGAAGTGGCCCAGGCCAACAAACAGTCGGCG
The DNA here is from genome assembly GCF_022532105.1 of Flavobacterium sp. HJ-32-4. Taxonomy (NCBI): domain Bacteria; kingdom Pseudomonadati; phylum Bacteroidota; class Flavobacteriia; order Flavobacteriales; family Flavobacteriaceae; genus Flavobacterium; species Flavobacterium sp. HJ-32-4. The sequence goes on along the minus strand of NZ_CP092832.1, from coordinate 268,359 downwards.
TACTATAATGTGCAGAGTGCATCGGCAACGGTAAACGAAGCCCGTGATAACCTCGGACGGACGACGATTTATGCCCCTGCCGACGGTACCATCTCGTCATTGGGCGTCGAGTTGGGCGAGCGTGTGCTGGGTACACAACAGATGACCGGTACCGAACTGTTGCGCGTCGCCAACCTCAATAACATGGAGGTAGAAGTCGACGTCAATGAAAATGATATTGTAAAAGTAGCCGTAGGCGATTCCGCAAATGTGGAAGTCGATGCGTTTCCCAAAAAAGAATTCAAAGGACTCGTGACGAGTATCTCCAACTCGGCCAACGCAAACCTTACGGCCGACCAGGTAACGAACTTCAAAGTGAAAGTCCGCATCCTGAAAGAATCGTATCAGGATTTGTTGGAAGGGAAGCCATCAACGTACTCACCGTTCCGACCAGGCATGACGGCTACGGTTGACATCATTACAAAACGTAAAGTAGGGATCATCGGTGTTCCGATCAGTGCCGTTGTGATGAAGTCGGATACCACATCGGGTAGTCGCGAACGTCGTGCCGCTCCCGCAGCGGGCGAGGCGGGCGAAGGAAATGCCGCACCGAAGGTCGACAAGAAAATGGAATGCGTGTTTGTTAAGGCGGGTAAGAAAGCGAAACTTCGCGTCATCCGCACAGGTATACAGGACGATACGAACATTGAAGTCGTATCCGGACTTAAGAAAGGCGATACCGTCATCACGGGCCCGTATACCACTGTCAGCAAAGAACTCAATCCGGGTGATGTGGTGCGCATAAAAGGCGACTCAAAGGACAAAGACAAAAAAGATACGGCTAAGAAGGACTAATGGCCCTGATCCTCAATCTGGAAACTGCCACGAAGAACTGCTCGGTTGCGTTGGCGCGCGACGGAGTGCTGGTAGCCCTTCGGGAAGTCGCCGATGCCGGTTACGCCCATGCCGAGCGCCTTCACGTTTTTATCGAAGAATGTCTTGCCGAGGCGGAAGCCGCTTTTTCAGATCTTGATGCAATTGCGGTAAGTGAAGGGCCGGGTTCCTACACAGGACTTCGAATCGGGGTGTCGGCTGCCAAAGGACTCTGCTATGCCTTGGGAAAACCATTGATCGCGGTTCCGACGCTGGAAGTCCTCGCACGAGCCGCTAACACCCAGACAGGAACAATTGTAGCCATGCTCGATGCGCGGCGTATGGAAGCCTACACCGCCGTTTTTTCGGCAGACGGAACACAACTTCGTGAGACGCAGCCCGAAATACTGACGCCCACCTCATTTGCAGACTTGCCCGCACCGATTTGGTTGATAGGTGATGCACAGGCGAAGTTTCGGGAGCTGGCGCCGGAAGCCGATTTCCAGTTTTGCGAGGCAATCCTGTATCCATCGGCTACGAATATGGTAAAGGCGTCCTTTGCGCGTTACCAAAACCGGGAGTGGGTAGATGTTGCGTATTTTGAGCCGGTTTACCTCAAAGAATTTTTCCTTCCCGGTAAATCCTGATTACCCGTGATACACCCTCGAGTAGACGATTTTTCCGTCTATGATGTCATACGCTTCCGCAACAAGTAGTACTTCTTCTCCAGGCACAATTCGCTCGTATTCCAGAAATACGCGCTCGTCATTCGCGGTAACGGAAGTGCCGTGGTAGCGTAAGTCAGGCATCCGCTCGAAAGCGTCCTTCCACCACGTACGCAATGCCGGTTTGCCGATGATGAGTCCTTGCGTTTCCGGCTGGCGGATTTTCAATTTCGGACTGTAATGACGGGCTTCGTCATCATACAATGCCAGTAATTTCTCCAAGTCCTGTTCGTTGAACGCGTCAAGCCAGGCTTTTCCTATCGCGGCGTGCTCCAGAGACATGATCAGGCATTTTTCAGGTTGATGATTTCCTGTTCGGTCAGGAACCGCCAGTTGCCACGCGGAAGGTTTTTCTTCGTCAGCCCGGCAAATGATACCCGGTCAATTCGCAGTACATCGTACCCGAGGTGTTCAAAAACCCGACGTACAATTTTGACATTGGCCGTGCGGAGCCGTAAGCCTACCTCGGTTTTAGGTTCCTTTTCGATATAAGAGGCCTCTTCCACAAAGACCTTGTGTTCGTCTATGAACGGGCCAGCCTGTAGTTTTTCCAAGTCCTCGAATTTCAGGTTTTTGTCAAGCGACACCTGATAGATTTTCGAAGAACGTTGTTTGGGCGCCGCGAATTTCGCCACCATGTCACTGTCATTCGTCAACAATAGCAGCCCCGTCATATTGCGGTCCATTTTTCCCACCGGAGTCAGCAGGCCGTTGTAGGCCTGTCGCACCAACTGTTGTACGCTTCGATCGGCACTCTCGTCTTTTGAAGTCGAGAAATTCTTGGGCTTGTTGAGAAGCACGTACACTTTCTTTTCCGGGCTAAGGTCTTTTCCGTCGAAGTTCACGACGTCACCCGGTTTTACTTTGTATCCCATCTCCGTCACCGGTACGCCGTTTACACGTACGCTTCCGGATTGGATGTAGATATCGGCTTCGCGTCGCGAGCACATACCTGAATTGGCAATGTATTTATTGAGACGGATGTCGTCACTTTTGGGTGCGGCTTTGACCGGAGCCTCTTTTCGAGGTGCTGCCGCACGTTTCTGCATGGGCGGTTTTCGGGTGGGTTTATCGGTGCCCGGCTTGCGGGTCGGGCGCTTGCCTTCTCGTTTGTCCATTTGGAGGAATTTCGGCAAAGATACGCAGTAAAACCCGGATGCGCTAACGGGCGGTCAGTCAAGCATCTCGCGGGCGTGCAAAACCGTAGACGGATCAATCAGTACAATCGAAAAAACGCCCGCTACGATAAGGCCCTTCAACAGGTTGTGCAAGAGGTTGAACTGCCGTTTGCTCGTGGCCCGCCATAGCACCAGAAGAAAGATGACAAGAGTGGTCAGGGCACAGTAAAGATACAAATCCATGTATCCCACGTCGTATACATCGGTCAACGCATACACCGGAAGTACGGTCAGCAACACCAACAGCGTGATGATCCGCTTCGACATCGCCTCTCCAAATCGCACCGGTATGGTTTCATAACCATTAGCAAGGTCTCCCGTCAGGTTTTCAAGGTCTTTCACCATTTCCCGTATCAGTAAAAGCAGGAAAAGGAATACCGCATGTATGAAAATGACGTGGTAAAAGTTCTTGTAATACATCAGGATGGCGAAGAAGGGCAGGATGGCCAGAAACGCCGCCATGAGGTTGCCGATCAACGGGAATCGTTTGATTTTATGCGAATAAAACCAGATCAGGAAGATGTAAAATGAGAAAAAGACGATGGCCCGCCAGGAAACCATGGATGCCAACACGCATGAGAGCAGGTTCAGGCTGAAATAGACATGCAGTTTGGTGCGTTGGCTGACCAGCCGGTCGAGCATCGATTTATGGGGACGGTTGATGAGGTCTTTTCGACTGTCGTAAAAGTTGTTGATGATGTAGCCGGATGCAATCGTCAGCGTCGTCGAAAGTACCAGTACAAAGAGTTTGCCGTCAAGCAAGATATGCAACGCCCGGCGTTCGTGTGCAAAAATAAAGATGGCCGACAGGTACTGCGCCAGCGCGATGATAGGGATATTGTATCCGCGGACGACGGAAAACAGGCTGACGATCTTCATCAGCAACAGTTTATGTTTCCGGCTTAGCATCCAGGTTCGACGCGGGTGCGTCAGAATTGGTAAACGACGTCCAGTTTGTAGTCTTTGAGGGCGGCTTTGGCACGATCGATATCATGCGTGAAGCCCAAAATATAGCCACCTCCGCCGGATCCGCAAAGTTTCAGGTAATAGTCGTTGGTCTCGATACCCTTCTGCCATACGCCGTGGAATTGCTCCGGAATCATCGGTTTGAAGTGCTGCAACACGACTTTTGAAAGCTCTTTGGTATTCGTCAGCAAAGACGACACCTCGCCGTGCAGAAAATTGTCGATGCAGGCGTCTGAATATTTGATGAATTGTTCTTTCACCATCGTGCGGAATCCTTTGTCTTTCAGGCTTTCCATGAAGATTTGGACCATCGGGGCGGTTTCTTTCGCGATGCCGGAATCCAAAAGGAAGACGGCCGCTTTTCCTTCCACGCGTTGGGCTGGAATACCGGTGGCTTCGATGTTATCGCTTGAATTGATAAGGATCGGAATGCTGAGGTAGGAATTGAGCGGGTCGAGTCCGGAACTTTTCCCATGGAAAAACGATTCCATTGCCGCCAGGATTTCCTTCAGCTTTAGGAGCTTTTCACGGGTTAGGTTTTCCAATACCGTGATCTTGTCGTTCGCGTAACGGTCATAAATCGCCGCTACCAGCGCACCACTTGAACCGACGCCGTATCCTTGCGGGATGCTGGAGTCGAAATACATCCCGGTTTCGAGATCCGTTTTCAACGCTTCGATATCGAAGGTGACCAACTCCGGACGTTCCGCCTGTAATTGTTCCAAATGGACGGCAAACCGGCGAAGGCTTTCGTTTGATTTCTTCGCTTCCGGCGAATTGACGTGATCGGCTTTCAACGCGCCTTTCAGGAAATTATACGGAATCGACAACCCTTTCGAGCCTTTGTTGATGGCGTGCTCGCCGAAAAGGAGGATTTTGGAGTAGAAAAGGGGACCCTTCATTTGAATTAACGATTAACAATGTACGATTAACAATGTAGGATTACGTTGTATAATTGACAGTGTGTTACTTTATAGACGCTATTGCTTCTTTGGATGAACGTATAATTCGAATCAAAAGACGGAGTAGCTCTTTTACTTTGCGTTTACTCTCTTCCAGGCTGTAGCCCGATGACACGCTTGTTCGTTCGAGTAATTCCAGCCAATACTCCGTTTCATTCGCTTCTTTGAGTGCAATTGACATTTTGTTGATGAAATCCGCTTTACTTACGGCATATTCGGCCTCCCGGATTTTTGCGCCAATTGAAGTACCCGACCTCAATAGTTGTCTGGATAAGACAAACTCTTTTTGTGAAATAAGGAATTCATACAAGGCAATGATATCAACAGCAAAGTCAAACGACTTCTCTCGTACTAAATTCGGCTTCATACTAAAACGGGTTGGCATATATATTTGAAGTTAACGGTAGACCCCATTGTTAATTGTACATCGTTACTTGTACATCACAGCGGTTTCATCCCGTCACCAACTTCATCACAAATATACTGCCCCTTTTCACAATACGCAACCAATTCGCCTGTAATCAGTTGCAAAACCGCTTTGCGAACGTTTTCGGGGTATAAAACATGGACATTCGCGCCGGCGTCAAGCGTGAAACAAACCGGAATACCCGTCTCGCGGCGGAACGACCAAATGCGGTCGAGAATGGCCAGCGTGTTCGGTTTCATGAGGATGAAGTAGGGCATAGAGGTCATCATCATCGCATGCAACGTCAGGGCCTCGCTTTCGGTAATGGCGATGAACTTATCCAGGTCACCCGTTTCCAGCGCTTTTAGCAGTTCCGACAGGTTCTCATGTGCCTGTTGGAAACGGCGTTCGGCATACGGATGTCCGTGCATGAGGTTGTGTCCGGCCGTACTCGAAACCGTCTTTTCTCCTTTATCGACCAACAGGATGGTGTCCTGGTAATTTTTAAAAACCGGATGCAGTTCGAAAGGCAATGTCACCCCAAACAAATCCGAACTCCCAGGCACATCGGCATGCCGACCCCACACCACCGGATTGCCATACAGGCTGCGGCAGGCGCTTCCCGAACCCAGCCGGGCCAGGAAGGAGGCCTTGGTGCGGAAATACGCTTCGTTAACGTCCGGATACAATTGTTGTTCCAATGCCATAAGGCAAGCCGACAACGCCGCCATCCCTGAGGCCGATGAGGCGATTCCGGAACTGTGCGGAAACGTGTTTTCTGTATGGATGGCCAGGTGGTAGTCGTTCAGGAAGGGCTGGTAGGGCAGGATGCGTTCCAGGAAGGTCTGGATCTTGGGGCGGAAGCTGTCTTTCGGCTTCCCTTCGAAAAACAGGTCAAATGACACGGTTCCCAATGCCTGCTTATGGAACTCCAACCAAGTCCGTGTTTGGCAATGCTGCAACGTAAAACTGATCGACGGATTGGCCGGTAATTGCCCCGATGTCTTGCCCCAATACTTCACCAGGGCGATGTTACTGGGGGCACTGTAACCCACTTTTCCTGTTTCGAGGACATTTGGTGAACCGGAAGGAAGGAAATCGTCGGTGTGCGTCATGGTCAATTTTACGGGCAAAGATACGTTTTTGGCGAAAACTTGACGGCCAAACCCTGTCGGAATGCGTATCTTTAGGGCAAAAATCACCATGAACCGATACGTCAAGATCGTACTTTTCGTTGCCACTTGCCTCGCCGTGGGGTTTGTCTCCGGACTCGCCACGAGGGAGGGTGTCACGACCTGGTATGCCACCATCGAAAAACCGTCATTCAATCCGCCCAACTGGGTTTTTGCGCCCGTGTGGACGCTGTTGTACGTCATGATGGGTGTCGCTGCTGGCCGGGTGTGGGGGCGTAGCGAAGCCGAACCGTCGGAGGTGCGCCGGGCACTTTGGTTCTTCTGGATACAACTGGCGCTGAACGCCCTTTGGTCGGTGCTCTTTTTCGTGCTTTGGAACCCGCTCCTGGCCTTGGTAGAACTGGTGTTGCTATGGCTGATGATCTACGAAACATGGCACAAATTCCGGGCGCTCGATCGCGTCGCCGGATGGCTTTTGGTACCGTATTTGGCATGGGTAAGTTTTGCAGGGGTTCTGAACGCTTCCGTTTGGTGGCTGAACCGCTAGCAAACGCCCATTTTTACAAGTGTTTAACGGCTTATTTATAATCGTTAAAAATTACTTTTATCACCCCTGCCTGCGTTGTGTTTTCGCTAAGGGGCTTTTATCTTTGTGCAAATTTTAGTTTAGGTGACTTATGTCCAATAACCAATTCGATTACCTACCCATCCTCATGCAAATGGGGCTCGCCGTCAGCTTTGTGGCGGTCACCATTTTCATCTCCGGATTGTTGGGCCCGAGCCGCAAGTCAAAGAATAAGGACAAGAACTTCGAATGTGGTATCGAGTCGGTCGGAAACGCCCGGATTCCTTTTGCGGTGAAATATTTCCTTGTCGCCATCCTCTTTGTGCTTTTCGACGTCGAAGTCATCTTTATGTATCCGTGGGCGGTCAATTTCCGCGATATGGGGATGGATGGCATTTATAAAATGGGCATTTTCCTTGCGCTTCTCGTAGTAGGTTTCTACTACGTGATCAAGAAGAAAGGCCTTGAGTGGGAATAAGTTGTGTGATAGGATGCTATATTTTGAATGACAACGAACCAATCGGACACACATTCAAGATTCAAATTTCAAAATCCAGGTTTCAAAAATGAGCGATTCCAAGATAAACCAAGTTGCCGCTCCCGAAGGATATGCAGGGGAGGGTTTCTTTGCGACGAAGCTGAGTGATGTAGTCGGACTCGCGCGCGCCAATTCCCTTTGGCCGCTGCCGTTTGCTACGTCTTGCTGCGGTATTGAATTCATGGCGACGATGGCCTCGCACTACGATGTGGCGCGTTTTGGGTCGGAACGGATGAGTTTCTCGCCGCGCCAGGCCGACATGCTACTCGTGATGGGCACCATCGCCAAGAAAATGGCGCCGATCCTCCGTCAGGTATACGAACAGATGGCCGAACCAAAATGGGTGATTTCCGTAGGGGCCTGTGCCTGCTCGGGTGGTATTTTCGATACCTATTCGGTCTTACAGGGAATCGACAAAGTCATTCCGGTAGACGTTTACGTTCCGGGATGTCCGCCGCGTCCGGAACAGATCCTCGACGGTATCATGCAATTGCAGGAACTGGTCAAGAACGAATCCGTACGCCGTCGCAGTTCACCGGAATACCAGGAACTCCTCGCATCCTATAACATCAAGTAATGGCACTGGAAAACTCCGTCATACAAACGAAACTCGTCGATACATTCGACCACCTCGTTTCCGATTTTGTACAGATTCACGACATCCTGACCTTTCACGTCGACTCCGACGCCATTCTACAGGTCATGCAGTTTCTGCGGGATGATGAAACGCTCCGTTTCAACTTCCTCACCGATCTCTGCGGGATGCACCTTCCGGATGCAGACGTCGACAAACGGTTTGCCGTGGTCTACCACATGCACAACTGGATCGACAACAAACGCATCCGCATCAAATGCTTCCTGGGCGAAGAACCGGAAATCGATTCGGTGACGCCGCTGTTCCTCAGCGCCAACTGGCAGGAGCGTGAGACCTATGATTTTTACGGGATTATCTTTAAAGGACACCCGCAACTGAAACGGATTTTGAATATGGACGAGATGGTGTCGTTCCCCTTGCGGAAGGAATTCCCGATGGAAGACGGCGGACGCACCGATAAAGATGACCGTTTCTTCGGAAGGACGGTCGATAACTGTTAAGCTATGGCATCAGATCTTCTTTTACCACCGGAAATCCGCTTCCAGGGCATCATCGACAAACACAAGAACGATGACGGAAGCGAACTCGCCATCCTGAACCTGGGGCCTACACACCCTGCGACCCACGGTATTTTCCAAAACATCCTCCTGATGGACGGTGAACGGATCATCGAAGGGGAAGGAACGGTAGGCTACATCCACCGGGCTTTTGAGAAAATCGCTGAAAACCGTCCGTTTTATCAAATCAATACGCTGACCGACCGGATGAACTATTGTTCGTCGCCCATCAACAACATGGGATGGTGGATGACGGTCGAGAAAGCGCTGAACATTGAAGTGCCGAAGCGTGTGCAGTACCTCCGCGTCATCGTGATGGAACTGGCCCGCATCGCTGACCATATCATCTGTAACTCGGTGTTGGGCGTCGATACCGGAGCCCTTACCGGCTTCCTCTATGTCTTCCAATACCGCGAGAAGATTTACGAGATTTACGAAGAGATCTGTGGCGCCCGTCTGACTACCAACATGGGTCGTATCGGCGGTTTTGAAAGGGATTGGAGTCCGGAAGCATTCCGCAAACTCAATGTATTCCTCGAGGAATTCCCGAAAATATGGGGCGAGTTCGAATCGCTGTTGGTTCGTAACCGGATCTTCATGGACCGTACGATCAACGCCGGCAGCATTACGGCAGAGAAGGCCATGAGCTACGGCTTTACCGGTCCGAACCTGCGTGCCGCGGGAATCGATTACGATATCCGGGTAGCACAGCCATACTCCTCCTACGAAGATTTCGATTTTGAAATTCCGGTTGGGAAATCAGGCGATACCTATGACCGTTTCTGCGTGCGCAATGCAGAGGTTTGGGAATCATTGAAAATCATCCGCCAGGCACTCGACAAAATGCCAGAAGGGCCGTTCCATGCGGATGTTCCGGATTATTACCTGCCGCCAAAAGAAGACGTATACAACACCATGGAAGGCCTCATCTACCACTTCAAGATCGTGATGGGTGAGATTCCGGTGCCGGTTACCGAAGTGTACCATGCGGTGGAAGGCGGAAACGGCGAATTGGGCTTTTACCTCGTCACGGACGGAAGCCGCACGCCATTCCGACTGCATTTCCGCCGCCCGTGCTTCATTTATTACCAGGCGTTCAATGAAATGGTGAAAGGTGAGATGCTCTCCGATGCCATCGCGACTTTGTCGTCGTTGAACGTGATTGCGGGAGAATTAGACGCATAGAAGTGTTGGGTTTTGGGTGTTGGTTTCCGCACTCAAAATGCAAAACTCAAAATTTAAAATAGAGAAAATGGAGAGGGTCCATTACACACAAAATATCAACATCACGCCCGAGCTTTTGGCCCGGATCGAGGAGTTGTGCAGCCATTATCCGGCCGACAAACGAAAATCGGCCTTGTTGCCCGTACTGCACGAAGTACAGGATGCACACGATAACTGGCTGAGCATCGAACTTCAGGATAAAGTCGCGGAGATCATGGGTATCAAGCCGATCGAAGTGTACGAAGTGGTGACGTTTTACACGATGTATAACACCAAGCCTATCGGCAAATTCATGTTTGAGTTTTGCCAGACATCGCCGTGCTGCCTGAATGGTGTGGAAAACCTGATGGATTATACCTGCGAGAAACTCGGTGTAAACGTTGGCGAGACCACGCCAGATGGATTGTTTACCGTAAAAGGTGTCGAATGCCTCGGTGCATGTGGCTACGCGCCGATGATGCAGTTGGGTGATTTCTACCAGGAACACCTGACGAAAGAGAAAGTAGACCAGTTGATCGACGACTGCAAAGCCGGAAAAATCACTTTACACGATAAAGGATGAGCCGTAAGATATTATTAGACAAAATCAACGTTCCGGGCATTAAGTCGTATGAGGTGTACCGCGCCAATGGCGGGTACGCTTCGGTAGAAAAGGCCCTGAAAACGCTGACACCCGATGAGGTGGTAGAGGAAGTGAAGACCTCAGGCCTTCGCGGACGTGGTGGCGCAGGATTCCCTGCCGGTATGAAATGGAGCTTCATCGACAAGAAGTCGGGCAAGCCACGCCATTTGGTGTGCAACGCCGATGAATCGGAGCCGGGCACGTTCAAGGATCGTTTCCTGATGGAATACATCCCGCACCTGTTGATCGAAGGGATGATCACCTCGAGCTATGCGCTGGGTGCGAACCTGTCGTATATCTACATCCGCGGGGAATATATGTGGGTGTTCAAAATCCTGGAAAAGGCCATCAACGAGGCACGCGCCGCGGGATGGTTGGGAAAAAACATCCTCGGAACCGGATACGACCTTGACCTTTACGTACACTGCGGTGCCGGCGCCTACATCTGTGGTGAAGAAACCGCATTGATCGAATCGCTGGAAGGCAAACGCGGTAATCCCCGGATTAAGCCACCGTTTCCGGCTGTTTCCGGACTTTGGGCGAACCCGACCGTGGTCAACAACGTCGAAACCATCGCCGCCGTGCCATGGATCGTGAACAACGGAGGAGCGGAGTATGCCAAAATCGGTATCGGTCGCTCAACCGGAACCAAGTTGATTTCGGCTTCCGGCCACATCAAGAACCCGGGAGTATATGAAATTGAACTTGGACTTTCAGTTGACGAGTTCATGAATTCGGATGAATATTTGGGTGGTATGAGTTCCGATCGCCCGTTGAAAGCCTTCGTTCCCGGAGGTTCTTCGGTGCCGATCCTGCCGGCCAACCTGATTTTCAAAACTGCGAATGGTGAAGACCGTTTGATGACCTACGAATCGCTTTCGGACGGTGGCTTCGCTACCGGATCGATGCTGGGTTCAGGAGGTTTCATCGTATATAACGATACGGCCTGTATCGTGCGCAACACCTGGAATTTCTCCCGTTTCTACCACCACGAAAGCTGCGGGCAATGTTCGCCTTGCCGTGAAGGTACGGGTTGGTTGGAGAAGGTACTGCACCGGATTGAAACCGGTTACGGTCGCGAGGAAGACATTGACCTCTTGTGGAGCATACAGGCGAAGATTGAAGGAAATACGATTTGTCCGCTGGGTGACGCCGCCGCATGGCCGGTAGCCGCTGCCATCCGTCACTTCCGAGATGAATTCGAATACCACGTGCGCTTCCCTGAAAAGATCAAGAACCGCGATCACTTTGTGGAAGAGCCGTTTGAAAAAGTAAAACATTTGGTGGGGAAAGCCACTGTGTAGTTGAAAGTGGAAAGTGGAAAGTCGAAAGTGTAGAAGCACAATTGACTTTCAGACTTTAGACTTCCGACTTTAGACGAATAAAGGTATGAAAGTAACAATAGACGGTCAGTCGATAGAAGTAGAGCCAGGGACCACCATCCTGCAAGCGGCCCGTATGATCGGGGGCGAAAGCGTTCCGCCGGCGATGTGCTACTATTCCAAATTGAAGGGAAGCGGTGGTAAATGCCGTTGCTGCCTCGTGGAAGTGTCGAAAGGAAGTGACGCCGACCCGCGGCCGATGCCAAAACTCGTGGCATCGTGCGTAACAGGTTGTATGGACGGCATGGAGGTGAACAGTACGGCTTCGGAGCGCGTTCAGGAAGCCCGGAAATCGGTGACGGAGTTCCTCCTCATCAACCACCCGCTGGATTGCCCGGTGTGTGACCAGGCGGGCGAGTGCGACCTGCAGAACCTGAGCTTCAAGCACGGAAAATCGCAGACGCGCTATATCGAAGAAAAAAGGACGTTCGCGCCGGAAGATATCGGCCCGAACATCCAGTTGCATATGAACCGTTGCATCCTGTGCTACCGTTGCGTGATGGTCGCTGACCAACTGACCGACGGGCGTGTGCATGGAGTTGTAGACCGCGGTGACCACTCGAACATCTCTACCTGTATCTCGAAGGCCATCACCAATGAGTTCTCCGGAAACATGATCGACGTGTGCCCGGTAGGTGCCTTGACCGACAAAACCTTCCGTTTCAAGTCGCGTGTTTGGTTCAACAAGCCGTTCAACGCACACCGCAACTGCGACAAATGCTGTGGCAAGGTGACGGTGTGGATGTTCGGTAACGAAATCCAACGGGTGACAGGCCGTAAGGACGAATACCATGAAGTGGAGGAATTCATCTGCAACGAATGCCGTTTTGACCATAAAGACGTGAAGGATTGGGTGATCGAAGGACCACGCAAATTCGAGAAAGATTCGGTCATCAATCAGAATAATTATACCCGCAAGATCGCTCCGGTGGTCATTGAAACGGAAGAAGCGATCCTGAAAGGACGTGAACAGGACCGCTTGAAGATTTCCATGGCGGCCATTCCGTTGAAGGCAGGGGAGCAGGAAGCGTTTAACGAAGGAAACGTATAGCCATGAGTGATTTCGTCATAGAAAAAGGCATTTTCATCACCGTCATCTTCGCACTTACGATGCTGATGGCGATGTATTCGACCCTCGCCGAGCGCAAAATCGCGGCCTGGTTGCAAGACCGTGTAGGCCCGAACCGGGCTGGTAAAGGAGGTATCCTGCAACCGTTGGCAGACGGACTCAAGCTGTTCTCAAAAGAAGAGTTTTTGCCGGACACCCCTAACAAGTTCCTGTTTATCATGGGGCCGGCGATTTCCATGAGTATCGCACTCATGACCTCGGCGGTGATTCCGTGGGGTACGAACTTGCAGGTGGGCGGACACACGGTGGAGTTACAGGCGACCGATATCAATGTGGCGTTGCTGTATGTCTTCGGCGTATTGTCGGTAGGCGTATATGGCATCATGATCGGGGGATGGGCGTCGAACAACAAATACTCGCTGATGAGTGCCATGCGGGCCTCGTCGCAGATGATTTCCTATGAGGTGCCAATGGGATTGGCGATCATCGGATTAATCATGATCGACGGGTCGTTAAGCCTCCGCCATATTGCTGAGAACCAGCACGGAATGAACTGGAACGTTTTCTACCAGCCGGTAGGGTTCCTGATCTTCCTGGTGTGTTCGTTCGCCGAGACCAACCGTACGCCTTTTGACCTCGCGGAATGTGAGGCCGAGCTTATCGGGGGCTACCACACCGAGTATTCGTCGATGCGGATGGGCTTCTATCTGTTCGCGGAATATGCGAGTATGTTCATCTCGTCTACGATATTGGCGGTGCTGTATTTCGGTGCGTACAACTATCCGGGCATGGACTGGGTAGCGGAGAATTGGGGTGGCAATGCCGCGAGCCTCATTGGGTTTGGGGTGTTGTTCGCCAAGATTTGTTTCTTCATCTTTTTCTATATGTGGGTGCGTTGGACCATCCCGAGGTTTCGGTATGACCAGCTCATGCGTTTGGGATGGAGGATGTTTATCCCGTTGGCTATTGCGAACATCGTGGTGACCGCCGTGGTGTTGGTATGGTACGATAAGTTGTAAGAGAGAGCGGACGGCCCTTCGTACAGAAAGACACGGAGGCCTCCTCTAGCCCCGATCGCAGCAAGGTGCCGCGCACCGCGGAGAGCGGGTCGGTCAGTTGATGAGAAGGAAGCGGTTGAAGCTTCAAAAAAAAGAAATCGAAAGGTCCCGGATGACATTCGGGATGGCAAATAGGTTTAAAACGAAAACTATGTCAATGCAGACGATGTCCCTTTCGGGACGGAAAAAAGAGGTTTCGAACAAAAAGATGTCTTTTTGGGAGAGCCTGTATCTGGTAGCGATCTTCAAGGGATTGATGATCACGATCCGGCACCTTTTCACGCGTAAAGTGACGATCAAGTTCCCCGAGCAGGTTCGGAAACGCGCCGATGTTTGGCGGGGTCGCCACATGCTGATGCGGGACGACCAGGGACGTGAGCGCTGTACGGCCTGTGGCCTGTGTGCGTTGGCGTGTCCGGCCGAGGCCATCACGATGAAGGCCGAAGAGCGCAAGCCGGGAGAGGAGATGCTGTATCGAGAAGAGAAGTATGCCTCGATCTATGAGATCAACATGCTTCGTTGTATCTTCTGTGGTTTGTGTGAGGAAGCGTGCCCGAAACAGGCCATCTACCTGACCAAATCGGGAGAACTTGTGCCAGCCGCCTACGACCGCGAGAATTTCATTTTTGGGAAAGACCAGCTGGTGATGCCGCTTGACCTTGCCATTGCCAATACTAAAACCGCCTGATATGCCGACGGCTTTACTTTTATTCTACATCCTTTCGGCCATCACGCTGGGTACGGCGTTTCTGGCGATTTACAGTCGTAACCCGATCCACAGTGCGATCTGGCTGGTGCTTTGCTTCTTTTCGATTGCGGGGCACTACCTGTTGCTGAACGCGCAGTTCCTGGCGCTGGTGCATATCATCGTTTATTCGGGCGCGATCATGATCCTGTTCCTGTTTACGGTCATGCTCATGAACCTGAACAAAGAAGATGAGGTGCACAAACCGCGGGTGACGCGTTTGGTAGCCGTCATCCTGTTCGCGCTGATGCTGGGTTCGTTAGTGCTGATTTTCAGTCAGAACCAAACGGTGTCGGACGTCTATTCGACCACAGGCGAGGATTACCAATCGATTAAAGTGCTCGGATATGTATTGCTGAGCGAGAACGACGGCTTTATGGTGCCGTTCGAATTCGCGTCGGTGTTGCTGCTGGTCGGTATGATTGGCGCCGTGTTATTGTCTAAAAAGGAAAAAACCACCACCAAATAATGCAGACAGTTTTAGAACAGATCGACATCCAGAACTACATCTACCTGTCGACGATCTTATTCTGTACGGGTGTGTTCGGGGTCTTGTACCGCCGCAACGCCATCATCGTATTCATGTCGATCGAGATTATGCTGAACGCCGTCAACCTGTTGCTGGTGGCCTTTTCGACCTTCCACCAGGACGCCCAGGGCCAGGTTTTCGTGTTTTTCTCGATGGCGGTTGCTGCCGCGGAAGTAGCGGTCGGTCTGGCCATCCTGGTATCGATTTTCCGGAACCTTGGCTCGATTGACATCGACAACCTCAAAAAATTAAAAGGATAGCGGATGGAGACAACTTTAGCCCTTGTATTGTTATTGGCTCCGCTCGCCGGATTCCTTCTCAACATTTTCTTTGGAAAAGCACTCGGCAAGAACGGATCGGGGTATCTCGGTACGCTTTCTGTCGTGGCGTCGTTCGCAGTGACACTCGTGTTTTTCCTGCAAATCAATCAGGATGGTAAAGCGGTTTCGATTGCGTTGTTCGACTGGATCCAACTCTCGAACTTCAAACTCGATTTCGGCTTCCTGCTCGATCAGTTGTCGCTGTTATGGCTGATGTTCGTGACGGGTATCGGCTCGCTGATCCACCTGTATTCGATCAGTTATATGCATGACGATGAGAACATGCACAAGTTCTTCGCCTACCTGAACCTGTTCGTGTTCTTCATGATTACCCTTGTGATGGGCAGCAACCTGTTGGTGATGTTCATCGGATGGGAGGGCGTCGGACTCTGCTCGTACCTGCTCATCGGGTTCTGGTATAAGAACCAGGACTATAACGATGCCGCCAAAAAAGCCTTTATAATGAACCGGATCGGTGACCTCGGGTTGCTGATTGGTATTTTCATATTGGGTGCCTCTTTCTCTACTCTCGATTTCCTGGGACTGAAAACGGCGATCACCACTACCGAATTCAGCGACTACTGGATTGCAATTGCGGCCCTGGCGTTGTTTATCGGAGCTTGTGGTAAGTCAGCCCAGATTCCGCTGTATACCTGGTTACCTGACGCGATGGCGGGCCCGACACCCGTGTCGGCGCTGATCCACGCGGCGACGATGGTAACGGCGGGGATTTTTATGGTTACACGACTCAACTTCCTCTTCGATCAGTCGGCCCTCGTGCAAACCATCATTGCGGTGGTGGGTGCGGTAACGGCACTGGTAGCCGCTACGATTGGCCTGGTGCAGAACGACATCAAGAAAGTATTAGCCTATTCGACCGTGTCGCAGTTGGGACTGATGTTCCTGGCGCTCGGACTCGGGGCGTATGAAGTAGCGGTGTTCCACGTGGTCACCCACGCCTTCTTTAAAGCTTGTCTGTTCCTGGGTTCAGGTTCCGTCATCCACGCCCTTCACGGTGAACAGGACATGCGGAATATGGGTGGATTGAAGAAATGGATGAAGATTACATACCTCACCTTCATGGTGTCGTCGTTGGCGATTTCCGGTATACCGCTTTTTTCAGGTTTCTTTTCGAAGGATGAGATCCTGATGGTCGCATTCCATTCAGATAAAACCCTTTGGGTGATGGCGTCCCTCGCATCGATCATGACGGCTTTTTATATGTTCCGTTTATTGTATCTGACGTTCTTCAATGAGTTCCGCGGAACGGAAGAACAGAAGCACCACCTGCATGAAAGTCCGGGCCTTATCACCTTCCCACTGATTGTGTTGGCTATATTGGCGGCAGTAGGCGGTGTGATCAGTCTACCGGGTAACTCGTGGCTGAACCATTTCCTGGCACCGGTGATCGCGAAAGAAGCACACGGTGAGCACCACCTTGACGGAACCGCCTATATGTTGATGGCGATTGCGGTTGTGGGTGCAGTAATTGGTATTGGTATCGCTTTTTCTAAGTATAAGAAGAACGGCGAAGTACCGCCTGCGGATGCTGAGATTAACGGACTGCACAAAGTGCTGTACCAAAAATACTACGTGGATGAACTCTACATGGCGCTGATCGTCAATCCGATCAACGCATTGGCCCGTTTCTTCCGCGATTACGTTGAAACCGGTCTTTCGGCTGTGGTCTACGGATTTGGCCGTGCCGCATCTGAACTGAGCCATCAGGGACGCCGCCTGCAGAATGGCAGTGTAGGAACCTACCTGTTTGCTTTCGTATTGGGTGCCTTCCTGATCGTGACCTATGTTTTCCTTATGAGCCAATCTTAATTTGCAAACGATGGACGTATCTTACCTGCTACTACTCTTACTTGCCGGAACCTTGCTAACCTACCTTTCGGGCGATCGCCTGGCAGGGAAGGTGGCGTTGCTTTTCGGTATTGCCTCGTTTGCCCTCACGCTTTCGTTCTGGAACAGTTTATCGGGCGGTGCCTCGCTTGACTGCCAGTTCGCCTGGATCACCAGCCCGAAGATTTCCTTTGCCCTGAAAGGCGATGGCCTTGCGGTGGCGATGTTGTTGCTCAACACGGCTTTGACACCCCTGATTACCTGGATGACATTCGGGAATGAAGTGCGGAATGCGCGCGCCTTTTATGCGTTGTTGCTGTTCATGTCGTTCGCGATGGCGGGTACATTCCTGGCATCCGACGGACTGCTGTATTACATCTTCTGGGAATTGGCCCTGATCCCGATCTATTTCATTGCCCTGTTGTGGGGCGATGGCGATGCCGAACAGCGCCGGAAAGCCGTTGTGAAGTTCTTCATCTACACCTTTGCGGGTTCACTCTTCATGCTGACCGCGTTCGTGTATCTCTACACCAAAACCGGAAGCCTTTTACTCGATGACCTCTACAAGGTAACTTTGTCGGCTGACGAGCAATTGTGGATTTTCCTTGGATTCTTCCTGGCCTATGCCATCAAGATTCCGTTGATCCCGTTTCATACCTGGCAGGCGACTGTCTACCAAAAAGCGCCGACAGCCGGTACGATCCTGCTTTCGGGTATCATGCTGAAAATGGGCCTTTATAGCGTTATTCGCTGGCAGTTGCCGATTGCGCCGCTGGCCGCTAAAGAACACATGCCGTGGTTCCTGGTATTGGGAATCGGTGGTGTGGTATATGGCTCGATCGTAGCATTGCGCCAAAAAGATCTGAAACGCCTGTTGGCGTATTCGTCCCTGGCGCACGTGGGGTTAATCGCTGCAGGAACTTATACCTTGACCCTTGACGGATTGCGTGGCGCGGTGTTGCAGATGCTCGCCCACGGTTTTGTAGTAGCCGGTCTTTTCTTCGCTGCCGAAATCATCTACCGTCGTTACCAAACCCGCGCGATCGCCGAAATGGGCGGCATTCGGGTGCAGGCTACGTCGTTCGCTTCGTTGTTCATGATCATGGTACTCGCCTCGGTGGCACTGCCGTCGACCTTCAACTTCATTGGGGAGTTCACGGTGCTGTATAGCCTTTTTCAAATAAATATGTGGTATGCCATCGTGGGTGGACTTACCATTATCCTGGGCGCGTACTACATGTTGAAAATGTTCCAACAGGTGATGTTGGGCGAACGTCACGAGAAGCCTTTCGCAGGGCTTAGCATGAGCGAGTCGGGTGTATTGGTTGTGATCGTTGTCGTGATTTTCGCTTTTGGCGTCTATCCGAAACCGCTGAACGACCTTATCACACCGGCCCTCGAAAACATACTTACACAAATAAACCGCTTTAACTAAACCGGGATGGAGTTACTCATTACGATAACAGGAATTGGTGTCTTATGTCTCTTACTCGAGATGCTCAACCTGCGCAAAATCATGGCGCCGGCCGTCATCCTTGGCCTTATAGGCGTGTTGGTGCTGGTCGCGGAAGGTTTTGGCAAGACAGGTAGTTTTTACAACAACATGATCGTGGCCGATTCCTACGGATATGCCTTTACCGGTCTGTTCACCGTATTGACGATCTTCCTCATTGCCTTATCTCCGAATTTCTACCATGCCCACATGGGTAAATTCTCGGATTTCGTTTCCATCAAAGTATTCCTCCTCGCAGGCGCTACGGCCATGGTGACGTTTGGCAACCTGGCGATGTTCTTCCTGGGCATTGAAATCCTTTCCATTGCACTGTACGTTTTGGCGGCCAGTGACCGTTTGAACATCCGAAGCAATGAAGCCGGACTCAAGTATTTCCTTTTAGGGTCCTTTGCCTCAGGGTTCATCCTGTTTGGCATCTGTCTGATATACGGTGCCGTGGGCACGTTTGATATGCGTACCATCGGGGAAGCGGCGATGTCCGCCGACGTTGAAGCGTGGTTCTATATCGGTATCATCCTCCTCACGGTTGGACTCTTATTCAAGATTGCGGCGGTTCCGTTCCACTTCTGGGCACCCGACGTATACCAGGGAGCCCCGGCGCTCACCACGGCGTTGATGAGTACCCTTGCCAAAATCACAGCTATGGCAGCCTTCTTTAAGTTGGCAAAAGTCATGGCCTATAACCTGCCTGAAAAGGCATTCTACGTTGTCATCGCGATTTCGATGCTGTCGATGACGGTAGGCAACATCATGGCGCTTCGCCAGGTGAATGTCAAGCGGATGTTGGCGTTCTCGGGTATTTCGCATGCCGGCTTTATGCTGATGACGCTGCTCAATACGGCGACATCTGAGTCCACCTTATTCTATTACGCCTGTGCGTATGGCACCGCCGGTATCGCCGCGTTCAGCGTCATTATCTACGTATGCCGCGACCATGGTAACGAAGATGTGACCCAGTTCCACGGATTGGGTAAAACCAGCCCGCTGATGGCGGCTGTCATGACCGGAGCCCTGCTGTCGATGGCCGGTATTCCGGTATTTTCCGGCTTCTTCGGAAAACTGATGCTGTTCAACGACACCCTTCGCTCGGGTCACCTCGCCCTCGTCATCGTAGGTGTGGTGAACTCCATCATCAGCGTCGGCTACTATTTCAAGCTCATCCTCGCGATGTATACCAAAGAACCGAACGAAGTCCGCAACGGACGTCCGTATGCCGTGTTCGCAGTTGGCGTGATTGCCTTGCTGCTGAACCTCGCGATTGGCTTGTTTCCGAGCCTGCTGACCGATCTTTTCTAACGAGTTTCATAATCATATTAAACAAAGCCCTGACACGCGTTCAGGGCTTTTGTTTTTTAATTATTTGAAGGAAAGGAGAAGAGTGGTCTTTGGGCGTTCCCCTGCGGGTCGCGCTCTCCGCACTCGCTTTTGCGCCCTCCTGCCGTCGGTACGCAAAGAGCTCAGACAATGCTGCGATCGCTAACGCACTACTTCACTCAAGAACGATGCTACGGCTATTGGCCTTGACGGACATGTAAAGAGGTTATGAGCAATTTTTCACATGATGTTCAATAAAAAATGATCAAAATCGTTACTTTTACAAAAAGGGATTTTATGTCGACTCCAAGAAAAAAAACTCCGGCTGCTAAGTTGACAGAGAGCTTTAAGAAAGCAGTAACGTCCAATTCGAAACGAGTCCACGTGGTCCCAAGCAAGGATGGATGGGCCGTTAAGAAAGAAGGGGCCGTTAGAGCATCTGTAGTTTCACCAACAAAAGCTGCTGCAGTAAAGGCGGCAAACAATATTAAGTCCGCAGAAAGAATTGTAATTCATAAAAAAGACGGGACAATACAGTCTAATAGTGCGAAAAAATGATCGATGAATATAAGGTTTTTATCAATTGTCCCTTTGACAATCTGTATTTTCCTCTTTTAAAACCTTTGCTTTTCACTATTATTTATTTAGATCTAAAACCTCAAATTTCGGAAACTGCAGATTCTGGTGAAGTAAGGATTGATCATATTGTTGAGTTGATGAAAACGTCAAAGTACTCAATTCACGATTTATCTCGTGTGGAGAGAATTAGAAGAAATGATTATCCCAGATTTAATATGCCTTTCGAATGCGGAATTGATTTTGGCTTAAAGAAGTCAAATCCTGAAATATACGGCGGAAAGAAGTTTCTGATTTTAGAAAAGGAACCTTATCGTTACAAGAGCATTATCTCAGATATTTCAGGGAATGATATAAAATCTCATAGAAACGAACCTGAAGAAATCATCAAGGCAGTAAGAGACTGGTTTAAAATTTCAATTGAAGATGTTCCTTGGTACAAACCAATTTGGTTAGCATATGCAGAGTTTGAATTCGATTTTGAGCAAATTTTAAATGATAACGGTTATGATCCGAAAGACATAAACTCGCTGACTTTTAGTGATATTATTGAAAATATGTCAACATGGATTACAGATTACAAGAATTTAAATAACTAAAACTGCTCATAACAGCGTGTAGTAGTCGCAATTGGCGGGATAAGTGGACCATGAACATTTTGTTTTTAATAACTTAGTTTCAGAGTAGCAGAGAATACTCGGTTCCAGTTGGCGCCAACTGTGATTGGATCCGCGAACGTTATAGAGGATGCGCCGCCTCAGTTGCCGACGTTATCGCCTTAGCCGCCAACCACCCGCCCGTCCAGGCGTTCTGGAAGTTGAATCCACCTGTGATGGCATCAATGTCGAGTACTTCACCGGCGAAATACAGTTGCGGGACTATCCTGCTTTCCATACTACGGAAATCGACCTCCTTCAATGACACGCCTCCTGCGGTGACAAATTCTTCTTTAAACGTACTTTTTCCATTTACCTGAAAACGGCTTTCTGTCAATTGCGAAGCTAATGCGGCGGCCTGTTTGGCGGAGAGGTCACCCCAGCGGGTTTCCTTGCCAATTCCGGCAGCCGAGCAGAGGCTTTCCCATAAACGACTTACGAGCCCGAACGGTGAACGCGACATCACTTGTTTTTTTCCGCTCTCGGTGCGTAAAGAGGCAAAGGCCGTCAATACGTCTTCCTTATCCTGGTCGTGCAGCCAGTTCACCCGGATTTCAAACAGGTATTTTTTGGCTTCCAGTATACGGGCGCCCCAAGCCGACAGTTTCAATATCGCCGGGCCGCTCAGCCCCCAGTGCGTAATCAGCAATGGGCCTTCGGCCTCTAACTTTGTGTCGGGAATGGTTACGGTAGCCAGTGCGGAGATGCCGGGTAACTCTTTTATGCGCGTATCTTTGATGTTGAAGGTAAACAGCGAGGGAACCGGCGGTATGATCGTATGGCCCAGTTCATGGAGCATTTCCCACATCTTCGGGTTACTGCCGCTCGCCATCACAAGGAAGCGGGCCGAGAACGATCCCTTCGTGGTATCGATCTTCCAGCCTTTTTCATTTCGGAACAGCGATTGGACACTGTGTCCGGTACGCACGTCAATTTTATATTTCGAAGCTGCGGATAGAAAACAATCTATGATGGTTTGGGAACTATCCGTAACCGGAAACATGCGGCCGTCTTCCTCTGTTTTGAGCACCACCCCGTGACGTTCGAACCATTCAATCGTATCGCCACAGGCAAAGGAATGGAACGGCCCGCGGAGCTCTTTTTCGCCTCGTGGGTAATGCTTCACCAATTCGCGCGGATCGAAACAGGCGTGGGTCACGTTACACCGTCCACCGCCCGAGACCCGTACCTTCGAAAGCACATCGCTGCCGCGCTCCAGAATGGCGATTTTCAATTTTGGCTGGGCTTCAGCGGCGTTGAGGGCCGTGAAGAAACCGGCCGCACCGCCGCCCACGATTACAATGTCATACGATTGGGTCATAACCTGTCGGTATAGTCGCTTATAATTCCGTCGACAAGATACGACTTTACGAGGGCGATATCGCCAGGCTCGTTGACGGTCCAGGTATAAACCCGGAAACCTTCTTCCTGCATCTCACGGACACGCTGGGCCGACAGCAGGTGGAAATAGGGGTGTATGGCCTCCGCGCGAACCGAACGCGCAAACGCAATGGCCAGGTTGAGGTCCGTCTGCGTAAGCACTCCAATCGGCACTTTGGGTTGTCGCTCGCGCACTTCCTGCAGGGCCACCCAGTCAAAAGAGGAAATGACGAATTGTGTATATTGGAATCCTTTGGCGACATACGCTTCTATGATGGCCAACACGGGTTGCACCGCCGTTGCCACTTTGAGTTCAATGTTCAGGAAGAAGCCGGGGCCCAGTAGCTTGAGGACGTTTTCCAATAAAGGGATAGGGTGGTGGTCCGCCACACGATATGTTTGAATAGACTCCCATTCCATTTCCGCAATCGTCCCGGCGGCACCTGTCATCCGGTCAAGTGTAGCGTCGTGCATGACGACTACCTTTCCGTCGGCGCTCAGGTGTACGTCCAACTCGATGCCGTCGGCACCCATCGCCATCGCTTTCTCAAACGCTGCGAGCGTATTTTCAGGGGCATAACCTTTGGCGCCACGGTGTGCGATGCGAAGCATGTGTGGAAAGAATTAGGTCGGCTGCTTCAATGAACCGGATTCGGATTAGTGGACTTCTTCGAGTAGTACGACCGTAAAGGGTGAATCAATCGTTACCGCGCCCTTCTTCACTTTCGTTTCCTGCCCCGAATAGGCGTCCCGCAGTTTTTGGCCCTCTTTGAACACACCAGTAACGGCGATTGTTTTAGCGCCTTTTGCCAGATCGAGTCCGATTACAACGGCGTCTGAAATGCCGTGCTGCGCATACTGTCGTGCGCAGACATACGGCGTTGTAGATAATACGGTGTGCGTACCGGCTCCTACCGCGACGTGGCGTCCGCGGAAGCGTCCTATTTTCTGCCAGTGTTCCAGAATCGCCTGGGTGGAAGCGTCCTTTTCGATCGCGTCCCAGTTCATCGGCGACCGCAGTTTGGCGTCACCCGTGGCATCGTCAACGACAAGAAGCCGAGCGGTTTCATCGCCATAATAGGTTTGGGAGATACCCGGACACAACAGTAGTTTGTTCGCGTTTTCGAACGACTTCACCCGTTTGGCGTCAAAAGGGTTGCCATCGTCGTGGGAGGCCGTGTAGTTCAGGACGGTAACATCCTTTAGTGTGGTGGCGAATTTCTCGGCATACTTCCCAAAAAGAAAGGCATAGTCTTTATCAGCATCCCAACGGAATTCGAAATTGATCATCGCATCGAATCCGTGGTCGAAATAGTCGACTTTGTGGTCGCCGAAATCGTAGTTGCGTCCGCCGCTTACACCGTATCCATACACCTCGGCTACCATAAAGAACGGGTTGTCGTCAAGCACGCTTTCCGGATGTGCTTTTTTCCATTCCGCGAAGGCAGCGTCACACTGTGTTTTCAGTGCCATCCAAACCTCCGGATTGGTGTGTTTTACCGTATCGGCGCGATAGCCGTCAATGCCGAACTTGCGTACGTAGTCGGTTAGCCATTTGATGATATAGTACTTTGGTGCACGCGGGTAACCCGTTGCTTTGAAAAAAGCGTCCAATTCTGCCGTCTGTTGTTCGTAACGCCCTTCGTTTTTCCATTTTTCCAACAGGAAAGGAGGTAGTTCGACTGGGGTATCCGATTCTGTCAATACATCCGGCAAGTTGGCCACCAAGGTACACGCAGTAGTGGTTTCGTAGCTTTTGTACGAGCAAGTCGGGCCCGTGCGTACCCAGTCAGAAGGCCATTCAGGGTCGGAGTGTGTTACGGGCCCGGTGTGGTTGATAACGGCGTCCAATACGATCCGGATGCCATGTGCGTGGGCGGTTGTGACCAATTCCTGCAAGTCGGCCTCGGTGCCAAAATTGGGGTCGAGGGCGCTCCAGTCTCGCGTCCAATAGCCATGGAAGCCATACGATAATCCTGTCCCTTCATCCGTTCCGTCATGAATCTGCTCTACGATAGGTGTAAGCCAGAGGGCATTGACGCCCAATCGGTCGAAATAGCCTTCTTTGATCTTCTTTGTCACGCCTTTGATATCACCTCCCTCGAAACCGCGGAATTTCGCTGCCGGCTTGGTGCGTCCGAAGTTCACATCATTGGTTGTGTCGCCGTTGCAGAAACGGTCGGTTACCACAAAATAGAGGTTAGCAGATGGCCACAGGAAAGGCGTTTTTTTGGGGGAGGCGTGTTGCGAAAAGCCCATAGCGTTCACCAGAAAGGAAAGGAGTAGGAGGATGCGGTAGTTCATATCAACGAATTTCAATGATCATAGGGGTTTTTCCTTCGATCGTGATTTGTGAAGACAGGTCGACAGTTTGTTCTGTTAGGATGTCGCGTCCTTTCGAGGCGTTCAGGATCTCGCGGAAGCGGTCGGTCTTGATGGTTTGCCGTTCAGGGTGGTTGTTCAGGACGACCATCACGAGATGGCTGTCATCGTATCGGAAATACACGTATACGTTGTTTTCCGGAAGGAAATGTTTCGTTTTTCCATGATGGATGACCGACGCCGTTTTCCGCCAGTTGAACAGGCGTGACGTGAAATCGAAATAGGCATTCTGTTCGGCCGTACGTCCGGCACGGGTGAAGGCGTTTTGTGTGTCGCCGGGCCAGCCGCCCGGGAAGTCGCGTCGGATGTCGCCGTCGCCTTGGTCTTTGTTGCCCGCCATCCCAATTTCAGAACCGTAGTATACCTGTGGAATGCCCCGGATCGTGCCGATGAGGGCCATGGCCAGTTTATACTTCCGGATATCATTCCCATACAGATGGTTGAAGCGCTGCGTGTCGTGGTTTTCTGCGAATACCAGCATGTTATTGATATTCGGATAGAGAAAGTCATTCGTAAAGTTCTCATAGAACTTCACGATTCCTCTGTCCCATGACGGCTGGTCTTCGTTGAAAACCGACCCAATGGCGTCGTGAAGGGTGAAGTCCATCACGCTCGGTAAATACGAGTTATAATTATCGATTGCCCCGATTCGGCTGTCTTTTTGCCAGTAGGCCATTTGCGTCTGGTCGTGCATCCAGACTTCGCCCACGATATTGAAATAGGGGTATTCGTCGGTGATGGCTTTGGTCCATTTGGCGATACCTTCTTTGTCGTTGTAGGAGTAGGTGTCGACCCGGAAACCGTCGAGGTCGGCATATTCGATCCACCAAATCGCGTTTTGGGTCAGGTAGGTAACCACAAGCGGATTTGACTGGTTAAGGTCAGGCATTGATTTTACGAACCAGCCGTCTACACAGTAACGCTTATCGCTCTCGGCCCGGTTGGGGTCGAATTGGGTGGTCATCCGGTAGTTGCTTTGGGCGTAACCCGGGAACTGGTGGATCCAATCGTAGGTCGGAAGGTCTTTTATCATCCAGTGTTCCGCGCCCCAATGGTTGGTTACGTAATCCAGTACCAATTTCATGCCCCGCTTGTGCAGTTCGGATGAAAGCTTCAAGTAGTCGTCGTTGGTGCCGTACCGTGGGTCGATGCGGTAGACGTCTGACTCGGCATATCCGTGATACGAGCCCCTTGGGTCGTTGTCTTCACAAAGCGGTGTGCTCCAGATGGCCGTGGCACCGGTTTGTTGTATGTAATCGAGGTGGTCGATGATCCCTTGTAAGTCGCCGCCGTGTCGTCCGTTGTTGATGGTGCGATCTGCTTTTTCGGCGGTATCGGCCGTGTTGTCGTTTGCGGGGTTGCCATTGGCAAAACGATCCGGCATCAGCAGGTACATTACATCCGAAGAATCGTATCCTTTTCGCATCCGGGATCCTTGCTTTCGCGCCCGAAGTTCATACGTCCGCGTAAACGCCTGTTTTCCTTTAAGAGAAAAAGAGAAGACTACATCAGACGGGGAAAGTCCTGCCGTATTGATCGTCACAAAAAGGTAGTTCGGGTTTTCCGTACGGATGACCGATGTCACGGGGATGTTGGTAGGAGCCGTTACGGTATACTGGCTGATGTTCTTTCCGTAGAACATAATCTGCAGTTGGGGGTTTTGCATCCCTACATACCAAAAGGGCGGCTCGACCTTTGAAAGTTGGGCGAAGGCCGAGGAGGCGAGGAGTAAGAGCAGCAGTCGTTTCATAGAAATAGTGGGTTTGTGTAGGAAGAGTACGGATAGAACGTATACTTTCGGCCCGTTCGCGCCGGTAATACGTGCGTTTGGTGGATGACATCGGCCAGCATTGCGTTGCTACCGATCAGCAGGCGTTTGTAGCGAACGCGGAACAGGCTTCCGGAGCGGCCATACCGTTTGTTGATGGCTTTCGCGTAGGCGTTTAGTAAATTGGATAATGGCTGGTAGAGTTTTTCGGCGTATCGCGGCGGCATGCCATCCTTCACGGTCAAAACGAGTTGTATCTCGGTTTCGATTAGGGCATAGGCCTGCACGTCGTAGGCAACGGGCAGGTGCTTACGCATCAGTCGGATAAAGAACGTAAAGTTCCGGTTTTCAAGGAACAACGGTTCATTGTTGTTGCCTGTTTGTCGGATCCAGTAGGTTTTTCCGGCTTCAAGAAGAGGTCGCTTTTCCATTTTTTGGTGTTTTGCCCAGACCTCAAAGGTTTTTAAAACCTTTGAGGTCTGGACCCAAAGTTCGGAAGCGCGCCGCAACGTCGGTTACGGGAAAACCGCATATTTTGTTAAACTGTCACCAAACCATTTGGTTCGACCGTTACTTCCTTGCCATTGACCACCACGGTCAATTCGTTTCCACCTTCCAGTGAGAATTTCGTCTCGGTCGGATGTACGGAAATCTTCAGTATTTGCCCACGGAAGTTAATTTTGAACGAGTACCCTTTCCATTCTTTCGGAATCCGCGGTGTGAAATGCAGGACGCCATCGCGTACGCGCATTCCGCCAAAGCCTTCCACTATACTCATCCAGGTTCCGGCCATGGAAGTGATGTGGCATCCTTCCTCTACTTCCTTGTTGTAATCGTCAAGGTCGAGTCGCGAAGTGCGGAGATAGAAGGCATATGCCATCTCCATTTTGTCCAATACCGCCGCCTGGATCGAGTGCACGCAAGGCGATAACGAGCTTTCGTGTACGGTAAACTGCTCGTAGAAATCAAAATGCTTCTCCAGTTCCTCACGTGTAAAATGGTCTTCGAAGAAATAGAACCCCTGCAGCACATCGGCCTGCTTGATGTAAGGCGAACGCAGGATACGGTCCCACGACCACTTTTGGTTCAGCGGACGTTGCGAGCGGTCGAGGTCGGCTACTTTCACGAGTTCTTTATCGAGGAAACCATCCTGTTGGAGGTAAACGCCCAATTCATCGGATTTGGGATAGTACATATTCTCCGATACCTTCTGCCAGGTGGCGAGTTCTTCCTGCGTCAGCTTGGTTTTCTGTACAATACGGAGATAATCATCCCCATACTCCCCACGCACCTGCTCGACTTGTTCCGATGCATATCGGATACACCAGGCCGCCAGGTAATTGGTATACCAGTTATTGTTGACGTTGTTCTCGTATTCGTTTGGCCCCGTGACGCCCAGTATGACGTACTTCTGGCGGTAGTCCGACCAGGTAGCCCGTTGTTGCCAGAAGCGGGCAATCGCGATCAGCACTTCCAGGCCTTTTTCAGGGATATAAGAATAGTCGCCTGTAAAACGATGATAGTTGTAAATAGCGAAGGCAATCGCGCCATTTCGGTGGATTTCCTCAAAGGTTATTTCCCATTCGTTATGGCATTCTTCCCCATTCATCGTCACCATCGGGTAGAGCGCCGCTCCGTTGGTGAAGCCCAGTTTGCCCGCGTTTTCGATCGCGCGATCCAGTTGGTTGTAGCGATAGGTGAGGAGGTTACGTGCGACCTGTTGGTCTTTGGTAGCCATATAAAATGGAATGCAGTAGGCTTCGGTGTCCCAGTAAGTCGATCCGCCGTATTTTTCACCGGTGAAGCCTTTAGGCCCAATATTCAGGCGTGAATCCTTACCTGAATAGGTCTGGTTCAGTTGGAAGATGTTGAAACGGATGCCCTGTTGTGCCTTTACATCTCCGTCAATGGTAATATCCGACATTTCCCAGATGGCAGCCCACGCCGCTATCTGTTGCGCCAGCAAGCCGTCATAACCGATCGCCTGCGCGCGGGAAATTGCCTGTTGGGCACCGGCCAGCGTATCGGTATGGTTGAGTGATACCGCGTAGCCACCGAATTTGGTGAGGGAGGCCTTGACCCCTTTTTCCGCATGAACGGTATAGGCCATTGATAGTGTATCGTCGTTTTGGGTTACCTCCGGTGTGGCGTCCAACTCCGTTTCAGCCAGTGCTACCGCGTTGTGCATGAACGTCGTCGCAACAAAATGCGTCTTATAGGTACGGGCTGTGACATAGCCACTGTCTCTCTTATGGTCAACGGCAAGTGTTTCCCAGAATTTCTCTTCCCAGTTGGCGTCTTCGTTGTGCACGCCCGCATCCAGATACGGTTCGAAAACTATTGTGGCCGCTGTATTTAACGCCGCGATCTCATATCGGATCACACCTACTTCGTCCAGGTCCATACAAAGGAAACGACGGATGTCGGCCTTAATCTCCGTGCCGTTTTGTAGTACGGCTTCGAAAGAGCGGTGGTACCATCCTTCGCGCATATTGAGCTCCCGGCGGAAATGGCGCACCTCACGGCAGTTGTGTAGGTCAAGCGACTCTCCGTTGATAGTCACGTTGATTCCAATCCAGTTAGGCGCGTTGAGTACCTTTGCGAAATACTCCGGATACCCGTTTTTCCACCAGCCTACTTTTGTTTTATCGGGATAATAGATGCCCGCTATATAGCTTCCCTGGAACGTTTCGCCGGAGTATTTTTCCTCAAAGTTGGCCCGTTGGCCCATCGCACCGTTGCCGATGCTGAAAAGACTTTCGGATGATTTTACCCGCTCGGCATCAAATCCTTCTTCTATAACCGACCAGTTGTCGGGCTTGATATAATCCTGGTTCATTTGCAATGTATTAAATAAGGGGCAGTTGCTTAATTTTTGATGAGACAGTCAATGAACGCCGTGTCGATGTAGGTAAAGTCCCTGAACAGGTAACGGGCCTCTTTCAGGACACTTTCATCGCCGATGCCGACGCTGGTCATGTGTGCGATATTCGCCGCCTGCACACCCGCAACTGAGTCTTCAAAGACCACGGCCTTTTCGTTTGGTACGCCCACCAGTTGAGCGGCCCGCACGAAAACCTCAGGGTCGGGTTTGGCATTCGTCACATCGTTTCCGTCAACAATGGCGTCGAAGAAACGCATGGTATTGGTTTTTTCCAGGATCGGGCGTGCATTTTTACTTGCCGAACCCAGTGCGACCAATTGGTTTTTTTGTTTCAGGTACTTCAGTACCGGAAGTACACCGGGCAGAATTTCACCTTCGTCCATATTGACGAGGTACGACAGGTAGTCTTCGTTTTTCTGCACCAGCCATTTGTCTTTTTGTTCCTGAGTGGCTTCGATCTTTCCGAGTCCGAGGATGATGTCGAGCGACCGAACCCGGCTGACACCTTTCAACTCCTCATTGTGTTCGGGCGTGAATTCGATGCCCAGTTCATGCGCAATCTTCTGCCACGCCAGGTAATGGTATTTTGCAGTATCGACGAGCACGCCGTCGAGGTCGAAAATGAAGGCTTTTTTATTCATTAATTTGGGGTTTGTCCAGCTACATCCCTGACTTTGAACACCAATGCAGCCGCAATCAGAAATGATACACCACTTGTAATCAATGCAAATATGGCGTCGTCATGGTAAAGGTATTTCACGAGCGGCCCACCAATCAGGGCATTTACGATTTGTGGAATTACGATAAAGAAATTGAAGATTCCCATGTAAACGCCCATCTTCCTCGGTGAGATCGCGCCGGCAAGAATAGCGTAGGGCATTGACAGGATGCTCGCCCATGCGATTCCCACACACACCATGGAAAGAACCAGCCAGTTTTCGTCGGGCATTACATACATTGAGATGAGCCCGATTCCACCGATGATAAGTGACAACGAGTGGGTTAGCTTGCGTCCGATTCGTTTGGCGATGAGAGGCAACGCGAAAGCGAAAACGGCTGATACGGCATTGTACACGCCAAAAAGGATACCCACCCAGTCGCCGGCTGCCTGATAGGTCGGGCTTTTGGTATCGTTGATGGGAAGTCCATAGATGTGGTGCGCAATGGCCGGTGTGGTAAAAACCCACATTCCGAAAAGTCCAAACCATGAAAAGAATTGTACCCAACTTAGTTGACGCATGGTCGTTGGCATCTTTCGGAAATCTTCAAAAATGTCAACGAGACGCGCTTCTTTAAGGGGTTCGACCTCCGCCACATGGTCGAGTGCCAGAGCTTCCGCACTCGCTTTTTCGTCGGAAAACTGCGCCAGTTCATCGGGAGAGTACTCTTTCGTTGTAAGAATTGTGATCATGATAGAAGCGACCAATACAACAGCCCCGATTACGAAGGAATAAATCAAATGGGGAGGAATACCATCCGTACTCTCATTCGACACTCCAAACCAATTGGTAAGGGCATAGGGAAGCCAGGAACCGATTACGGCGCCAAAGCCGATAAGGGCTGTCTGGACACTGAATCCCAGGGTGGCCTGATCATTGCGGAGATTATCTCCCACCAATGCACGGAAGGGTTCCATAGCAATGTTGAATGACGCGTCCATTATCATCAGCATACCGGCACCTACCCATAGCGCAGGTAGGAATGCGACGAAGATGTCAGCCTGAGGCATGAGAACCAAACCAATGGAGGCCAATAGCGCACCTGCCAGAAAGAATGGTTTCCTTCTGCCAAAGCGTCCCCAGGTGTTATCACTGTAATGACCGATGATAGGTTGCACAATCAACCCCATGAGAGGCGCGATGATCCAAAACCAGGAGAGTTCATGAACATCGGCACCAAAGGTCTGGAGAATTCGGCTTGCATTGGCGTTCTGCAGGGCAAATCCCATTTGTATCCCCAGGAAACCGAAACTCATGTTCCAAATCTCCCAGAAGCTTAATCTACGCTTTTCCATATCGTAATTTAAAGGCGTTACGATAAGCGTGTTGCTTATCAAAACTTGAGTTTGTGTTCGAAGCAGGACTACAAGTTCTGATGAATCAGGCGGTAAATATAGCGGAATAATTTCAAAGTCGATGGTTCGACCCGAAATTTAAGAGACCGACGGGGTGCTGCGTTATACGCTTACGGACGTTGACTCGCGTTCGATGAGTTGGGTGTCAATGACCTCCGTACGGTATTGTTCCTCTTCCTCCACGCCGAGTTCTTCGGCCTCGAGTCGCTCAATCAGCATACGGGCGGCTTTCTCGCCCATTTTGATGCCGTTCTGGCTCACAGTGGAAATGGTGGGGGTAGAGTATTGGGAAATGATCCCATCCGTAAAAGCAATGACGGAGAGGTCATTGGGTACCTGAAGTCCGGCTTCCCGCGCCAGTTTTATCGTCGTAACGGCATAGAGTTCATTGACCGCCAACACCGCATCAATACTGCGGTCTTCGAGTAAAGCCGACACCTTCGATTCCAGCTCGCTCTCATCGCCAATCCGGACAATCAGTGCCTCGTCAAGCGGAAGGTCGTTGTCGCGGATCGCTTTGGTGTAGCCTTCGGTACGCAACTTTCCGACACTTACGTAATCTACTGTGGAAAGGAGCGCGATTTTTCGTTTCCCCATCTTCACCAGGGAGACGACGGCTTCGTAGGCCGCCAGTTTGTCGTCGATGATGACTTTATCGCAAAGGACGTCGTTCGTGACACGGTCAAACATTACGACCGGCATGCCCTGGCTAATGGCCTCGTTGATGTGGTGGAAGTCGCCTTTGAGTTGCGTTTCCTTTGACAATGACATGATGAAACCGTCAGTGCTGCCGTTGGCGAGCATTTCCATGTTAAGGACTTCCTTATCGAAGGATTCGTTGGAAAGACACACCACGACGCTGTAGCCGGATTCATTTGCCATTTGCTCGATCCCGCTGATGACCGTGGCGAAGAAATGATGGACGATTTCCGGGATGATGACGCCGATGGTTTTTGTCTTGCGATTTTTAAGGCTGAGCGCGATATTATTGGGTTTGTAATTGTACAGTTTGGCGAAGGCCTGCACCTTCAGGCGGGTGTCCTCGCTGATTTCCGCGCTGTCACGAAGCGATTTTGAAACGGTAGAAATCGAGACATCCAGTTCTTTTGCAATTTGTTTAAGCGTGACCTTTCTTTTCATAGATGAAAACCATGTAATTTTTAATTTCGTAATTATAGTGTTTTTTATTTTTACATCCCGTAAGGATTAGGCTAAATTTGTAGGTAGGCGTGAAAGTTTTCAACACGAAAACGTTTGCGATTCTGTTTTCGAAAGGCCTCCGCCGAGCTAACCGTTTATTTACATACTTTTAACACGTTCGAAGCAGCGATTACACGCTAACTAACTCAATTTTAACCTAAACAGATGTATGAAAACAATTTACACTAAGTTGTTCATTTTTCTGCTGTTACTCCCAGCGAGCATGCTGGCCCAGTCGGTTTCCGGAACGGTGACCGAACAGGCTAGTGGCCTGCCGTTGCCGGGTGCCAGCATCGTTGTGCAGGGTTCCAGTAATGGCACCTCTTCCGACATCGACGGTAAATTTACGCTCAACGGCGTGAAAAAAGGCGATGTCATCGTCGTGTCATCAATCGGATTCACACAACAAACCGTGACCTACAATGGCCAGAAAACCCTTTCGTTTGCGCTGGCTGAAGAGGCATCACAGCTTCAGGAAGTCGTGGTGCAGGTGGGGTACGGTACCACCCGCAAGAAGGACGTCACGGGCTCCGTTACGACCGTCACGGCCAAAGACTTCAACAAAGGTGCCATCGTGACAACTGAGAACCTCCTTAATGGTAAGGTGGCCGGTCTGACCATCAATACAAGTGGTGCTCCGGGCTCTGGCTCCGAGATTCGGATTCGCGGAGGTTCGTCACTTTTTGCCAAAAATGACCCGTTGATCGTGGTAGACGGATTGCCGATCACCAATGACTCTGTAACGGGTTCAACGTCTTTCCTGGCATCACTTAACCCAAACACGGTTGAGTCCATTACCGTTTTGAAAGATGCTTCAGCAACAGCGATCTTCGGTTCGCGTGCCTCTAACGGTGTCATCATCATCACGACTAAAAAAGGGGGTAAAGATGTTCGGGTGGAATACAATTTCCAATACGGATATGGTACCTTAATGGACAAAGTTGATGTGTTGAACGCCGATCA
The DNA here is from genome assembly GCF_022532105.1 of Flavobacterium sp. HJ-32-4. Taxonomy (NCBI): domain Bacteria; kingdom Pseudomonadati; phylum Bacteroidota; class Flavobacteriia; order Flavobacteriales; family Flavobacteriaceae; genus Flavobacterium; species Flavobacterium sp. HJ-32-4. Next base: position 234,375 of record NZ_CP092832.1, on the reverse strand, counting down.
GTTCCGGGCCCTTGTCAATGAGCGCTATGCTGGAAACACAGGAGTGCTTAATCGACTGGGTACGGCCAATACCGATTGGCAGGATGCTATTTACCGCAATACGGATTTAGTAGACAACAACCTGACTGTTTCAGGCACACTTTTCAAGCGTATTCCTACTCGTTTGACCTTAAACAACACGTATCAGGAAGGTCTTCGTCTGACCAACGTTTTCCAGCGTTCGTCTGGAAACATCGCAATGAATCCTACATTCCTGGATGATCATTTAAAGGTGCGCGTGAATGCGTCGTTCAGCCGTGAAAGAAACCGTTTTACTGAAGCGGTGGAAGGTAATGCGCTTCGCTTTGATCCTACACAGCCTGTATATGACCCGACTTCATTTTTTGACGGGTTCAATGAATATGCGGTTCTGGGTTCAAACGGCCTTATCAACAAAATCGACAATCTTGCGCCACGTAACCCTGTGGCACAATTGCTTCAACGCAATGACAATGGTTCGAATGACCGTTTTCTCGGAAATATTGAGTTAGATTATAAATTCCATTTCTTGCCTGAGCTCCGTTTCGTTGCAAACATCGGTTTCGATGAGGCCAACGGTGAGCGCAGACTCAGACTTCCTCTGACTGCTGCGAGCGCTGACAATAATGGAAACATTCCAGTTGGTAACCGTTCAAGGGAAGAGGAAATGCGCCGCAACAAATTGCTTGACATGTATTTTAACTATGTCAAAGGTATCGGCGACCTGAATCTCGATCTTACGGCTGGTTATTCCTACCAGAAATTCCAGAGATCTAAATTCACCTCTGGCAATGAACTGTCGCCGACATATGATCCACTGACGACGCCGGATACCGCTACTGACACTGATCAGGTGTTGATTGGTTTCTTCGGACGTGCCAACCTTAACTATAAAGATAAGTACCTACTAACCTTCACCGGTCGTTACGATGGATCTTCCCGTTTCGCAGGTGCCAATCAATGGGGTTTCTTTCCGGCGGCTTCATTAGCATGGAGACTGAAGAATGAGTTCTTTAAAGACAACAATACGCTGTCAGAACTAAAACTTCGGGTAGGCTATGGTATTTCAGGGCAACAGGACATCCCGGCTGACAAAGCGATCCTTTTTATCAATACCGGTGATACCTATTCACAATACATCATGGGAGATACAGCGCTTCCAATCGTGATTCCTTCTGCCTACAACCCGAACCTCAAATGGGAGGAAACGGCTACCGCCAACGTAGGTATCGATTTCGGTTTTTACGACAACCGTATTTCGGGAAGTATTGAAGGTTTCTACAAGAAAAGTAGTGACCTACTCGTTGAGGCGGCTGTTGCAGACGGGGGTAACTTTTCAAACCGGATCTTCCAGAATGTGGGTAGCTTCACCACGAGAGGTCTCGAACTACAGGTAAGTGCCGACGTAATTAGAAAAGAGAAGTTTAACTGGAACGTGAATTTCAACGCCACTTCCTTCGATCGTAAAATCGATGAACTCATCTATAACACAGACATCCGTATCGGTGAGAATATCGCAGGTACAGGAACACAACTTAACCTGCACAGCGAAGGTTTTGCGCCTTTCTCTTACTACGTTTTCAAGCAATTGTATGACAACAACAACAAGCCAATCGAGGGTGCTTATGCTGACCTGAATGGAGATAATGTTATCAACGACCAAGACCGCTACATTTACCACAACCCTGATCCGGACTTGACACTTGGTTTGGCATCTACCATCAATTGGGGTAACCTCGACTTCTCGTTTAACATGCGTGCAAGTCTTGGATCGCATGTGTTCAACGCCTATCAGGCGGGTAATGCCCAGTTGTCTCTGATTGATTCGGGAACTGCGGCGGTGAATGTGCCTTCAGTAACGCCGCAATATGGCTTTATCAATACCTCAAACGTAGTGCTTTCGGATATTTGGATCGAAGACGGATCCTTCCTGAGGATGGATAACATTACCGTTGGGTATACATTCCCTGAATGGCTCGATAAAAAAGCTTCTCTCCGACTTTCAGCCGGTGTGCAAAATGCGTTTTTGCTTACCAAGTACAGCGGTCTGGACCCGGAGATCACAAACAATGGCGTTGATAAAACAACGTATCCGCGCCAGCGTACATTCCTTTTCGGAGTAAACGTGAAATTCTAAAAAAAAGTTATTATGAAAAATTGGAAATTAAGTATCACTCTGCTTGCAACGGCTCTTTTATCGTTACAGGCATGTACAAGTGACCTAGATCAGTCGCCGAAAGACGACGATGCGTCACTTGCTGACTCGTTTTACGCGTCGCCCTCGGCCTATAAACAAGGCTTGGCGGGTGTGTATGGGAACTTGTCATTGACCGGAACAACCGGCGCCGGCTCCTCCTTCTTGCAGGGGGTAGACGCGGGTACCTCGCAGTTCGGTCGATGTTTATGGTATCTGGAAGACCTCACCACGGATGAGGTAATCTGGAGTTATGAGAATGATGGTGGTGTTCGCGAGCTTCAGCGTAACATTTGGACCGATCAGAATCCAATCCTAATTGGAATGTTCAGCCGTACCATGGCGGAAGTGGCCATCGCAAACGAGTACCTTCGTCAAACGACTCCAGAGAAAGTGAGCGGTCGCGGTCACAACGACCCAGCTCTTCTAGCCGAGATCGAGGACTATCGTAACGAAGCGCGTGTGTTGCGTGCCTATGCGTACTATGTAATGATGGACCTGTTTGGAAAAGCACCGTTCGTCTCGGAAACCGACCCCCTTAACATTCGTGGTCCTGAGTATGATCGTGCGGCCCTGTTTGCGTATATTGAAAGCGAACTGAATGCGGTCATCCCGGACCTGAAACCAGGTCGTGCCAATGAATATGGTCGTGTTGACCAAACCATGGCACAAATGATTCTGGCCAAGATGTATCTCAACGCTGAAGTGTATATCGGAGAGAATCGTTATGCTGATTGCGTTACGCAACTAAACAGCATTTTGGGCTCTGCCTACGCTCTTGAGGCGAACTACCTCGATAACTTTAAGGCCGACAACAACACGTCGACTGAAGTGATTTTCGGACTACAGGCTGACGGTCAGGTGACGCAAAACTACGGTGCTACAACGGTCATCATCAATGGTCAGGTGGGTTCTATCGAAGGGAACGGAAGCCAGTTTGGCGTTGGTGGATGGGGCGGCGCCCTTCGTCTGCGCAAACAGATGGTGCAGAAGTTTGAGGGAGACGATTTCGTTAATGACGAGCGCAATACGATTATTTCGGGTTCTCGCGATGTAGAGATTACGGATATTGCCAATCGCGACCAAGGTTATATTCTGGCGAAATTCAGCAATATTTCCTCGACCGGCGTTCCAGGAACAAGTGGTACTTTCGTTGACACTGACTTCCCTGTATTCCGCTTGGCAGATGCCTACCTGATGTATGCGGAGTGCGCGGTTCGTGGTGCTGCCGGTGCTTCCATTGCAACCGGTACCAACTATGTGAACCAACTGCGTCAGCGTGCCAATAATGGCTCTACTGCTGCCAACATCGCGGATGGTGAGTTGACACTCGACTTCATCCTCGATGAGCGTGCACGCGAACTTCACTGGGAAGCCCACCGTCGTCAGGACCTTATCCGTTTCGGTAAATATACCGGAGGCAGCTACAACTGGGCTTGGAAAGGGAATGGGCAGAACGGTATTGCGATTTCCAACAATTTCAAGGTATTCCCTATTCCGGCGTTGTCAATCGCTTCAAATCCAAATTTGACACAAAACACAGGTTATTAATCAGAAATAAACGAATTAAAAGATGAAAAATATAGTAAAATCGATTGCTTTTGCTGCCCTTTTCACCAGTCTGGTTGGCTGTGAAGGTGAAGACAATTTCAAATATGTTGAACCGGAAGGAGAATTCCAGATTCTCTCTCCTGTGTCAGGTGAGGGCGCTGTATTGAGCCCTGAGACACCGTTGAACCCAGGTCTCTCCCTGACATGGGAAGACATGAACTATGGTACTCCTACCGAAGTTACCTACACCATCGAAGTAGACAAAAGTGGGGATGAGTTCGATACGCCACTCGTATTGACCCAAACAACCAATACCTACGCTACTGTAACGTCTGATGCTCTGAATGGCGCAGCCGTAGGTGCAGGTTTGACACCATTTACCCAAGGCGGTCTTGAAGTACGTATCAAATCGTCTATCGGAAGTAACGACGAAATGCCGCACTATTCAAATGTAATCACCTATCTGGTGACACCTTACTCTACGGATCTTCCTAAGCTGGCCGTTCCGGGTAACCACCAGGGATGGAATCCGCCAACAGCACCACGTATCGCTGCTTCTGCTTTCGGTGAAACCGATTACGAAGGTTATATCTGGCTTGACGGTGGTTTCAAATTCGTAGCGCCTGATCCAGCTGGAAACTTCAACTGGGGTAACACGGATTGGGGTGATGACGGTTCGTTCTCTAATGCACTCGTTGAATCAGGTGAGTCTGATTGTAGCGCTGCTGCCGGTTACTACCGCGTACGTGCCAACACCACGACCCTCGTGTATTCTGTTGAGCCAACAACCTGGGGCATCGTAGGTGCCGCTACACCAGGTGGATGGGATGCCAGTACAGCGTTGACGTACAACTCCACTAACAAAACCTGGGAGGGTGACGTTACGCTTTCTGCAGGCGAGTTCAAGTTCCGTGCGAACAATGCTTGGACTATCAACCTCGGCGGCGATCCGGATGAAGATGGTTCTATGAACTATGACGGTCCAAACCTCTCAGTAGGTGCAGGTGGTTCTTACCATGTCGTTCTTGACCTTAGTAACCCACGCAAGTATTCGTACACGCTGACTGCGAACTAAGAAACATTTTAAACATAAGGAAGGGCTTTGCTTGCAAAGCCCTTTTTTTCCATTAATCCAGGCTATGAAAAAAGTTGTATTGCTGTTTGCAATTATGTTTGGCTTTTGTGTTTCGGCGCAAATCACTACCACTCCCTCTCCGCCTGAGGCCAACCAGGCAGTTACCCTATTCTTCAATAAGGCGGGTACGGGTTTGGCGACCTATAACGGCACCATCTATGCACACATGGGTGTGACCGTCAATAATGCTACCTGGCAGAACGTAAAGGGGAGCTGGGGGAATAATACCACACAACCGGCCCTTACATTGGTGTCCGGTACGACCTACAGTCTGACTATCACTCCGGATCTTTACACCTATTTTGGTGTATCCAACTCTGCGGCTCTTACACAGATTTGTGTCGTGTTCCGCTCGGATACAGGTGGCCAGCAAACCACAGACTATTTCGTCAACATAGGTGCGTTCCAGGCAACTTTAACGGCTCCGGCACTTAACAGCACGACCATTGTGAATTCAGGTGGAAGCCTCGCTATTACGGCGAACAACACTAACGGAAACGCATCGTATAACCTGTTGGCCAACGGAACCAGTATTTATACGTCAAACGGCGCTACCTTCAGTTATACCGATTCCAACATTACCACCAATAAAAACTACGACCTCCAAATTACGCAGGGCGTTACCACGTTCTCCCGTCAGTTCGCGGTGGTCGTGAACCCGGGAACCGTGTCGCAGGCAATGCCGACCGCTATGGAAGATGGAATCACCTACAGCGATGTCGACAACACGAAAGCCTGGTTGGTGCTTACCGCTCCGGGAAAGGATTTCGTTTATGTAGCCGGAAATTTTAACAACTGGCAGCCTGACACGTCCTATGCGATGAAACGCGATCCGTCGACCCAGAAGTTCTGGATCGAGTTGAACGGACTTACCCCCAATGCCTACAATTATTACCAGTATTGGGTGGTGGATACCACACCAACGACCAATTCACCGGCGTTGGTGAAAACCGCCGATCCCTACTCGACATTGGTCGTAAATCCGTATGATGATCCGTATATCCCGGCAGCCAATTATCCGAATATGCCGGTTATGCCGGCCGGACAAAGCCGCGATGTGACCGTTCTGCAAACCGGACAAACGCCATATAACTGGCAGGTAACCAACTTCACAAAACCGAAGAAAGACGACCTGATTGTATATGAAGTGTTGGTGCGCGATTTTGATGCAGATCGTTCCTACCAAAACCTGATTGATCGTATCGAGTACTTTAAGAACTTGAAAATCAATGCAATTCAGTTGATGCCGGTAATGGAGTTCGAAGGCAACGAAAGCTGGGGATACAACACTTCGTTCCACATGGCACTCGATAAGTTCTATGGCTCTGCGACAAAATTCAAAGAGTTCATCGACCTCTGTCACCAAAACGGTATCGCAGTCATCCTTGACGTTGCGCTCAACCACGCCTTTGGACGTAACCCAATGGTACGTATGTGGATGAAAGATCCCGATGGCGACGGATGGGGAGACCCTGCGGCCGACAACCCGTATTTCAACGAGTTTGCGAAACACTCTTACAGCGTAGGGTCTGACTTCAACCACTCGTCTGCCTTGACCAAGACCTACGTCAAACGCGTCATCAAACAATGGATCGAAGAATTTCATATCGACGGCTTCCGTTGGGACCTTACGAAAGGCTTCACCCAGAACTGTTCCGGAGGCGATGACACGTGTACCAACGCCTATCAGGCTGATCGTGTTGCGGTGTTGAAAGAGTATGCTGACTATTCGTGGCAGCTTGACCCGACGCACTTCGCGATTTTCGAACACCTCGGTACCGATAACGAAGAGCAGCAGTGGGCGAACTACCGCCTTAACGAGACGCCAAGCAAAGGGGTAATGATGTGGGGTGAAATGACTTACCAATATTCGCAGTTGATGAAAGGCTATTCGCAAGACGGCGATATCTCGCGTATGGGCAACGTATCGCGCGGTTTTACCGCTAAGCGTCTTATCGGATATCCAGAGAGCCACGACAAAGACCGTATGGTCTATGGCGCGATGACCTTTGGTAACTCAAATGGTGTGTCACCGCTCAACAACCTGAACAATTCGCTTACGCGGATGTCAACACTGGGCGCGGTATCACTTTTGGTTCCCGGACCTAAAATGATCTGGCACTTTGCCGAGCTTGGATATGACGATTCCATCTACACCTGTACGAACGGTACGGTGAATACCGAATCGGATCCAACCGCGGGTGACTGTAAACTGTCGACCAAGCCACAGGAGCAATGGACCAACAACTGGTTAGGTGTTCCGGCCCGTCTCGCGGTATACAATAACTGGTCAAAGATGATCAATATGAAGATCAACGAGCCGGTGTTCGAAGGGGATTATGCTATAAGCCCTGATGGTAACAACATTCGTCAGCGCATCTACGTCTATAATAATGCATTGCCGGCCAACCAGTTGAAAAATGTCGTGATTATCGCAAACTTCTCGGTAGCCGCCCAGAACATCAACCCGAGTTTCCCGTATGCCGGCACCTGGTACAACCTGATGGACAACACGTCTATGAACGTCACCAATACCACCGCCACGATTTCAGTGCCGGCAGGTGAGTTCCGTATCTACGGTAACCAGCTCGCGACATTGGGCCAGGAAGAGTTCGATACCATGGAGAACGTCATGCTGTATCCCAACCCATCGTCCGGGTCATTCCAAATCAATACGGATGCCGACGGCGTAGAAGTGTTCAGCATCACCGGCCAACGCGTGAAATCGTTCCCGCGCACGGCTATGGGTGATACCTATCAGATAGGAGACCTTCCAAACGGGGTATACCTTGTAAAAATCAGCCAGGGCAGTCGCCAGAAAACGGTGCGACTTGTTCGGCAGTAATGTGAGTTAGTTATAAAGAAAAAGCCTCCCGGATTTCCAGGAGGCTTTTTTATTTTGACGCGTCGCAACGATTATTTGGCCGTGGCGATCGAGAAATTCAGTTTCAGTTCCGAACCAATCTGAAGCACGTCGACTAAGTCTTGCACCTGCAAATCCTTCGGAATACGCACAATTACGGTTTTATCACCCCGCTCGGTCGTCAGGCGCTGCAACTCGTCGCGCAATTGCGTGAAATCGACCTGTTGCTTGTCGAGGTAATAGAGTTTGTCGTCGGTCACCGACAACGTCAGGTGGTTCTTGTTCGTGTGTTCGGTCGTCTTCGCTTTCGGAAGCATCAACCGGATCACATTCGGATTCGCCAAGGTCGAAATGATCAAAAAGAACAACAACAGGAAGAACATGATGTCGCTCAGTGATGCCGTCGGGATCTCAGCGTGGAAACGCCGTGTTCGCTTAATGGCCATGTGGTTGCTGGATTACGTTGACGATCTCAAACGACTGCTTCTGCACCTTAAGCACGAAGCTGTCGATCATCATGTTGAACAAATGGTAGGCGGAATACGCGACCACACCGACGACGAGTCCGGAGCCCGAACTGATCATCTTCTCATACAGACCTTCTGAGATGTTTCCGATACTCACGTCGGAGGTCTTCGAAATCTCATAGAAGATCCGGATAACACCCGAAATCGTTCCGATAAACCCAAGGATAGGCGCAATACCCGAGATCAACCCCAGATACCCCAGTCCTTTTTCCATTTGGGCCACTTCGATGTTGGTTTGCTTCTCCATCGCCGACTCAATCTCGCTGATCGGCCGCCCGATGATCGAAATGCCCGCATGCAGGATGTTACCCGTGGCCGCCGGCGTACGGTGGCACAGCATCAACGCGGTTTCGATTTTACCGGCACGGAGTTGCGACTTGACATCGCTGACCAGTGTGGCGTCTTGTTTCGTGGCCTTTTTGATCGACAGGTACCGCTCGATGATGACATACACGCAGAAGAACAACAACAGGATAATCGGGATGATCAGGATACCCCCTTTCATCAGGAACGAGAAATACGAGATGTCGCCCGCAGGCGCCGTTTTCGCAGCGGTCTCGGTAGCGCTGGCAAGGGTGTCGTTTACGACTTCTGATTGTAACGATAAGAAAGAAATCATGCTAAATCGGTTTGGTGTGAAGGGTTATCGACAAAAATAGCGATTTTTTATCGCTGGGTCCTGCCAGCATAACGAGGTTTTTGAAGATAAAGTATGGCATCGCGGAAAGTACGCCCCTCATGGAGTAGGATGGCTGGGCGTTCCGGCGCTTGCTTAGTAGGCAGTAGGCAGTCGCAGTGGGCATTAGTACCACCCAGTCGCGGTCGCAGTCGGCGCCGTCGGGCTATTCGTTCCAAGTCCTCGCTCGTGCCTCGCTGCGGGCTTTCCACTGCTATCCCTAACGCAACAGGCTTCAAAGAACGGTAACTTTCGGTAGAATGGGGACGTTTCTTTACGAGATGCAACGGATCCTACATCCGCGCCATCGATACAAGAGGCGTCCTGTTCTTTGAAAAGGCAATGTTCTTTGAAGCCTTTCGCGTTAGCGATCGCAGCATTGTTTGAGCTCTTTTGCCGCGACCGACCGTTAGGGAGCGGCAAAAAGCGAGTGCGGAGAGCGCGACGGCGCTTTTGAGGAGTTAGTGGTTAGTAGTCAGTGGTCGGTAGTCGGTGGTCAGTGAGTAGTAATTAGTGGCGCCGGAACGCCTTGATCAGTCGCAGTCACAGTCGCAGTCGCAGTCGCAGTCGCCGTCGCAGTGGCAGTGACAGTCGCGGTCGCAGTCTCATTGGTAACTAACCACCGACCACTGACTACTAACTACTAACCACTTATCACTATATTTTGAATCCCACCGACATATACACCGTACGTCCTTCGCCTGGCAAAATGCCCGGACCCGGGTAGCCACCCGAACGGCGTGTAGCATACGACTCGTCTGTCAGGTTGTTGATGCCTGCCTTGATGTTGTAATGCTCGAGGAATTTGTATTCAGCTGACAGGTCATACAGGTGGTACCCGTCGAGCAGGCCGGTCGTGCCGTTGGCCGACGGTTCGTAGGTGTTGTTCGCATCGGTGAAAATGCGCCCTGAACGGCGGTGTTGTAAGGTGCAGGAGAACTGCGAAGTGCTCCATGACAGGCCGAAACTGTGGATGTAGCGCGGTGCATTCTCTACGCGGTTACCCGACAGGTTGCCTTCGGTGATCACCACATTCGGCGCGGTGCCAGTCGTGGTATAGGTCCTGAAATCGGTATAGCGTGCGTCGATAAAACTCATTGAGGCAAAGGCGTCGAGGCTGCCGTAGGTGTTCTTGCAGCCAAACAAAGCCGTGAGGTTGACGTTCATGAAGCTTTCGATCCCTTTGTTGACCGACTCGCCCAGGTTGGTGCGGTAGAGGTAGGTGCCCTGCGACGGGTCGTTGTTGACGAACTGGCGAACACCCCCGATGCGGTTGTTGTATTTCAGGTAGAACAGGCCGACGTCAAAGTTCAGGATGTCACGGTATTTACCACGGTAGCCGAAGTCGGCGTTGAACCCATCCGCGTCTTTCAGGTCGGGATCGATCACGTCGGTTACGGCCGGCGGCGTCAGGTCAGAGAACAATACCGGACGGTAGGCCTGCGAGATATTCGCATAGAAATTCGTCGATCCGAGGCGGTATTCAAGTCCGAGGCCGAACAACGGCTTGCTTCGGTCAATAGTTTCATTTTCAAGCATCACCGGGTTGCCGCCGCTGATACCGAAACGGCCACCCGCTTCTGACTGGATGTTTTCGTAGCGGACTCCGGGTGTAACGCTGAAGTTGTCGGTCACCTTGAACTGGTTTTCCGCGAAGAACGCCACGTTGCGCGTTCTGAAGTCGAGGTCGCGGGCGAAGTCGCCTTCGATGTTCAGGTCGAAGTTCGAGCCTGTGCTGCCCCGGCCTTCCTGTCTGCGTTGTGTTTTCGCCTGGTAGACGCGCACGCCGAACGCCAGGTTGCTCTTCACCTTGCCCAGGGCATATTTGAAGATACTGCGGGTTTCAAGTCCAAAGTTCTCATAATCGTCGCGGTCGACACGGCGGTGGGCATAGGCGTTCGTAGCCGGGTCAATGGCATCGGCCACGTTCGCCGCACCCGTAAACCCGACGCTGTTGCGCGCGCTGATGAGTCCGAAGAGTTTGGCGTTGAAGCTCAGGCGGTCGCTGAACTGGGTGTCGAGTTGCAACGAGAAGACGTTCCACGGCGTGCCGAACCAGTTGCGCTCACGGTACGACTTGCGCGGGTCGTCTTTGAACTGCGCGTCGGTGAGGCCACCCGGTTGCTGCATTTCGTAATCCATATTGGTGTACTCGGCGGAAAGCTCCGTTTTTGAGCCGAACCGATACCCCACGAAAGCATACGTATTGCGCACGTTATAGCGGTTGTTCTGGCGCCAGCCCTGTCCGCTGCGCGAGTCGTTATACACATAATACGACCACTTTTTATAGGTGCCGCCGATGGCGTTATACGAACTCAGCAATTGGTAACTGCCAACGGTGTTTTGGGTTTCGAAGGTGAACGCCTGTTTGCGCTCGCGTTTCAGGATATAGTTGAGCATGCCGCCGAACTGTGGGCCAAACTGCAGCGAAGCGCCGCCCCGCACGATCTGGATGCTTTCCACGGCCTCCATCGGGGGGTTGTAGTACGCTTCCGGATAGCCGAATACGTCGGATGAAATATCATACCCGTTCTGGCGGGTGTTGAATTCCCAACTGCGGTTCGGACTCAACCCGCGTACGGCCACGTTCACCTGTATGCCCGAGGCTTCGTTTTCCCAGATCGTCACGCCCGGCACCCGCGAAAAGATCTCGCGTGCTTTGTTGGTGGCGAAGTTGCCGTTGATGTTGCCGAGTTTCAGCACTTCGTTCTTCTTGCCTGAAAACAATACGTTGTTTTTGATTTCGGGCAGGCGTTCCGGACTTTGGGGTTTGGGGCTGATGCGGATCGTGTCGAGCGCCACCAATGAATCTTGTGACTGTGGCAGGCGTTGGGCGTAGGTCGATGCGGTGACGGCCAGGCCGAGGGCGAGTAGGTATTTCATGCGAAAGCGTTATTTTTCGCCCGCAAAAATAGGCTAATTTTATTTAGACAAATTACAAATAGAAAAATATTTCAAGTTTTTTTAGGGCGTTCCGGCGTCTGCCCACTAGTGCCCGCGGCGGTCTACTTCCAACTGCCTACTTCCAACTGCCCACTGCCAACTGGAAAAGCGCCGTCGGGTGCTATGCTGCAAGTCCTCGCTCGTGCCTCGCTGTGGGCTTTCCGCGTCGCCCCCTAACGCGGGCCGCGGGAACTGGGGTTGTAAAATGGAAGGAAAGGGCAGCGGCCATCGGCCCGTTACTTACATAAAAGCGCGTAGGGGGGACGTTACGAATTTGTCACCATAGACGCTTTATATACGCTTTATATACGCTTTATCCAGGCAGTATCTAGGCAGTATCATGGTTGGAGGGGGGAGAGAGGAGAGGGGAGAGAGGAAAGAAGCAAGACGCAAGAAGAAAGAGGAAAGCGGAGCGGTCTTAAAAATGGTGGGTCCCGGGTGAGGTGAGTACTAAGGAGTGCGGGAACGGTGTGTAAATGAAACAAAAAACCCGAGCGTGAACTCGGGTTTAAGTGGTACCTCCAGGAATCGAACCAGGGACACACGGATTTTCAGTCCGTTGCTCTACCAGCTGAGCTAAGGTACCTCGCTAATGCGGCTGCAAATATAGAAGGATTTTTAATTGTTCCAAAAGAAAAAACATAAAAAAATCTCTTTGTACCTTCGCCCCGAAACCCTGCCAAAATGATCCTTGCCGTCGATATCGGAAATACCCGCACCAAGGCCGCTGTCTTTCAGGAAGGTGCGCTTTTAGAGGTGTGGGTCCTCGACCGACAGTCGCCCGTATCCGACATCGCACCCCTTCTTTCGAAGTACGCGGTGCGGCAGATTGTCCTGGCTTCGGTCACGGCCGTCGGCGCCGAAGAATGGCAGTCGTTCGGACTTCCGGTATACGCCGTCAATCGCCAGTCGCCGCTTCCTTTTTTCAATGCCTACGGCACGCCCGACACCCTCGGCATCGACCGCATGGTGTTGGCGTCGGGCGCTACGCTGGCCTATCCGAAGCAACACCGGTTGGTGATCGATGCCGGCACCTGCGTCACCTATGATTTTGTAGATGCCGACGACCGCTACCACGGGGGCGCCATCTCACCGGGGCTCCGCCTTCGCTACGAGGCGTTGCACCGCTATACGGCCAAACTGCCGCTGCTGCACACGGGGGAGCCGACGGGCCTGATCGGCGATTCGACGGCGGCTTCCATCCACTCGGGAGTAGTCAACGGACTTGCGCTTGAAATCGACGGTTTTATCGCCTCGCTGGTGCAGGAACGGCCAAACTTTACCATTATTTTAACGGGCGGCGACACCGAAATTTTGGCTAAACGATTAAAAAATACCATATTTGCCCATCCAAATTTCCTGCTGGAAAGCCTGGTGCGCACGTTTCAATATGCCCAACATGACCAATAAGTTCTTTGCCGGCCTGCTCCTCTTTGTATCCGCCGGCCTTTTTGCCCAAAACGGGTCGTCATCGCCTTACTCTTTTTATGGTATAGGTGAAATCGTTGCAGGAGGTACTGCCGACGCCCGGGCCATGGGAGGCATCGGTGTTGTATCCGACAGTATCCACATCAACCTTCTCAATCCGGCCGGTTATTCGGTGCTTCGCCGTACGACCCTTGGGGTCGGAGGGATGCACAACCGTCTGCTGCTGACCACCAACGCCGATAGCGACCGCGCCACCAGCACCAACCTGAACTACATCGCCGTTGCCATACCGTATAAAAAATGGGGCTTCGGCTTCGGACTTATGCCCTATTCATCGGTCGGGTACCGCCTGGCTTCGAAAACGGTGTCTTCTATCGACAGTGACCAATACGATCTTAGACAGTATTCGGGTTCCGGAGGCGTCAACCGTGTCTTCTTTGCCGGCTCTTACGCCCTCAACAACAACTTTAACGTGGGGTTGCAATACGACTTTAATTTCGGACAGATCGAAAATATCAGCCTTGAGCGTCCGTATGGCGTGCAACTGGCAAAGCGTGAAAACGTCAATTCCGACCTACAGGGCAATACGCTGACGGTCGGGGCGCATTACAAAAGACAGTTTGCCAAGAAATATGATTTTTACGTCAGTGGCGTATATGTGTTTGAAACCAATCTTCGACATACGGCCACCCGAACGGTATCCACGGTTTCGATTTCGGCCAATGACGACCAAACGGTAGTCGACACGGAGGAAATCGCGAGTGGTGCTTTCGAAACGGTTACATTGCCGGCGCGTTTCACCTTTGGCTCTGGCTTCGGACGCGCCCGCAAATGGCTGGTCGCCGCAGAAGCGTCCATCGCGTCTTCGGGTTCGGGCGGACGCTTCGATATCACCGATGGCAGCGGCAATTCGCTGATCGGCTACAACAAATCGGCACGTTACAGCCTGGGTGGTTACTTCATCCCGCGCTATGATGCCTATAAAGGGTATTTCAAACGGATCGTGTACCGTGCCGGTGTCCGCTATGAAGATACCGGATTGAATATCGAAGGGAACAAAATCGAAGACCTGGCCGTGACGTTTGGTTTTGGCCTGCCGATGCGCGGCACGTTTACCAATATCAACCTGGGCTTCGAACTCGGCCACCGTGGCACCCGGGCCGGTGGACTTATCCACGAGAACTACACCAAGATCAGCCTGGCGTTCTCGTTCAGCGACCTGTGGTTCATCAAGCCGAAATACGACTAATACGATGCGCCGTCGTTTGCTTTTCATCCCCTTTGGTGTGTTGGCACTTTCGCTGACGGCTATCGGATGCGGGAACAGCCTGAACGACGTACGCAAAATTTACTTCTCGGAGTTCTCACCTACGGGCGAGGCCGATGACATCGACGTAAAGTATACCGACTCGGGCCGCATCGGTGCGGTGCTGGTGAGTCCGAAAATGCTCGACTACGCGACCGTCGATTATCCCTTTACCGAGTTCCCGAAAGGGGTCAACGTTACCTTGTATGACAAAAAGGGACAGAAAACCTTCATCCGTTCGGACTATGCCGTGCAGTTCAAAGGCACTGAATTGATCGACCTTCGCGGAAACGTGACCATCACGTCGGAAAACGGCAGCGTGATGAATACGGAACAGTTGTATTTTGACCAGAAAAACGATTGGTTTTATACGGAAAAACCGTTTACCTTTAAGAATCCTAAGAGTGGCTCGACCCGCGGACAGGGGATTGATTTCAGCAAAGATTTCAAACGTGTCAATTTCCAGCGTGTCTCCGGACTCATAAACGAAAGCGAATAACATGAAATACCTATCCATCACCCAATATGTATATGTAGTATTGGCGTTCGTGCTCTTCTACATGGCCTACGAAAAGTGGTCGCTTGACACCGACGAAAAATGGTTGATGCTGGCGTTGGGCGTTATGTGTACGGTGTTGTTTTTCGTACGTTACCGCTTCATCAAACGGCTGAGGGACCGTCAACAGAAATAACCATGGACGTCTTTGCCATCCTCGTCTGCCTGTTTCTGTCGGCATTTTTTTCGGGGATGGAAATTGCTTTCGTCTCCTCCAATAAAATCTTTATCGGCATCGAAAAGTTGCAGGACTCGCCGTCCGGACGCATGCTGGCGCGCATTTCAGCGTATCCCGCCCGTTTCATCGTGGCCCTGTTGCTGGGAAACACGGTGGCCCTGGTGGCCTACGTCTATTGTATGCTGCCCTATCTGCCGGCCTTGACCGAGGGCTGGGGACTGGGGCGCAGCGGTGTCACGGCACTGTTGGTGCAATTAGCCCTGACCACGCTGCCGATTTTGCTGGCATCGGAGTTTCTGCCGAAGGTCTTTTTCCGCAGTTATGCCAACCAGGCATTGAAGGCCCTGGCACTTCCGGCGGGTGTCTTTTATTGGATGGTTTCGCCGCTGGCGGGGGCGTTGCTGCATTTGGCCGACTTTATCCTGGTTCGGGTATTCCGTTCGCGCAACCGCACCGACTTTCCGCTTTTCAGCCGGGCCGATCTCGGGGCCTATATTTCCGAACAACTTGACGCCGAGGGTGAAAAGGCGGTGGATATGGAAGTGCAGATTTTCCGGAATGCCCTTGAATTCTCGGGTATCCGGGCGCGCGACATCATGACGCCCCGCACCGAGATCACGGCGGTGTCGATCGACAGTTCGCTGGAGGATCTTCGAAACCTGTTTATCGCGACGGGTTATTCCAAGATTCTGGTCTTCCGTGAATCGCTCGACGATGTGGTCGGATACGTGCACTCGTTTGATATGTTCCGACAGCCTGCCGATATTGCGTCGGTTGTGATTTCAGCCGAATTCGCACCGGGTGTGACGCCCATCCGCGACCTGCTCAACCAACTCACCCGGAAACGGCGCAGTGTGGCCCTTGTGTTGGACGAGCACGGTGGCACGGCGGGAATGGTCACCACCGAAGACATTGTGGAGGAACTATTTGGGGAAATCGAAGACGAGCACGACCAGGGCCGCCGGGTGGAAGAGGAGGTAGGACCACACGAATGGCTGTTCTCGGCCCGGCTGGAGGTGCGGTATCTCAATGATACCTACGCACTTCATTTGCCGCAACACGACGCCTACACTACCCTGGGGGGATTGGTGGCGTATCATACCGGTTCGCTTCCCGGTCGGGGTGATGTGTTGCAGGTCGGCGATTATGCTTTGGCGATCGAAGACTCCACGGCCCATCGCATCGAAACCGTGCGGGTTACCCTGCATGTGCCACAACGGTAACGCCCCTGCCTAAAAAATAGCGAAAATGTAAAGGATGGTTGTGTTTATTACACAGATAATTGTATTTTCGCAAACTGAATTTTTAAACACGAAACAAAGCAATGGCAGTTTTATCAAAAATCCGGCAGCGTGGCGCGCTCCTGATCCTTGTAATCGGTTTCTGTCTCCTGGCGTTTATCGTACAGGATCTGTTCCAGGGAGGCATCTTCTCGGATACCCGCAACGTAGGAAGCGTCAATGGTGAGGATATCACGTATGAAGCATTCAACAAGAAGGTGGGTGCCATGAGCCAAAACGGTCAGGCCGGCCTTAACGCCGTCAATAATATCTGGGAGCAGGAAGTCACTATTTCATTGGTGAACGCCGAGTTCGAAAAACTGGGTATCCGCGCTACCGACGCCGCTATCAACAAAGCACTCGAGCAGTCGCAAATCGGCCAGAATCCGCTCTTCCTGAACCAGGCAGGCAAATTCACCCGTGCCAAGTTCGATGAGTTTTACCGTTCGAACAAAGAGCAACAAGCCTTCCTTGATACCCAACTTGAGCAGGCTGCCCTTACGGCTAAATACATGCAGTATGCCGCCCTTATCAAAGGCGCGATGTATACGACTTCAACCGAAGGCAAAATGAAGTATGAGATGGAGACGAAGAAAATCACGTTCGATTACGTGGGTGTACCTTTTTCTTCTATCAAAGACAGCGATGTGAAAGTCTCTGACGATGAAATCATCGCCTATATGAAAAAAGACGAGAAGCGTTTCAAATCAGACGAAGTTCGCGAACTTGAATACGTACTTGTTTCAGATAAAGCATCGCCGGCTGACGAAGAAGCGGTGAAAAAAGAACTCGAGGCCTCCATCGGAGCAAACGATTCGGTTGCCGGACTCGCGAACGCAAAAGACATTGCCGATTTCGTAACCACCCATTCGGAACTTCCGTATGATTCTACCTTCGTAGCGAAGCAAGACCTGCCTGCGCAATTCGTTGAGCAGTTGTACAACCTTCCTGTTGGTGGCGTATTCGGTCCTTACAAAGATGGCGAGTACTACAAAGCCAGCCGTATGGTAGCGAAAGATGCCGGTGCGAAAGTACGTTCAAGCCACATCCTGATTTCGTATAAAGGAACGCCGGTTGCCCAAAACAACCCAGCGATTACCCGCACGAAAGAAGAAGCAGAAGCAAAAGCAAAAGAAGTTTTTGCCGCCGTAACGGCCAATCCTGACAGCTTCATGCTGCAGGCGATGACGAATTCTGACGATACATCCAAGCAACAGGGTGGTGACATCGGATTCCAACAAAAAGGCGGTCCACTTACCAAGAAGTATGCGGATTATATCTTCAACAATCCGGTTGGTAAAATCGGTTTGGTGGAAACCGAATTCGGTTACCATATCGTAAAAGCAACAGAGAAGCAGGACGGCGTTCGTCTGGCTACCATCGCCAAGAAAATCGAGGCTTCGAAAGAAACCAGCGACAAGGCATATGCCGACGCACAGAAATTCGAAGATGCTGCGAAAACAAAAGACTTTACCGCGACAGCGAAGTCGTTCAAACTTACCGTTAACCCTCCGGTAAAAGTGAAGCCGGTTGACGACAACTTTGGTGTTGTAGGAAGCCAGCGCCAGATCGTGAAGTGGGCGTTTGACAAAGCTACCGTGGTAGGTGACGTGAAGCGTTTCGACATCCCGAACCAGGGAAGTGTCATCGCGAAACTGAAAAAAATCAATCCGGAAGGCCTGATGGCAGTGGAAGACGCACGTCCGGCTATCGAACCACTTCTTAAAAACAAGAAGAAAGCGGAATTGATCAAAGCGAAAATGAAAGGTGGCTCACTGGATGCCATCGCGAAAGCCAACAATACTACGGTTCAGACCGCAACCGACGTGACTATCGAAACGACGATGCTGGCCGGTGTGGGTATGGAGCAGAAGGTAGGTGCTGTAGCCAGCGTTACCAAAGTAGGCAAAATGTCGGCTCCAATCGAAGGTAACAGCGGTGTGTATGTAGTCGTAACAAAAGCGGTTACGGAAGCTCCGGCCCGTAAAGAGTACAAAGAGTTCGCTGCGAAACTGAACGGTATGAATGCATCGGCTCCGAACCGTGCTATCCAGTCGCTTCGCGATAATGCCGATATCGAAGATAACAGGGCCTTGTTCTACTAAGAGGCTTCTCGTTTCCCAACAAAAATCCCGGTTGTAACACCGGGATTTTTTATTTGTGGATGGTTACAGGATCATGTCGCGGTAGGGGACGATGGTCTCGAAGCCTCTATCCTGGAAATAGGCATGTGGATCTTCTTGGGTAGCCGCGAGGATAAAGTCGCCGCCCCATCCGCCCAGGCTTTTTATCACGCCCTTAAAGTCGCGGAACTGCCGTTTCTGGATAGGATCCCAACCTAATACACCACTAAGTAGTTCCTCATGTTCCACCAGCAGCGACATGAAGTTATCGAGTTTACCCGTGTGCACCAGGGCATGACTGATATCGGTTATCATCTGTAATTCGCGCGCCGTCGCCTGTCGCCGGTTGCGGTAGTGCGCGATAGACGCCCGGCTGTCTTGTTTTTGGTTGAGGTACACGAAATAGAGGTGTTCGGCAAACACCGGTTGGAACGGTGCGGTTGTCACAACAGGTTGTCCGTCCTGAAGCTGGTAAAAAATAGGATGCGCCGATCCGGCACAGGCAATATCATATCCGCTTCCACCCAGGGTCCGACGCGATAATTCATACGGATCGATATCGAACCATTTCGCCACGGCATAGAGCAGGGTAGAAGACGAGCCGAGTCCCCAAAGGCGTGGGAACGTCAGGGTCGCCACTACATCATATCCAGAGGCCTCCAGCGCCCCACGATGCATCGTATGGGCTGCATGCAGGATGCGTGCCAACGTCAGCGCAACCGGATCGTCTGTTTCGGCCTGTCCGCTTGCGATTTCCTCCCAGGTAAAGGTGGCTTCGAACCAAATGCCATGGTCGGCATCCCGGCTTCGCCATCTGACTACCCGTTCCGCATGGGGTGTTATGATGAATTCCTGGCCGAAGCGAGTGGGAAGCGCCAGGGCCGTGGCTCCGTCCAACACGAGGTATTCGCCTGTCAGGAGTAATTTGCCATTGCCATAGATGCGCTGTTCCACTAGTTGCGTAGTTGCGAAATGAAGGCGTGCACCGCCGCGTGCGTAACCTCGGCTTTCGAGAAATGGGCCTGGGCCTTTTGGCGTTCCTCTTCCGAAGCGTTGACTTGGTTGAGGATGTTATTGAGGTGCATTTTCATGTGTCCTTTTTGGATGCCCGTCGTGGTAAGGGAACTCACCGCGGCGAAGTTCTGCGCCAATCCGGCCACGGCTACCAATTGCATCAGGTCGCGTGCCGACGGTTTTCCCAACATTTCCAAAGAGAGTTTCACGAGGGGATGGAGCGAGGTGAGTCCGCCAATCGTACCCAGTGCCAACGGAATCTCGATCCAGAACCGGAAGATGCCGTCTTTGATCTCGGCGTGCGACAGGCTGCCGTAGCGTCCGGAGCGGGCAGCGTAGGCGTGAATGCCGGCTTCCACCGCGCGAAAGTCGTTGCCGGTGGCCAGCACGACGGCGTCGATGCCGTTCATGATGCCTTTATTGTGTGTGACGGCACGGAAGGGTTCTACTTCCGCTATGCGCACGGCCGTCAGGAATTTTTCAGCGAAGGTAGCCGGGTCTGGAATGGTTTTATCCGCCAGGTCTTCTACCGGGCAGGCCACTTCCGCGCGCACCAGGCAGTTCGGCACATAATTCGAAAGGATGCTCATCACGACGTCGGGCGTTTCCGTCTGGAAGTCGGGATAGGTCTGCGCCTCCGCCAATAGCGTCCGGGCAAAATGCTCGAGGCAGGAATTGATGAAGTTGGCGCCCATCGAATCGACGGTTTCGAAGGTCGCGTGCAGTTGGTAATAGCCCGGGATGAGGGCGGTTCGGTCACGGAGTTCGATATTCCGGATGCCACCCCCGCGTTTTTGCATATTTTGGGTGATGAGGTCGGTGGCCGCCACCAATCGTGGTTTCACGAGTGAAAAGAAGGCGTGCAGGGCAGCCGGATCGCCTTTGAACAGGAAGTGCACCTGGCCGATTTTCTCGGTATCGATGACGGAGGCTTTGAATCCGCCGCGTGTTGACCAGAACTTCGCCGCCCGTGAGGCCGCGGCCACTACGGAACTTTCCTCGATGACCATAGGCAGCGTGTAATAGGTGCCGTTGACCACGAAATTGGGTGCTACGCCCAGCGGCAGGTAGAAATTCGAGATCGTATTCTCGATGAATTCATCGTGAAGCCGTTGGAGTTTTTCGTCCTCATTCCAGTAGCTTTTCAGCAGGGCAGTCGCCTCGGGTGGGTTCGCAAAACAGTGTTGGGCCAACCATTCGATTTTTTCCTCTTTCGTGAGTCCGGAGAACCCGGAAACGGCTTGTGTCATCGCAATTTTGTTCTGTGGGCACAAAGATACGGGTTTCGATGGCATCCGCGATGCGTGGGCGAGAGCGTTAAAAACACCGAAAGCCGTGCAAAATTGCCGTTTATTGCATTTTTTTCAGTAAAATTGGAGGTTATTTCAGGTAACAACATTCGAATGCAGCTAAAAAAACTCTGTTTCTGCCTGTTCGTGATGACGGCCACCGTCTTCGGGCAGAAGAAAATTACGATTGAGGACATTTACGGAGGCACCTTCCGTACGAAAGGCATGGACGAGTTCGCCGCCATGCACAACACCAACCAGTATACGGTTCTGAATTTTGACCGGGGCACCCAATCGGCCCGCATCGACCTGTACGATTTTGCGACGCTGAAGCAGGTGGCGACCCTGATCAATACCCGTGATTATCCGGAACTGGCCGATGGTATCGACACGTATACCTTCAGTGCGGATGAGCGTAAGATCCTGATCGGGAATCATTCCAATCCGATTTTCCGTCATTCGTTTACGGCGGACTACTTCCTTTTTGACATTGCGTCGAAGAAATTGACGCGCATACTGGAGGGGGTGCAGGAGCCGACCTTCTCACCCGACGGCACGCGTATCGCCTTCGGAAAGGAAAACAACCTCTATGTGTATGACATTGCGTCCGGTGCCACCCAACAGGTGACGACCGACGGCAAGAAAAACAGCATTATAAACGGTATCACCGACTGGGTGTATGAGGAGGAATTCGCTTTCGTGCGGGCCTTCGACTGGAGCGCCGACGGGAAGAACCTGGCGTGGATCCGGTTTGACGAATCGGAAGTGCCCGAGTTTTCGATGAGTGTGTATGGAAATGAACTGTACCCAGCCACCGAAACGTTCAAGTACCCGAAAGCGGGTGAGAAGAATGCGGTGGTATCGCTTTTCGTACGGAATCCGTCCGGCACTACGACGGAGATCAAATTGGGCAATTACCAGGATTTCTATATCCCACGCATCAAGTGGACGAATGACCCGAATATACTGTCGGTGCAGGTCATCAACCGCCACCAGGATAATCTCGACCTGTTGTTTGTGGATGCGCGCACAGGTGCCGTTCGTGTAGTCCTGAATGAAAAAGACAACGCGTATATCGACATTACGGATAACCTCACCTTCCTCGCCGACAACAGTTTCATCTGGACGAGCGAGAAAGACGGGTTCAACCATATCTACCATTACGACAAATCTGGTAAGTTGCTGCGCCAGGTCACCAAAGGCAACTGGGAAGTGACGGCGTATTACGGACTTGACGAGAAAACGAAAACCATCTTCTACCAATCGACCGAGAACGGATCGATCAACCGCGATGTCTATCGCATCGGTATTGACGGAAAAGGTAAAGCGCGGCTCACGTCGCAGACCGGCTTCAATGACGGCAAATTCAGTACGGATTTTAAGTTCTTCATCAACACGTTTTCCAGTGCGCTGGTGCCGCCTACTTTTACCCTTAACGACGCGAAAACGGGTAAGGTGGTGCAGGCCATACAAGACAATACGGCCTTGCTTGAAAAACTAAAAGCCTACAATCTCCCTACCAAAGAATACTTCGTGCTGAAAACCCCGAAAGGTGATGAACTCAACGCCTGGATGATCAAGCCGAAGGATTTCGACCCGGCAAAGAAGTATCCGCTTTTTATGTACCAATACTCGGGTCCGGGTTCGCAGCAGGTCGACAACACCTGGAACGGATACGACGATTATTGGTTCATGATGCTGTCGCAACAGGGTTATATTGTAGCCTGTGTTGACGGGCGTGGAACAGGCTTCAAAGGGGCGGCGTTCAAAAAGATCACCCAAAAGCAGTTGGGTAAATACGAAGTGGAAGACCAGATTGCGGCGGCCCAGGTAATGGGAGGCTATCCGTATATCGACAAAACGCGGATTGGCATTTTTGGCTGGTCGTACGGCGGTTTCATGGCGTCGAACTGTATTTTCCAGGGTGCAGACACCTTCAAGATGGCCATTGCGGTGGCACCGGTGACGAGTTGGCGGTATTACGACAGTATCTACACCGAGCGCTATATGCAGACGCCACAGGAAAACCCGGGTGGCTATGACGATAACTCGCCGATTACGCACGTTAGGAAGCTGAAAGGCAAGTTTCTGTTGATTCACGGGTCGGCTGACGACAATGTGCACGTACAGAATTCGATGAAGATGATCGAGGCGCTGGTGCAGGCCAACAAGCAGTTCGACTGGGCGATCTACCCCGACAAGAACCACGGGATCTACGGCGGTATGACGCGGGTGCAATTGTATTACAAAATGACGGATTTTATTAAGGCTAATCTATAACCAACCAAAAACTATATTATGAGTGAACAAGCGGTAAAGACAGGACATCCTAAAGGACTTTGGGTATTGTTCGGAACGGAAATGTGGGAGCGTTTCAACTTTTATGGAATGCGCGCCATCCTGACCTTATTCATGGTGCATGCCCTGATGCTTGGCGAATCCAATGCTTCGATTATCTATGGCGGATTTCTTGCTTTGTGCTACCTGACACCCCTTCTCGGCGGTTTTATTTCAGATAAGTATCTTGGGAACAGGAACTGTATACTGTTGGGGGGAAGTCTGATGGCAATCGGACAGTTCCTCCTGTTTTACAGCGCCACGAGCTATGACACCGATCTGGATCTGTCGAAAAGTGTTTTCTGGCTTGGACTGTTTATCATCATTTTCGGCAACGGGTTCTTCAAGCCGAATATTTCCTCGATGGTAGGCAGCCTCTATCCACCGCAAGAGAAGACAAAGTTGGATTCCGCGTTTACGATTTTCTACATGGGCATTAACATTGGCGCTTTGCTAAGCCAATATTTTGTGCCGCTTTTTGCCGATGTTAAAGTCGGGAAAGTACAAGATCCTACCGTTTTCAAATGGGGCTATCTGATGGCCTGTACGGCAATGATCATCGGAACCTTCGTGTTCCTTTTTCTGAAGAACAAGTATGTGGTAACACCGACGGGCGCTCCGATTGGTGCCCGTCCGAACAAGGATGCGGCCTCGGGCGAAGTAGTGGAGCAGGCGAAATTCTCATCTAAGTCGATTGGGCTTGTGGGTGTGCTGTTCGTTATACTGTTTTTCGTCTTCCGTTATCTCCACGTGGGAGAATTCGGATTTACGCACTTCGAGATTGGAACGCTCGTCAAAGGTATCATATATCCAATCATTTATGGTTCTGGCATTTCGTTGGCCGTTTTGATTTTGCTGGATTCTACCCTTACCAAGGTCGAGATCCAACGTATTCTCGTGATTTACATCATTTCATTCTTCATCATCTTTTTCTGGGCGGCATTTGAACAGGCGGGTTCGTCGTTGACGTTCATTGCTTCCAACCAAACGGACCGTTTCTTCCTTTTCGGCGAGATGCCGGCTTCCATGGTGCAGATATTCAATGGCTTGTTCGTTGTATTTCTTGCCCTTCCGTTCAGTTTGTTGTGGGATAAACTTCGGGCATCGGGTAAAGAGCCTATTTCTCCTATGAAACAGGCGATCGGTCTGGCACTTATTGCCCTGAGCTATTTCATCATCGCTCACAATGTAAAGGACTTAGGGAACACCGGATTGTTGGCGATTAAATGGCTCATTCTTCTTTATTTTATCCAGACATTGGGCGAATTGTGTCTGTCACCAATTGGATTGTCGCTGGTTGGTAAGCTCTCACCTAAACGGTTCGCTTCGTTGTTGTATGGTGTGTTCTTTATCTCGAATGCCGCGGGATATGCCCTTGCCGGGACGCTGGGAGCGCTTATTCCTGCCACGGGCGACAAATTTGAGATGGCAGAGAAGATGGGGGTCAACCTGCAGGACGTCCTTGATAAAAAGGTTACCCTTAGCGTGGAACAGGTAAAGCTGTTCGCGGAGAAGCAGATTGCTACGGAATATCCCACATTTGTAGGTTTTACCATCCACAACCTCTTTGAGTTTTTCATGGTATTCGTTGTGCTTTGCGGTATCGCGTCACTCTTGCTGGCACTGCTTACGCCGGTCTTGAAGAAAATGATGCACGGCGTGCGCTAATAACCCATTACTAACTATGCCGCGTCGTTTTTGATGCGGCATTTTTTTTACCCATATGGAAAATTCCTATACACTCGAATCGATCCAAGGTTTTAAGGGCAAGTATCCCAAACAGTTGTGGTACCTCTTCTTCAGCGAGATGTGGGAGCGCTTCAGCTTCTACGGGATGCGGGGGATGCTGGTCGTATTCATGACCCAAAAACTCTTAATGGACGATCAGACGGCCCAGTTGCAGTATGGTGCGACACAGGCATTCGTCTATGCATTTACCTTCATCGGCGGCTTGTTCGCTGACAAGTTTCTGGGCTATCGACGATCGCTTTTCTGGGGCGGACTCCTGATGATTGTCGGAAGTATTATACTTGCCGTCAACCCCACTGAGTTCTTTTTTGTGGGCATCAGTTTCACTATCGTCGGAACTGGTTTTTTCAAACCCAATATCTCTACCATCGTCGGGAAGCTCTATAAGGAAGGCGATCCGCGGGTGGATGCCGGATTTTCGCTCTTTTATGCCGGCGTAAACCTTGGCGCCTTGATTGGCGGGTACCTCTGCATTGCCGTGGCTAACGGGAATATGCTGGAAAGTTTGGTGCCCGAGCCCCTTCGGTGGAACGTGGCCTTTGGGTTTGCGGCGATCGTCATGATTGTCAGTTTGCTTACGTTTACCCAAACACAAAAAAGCCTGGGTGAAATTGGGTTGTCGCCGTTGCTGCATCTCGAGAAAAACAAACGGATGTTGCGGGAAAGCCTGATCTATATCGGTTCACTGGCGGTTATTCCCCTTATCATGACCATGGTGTCAAAGACCGAATACACCGATATTTTCATGTTTATCATCGGGCCGGCCGCATTGGTTTATCTCTTTATCGAGATGTTACGCTTTTCGAAGGCCGAGAATATGAAGTTACTCGCGGCCCTGGTTTTCATCATTTTCTCCATTTTCTTCTGGGCCTTTTTCGAGCAAAGTGGCGGTTCACTCAGCCTGTTTGCACTTAACAATTTGTCGGATCATTTCGTAGGCATCAAAATGGACCCTAATGGCGTAAACAATTCGGCTAACTCGTTGTTCGTGATTCTCTTTGCCGCATTGGTCGGTATGGGATGGCTTGCGCTGGGCAAACGAAAGCTGGAACCTGACACGACGGTGAAATTCGGCCTTGGTTTCCTGTTCCTGGCGGCGGGTTTCTATGTGTTCTACCTCTGTAAGAACTACGCGAACGCGGAAGGCGTGACGTCATTGGAATTTTTCACCTTTGGCTGGTTTATCATCACTTTCGGGGAACTGTGTTTGTCGCCTATCGGTATGTCGGCCATGACGCGCTTATCGCCGCAAAAGACACAGGCGGTGATTATGGGCATGTGGTTCCTGGCGAGCGCGTACGGGCAATACTTCGCCGGTTTATTGGGTGCCAATATCGCCGAGGCATCCGAAAATGCCAACAACTACGAGAAACTGATGACCTACACCAAAGGATACGAGCAGTTGGCACTATATGCCCTGATTCTCGGCGTGGTGCTTATCGCGCTGTCGCCGTTGGTGAAAAAATTGATGCACGGCGTGCGATAATATCCTATCTTAGGCACTGTTTTTGTAACCCATCCTATAAATAGCATTCTGAAATGAAAAAAATGGTTCTCATAGCGTTTTTCCTGATGGCAGGATACAGCGCACAAGCCCAGGAACTGACCTGGCACAACGACCTTTCAAAGGCCTCTGAATTAGCGATCAAATCGAAAAAGCCCCTTCTGTTGTTCTTCACTGGAAGTGACTGGTGCGGCTGGTGTATGCGTTTGCAGAAGGAAGTACTCACCACGCCGGATTTCGCCAAATGGGCGAAAGACAATGTCGTGCTGGTAGAACTCGATTTCCCGCGCCGTAAGCAACTGCCAGATGACATTAAGAAGCAGAACGCCGATATGGAACAATTGTTCGGTATCCGCGGCTATCCTACCATTTGGTTGGTCACGCCATCCAACAAAGATGGTAAAGTGAGCTTTGACCGTCTGGGTAGCACCGGCTATGTGGCAGGCGGACCGGCAAAATGGCTGGAAGGCGCAAATGCCATCCTGGCCAATAAAAAGTAACGGTTTATTCCCTACAATAGAATCCCTTTTCGGCAGTAGCATGAAAAGGGATTTTCATTTTATGGCAAGTAGTCCGCCATCGGTTTACATAACTCTTATAATTGGAACCATCCGCTACCACCTCCTGCGGGTGAAGTTGGCGTAGCATTCGCTCGAGGTTTATTTTGGGCGAACCGGTCATGATGACGATGTCGGGTTTGCCTGCAAAGCAGCCACTGCTGTCGATGACGAGAATGCGTTTCCCGGCCGCATACAGACAGTTTTGCAAAGGCCGCACCCCAATCGTATCCAATCCTAATGCCGATTTGAGTCCGCCCTGACGGTGTAGGGCAGCCGTGGAGGTGAGATAGCCGGCTCGTCCGCGTATGCACAGGTATTCGGTAGTTCTGGGCCGTTGCATTACGTAAAACGCATCCCGACCTGTATACTGTTGGTTTTGGAAGAACACTGTGGCTTGCAGGCACAGCACGCTGATTGCCGCCAGCCGTATCGTTCGGTAGGAGGGATGTCGCAACGCGCCGGAGAAGGCAATAATGGCCATGTATCCCATTACAAGCATCGAAAAAGGGAAGTACACGTCTCGGATGACCATTCCGTCAATGGTGGCTATCCGGTGTATGACCTCATTCATCGCCCACAGAAGCCGGTCGACGATCAACACGAACCATGAAGGCAAAAACCCCAGCAGTGCGCCCACCATCGACAGTACGCCCGCTGCCATGATGATACCGAGTACGGGCACGATCAATAGGTTGGTCAGGAAAAACAGGCCCGGAAACTGGTGGAAGTAATACAAACTCAAGGGTAACACCCCCAATTGGGCCGAGAACGAAACCGTCAACAGGCCCCAGATATACCGCAACATTCGGTTTTCGAAGGGGGCGATGCGGTCAAAGAAGGGCTGCAGCCACACGATGAAAAACAGCGACAGGTAGCTAAGTTGGAACCCGGCGTCGTAAAGGAAACCCGGCGAAACGGCCAGGATGACCAACATTGACACACAGAGCGTATGGAGCAGGTTGCCGTCTTTCCGCAACAGCGTACCACCTGCCACAAAGCTGAACATGGTGGCCGATCGTATGACCGAGGGCGACAAACCCGCCACGCAGGCGAATCCCCAAAGGAAGAGCAGTACGAGCGTAAACCGCAGGAGGTTCCATTTACGCGATTGGGGAAGGGGGCGCAGGCAGAACAAGACGAATCCGAGCAGAAGTCCGACGTGCAAACCCGATACGCTCAGAATGTGCACGGCACCCGCATACTGATAATCGGCCAGTGTTTCCTTCGGAATATCAAGTTGTTTCCCTAGCGCCAATGCCATCAACACCTGCAATTCCGTTTCCCCCATCCCCTGACGGCGGAAGCTATTTTCGAGGCGTTGTTGCATCAGGGCGATGGCGCGTCCGAAGGTGGGGGGTGCAGACGGCATGACTCGCCAATCACCCGATTTCGGATACAAAGTGGCATAGATTGATTTATTCGCCAGATAGTCGCCATAATCAAAGTCGCTGGGCTGGGCCGGTGGACGGGCGCGGTGCATACGTCCACGTACGACCAATTGGTCGCCCGGAAAAAGGGTGGGCGTTCGCTTTTTGGGCAGGCATACCAATAGCTTGCCGCAGGCTTCCTTACGGTCGATAGCCGAAACGGTAACGACCAGTCGGCTATAGTAGTGGGAGGGACGCAAACGTTCGGTTACCGTAGCGGTAAAGGCATGCGGTGCGTTTTGATCGAAGTGTAGGTAATGGCTGGCGAAACGCCGCTCATCGTGTAGGCGTGCGTCGGTCCACCCCAACACGATGGCACAGATGGCAACCGCCGCCAAGGTCCGGTACGGGCGCCACAGCAGGGCCAGTCCGAAGGGTAGTAGAAACACAACAAGCGCCGGCAGTCCGTCGGGTAGAAAACGTCCGGCGAGCAGACCGGTTATAAAGAAGGGGAGTACCCGTACTAAAGGAAATCGCCACATATCGATTAAATTGAAAAGGAGCGAATTGCTCCGCTCCTTTTGGGATATATATGCGACACACAGCGCGTGTAATCATCCTGGCAGTGGGCTTCGCTGCGGTCGATGTGGTAAAAGTAGTACGATTGGAAGACGGCAAAGTACGGTTTTGCCGCATGAAATGTTAAAACTTACAGCACCCGGTTGGCCTGCACAAAGGTGCGCTGGTAGTAGGGCTCTTTGGTGGACGAGATGATAACGCCTTCGCTTGTAGAGGAGTGGATGAACTTGACTTCATCGCCGTTTACTTCCACCACCATTCCGACGTGGCTGATGCCGTTTCGACGGCTGGTGCGGAAGAACACCAGATCGCCCTTGCGGACGTCTTTCAGGTCGACCTTCGCTCCCACTTTGGCCATTTCCCACGAACTGCGGGGCAATTTCTTATCAAACAGGCTGAACACCGCGGTCACCATTCCGGAGCAATCCATGCCCGCCGGTGTAGTGCCGCCGCCATGATACGGAACGCCAATGAAGGTCATGGCATTGTTGATCATCTGGATGGCTGTGTAGGGAACGCCGTTGTCGGTAAGGTCAAGGTCGGTATCCTCTTTGTCGTTGAGGATAGAGGGCTTGGTTGCCGGGGCCGGTTTTGGGGTTTTGCGCACCTCTTTACGCGGCTCGACCGCTACCGTTGGTTTTGGCTTTTCCGCAGCGGCTACCTCTACCTTTTTGTCAGACGGTTTCTGGTAAATACCCTTTTTGATCGCTTCCTTCTTGGATGTCACAATCTGAGCGTGTCCGATAAACGGAACCAGTAGTATCAAAAGGAACAGAAGGCGAAGCGTTCTTTTTGTCTGCATATTTTATCTTTTATTTTTCGGCAATGACGCCTTAGCTTTATTAATAAAATGGCTTCCAAAAAAGGGAACCGGGGTTTAGTGTCAGGAAAACAAAACGCGAAGCGTAGCACGTTTCGTATCAAAGAGGTCGCTAAAATAGCAAAAAAGGACCTAAAAATGTAAACTTTAACGTTTCGTTTGCGCCGCTTTGACCTTCTCAAAAATGGCCTTTGCCGTGGTGCTACTGGCGCCGACGCCGCCTAATTTTTCTTCGAGTGCGTCATACTGCGACAGCAGGTTTTTCCGGTGTGTGGGGTCGAGTAGTTTTGCCAATTCCCGACGTAGGTTGTCAGTTGTGAGCTCGTTCTGGATGAGTTCGGTTACGACGGGGGCGTCCATGATGAGGTTGACCAGAGAAATATACTTGAGGGTAATGATGCGTTTGGCGATTTGGTAGGAGATCCAACTCCCGCGGTAGCATACGACTTCCGGCACTTTGAACAGCGCGGTTTCGAGCGTGGCCGTGCCGGAGGTCACCAGGGCGGCATCGGCATGTTCGAGGAGGTCGTAGGTGCGGTTGGAGATGAACCGTACGTTCTTCCCGTCGAGGAAGCGTTCGTAAAAGGCGGGTTCCTGGCCGG
This sequence comes from Flavobacterium sp. HJ-32-4, assembly GCF_022532105.1. Classification (NCBI taxonomy): domain Bacteria; kingdom Pseudomonadati; phylum Bacteroidota; class Flavobacteriia; order Flavobacteriales; family Flavobacteriaceae; genus Flavobacterium; species Flavobacterium sp. HJ-32-4. The sequence goes on along the minus strand of NZ_CP092832.1, from coordinate 203,776 downwards.
GTGCGCCTGCAATGACGAACTGGTGGGTCGGGAAGTCGGGAACGACCGACAGCATCACTTCGAGCATTTTCGTGATCTCCTGTTTCCGGCTTCCGGGCAAAAGTGCTACAATGGGCTTGTCGTCAAGTTGATGCATCGCAAGGAAGTCCGCCTGCGCGATGGGTTGGCGGTCTTTTATCGCATCGATCAGCGGATGCCCGACGAAGGTCACATCATAGCCATGCTTTCCTTCGTAAAAATCCTTTTCAAACGGCAGGATGACATACATCTCGTCGACATCGCGTCGGATGGCTTTGATACGATTTTCCTTCCATGCCCAAATCTGGGGCGAAATATAGTAATGGGTGGGGATGCCTTTTTCTTTCGCCCACTTAGCGATACGCATGTTGAAGCCCGGGTAGTCGATGAAGATGAGGGCATCGGGGGCAAATTCGGCGATATCGTCTTTGCAGAAGCGGATGTTTTTCAGGATGGTGGACAAATTCGACACCACTTCCGCGAACCCCATGAAGGCCAGGTCGCGGTAGTGTTTCACGAGTGTGCCGCCTGCCTGCTGCATCAGGTCGCCGCCCCAACAACGGATGTCGGCCTCCGCATCGATCTGCCGGAGGGACTTGATGAGGTTGGATCCGTGAAGATCGCCCGATGCTTCGCCTGCAATGATGTAGTATTTCATATCAGAATTTCCACGTATTGAGTTCCTGGATCGCATGGTGGGCGGTCAGGTCGAACTGCACCGGCACGATCGATACATATCCGTTATCGAGCGCCCATTCATCGGTGTCTTCCCCCTTGTCGAGGTTGATGAATTCGCCTGTCAGCCAGTAGTAATCACGTCCCATCGGACTCGTGCGTTTGTCGAATTTCTCCTGCCAGAATGCTTTGGCCTGCCGACAGATACGAATCCCTTTAATAGCGCTTTCGGGCAATTTTGGGAAATTGACGTTGAGGATGACCCCGGGCGGCAAACCGTTTTCGAGCACATTACGGGCAATGGTGTCGACGAAGGAACGGGTAGGAGAAAAGTCGGCATTCCAGTCGTAGTCGCGCAACGAGAAGCCGATGGCCGGAATTCCTTCAATGCCCGCTTCAACCGCCGCACTAAGCGTGCCGGAATAAATGACATTGATCGACGAATTCGAGCCGTGGTTGATGCCCGACACACAGAGGTCGGGTTTGCGATGGAGGATTTCGTTTACGGCAAATTTGACGCAATCGACCGGCGTGCCCGAACAACTGTATTCGGGAATCGCATCGCCTTCTTTGCTGATGTGGTTGAGGTAGAGCGTATTGTTTATGGTAATCGCGTGGCCTGTAGCGCTTTGTGGTTTGTCAGGGGCAACGACGACCACGTCACCGATGGCGGCCATGCAGGCGATGAGCATCCGGATACCGGGTGCGGTAATTCCGTCGTCATTGGTCACGAGAATCAAAGGTTTTTTCGCCATAAGTGTAACGTTTCGCTCCGCAAAAATACGTATTTTGCAGGTGAGCGGGGACGCACGTCGTCCGATTATACGTTTAACAAAAAATTATGCGGGGGTGCGGACGCTCCGCCTTGTTTTTCCTTAATTTAGTTCGCTTAAATCCAATGAACGCTATTTTTCAATTTATGAAAAGGAATTATAAGTTGCTGACCGTCGTCGGCCTGGTATCGCTTGCGCTTTTGAGTTTCATTCCATTTAGGGGTTCTAAGGAAGGGGATCCGGAAAAAGACAAGATGTTGCTGGAACTTTTGACGTTTGTCATCGAGCGGGGACACTACCAACCGAAGCAAATCGATGATGACTTCTCGAAAGGGGTCTACAAGGATTATCTGGATGCGCTGGATCCGTCCAAACGTTTCTTCCTGCAATCGGATATCGACGAGTTTTCCAAGTATGAAACCCAGATCGACGATGCCATCAAGAACAAGGACCTTACGTTTTTCGACCTCACCTACGACCGTCTGCAAGAGCGTATTGCGGAAAGTAAGTCGTATTACAAAGACATCCTCTCCAAGCCATTCGATTACACGGTAAATGAGGAAATCAATACCGACTATGAGAAGCTGCCGTATGCCAAAACCAAAGAAGAGATAAAGGATACATGGCGTAAGCAAATCAAGCTGTCGACGCTTTCATCGCTGGCGGACCGGCTTGACATACAGGAAGGCAAAAACAAAGAGGAAAAAGATAAGAAAAAAGGCGGAGTGCCTATCAAGACGAGCCTGAAAACCGAACAGGATAATACGCCCAAAACCTTTGAAGAACTCGAAAAAGAGACACGCGAAACCGCTCTAAAATCGCTTGATGAGCAATTCAGCTTCCTGGCTGACCTTGATCGTGCCGACTGGTTCTCGGTGTTTGTGAACGCCATTGCTGAGCGGTTTGATCCGCATACTTCCTATATGGGGCCCGAGGATAAAGATAAGTTCGACATCAGTATGTCGGGTAAATTGGAAGGAATCGGCGCGCGTCTGCAGAAAAAGAACGATTTCACCGAAATTACGGAGTTGATTTCCGGCGGGCCTGCGTGGAAACAGAAAGAACTGGAGCCGGGTGATGTGGTGCTGAAAGTCGGACAAGGCGATAAAGAGCCTGTGGATGTCGTTGGGATGCGTATCGACGACGTTGTCAAGAAAATTAAAGGGCCAAAGGGCACGGAAGTGCGCCTTACCGTCAAGAAAGTAGACGGTACCATCAAGGTTATCTCACTGATCCGCGACATCGTGGAGATCGATGAGACGTATGCGAAATCCAGTATTGTCAAGATGAAAGACAAACTGTATGGCATCATTTACCTCCCGAAATTCTACATCGATTTTGAAAATAAAGACAGCCGTGATGCTGCCAAAGACATCGCACAGGAAATCGCGCGCCTGAAAGAGCAGGGTGTGCAGGGTATCGCTCTTGACCTGCGCGACAATGGCGGCGGTTCGCTTCGTACGGTAGTGGATATTGCCGGTATGTTTATCGACCAAGGGCCGGTAGTACAGGTGAAGACGGTGGGAAAACAGAAAGAAGTATTGGCCGACACCGACAGCCGTGTGCAGTGGGACGGTCCGTTGGTGGTGATGATCAACAATTTCTCTGCGTCGGCGTCTGAGATCCTCGCTGCCGCTATCCAAGATTATAAGCGTGGTGTAATCCTCGGAAGCAAGCAGTCGTTCGGAAAAGGAACCGTGCAGAATATCATCGACCTCAATCAATTTGTCCGAAACAGCAGTTACGGCGATTTGGGTGCGCTTAAGACCACTACACAGAAATTCTATCGTATCGACGGAGGGTCAACCCAACTTCGCGGTGTGAGCAGTGACGTCGTCGTACCGGATCGGTATTCGTATATCGAAATCGGCGAACGCGACCTTCACAATGCCATGCCGTGGGATAAAATCGATCCGGCTCAGTACCAATCCTGGAAAGGGGGCGATTTAGGAAAAGCCATCACGAACAGCCGCAAACGGGTGGCCGAGAATCCGCAGTTCAAACTGATCGATGAGAACGCCAAATGGCTGGCCGGCCGTCGTGATGAGAACACGTATAGCCTGAACCTCGTCAAATTCCGCAAAGAGCAGGACGATCTCGATAATGACGCCAAACGTTTCAAATCGATCAGCGATTATGACAACCACCTCACGTTCGCGTCTTTGCCGTATGAAGATGAGTTGGTGAAGAAAGACGAAACGCTGAAAGAAAAACGCGATCGTTGGCACGAGGCCCTGACCAAGGATGCCTATATCGAAGAGGCGCTCAACGTGCTTTCCGATATGCAGCAAAATAGCGCGGGTACGTCGGGCCTCAACCTTAAGAAAAAAGAAAAGGTGGTGAAATCGTAACGCCCTACGTCTCGCATACTCAAAAAACGCCTCACCGAGGCGTTTTTTTGTTTTCAGACGGGGAGAAATCCGTTTTCAACTGTTATGTTTACGACATAAACCAACTACATGATTGAAAACGGTTTTGCCCGGCGCTCGCGAAGGGTGTGGATGATGGTATTTTTCGTGACCCTGGGCGGGCTCTTCCATAGCAATGCGCAGTGCGCGGGTGACGACGGCACCATTGAAATTTGCGACTATTCCAATCCGTCTAACCAGTTCCTTGATTTGTTTTCCGTTTTGGGTGGTTCACCTTCCCCCGGGGGCACGTGGTCGTTTCCACTGCCGAGCGGTGCGTTGAATACTTCTACAGGACTTCTTGATACGTGGCAACTGCACCTAAGCGGCGTCTACCAGTTCGCCTACACCGTACCAGGCGCCTGTGCGGACAATGTTGCTATTGCCACCGTCATCATTGGTCCGTGGGCAGGTGTTCCGGCGCCCAACGGCTCGGCCTGCAGCGATGATGAGTCGGTGAATCTTTTCAGTTTCTTTGAAGGTTCTGATCCCGACCCGCAACAAAACGGAACCTGGAGTGATGACAGCAATACCGGGGCGTTATCCGGGAATTTTCTCGATGCAACCCAGGCGGGATTGGGTACTTTTCAGTTTACGTATACCGTGCCGTCCGCCGGTTCATGTCCGCCGGTATCGGCTACGATATTTGTAACCGTACACCGGAAGCCGAATCCGGGAAGTGCCCCCGAACAGGGCTTTTGTGATACCGACGATTTCTCCGCTTACACCGATATCAACCTTCAGGATATATTGTCAGGTGAAGATCCTTTTGGTATCTGGAGCGACGTCGACGGTACCGGCCAGATTTTCGGCTTCTTCGACTCACATATTAACCTCCAGCAGGTCTTCCAAACCTATGGCCCGGGGAAATATAGCTACAGTTATACGGTTTATCCGGCGAATCCGGTATGTACGCCCGAAACGGCAACAGTTGTCTTCGTCATCGAACCGCATATTGACTTCACGGGCGCGACATTGGTGGTGAATTCGGATATCTGTGAGTCGGAAATCGCTACTGCCACCTATCAGGCAACCCTGACCCAGGGCGCTTTTCCGGTTCCGGATGGAACGTATACGTTTACTTATACCATTTCCGGTCCGGCGAATACTACCCTTCAGGGGGAAGCCGATTTTGCGGGAGGGGTGATGACCTTTCCGATTCCGCCTTCGAACTTTCCGGAGGCCGGGGATTACACCATCACGATTGTCCAGATAAAGGATAAGGAAAGTCCGGGCTATTGTCCGAACCCGATTGATGTATCAGACGTACTCTCCATTTTTCCTCTTCCCGAAATCGATCCGGCTACCGTGGCCATTCCTCCGATTTGTTTGGGGGAAGATGCCGTCGCGACGCTATCCGGCAGTGCACTGGCGGATGGGGTCTATGATATGAAATACACGCTTTCGGGTGCCAGTACGCTTCCGGAGACCGCGTTACAACTTACCCTGTCGGGCGGATCGGCGACTTTCATCCTTCCCTCAACACTTTTGCCGAATCCCGGTGCGACGGTTTTGTCGATTACCTACATCCGCAGTGTGGCAACCGATTGCGAAACGACGTCTACGTTTACCCGTACCATCGTGGTCAACACCAAACCGAACACCTCGGCCCTTCAGGTCGTAATTGCCAATTCCTGTGAAGGGGATGTCGTTACGGCGCTTTTGTCGGGATTGGGTTCGCTCTCGAACGTCACGGTAACCTATTCGCTTTCGGGCGCCAATACCGCCACTGACCAGCAAGTTGTAGTATCGGCCTCCGGCGGCAACGCTTCGTTTGTAGTACCGGCCACTTCATTGACGAACACGGGTGCCACGACGCTTTCGATCACCGGACTCCAGAACAACGCTAATGCCTGTGGTGTCGCGACCGCTTCTGCCTCTCGCACGTTTACGATCCAGCCGCTACCCGCTGTTCCGGTGACATCGGATCAGGTCTTTTGTGGCACCGATACGCCTACTGTCGGCCAACTTACGCCTACGGGGGCTACGTTTAGTTGGTATGTGGACGATGTGTCGGATGATGTACTTCCCGCCGATACGTCTCTTACCAACGGGACTTATTTTGTAGCGGTCACCGATCCGGCGACGGGCTGCACGTCGGCGAGGGCACAGGCGAATGTGACGGTCATTACGGTAGATGCACCCGTGTTATTGCCCGGTGGTTCGGCATTTTGTGGTGTCGACAACCCCACGCTGGCGAGCCTGTCGGATAACGTAGGGGCGACGGGCGAGATGTTGTGGTACGATGCGGCCGTCGATGGCGTCTTATTGCCCAACACCACGCTGTTACAGGAAGGTGCCACCTATTACGGATACGATTCTGATCCGGCTACCGGTTGTGTATCGCCCGACGGTATCGCCGTAACGGTAACCCTTACGGACTGTGACCCGACGGAATATGCCTTTATGGTGCCCGACGGATTTTCGCCTAATGGCGACGGCATCAACGATACGTTCCGAATTCCGGAAATTGAGTTCCTGTACCCTGATTTCCGACTCGAAATTTATAATCGCTATGGGAATCTGCTTTTCAAAGGCGCCATCAATAAGCCCGAATGGGATGGTCAGGCCCAATCGGGTGCCGTGATCGATGGCGTCGTGCCGAATGGGGTGTATTTCTATATTCTGTATTTCAACCGTGACGACAAAAGCCCACGACAAGGGCGGCTATACCTGAACCGATGAAGTCATTCTACACGTGTATCGCGCTCTTTGCAGCACTGGCCGCTTTCTCCCAGCAGGATCCGGAGTATACCCACTATATGTACAATATGAACGTGGTAAACCCGGCCTATGCTACGGGTACGACGAATATCCTGAACCTGGGCGGACTCTACCGCTCACAATGGGTGGGGGCAGTGGGCGCGCCGAAAACCATGACGTTTTTTGCCCATATGCCGGTCGACCGTCAGGTGGAACTGGGTCTTTCGGCGATTTCTGACGATATAGGCGATGGCGCCAAAAAGGAAACCAACCTCTATGCGGATTTTGCGTATGTGTTGCAGTTTCGTGGGCAGCACCGCCTGTCACTCGGATTAAAGGCCGGGCTGACGTCGTTGCAGACGAATTTCAATGGGTTCGTTTTTGAAAGTGGCGACCCCGCTTCCGACGCGGCCTTCGCTGAGAATGTCAACATGTCGAAGCTGGGTGTCGGGGCCGGTCTTTACTATTTCACCGACCGCTATTATGTGGGTCTATCGGTTCCGAATTTCCTTTCCTCTCGCCATATCGTCGAACGAAACGGTATACAGTCGTATGGAGGCGAAAAGATGCATACGTTTTTTACCGGAGGCTATGTATGGCCGGTGTCTCCGAACCTAAAGCTGAAACCGGCGTTTATGACCCGTTTTGCGGAAGGTACACCAGCGGCCGTGGATGTGACGCTCAACGCCTTGTGGCGGGATCGTTTTGAATTGGGCGCGGCCTACCGGATCGACGATTCGTTTAGCGGACTGATGGCGTGGCAGGTAAGTCCGCAGGTGCGGATTGGCTATGCCTACGATCATACGCTGTCGAACCTGGGGCAGTTCAATTCGGGCACCCACGAAGTATTCCTGCTGTTTGATCTGAACTTTATGGGACGTGGTTACGATAAATCACCTAGATTTTTTTGATATGGGACGTTTGAAGATAACGATGGTGATAGGCTGCTGGCTGTTGGCGATGGGTGTGTTCGGACAGTCGCAGGACAAGATGATGGCGAAGCGGTATTTTGAACGGACCTTTTATTCGGAGGCTATTCCCATCTACGAACGTCTGATTGAAACGGACGGTTCGCTGGAGGTGGTCCGGAATCTGGCGGATGCGTACTATTTTACGGGTGATTTCGCCAAATCGCAGCCCCTCTACAGACAGTTGCTGTGGAAGTTTCCGGACGCTGTGGATGCTTCCTACACCTGGCGGTACATCCATACCTTGAAGACAGCAGGCGACTATAAACTGGCGGCGGATGTCTATCGGAAGTTTTTGACGAAGACAGGGCAGACCGATGCATTGCAACGACTGGAGAAAGACATTGAGACCCTCGAGAATATCACCGCGATTGGGCCACGGTTTGATATCCGGGGCCTTCCCTTCAATACGCCGTTCAGCGAGTTCGGCGGCAGTAACGACGGCAAGAAAGTCGTATTTGCGGGCGTCAAACGGTCGTCAGGACTTTTGGATAAGAAGTTCAAATGGAACGACGAACGCTACCTGGATTTGCTTGCTGTGACCTCGCCCGAGGATTCTGTGGCGACCTCGTATGCCAAGGAACTGGAAACCGATCTTCACGAAGCGAGTGCGGTTTTTACGAAGGACGGTCGCACGATGTATTTTACCCGAAACTATTTCAAGGATGGCAAGCGGGGCAAGAACGGAAAACGCGTGTCGGTCGTACAACTCTATAAAGCCGAATACGACGCCGGTTGGACCCGCGTGACGGCGCTTCCTTTCAATAGCCCTGATTTTTCGGTCGAGCACCCGGCGTTGAGCCCGGATGAAAAGACCCTCTATTTTTCGTCTGATCGCCCCGGCGGAATCGGGTCATTCGACATCTGGTCGGTCGCCATCGATAATGGCACTTATGCCGAGCCGGTGAACGTCGGTCCGGAAATCAATACCGACCAGCGTGAGCAGTTTCCTTTTGTGGCGCAGGACGGGAAGCTCTATTTCGCCTCCGACGGCCACTATGGCTACGGTGCGCTCGATGTGTATGTTTCAGACGGGAAAACGGTTTATAATGTGGGCTTGCCGTTGAATTCCGGTTATGATGACTTTGCTTTTTCCATTGACCCGGCGACGAAAGACGGCTACTTCTCCAGCAACCGTCCGGGCGGGAAGGGAAGCGATGACATCTATTTCCTCCACGAGACCAAGCCGCTGATTGTCGAAGGCTGCAAACAGGAGATAACAGGGATTATTTCCGACAAGGACACCCAATTGCCGCTCGAAGGTGCAAAGGTGGTGTTGGAGACGGTGGGCGGCACCGCTGGCGAAGAAGTGGTCACGACGGCTGCCGATGGGGCGTTTCGCTTTCGCGTGGCGTGCGAAGCAACGTATAAAGTCTCGGCTTCGAAACCCGCGTATTCCAGTGACAGCCGCACCCTGAAACTGAAGAAAGAGCGCGGAAAGGTCAACGACGCCTCGATGGCGCTGAAGTCTGATGCCGCTATTGAGCAGGAGAAAAAACAGGCGGAAGAAGCGGCCCGGAAAGCAGCGGAGCAGGAAAAGCAGCAGCGTGTGGCCGATATCAAAGCGAAGGAAAAAGACGTGGTGGAAGAGCGCGGCCGACTGGTAATCAAAACCGACCCGATTTACTTCGACTATGATTTGTGGTATATCCGGAAGGACTCGAAACCGATTCTCGACCGCGTCGTCGAACTGATGAAGAAATACCCCGAGATGGTCGTCGAGATCGGCTCGCACACCGACGTGCGGGGCACGTATCGCTATAATGAGGAATTGTCGTCGAAGCGTGCGGCGTCTACCCTTGATTACATTATCGAGCACGGTATTCCGGCAACGCGTATTTCGGCTAAAGGATACGGCGAAAGCCAGCCTATCATCCGTTGTGTGCCCGATGACGCGTGCAACGAAGAACAACACGAGCTGAACCGCCGAAGCGAATTCGTCATCAAGAACCTGTAACGATTCTTACCACTCGTTGACTTTGTTGGCGTCGAGCTTGATAAAGATGAAGAGTAGGACGGTAAAGGCCCAGAGTCCGGAGCCACCGTATGAAAAGAAGGGTAGGGGAACACCCACGGTTGGGAAAATACCCAATACCATCGACACATTCACGAAGAAGTGAATGAAGAGGATGGAGGCCACGCAATAGCCGTATACCCGACTGAATTTCGTTTTCTGTCGTTCCGCCAAATACAAGATCCGGGCGATGAGTCCCATAAAGAGCGCGATTACGACAATCGATCCGGTAAAGCCCCATTCTTCTGCTACGATGGTGAAGGCGTAATCGGTGTGCTGTTCCGGAACGAAGCCTCCTTTTGTCTGGGTTCCTTCCATAAAACCCTTCCCGAACACACCGCCCGAACCCACTGCAATCTTAGACTGGTTGGTGTTATACCCGATGCCTTTTACGTCGACTTCCTCGCCTAACAACACGTTGAAGCGATCGCGGTGGTGTTGTTCAAAGACGTTGTTGAAGACATAGCTAACGGACAGTGTGAACACGGCCACGGCCACTAACACCACCGAACTGAGTATGATGTTCCGGTTGACGATTTTCGATCGGTAGTAATTGAGAATGATCAGTAAAGCGGCGCCCCCGATGATGTAAATCGGTTCAAAAAGAAGACTCATGACAAAAAGCAGGATGGCCGCAAAGCCTGTCCAGAGGTACCAGGAAGGGAGGCCCTCCCGATACAGCACGAAGAAAAACGTCATGAAAATCAACGCACTTCCCGGGTCGTGGGGGACGATGAGCAATATCGGCAGGAAGATGATACCCAACACCTGCACCTGTCGTTGTGTATCCTTTAGGTTGATCTGGATGTCGCTCAGGTATTTCGCCACCGCCAAAGCGGTCGCAATTTTGGCAAATTCGGCCGGTTGCAAGCTGAACGAACCAAAGGAATACCAGTTCGTCTGGCCTTTTACTTCCTTTCCGAACACAAAGAGACCGGCCACCAATAAGAGGCCCGCGACGTAAATGATACTCGTGAACTTCTCATAAAACTTCCCGTCTACGGAGAGTACAATAATGATGAGCGGAATGGCGAGGAAGATGTTGACGAGCTGCTTGCTGTAAAACTGTGAGATATCTGTGAGGTCGGTCTGGCCGCTCTCGGGTATCGTTGACGAATAAATATTGAGCCAGCCCAGCACCACGAGCACGATGTAAATCGTGACCATAACCCAGTCCATATTGCTGCGCGTACTCTGATTCTTCATGTCACACTAGTTTTTCGGATCGAGTGAATCGGAATCTTCCTGGAAGCGCTCGGCCCCCAATAGGGTGTCTTTGGCTTTTCGGGTATAGCGCTCGTATTCGGCCTGCAGGCTTTTCTCGAGGATGAATTTCTCGCGCGCCGGCTGGGTGATTTTCCCCCGGAGGTATTTTTCGATCATGAGACTCGCAATCGGACCGGCAATGGTCGCGCCAAATCCCCCGTTTTCCACGAATACGGCGATGGCAATCTTCGGGTTCTCCATCGGGGCAAACGCCACGAAGATCGAGTGGTCTTTTAACTGGATACGTTTGCCGCCAATCTTCGTAAAGTTCTCAGCCGTTCCGGTTTTACCACAGATGTTGATGCCTTCGACTTTCAGGTGGCTCGCGGTTCCGAAGTTATACACGTCGAAAAGGCCGGATATCATCGGGTCGAAATACTTTTTATCGATGGTGGTGACGTGTTTGGTCGTATACTTCGGATCGATTTTCTCGCCTTTGATTTTCTTGATGATGTGGGGCGTGTAGTAGTAGCCTTTGTTGGCCACTGCCGAAATCATGTTCGCCAATTGGATGGGCGTTGCCAATACTTCGCCCTGTCCGATGGCATTCGATACGATGGTGGTCGATTTCCACCCGCCGTTCGGATACATGCGTTTGTAGGTTTTCGACGTTGGAATTTTTCCGCGCTTGCCCGTCGGTAGGTCGTATCCCATGAACTCGCCCAACCCGAAACTACGGGCATGTTTCGAGAACACGTCGACCGCATAAGCCGGGCTTCGGTATTTGTTGATGGTCCGCATGTAAGCCGTTCCGAAGTAGGCGTTACACGAGTTATAAATGCCGTTGTGCAGTTGGTGGGGTCCGGAACCGTGACAGCGCATGAACCGGCCCGGCGCGTAACTAAAGCCGTGGTGACACATGACGGTGGTTTGTTCGTCAACGGCGCCTTCCTGCAAAGCGATCAGGCCTGTGATGATCTTGAAAGGCGATCCGGGCGGGTATTGCGACAGCAATCCACGGTCAAAAAGCGGTTTGGCGATAGAATCGTTGTAGAGTTGGGTGTAATTCCGCGAACGCTGACGGCCCACGAGAATGGAGGGGTCGTAGGAAGGTGCCGTTACCAACGCCAGGATTTCCCCCGTTTTGGGTTCGATGGCCACGATACCGCCGCGCTTGTTGATCATGAGTTTCTCGCCGTATTCCTGCAGGACGGCGTCAATAGTGAGGGTGATGTCTTCTCCCTGTTTGGCGATGGTGTCGAAACGTCCTTGTTGGTACGGGCCGATGTCGCGGTTGAATTTGTCCTTCTGCCGGTATTTCACACCTTTTATCCCCCGCAGGATCTTCTCATAACTCTGCTCGACGCCCTGTCGTCCGATGAGGTCGCCGGCATGGTAGTAGTGGTTTTTTTCCAGTTCGGCCGGACTCACCTGGGCGATCGAACCGAAGATATTCGCCCCCACCTTCACCTGGTAATCGCGGAGGGAACGTTTGACGACTTCAAAGCCGGGTTCGAATTTCCGCATCTTTTCCTGCAGCGCGGCATATTCGCTTTTGTTGAGTTGGGAAAGGAACACGGACGGGAGCCTTGGACTGTAATCCCGTGCTTTTTTGATGATGCGAAGGAAGTCGTCTTTGCTGATGTTGAGCAGGCGACAGAATTCGAGGGTGTCGATATTCTTGACGTCCTTAGGGGTCACCATGATGTCGTAGGAGGGCTGGTTGGCCACCAGTAACTTGCCGTTCCGGTCGTAGATATAACCACGTTCGGGGTAATCGTATACGATCCGGAGGGCATTATTTTCCGACTTCAGTTTGAGCTCCTGGTCAATGATCTGGAGGTAAAACAGTCGGACCACGATCAACAGGGTGCTGATAATGATAACGGTAGGAAGCAATACTTTTCTCATCGCCGCGCGGGTTTAAACAAATGGATGAGCAACAGGCACATCAATAAGGTAAAAATCGTGCTGGTGAACGTTTGGGCCAGGACTTTCAGGAACAGGCTCGCGCGGAAGGCTTCCAGCACGAACAGAACCAAATGGTGCATGGCCACACAAATCAGGATGAAGGAAAAACGTTCGGGTGTGAGCCGGTCGTTGATTTTAATGGTCTGGTATTCATAGCTGACTCCGAATGAAAACCGGAAGAAAGACGGTCGCAAATAGGCCAGTACGATCGAAGCCGTGGCATGCACACCGCCGGAATTCAGGAAGTGGTCGATGATGAGTCCCATCAGAAACGCCGCCAACAAAAGTCCGTAGCGATTTCCGTTCACCGGATACAAGATGATGAACAGCACATACGGAAAGGGGTTGAGGTAGCCCGAAAAATGAAAGGCATCAAAAATAAGGATCTGTGCCGCGAGCAGCATCACAAAACGGACGATATTGAATAGGATCGTACTATTCATTTTTGGCCTTTGTTTCTGCTTCGAGGCGTTGTACCTCTGCCCGGTCTTTGTTTTTGATGATGTAGACGTAACCGAGATTGGTCATATCGTTAAACAACCGTACGTCGATGGTGTAGTAGTTCGTCTCGTCGTCGGTGTAGTATTTGTCGATGGTGCCGATGCCAATGTTCTCAGGGAAAATCAGCGATTGTCCGCCGGTCACGATGGTATCGCCCTTGCGGATAGAAGCCAGGCGCGGCACTTCTCTCAACTGCACGACACCGGCATTTTTTCCATTCCAGGTAAGGGTACCGAAGTGGTTCGATTTTTTGATCTTGGCGTTGATCTGTGATTTGATGTTCAGGACGCTCTGCACCGTGGCGTAGTTCGTCGAGGTTGTCTCTACAATGCCGACGATGCCCAGGTCGTTGATGACCCCCATGTCGGTCCGGATGCCTTTGCGGTTTCCGGCATCGATGGTGATGTAATTGTGTTGGGTGTTGTAGGTATTGTGTACCACTTTCGCCACTAAAACTTCCGTTTTGCGTACGCCGCGGATGCTGTCGAACACCGGTTTGCCCGTCGAATCGACCCGGTTGAACAGCAACGCTTTGAGGCGTGCGTTCTCTTTTGCGAGTGCTTCGTTCTGTGAGCGGAGCCCGAAATATTCGTCGATTTCGTTCATCTGCGAATAGATTCCGCCCGTGAACGCATTGGCCGAACTGATGACCCGGCTGCGGTGGTAGGAGTGTGCCTGTATGGTCAGCGAAATGGATATGCCCAAAAGCAGCAAAAACAGCAACTTATGGCTGTTTTTAATGACGAAGGCGAGTATCTGCTGCATCCGGGAGAGATTGGAAATCCCAAATAACAAATTCCAAATCGCAAGTCCTTATTGGAATTTGGAATTTGTCCCTTGGAATTTATTTTATCAATATACTTCTGAATTTGTTGATGTTCTTAAGCGCCATTCCGGTACCCCGAACAACGGCGCGAAGCGGGTCTTCCGCAATGTATACGGGAAGATCGGTCTTCAGGGAAATCCGTTTGTCGAGTCCGCGAAGCATCGAACCGCCACCTGCCAGGTAAATACCGGTATTGTAGATGTCGGCGGCGAGTTCCGGCGGTGTCTGCGACAGCGTCTCCATCACCGCATCTTCGATACGCTGTATCGACTTGTCGAGTGCTTTGGCAATTTCGCGGTACGAAACCTCTACCTGTTTTGGTTTGCCGGTCAGCAAATCGCGTCCCTGTACCGACATATCATCCGGCGGGGTGTCGAGTTCCTCGATGGCCGCTCCGATTTCAATCTTGATTTTCTCCGCGGTACTTTCCCCAACGAAGAGGTTGTGCTGTGTCCGCATGTAATATACGATGTCGTTCGTAAACACGTCACCGGCGATCTTCACCGATTTGTCGCATACGATGCCACCCAATGCGATGACTGCGATTTCCGTCGTTCCCCCTCCAATGTCGACAATCATGTTCCCTTTTGGCTGCATGATATCCACTCCGATACCGATTGCAGCGGCCATTGGTTCGTGGATGAGGTAGACTTCTTTTCCGTTCACGCGCTCACAGCTTTCCTTCACCGCGCGCATTTCCACTTCGGTAATACCTGAAGGGATACACACCACCATGCGAAGGGCCGGTGTAAACATTTTTTTCTTCAGCGCCGGGATGCTCTTGATGAACATGCTAATCATCTTTTCAGACGCATCGAAGTCGGCGATGACCCCGTCTTTCAGCGGGCGGATCGTTTTGATGTTCTCGTGCGTCTTACCCTGCATCAGGTTGGCTTCTTTACCGACGGCAATGATCTTGCCGGAAACCCGGTCACGGGCTACGATCGACGGACTGTCGATCACAACCTTGTCGTTGTGGATGATGAGCGTATTCGCGGTTCCGAGGTCGATAGCAATATCCTCGGTCATGAAATCAAAAAATCCCATACAATCTGCGGGGGTTTGTGGTTACGGTTTTAGTCCTTGCAAAGGTATATAATTTCGCGTACCAACGCGCCCTGCTATTTTATTTTCAGGGAGATTTTTAAAAACGCGGAAGCCTTCCCCGCCGAACGTTGGAAAAGGCTTCCGAAAGGGCGTCGTAACCCGCGTCAATGCTTGAAATGACGGGTGCCGGTGAACACCATCGCCATCCCGTTTTCATTGCAGTACGTGATGCTCAATTCGTCTTTGATCGAACCACCCGGCTGGATGACCGCCGTGATGCCTGCGTGGTGCGCAATTTCGACGCAATCGGGAAACGGAAAGAAGGCGTCACTTGCCATTACCGCACCCTCGAGTGAAAAGCCAAATCCCTGGGCTTTTTCGATTGCCTGGCGCAGGGCATCGACCCGTGAGGTTTGTCCGGTTCCGGAGGCGAGCAGGGTGCTATTTTTCGCCAGTACGATGGTATTCGACTTGGTGTTTTTGCAAATTTTCGACGCGAAAAGCAGGTCGTCGATTTCCTGTTGGGTCGGCGCTTTTGCCGTGACGGTGGTCAGTCCGTCGGCACGGTCCGTAACGTCATTGCGGTCTTGTATGAGCAAGCCGTTCAAGGCGGTGCGGACCTGCTTTTTCGGAAGCTCGACGTCTTTCTGTACCAACAGGATACGGTTCTTTTTCTCTTTCAGTATGGCAACTGCTGCGTCGTCAAATGAAGGGGCAATCACCACTTCGCAGAACAGTTGGTTGATTTCCGAGGCGGTGTCGGCATCGATCGGGCCATTAGCAATCAATACACCGCCGAAAGCCGAGGTCGGATCGCCGTCCAAAGCAGCCAAATACGCTTCTTTCATAGTCATGCGTGTAGCTATTCCGCAGGCATTGTTGTGTTTCAGGATCGCAAACGTAGGGGCATCGCCTTTGAACTCGAGAATGAGGTTGACGGCGGCGTCTACGTCAAGGAGGTTGTTGTAGGAGAGTTCCTTTCCGTGCAATTTGTCGAACATCCGGGAGAGGTCGCCGAAAAACCAGCCGCGTTGGTGTGGGTTTTCGCCATACCGAAGGGTTTCCCCGTTTGAAATGCTGGCTTTATACACCGTTTCGTCCGTGTTGAAATAGTTGAAAATAGCGGTGTCATAGTGTGACGATACCTGAAAGGCTTTGGTGGCAAAGTCCTTGCGCTCGTCCCAACTGGTGGCGGCACCGTTCTTTTTCAGGATGTCAAGAAATTCAGGGTATTGGTTTACCGACGCAATGATGACGGTGTCTTTGAAGTTCTTCGCTGCCGCGCGGATGAGGGAAATCCCGCCGATGTCGATCTTTTCGATGATGTCGGCCTCTGGTGCGCCGGACGCGACCGTTTGTTCGAACGGATACAAGTCGACAATCACGAGGTCGATTTGGGGAATATCATATTCCTGCATCTGTGCGACGTCACCCTCATGGTTCTGGCGGTTCAGGATCCCGCCGAAAATCTTGGGGTGCAGGGTTTTGACGCGTCCGCCCAGAATCGAAGGGTAGGAGGTGACATCTTCTACCGGGATGACCGGGATGCCCAGATTTCGAAGGAATTCTTCTGTTCCTCCGGTTGAATAAAATGTGACGCCCTGCTCGTGCAACAGGCGCGCGATCGGCTCGAGACCGTCTTTATAGAAAACGGAAACCAGCGCCGACCGGATGGGTTTTGTCGTGCTCATGAAGTAGTTGTGTTTGGTAAAGTAGTAACCCTGAACGGGCAACCAGGCTGCAAAAGTACTTGATTACGACCAAAGATGCACGATAGGGCTGTAACAATTTTGCCATTACCGACACTAAACCAGAGGATCCGCATGATTAGGTTTTGTCGCGAAAATGTCGGACTTTTATCCAACGCAAAAAAGGGCGGGATGCTGGTATACCTAAGGCTTTTATCGGAAAGTTTCCACTTCGCGCTTCAGGCGCTGAAAAACAACAAACTTCGAACGTTCCTGTCCCTTCTCGGGGTCACGATCGGTATTTTCTCGATCATTGCCGTGCTTTCGGCGGTCGACTCACTTGACGCGAAGTTCAAGAAGGACTTAAGTGCGCTCGACAAAAACACGGCGTTCCTGTTGCGTTTCCCGTTTGGGCCAAGTGACATCCCACAATGGAAGCTTGAGCAGTTTCCGGACGTGAAATACGATGAATATGTCTACCTGAAATCGTCGCTGAATACTGTGGAAGACGTGGCATTCCAGGTTTGGGCGCCGCACGAATCCATCAAATACGAGGGGGAGACGGCGAAGGAAATCAATACGGTTCCGATTTCGTATGAGTTTGCCAATATCCAAAAGCTCGATTTTGAAGAGGGACGTTTCTACAATGAGGCTGAGTCGAATTCGGGTTCACCCGTTGTGGTACTCGGGTACGAAGTGGTACAGAAACTCTTCGGGGGCAGCAGTCCGATTGGAAAGCAAGTCCGTATGTATGGTCAGCGTTTTACGGTCATCGGCGTATTGAAGAAACAAGGAAAGGGGCTGTTCGGTGATTCGAACGACACGTCTGCGTTTCTTCCCGTGAATTACATCCGCCACCGCTATGGTGATAATGCCGCTTCGTTCACGCCTGTGATCCTAATGAAGCCGAAGCCGGATGTGGAAGCCCAGGAATTTAAAGGCGAAGTGAGCCAGAAAATGCGGCTGTACCGGGGCATCAAACCCGGCGACGTCGACAATTTTTTCGTCAATATCCTGGCGGGGTTCACCGAAGCACTTGACCAGGTCATTGGGGTGCTGAATTTGGTAGGTTGGATCATTGCCGGATTCTCCCTGTTGGTAGGTGGCTTCGGCATTGCCAACATCATGTTCGTATCGGTTAAGGAACGTACGCACCTTATTGGTATACAGAAATCACTTGGAGCCAAGAATAAGTTCATCCTCATGCAGTTTCTTTTCGAATCGGTGGTCCTCTGTCTTTTCGGTGGAGCGATTGGCTTGCTGATGGTATGGGGTACGACGGTGATCCTGACGGATGCGCTCGAATTCGAGTTTATCCTTAGTCTCTACAATGTCTTCTTCGGTACCTTCCTTGCGGTTGTCATCGGCCTTATATCGGGTATTGTGCCCGCGTTGATGGCCTCGCGTCTGGATCCGGTAGAAGCCATCCGGACGGGAATATAGGTCAAAAAAAATCCCGGAAGCCCGGGATTTAAATCGTTTTACTTTTATCGTAACGGTTGGTTCTGGATCAAGTCCAGGAACAGGTTGATTTTGTCTTTCAACTCTTTCCGTTGGGCAATGAAATCCAGGAAACCATGCTCGAGAAGAAACTCTGCCGTTTGGAATCCTTCCGGCAGTTCTTTACCTGTCGTATCCTTCACAACCCGTGGTCCGGCAAAACCGATAAGCGCGCCGGGTTCGGAAATGTTTACGTCTCCCAGCATCGCATACGACGCCGTTGTTCCGCCTGTGGTGGGGTCGGTACAAAGTGAAATATACGGGATTTTCGCATCCGCCAATTGTGCCAATTTAGCCGAGGTCTTGGCGAGCTGCATCAGGGAGTAAGCGGCTTCCATCATACGGGCGCCTCCTGATTTCGAAATCATCACAAACGGAATGCGGTTTTTGATCGAATGGTCTATGCCACGCGCAATCTTCTCGCCGACCACCGCACCCATTGACCCGCCGATGAAGGCGAAGTCCATACAGCACACTACCAGGTCTTTTCCTTTTGATTTGCCCACCGCGGTGCGCACGGCGTCTTTCAGTTTGGTTTTTTCCTGCGCCTCTTTAAGACGGTCGGAATATTTTTTGGTATCGACGAAGTGAAGGGGGTCTTTCGCCGTCATCTTGGCATCGAGTTCGGTAAACTCGTTGTTGTCGAACAGAATTTCAAAATACTCTTTGCTTCCGATGCGGACGTGGAAACCGTCTTCCGGACTTACATACAGATTTCGGGCCAGTTCATCGGCATCCACGATTTTGCCCGTAGGCGATTTGTACCAAAGGCCTTTCGGAACATCTTTCTTGTCTTCCGTAGCCGTCGTGATTCCTTTTTGCGTTCTTTTAAACCAAGCCATTTTGTATCAGGTATATAAAAAATGCCGATGACATGAATCACCGGCAATTTTGATGGTTTTTTTTATAAAGTGTTGACGTTGTTAAGGTCTGCAAAAGCCGCTTCGAGGCGTTTGTTGAAGGTCAGTTCGCCTTCGCGTACCCACTTACGTGGATCATAGTGCTTTTTGTTCGGGGCGTCTGGTCCGTCCGGATTTCCAATTTGTGTTCGGAGGTAATCGATATTTTTCGTCATATAATCACGAATACCTTCTGTAAACGCAAACTGCAGGTCGGTGTCGATGTTCATCTTGATAACGCCGTAGCTGATCGCTTCCCTGATTTCTTCTACTGTCGATCCTGAACCACCGTGGAAGACGAAATCAACCGGGTTTTTCCCCGTTTGGTGCTTCGCCTGGATATACTCTTGCGAATCGCGCAGGATGGTCGGGGTCAGTTTCACGTTTCCGGGTTTGTAAACACCGTGTACGTTGCCAAAAGCAGCGGCGATGGTGAAACGCGGACTCACTTTCAACAATTCGCTGTAGGCGTAGTCGACATCTTCCGGAGTCGAATAGAGTTCCGAATGGTCAACGCCTGAATTGTCTACACCGTCTTCTTCACCACCGGTAATGCCAAGTTCGATTTCGAGTGTCATTCCCATCTTGCTCATGCGCTCAAGATAGGTTTTACAGATTTCGATGTTTTCGTGCATCGGCTCTTCCGACAGGTCGAGCATGTGCGAGCTAAACAGCGGTTTGCCTGTTTCGGCGAAGTGTTTTTCCGACGCATCCAGCAAACCGTCGATCCATGGAAGAAGGTTTTTCGCGCAGTGGTCGGTATGAAGGATCACCGTCGCACCATAGAGTTCCGCAAGGGTGTGGATATGTTTGGCTCCGGCAATGGCTCCGGCAATGGAAGCACGTTGGTTGTCGTTCGACAATCCCTTACCTGCGTTGAAGGCCGAACCTCCGTTTGAAAACTGTATGATGACAGGGGCTTTGAGTTTCGCAGCCGTTTCCAGTGTGCCGTTGATAGTGCTCGATCCCGTGACATTGACGGCAGGAAGGGCGAATCCTTTTTCCTTTGCATAACGGAAGATTGCCTGTACGTCATCGCCTGTTGCGACGCCCGGTTTTATGTTGTGTGACATGTATTCAGGTTTAGGATTAAGGGCGTAAAAATACGAATTATTTTAGAACGGATAATTAATGCCAATGTTAAGCACGGCGTTCGAGAAATTGTAGTCACGGAACCATTTGCGGCCGTACCCGACAGCCGGGTTAAATGTTTTGAATCCCATGTCGATACGCACTACAAAGAAACTCAGGTCATAACGGAAACCAAAGCCCGAGCCCACTGCAATATCGTCGAGTGACCGCAGGCCGGTAAACTGGTTTTCGGGGGTGGTGACATTGTCGAGTACGTTCCAGATATTGCCCGCATCCACAAAAAAGGCGCCTTTGAAACTGTTCAGGATCTTGAAGCGGTATTCGGCGTTGAGGGTCAGTTTCAGGTTGGCTTCGTTGAAGTCGTTCACCGAACCTGAGCGGCCCGGGCCGAGACTATAGGGTTGCCACGCCCGAATGTCGTTCGAACCGCCCGCAAAGTAGCTGCGCGAGAACGGCACGCTTTCGGAATTACCATACGGAATCGCGATGCCCACAAACCCCCGGATAGCGACGACGCGTTCGTGGTTCAGGTCCCAGTGTTTAATGTACTCGAGTTCTGTTTTGGCGTATTGTGAAAACGCAATGCCCAATATTTGCTTGGCACTGTTCTGTGCACCTGCCGTCTGTGAAGCCGAGGCAAACAGCGAGAGCAGGTTGCCGGCTGATTCCAGTTTGGTGCGGAAGACATAGAAGTTGTTGTCGGTCAGGCCTTGCTTGGTGGTCTTTGAAAAACTGAAACTCGACGCGACGATGAGGTTGTTTTCCGTCAGACGTTGTCTACGCTCTTCAATGCTGGCCACGCGTTTGTAGTCGGGGTCCTGCGGGCTCAACGAGGTTTGTCCCGACAGTACCTGGTTGATGAAGTTCGAGGTGCCTTCCGGAATGCGAAGACGCAGGTCACCGCCCGTGGCATCTTCCCAGTTTGTCTGGTCGGTGTTGTACACTTGCGCCAGCTCGTTGAGTCGCGAAAACGACGAACGGTAGACGTTGAAATAGCGGTCGGTTCGCAGGTTGTTGATATACTGGATGTTGATGAGGTCAAAGCGTGCGGTATGGTTCCGCTTCGGGGTCCAGTTATACGTAAACGAGCCCGTCAGGTTCTCTTTGTCAAGTCCGATGTTCTGTTGCTTCGCGAAACCCGTACTGAATACGGTCGACGGAATCATCCGTTTCGGGATGATGCGGTCGGTACCCAATGGGAACAGGATGCGCGGGAAGGCCAGGCGCGTATCGATACCGTATTCCAACAAATTGAAAAAGCGGCCGTCGGGTTCGGCGAACGTACGCGAGGAACCGATATTGCCACGCGCCGCAATCTCCAGTATTTCCGCCCGCCGGAATACGTTTCGGATCGTCACCGAGGCGGTTGCTTCGATACCAAAATCCTGGATATTCGAATGGGTAAAGTCGATGGAAGCCCCAAAGTTGTATTTCTTCCGGGGCGTCAGCAGGACTTTTGCAATAAGGGCATCCGGGTTTTTCGGATCGACCTGGTACTGTATCGTCGGATAGTTGAAGACCTTCAGGTTGCTAAGGGCGCGACTGGTGAAGGTGCCGGCCTGATCCGAATATACGGTGCCTTTCGCCACGAATACCGCATCGGTGATGGCGCGCGGTTTGTAACGCAGTGGTCCGTAACTGAAAATAGTGAAGCCGTTGTAACTAGTGCTGTCGGTGACGGTCTGTGGCGCGTCTTCGGAAAGCGAACCGGTGTAAATGTCAACCCGGCTGATGGTGTACAGGCGGAACGGACGCGTGCTGGTGGAGTCGCCTTCGCGAACCGACTGGTCGCTGATTTCCATTTCAACATTCGGCCGTGTGCCGGTTCCGACGGTATCGATGGTAAAGAGGATGTTGCTCGGTTGGAAATAAAAAGCCCCACGGTTCCGGAAATCGGTCGTAATCCGGGCCCGCTCCGCATCGAAGTTCTCGCTTTTGAACGGGGCGCCGGGTTGCAGGAAAGAGGCGGTCTTCGATGTCCGAAACAACGAATCAAGTGCCGGCGTCCGGATCTTTCGTGTAATCGAATCGATACGATAGAGGTTGCCTTTGGTGATGGAATACGTCACGCCTGCCCGTCGACGTCCGGTCGAGTCGATGGCATAACTTCCTTTGGCCTTGAAATAGCCGTTGTTGAAGAACCACGATTCCAACCGCGCCACCGAACGACGGGTCCGGTTGGTATCGATGATGGCAGGTGGTTCGCCTACTTTTTTCAGGAAGGCATGGATGCCGGAGTAGAGAAACGACTGCCCCTTGCGTTCGACTTGTTTGGCTGACAACAAGCGGCTTTGGCGTGCGAGTTTACGGGGATTGTCCCTGAATTTGGCTTTGTAGGCGGAATCGGGGTTTTCCTTGGCCAGGTTGTAGAGGTTCAACCGCAGTTTATATCCGAGGAAGGCAGTGTTCGGCTTTTGGTAGAGCAGGTTCTCGAGCACATCGTCCCCCTGCTTCTCGCCGTCGACCACAATGGTGTTTTTGGTTAGCAGTGTCCGGTTCTCGGGTACCTTCTGTATGGCATTACACGCGACCAGTAGCAGGGTGATCACGGTAAATAACGCTATTTTTGTACGGGAAGCTGCCAAGGGCACGCGGATTTGAATCAAAAATACATCATTTCGATGGTTGGGAAAAACCAAATAAAACGAATAACGTCACTGCACCATAAAAAATTCCGTAAGTCGTCGGGCTATTTCATCGCAGAAGGACGAAAAGTCATTTCCGAACTGCTGGAGGCGGGCTTCGCACTCGATGCGCTATACGTGACTTCCGATCTCTTCAACGAGGTATCGCCTGCCCTTCGCCAGGCGGTATCCGAAGATATAATGGCACGTATGACGGCGCTCACCAACCCGAGCGATTGCCTGGCGGTTTTCGAAATGAAACAAGTGGCGGGGTTAGAGCTGTCCGGACTCATCCTGGCCCTCGACGATGTGCGCGACCCGGGGAATCTTGGAACGATCATCCGGCTGTGCGACTGGTTTGGGGTAAAACACCTGGTCTGCTCACCCGAATCGGCGGATGTGTATAATCCGAAGGTCGTGCAGGCTACCATGGGGTCGCTGGCACGCGTAAATGTGCACTACCTGCCCTTACAGGAGGTACTTACGACACGTTCGGTTCCGGTTTTTGGGACGTTTATGGATGGAGCGAATGTCTACCACACCGCGCTGCCGAAAGAAGGCATTTTGGTTTTGGGGAACGAAGCCAACGGCATTTCAGACGCGGTAGTATCCTATTGCCAAAACCGTCTTGCGATACCCAGGTTTGGTGCCGAACAGAAAACAGAAAGCCTGAACGTGGCGATGGCCGCCGCGATTTTCCTGAGTGAATTCCGCAGAGGTTCTTAGTGGAAGGTAAAGTTGATGAAGAGTGCGCGTGTCTTCATGCTGCCGATGTTGGAGGTCCACGGACTATTCGGGTCGTTGTCAGGCACCAGTTCGTTGTTTAAACTGAACACACCGCGAATCGAAGGCGAGAATTTGAAATACTGCAGGTAGAGGTCCACGCCAAATCCAATCTCATAAAAGTTCGTCCATTTCGTCATCCGGAAACGGTTGTTGGCGTTGTCGTCTCTAGACTTTTCATTACTCGAGAGGTTGAGCGCGGTACCCACACCCCCTACGAGATACGGACGTACGTTACCGGTACGGTTCGCCGAGAACTTCAACAACAGCGGGAAATGGATATAGGTGGACTTGACCTCGCGAAGCGCGTCGAACTCATTTGAAAAGCCCGGAAACGTCAGGTTTCGCTGGTTGAAGTAAAGGCCCGGCTCGAAGCGAAGGTCGAAGGATTCGTGCAGGCGTAGGTTCCCGACGAGGCCTACGTTGAAGCCGATGGTATTTTCTACCTGCACATCGGGACCGACCGTTTTATAGTCGAATTTAAAATGATAGGAGTTGAAGCCGAGGAAGTAGCCCCAGTGCACGCGCTGTTTGTCAAAATTCTCGAGGTTGATGATCGGGTCTTTTGAAAACATGCCGCCCTGCGCCTTTCCAGCAAAGGAGGCCAGTAGCAAAAAAGCGAACGCAAGTCGTTTCATCATAGCGTGTCCGGACGTTTCTTCGTAGCGGAATAAAGGGTTGCAACACCAAATGTCTGTGGCATCGCCTTGACGTCTATAAACCCCGTTTTTCGCAAAATATTGTTAAGCGCCTCGCCATACGGGAAGACAGAAGCCGATTCTGACAGGTAACGATAGGCAGAATTGTCTTTTGAAAAGAGGCGTCCGATCAGCGGCAGTATGTATTTCGAGTGGAAGCGATAACCTTGTTTCCACGGAAATTTTTCCGGTACCGATGTTTCCAGGATGACGAGCAACCCGCCCGGGCGCAGCACGCGGAGGATTTCGGAAAGTCCTTTTTCAAGGGTTTCAAAATTCCGGATGCCAAATCCCACGGTGACGGCGTCAAAGGTTCCGTCTTCGAACGGCAGGTTTTCTGAATCGCCGACGACCATCCGGATTTGTCCCGACAGTCCTTTCACATCTACTTTCTGTTTTCCAATCTCAAGCATACCGGTCGAAATGTCGAGTCCGACGATCTTCGATGCCCCGGTTTTCGCCATGAGGATCGCAATGTCGCCGGTGCCTGTCGCCACGTCCAATATCGCATCCGGTTGGATGTCGCTTACCATCCGCAACATCTTCTGGCGCCATTTGACGTCGGCACCAAACGAGATCACCCGGTTCAATCCATCATAGTTGCCTGAGATGGTATCGAACATCTGGGTCACCTGTTCTTTCTTGCCGAGGCCCGAATCTTTATACGGTGTTACGGTTTTTGACATGTCATCTTCTTTTCACTACGGCATCTTCCTGACATCCGTGGCGCAAAGGTAACGGAAATTTGGTTTTGGGGGAAAGATTCGATGCGGAAGCCCGTCAGGGGGCGTTTACCTTTTTCGGTGGTAGGTTTCGTAGGTGAAGTCGACCCGGTGTTTTTCGTCTTTCGGATGATACTCGGACGTTACGAGTTGCCATTCATCGGGATCGATGTTCGGGAAATACGCGTCGGCCTCGAACGTGCCGTGCACGCGGGTCAGTTCGATGGCGTCGGCTAAGGGCAACGCCAGATGGTAGATTTCACCGCCGCCGATGACATATACGTCTTCGTTTTTCGGTGCGGCTTCCAAAGCCTCTTCGATACTTTTGACGACAGTGCAGCCAGGTGCTTCATAAAATGCCTGCCGGGTAATGATAATATGATGGCGGTCGGGAAGGGGTTGGGGGAAGCTTTCGAAGGTCTTCCGTCCCATAATAATATAATGGTGGCGCGTCAATTGCTTGAACCGTTTGAAATCATCCGGAAGGTGCCAGACCAGTTGATTGTCTTTTCCGAGTGCGTTGTTTTCGGCGGCGGCGGCGATGAGGATGGTCATGGAGTAGGTGGTGGTCAGTAGTCAGTAGTCAGTGGTCAGTGGTCAGTAGTCGGTGGTTGGTGGTTGGTGGTTGGTAGTTGGTAGTTGGTAGTTGGTAGTTGGTAGTTGGTGGGGCACTAAGGTAGTAAAGCCGTGTGACAACCCAAAACGGTGAAGGAGAGTTGAGGGTTGAGAGGTGATAGTTGATGGTTCGTAGTTCATGGTTGATGGTTGATGGTTGATGGGGAGCGGTACGCACCCAACCCTTACCACCTAAGCCTGTTGTTCCCGTTTCAATCTTGCCTCCAGTTGCTCGATTTTCTTTTCCTGCCGGGCGATGAGGCGTTCGATCTGGTCGCGCTCCCATTCCTTGTTCATGAAGCGGTCGATGATATACACCTTAATAAAGTGGAGGATCATGAGGAAGAACCAGATGGTAATGGTCCACGGATACCAAACGACCCGATCATCGGCTGTTTCCAGGAGTTCGTTCGCCACGTACATAAACAGGCTGCCGACGAGGAAGAGAACGAAGTGGTAGCACAGCACTTTTTTCTGCCGGATGCGTTTTCGGGCATTTTCGTAAAGTTCGTGGTTCATTTGTGCCATTTCGGGCGGTTTTTTGGCATTTAAAAGTAAAATTAATTTCGGAAATTAACAATTCGTGTCTGATAATCCGGCAAAGGGCAAACGTTGTATGTCTGTAAATCCAAAATAATACATCGTTATCGGTTACGGATATCTTGAAAATTTAAGGAGGAAAATGCAAGAGCCTCAAAACTAAACAGATGCTGTGGAAGTTTAACTAAAACGCCTTTACTTTGCCCCGTAGAAATCTATAAACTAATAAGTTATGGCACTCAAGAAACAATTCATAAAAACAAAGCCAGTAGCGAAAGTAACGTTTTCATTCGAAGCTAAAGAAGCCACTGTTGCTTCGGTTATCGGTGATTTCAACAACTGGGATCCGAAAGCAGGTGAACTGGGCAAACTGAAAAACGGTACCTTCAAAGGTACGTTCGAAGTTCCGACCGGTGCTTCTTACGAGTTCAAGTACCTGATCGACGGTGCTTACGTAAACGAAGCAGAAGCCGATGCGTTCCAATTCAACGCGTTTGCCGGTGCTGAAAACAGCGTACTGGCACTGTAAGTGTCACGACCTTAAAAAAGAATCCGCCTCTTGGGGCGGATTTTTTTTTAGAACACTATCTTCTTGACAAGCGTTCGCCCATCAATCGTCACCCTGACCACAATCGGTTGGTTCGCGATGCGTAGATCGTCTGTTGCGAATCGATTCGTGTGATCCGCTCTGGTTTCATACAGTCGCCTTCCCAGTATGTCATAAACGATCACGTGCTCGATGTGTCCGGATGTCTCGATCTGTAGATGCTGTTCCTGTTTGAACACCACTGCGCGCGGCGTAGCCGTGGGATCGGGTAGTGGGAGCGCTGTATTCTGGTATACGATCGAAAAGCGATCAGCGTAATCACCCGCTGCCGAACCGAAGGTATACGGCGTTTCGGTAAGTTCATGCACGGTTCCGGTTGC
The DNA here is from genome assembly GCF_022532105.1 of Flavobacterium sp. HJ-32-4. NCBI lineage: Bacteria > Pseudomonadati > Bacteroidota > Flavobacteriia > Flavobacteriales > Flavobacteriaceae > Flavobacterium > Flavobacterium sp. HJ-32-4. Next base: position 176,578 of record NZ_CP092832.1, on the reverse strand, counting down.
GGTATCTTTTAGGTAGACGGCCTGGCCCAGGACTTCCCCATCGGCAAAAACACCATCCGCTTCGAAAAGGGAAATCGTGAACGTGCCCGCCGCCGTTGCCCTGAAGCCTAACGGAATTTCGTCGTTGGTATCAAAAGGTGTAGGCCGCGCCTGGATGCTGTAGCGTTTCCCGTTAATCAACGACGCGATGCAGTTGATGTTCTCTTCCATACTCGGCGCATCCATGGATACATCCACGTCCATTGTGGCACCGTCGGCATATCCCACCAAAATCTGGTTCTGCAGACCGTCTTGGTTCGACAGGTTCAGCCACAAACGGCTTCGATCGGTGTTGGCTTCCCTGAAGAAGATCGCCTGGTTTGCCGACGTTCGCATAGCATTGGTGAACGTGGCGGTGCCTGACGCAGCCGTTTCCAGAATAAAGCCTTGCCCCACGGCAATGGTACCGTCGGGGACGGCGCCTCCCGCCGCAGCAGCGACGCCAAAGCTGGTATACGAGGCATAGTTCGATCCCATAGCCGGATTCTGGCTCGCATGCGTCCAGAAATACAGCGATCCGGGGTTTTGCGCGAGAAACAACGAGGCATTCAGCGTTGACGGATACGGATTCCCGATGAGGTTGTAACCATAGCCGGTTCCGGGTGTTCGGGTTGTCGCAATAGTGGCGGTACCGTTGTTCGGAACGCCGGAAAAGAGTCCGTTGAACACTTGCTGGGTGCCATTGGCCGGGAAATCATTGGGGGCCCGGATCATATATCCTTTTGCTTCGACGAATGGAGTGCCCACCGGTTCGATTGCCACGAAACTGTTAGTTGGTTCATTGAGTACGTAAAACCGTGATCCTCCGATATACGGCCCACCGGAAGGGGACACCGTCTTGGGTGAAAACACCTTCAGGTCCTGGCCGCCGACAGGTGCACTCCAGAATACATAATCCAGGCGTCGCATCGTCGCATCGCGTTTGACTTTAATGTTTCCGGTATTGGCGACATCTTTCACCTGCAACAGGTTCGCATTGTTTTCAAGCGTCAAATTGGCCGTAGGCGCCACCGAAACCGCCCCATCGATGATAAGGTCATGTCCGGATTGTATGGTAACAGCGGAAGTACCTGCCACATCCAGCGAGCAGGCCTTTACGTCTTTGGAGGAAACGAAATCGCCGGAAATGGTAGCAGCGACGTTGTCTTGCGGAACGCCGTTGTCCCAGGAAGCGCCGTTCCAGTTGGTGGTAATCTCCCCACATGCTACCTGCGTGGTGGTCTGGCTGCAGATGTTCAGGCTCCAGGCGTTGAGGGAACCCCCGTCGCCACTGGCGGTATCCGCTACCCGAAGCGTCCAGGTGCCCGCCGGAGACTGTCCGTTCAATGCGGATAGCAATTGCGCGGGTTTGACGGATCCGGAAATGGTGGGCGTAGCCCCGCAGACCAACGTGACCCCTGCATCGTCGAAAACGGCGTTGATGTCGTCGTTCGAGCTGCATTTTCCGGAGACTAATTGTATTTGTGTGCCGGTCGGACTTATGAGTGTTAGCGTAAGGTCGGCGACCCACGTATGCGTGAGCTGCACCGATACGTTCACATCGCTGATGGGGCTGGTAGACGTCACATTCAGTGTCGAGTTCACGGTAGATCCCGCACCCGCACTAATGGCGATTGGAACATTTGCGGAAGCAGTCGTCGTACAGCTTACGGTGCCGGTTGTGAATCGGCTAACGGCACCGACACTTCCCTGACAGCCGCTGTTTTTGGGTTGTATCGTCCAGAAGTAGTTGGTGTGGTTTGCCAGTCCGGATAAAGCCAAGCTGTTGGTGGTCGTCTCAAACGCCTGCACGTTTTGCGAAAGGTCGGCGTCGGTCGCCAGGGTAATCAGGTAGGAGGTTGCAGCCGCGTCGGACGCCCAACTCAATGTGGGCGCCGGCGACAGGCCGAACGCCTCGTTAGCAGGGGAGACAACGGTTGGTGTAGCAAAATTGGCATTGAGGATCTCGATGTAAAAGCGTACCGATTTGGTAACGGCTCCCGATGTGCCCGTGACCGTAATAGGGTAGATTCCGGGTGTGCAGCCTCCGGTGTTTGTTACGGTAAGAATGACGTTTCCGGAAGTTGAAACAGACGACTGCGACAAATTCACAACGGCGGGTGTCGGTACGCCGGCTACGGCAAGCGTGGTGGTTCCGGAAAACCCGCTGGTAGTAGAATAGTCGAAGCTGAACGACGTATCCACTCCCTGACAAGCAGCTTTGTTCTGCCCGCCAGCGCCGCCCGCAAACGACAACGCAAACGTCGAGCCCGGCGCTGTGGTCGTAAAAGGGGTGTTGGAAATGTCAAAGAAAATGTTGCCGTTGCCCCTTACCATGATGCGGTTGGTGGTGCCGGTCGCGGCCGGAAGGGTAACGAGTTCGGACCCGTCATTCGGTACTTTCGCGGCCAGTAATGTTGGGAATGTCAGGCCTCCGTCGGTCGACAGGTAAATATCGACATACGCACAGTTGATGTTGTTCGCCGTGGTGCCCGCCACATCCCAGGTGACGGTCTGGTTCGAGGCGCCCGCCCACGACACGGCGGTGTTGGGTGCGGTTACGAGAAAGGGACCCGCGGTGCCGTTGACATTCACCACCATCAGGTCGGAAGCGGTTTGACCACCGCCGGCAACGTTGTCACGAACGGTTACCGAGAAATTAAAGGTGCGTGCGATAGAAGGCAGTACTTCCCAGGTGTTGGAGGTCGCTCCGGTCAATATAGTGGAAAGGGACGGGAAGTAGCGCGTCGGACTGGTGGTGCCGGGCAACGTACGGAACATCGGTCCGGCAGTTCTCGTTGCTGTCGGAGCCGCGTTGTTCTGCGAGGTCGGCAATACAGCCTCGGGATCCCGCTGCTCCCAACAAAAGGTAATCGCGTTGCCATCCGGATCCGATCCGGTAGCGGTCAGCAAGAAGGGCGTTGATTTCGGGATGGTATAATCCGCACCGGCATTGGCAGTCGGCGGGTTATTGGTGAAGTTGGTAATCTGCGCACAAGACGATGACACCCCCGACTGCACATTGGCGGAGATGTCGCGGATATTGACATAGGCGAAATAGTCATCGGAGTTGCTTTGTACGTTGGCGGCGCAGATGCCGGCATAGCCCATGATACTCGAGCCACTTCCGGTTTCGACTTCTGTATTATTGCCCGAACGGCAGGAGTTGTTGCTCTGCGTGTGGTAGCCACCAAACTGATGCCCCATTTCGTGCGCCACATAATCGATATCGAAAGCATCGCCCGTGGGGTTGGAACGACCGGTGTAGCCACGTCCTTTATGGAAACTCGTCTGGTTGGTAGCCGAGCAGACGCATCCGATACAACCGGCATTACCGCCGCCGGTCGTGTTGAAATTGTGCCCGATATCGTAATTGGCAACGCCGATCACTGAATCGATGGTCTGGGCCGTCATGGTGTTGAACTCCGTCGTCCAGGGGTCGGTAGCGGCATCAAGGTAAATGATTTGGTCGTTATTGGCAACGAACACCATCGTGATAGCCAGGTCTTTTTCATACACGCCGTTTACCCGTGTCATGGTAATTGCCATCTGGGCCTGCACGTTCGCCTTTTGTTGCGCAACGGTGCCGGTGCCTTTGAAGAGCGTTGCATACTCGCCATTGCAACTGAGCGCGAGGCGATAGGTGCGTAATTTTTTGTCGTTGGAATCAAGACGGAACTCCCGGTTGGCGCGCGTTCCTGCGTCGGCTTCCTCTGTCGTACACGAGAAGCCCAGGTCGGCTACCGACAAGGCCGCTTTTTCATATACTATATAGGTCTTCCGGTCTTCTGTATAGGGATCGATGAAAACCGTACTGTTGCCCGACGACAGGGTCATACTGTGCAAGCCAAACTGCGTCACGCTGAAACGGGCTACGGCCGTCGGGTCGTTAAGGCCTTGAGCAGCATATGATCGGATATCCGGGAACTTGCGCTGTAGCTCCGGCTCCATTATGGGCGTTTCGATCACGTCGTAAGCGGCCAGGGTGCCATCGGCACCGGGTAAGAAGATGGTATGAAGGCCCCGGGGTTGGCCATCGCCTCGCACCGGAACACCCGCCAACTGCTGTTTAAAGGCTTGAAGGTCAAGTTTAAACAGGGTGTATGCGGACGGAAACGAACTGCGGTTCACCTTCGGCGCCGAAAGTTCTTTTGCAGAAGAGACGCGGGTCCACATGGCCGAGGTTTGCGCCAAAGCGAAAACCGAACATAACAGGAGGCAGAAGGAGGCGAATTTTTTCATGTTCTTCGAGTAGGGGCTCGAAAAGTATGAAAAAAAGAGGAAAATTGTTAAAAAAACGTCGTCAAACTGCCACTATTCCCTTAATGTGCGGATGCGGATCGTAGTCGACCAAGGTGAAGTCATCGAAGGTGAAACCAAAGATGTCGGTTATGTCGGGATTGATCAACATTTTCGGCAACGGGCGTGGTTCGCGCGACAGTTGCAGCTGCAATTGTTCGATGTGGTTGTTGTAGATATGCGCATCGCCGAACGTATGGATGAAGTCGCCGGGTTGTAATCCGACTACCTGCGCGACCATCATGGTGAACAACGCGTAGGATGCAATATTGAAAGGTACACCGAGGAAAATATCCGCACTGCGCTGGTAGAGCTGGCAAGAGAGTTTACCGTCGGCCACGTAAAACTGGAAAAAGGCATGACAGGGTGGAAGGGCCGCTTTGCCGTTGGCGACGTTCTCGGCAAACGATTGGGTCGTATCGGGTAATACCGACGGGTTCCAGGCCGATACCAGCATCCGGCGGCTGTTGGGGTTGGTTTTGAGCGTCTCGACCACTTCGGCGATCTGGTCGAGGTTGGTGCCGTCCCAGTTGCGCCATTGGAAACCGTAGATGGGTCCGAGGTCGCCGTTATCATCCGCCCATTCGTCCCAGATCCGCACACCGTTTTCCTTCAGGTAACCAATATTGGTTTCGCCTTTCAGGAACCATAGCAATTCGTGTATGATCGATTTGACGTGCAGTTTTTTGGTCGTTACCAATGGGAACCCCTCGCTGAGGTCGAAACGCATCTGGTAACCGAAAACGCTGATGGTGCCCGTGCCGGTGCGATCGCCTTTCTGGCTGCCGTTTTCGAGTACGTGGCGGACAAGGTCGTGGTACTGCTTCACTTTACAACTTTTGGGTTTTGAGGCCGGGTTGGGATGGATGCCATCCGTTTCCTGGCCAAAAAAACTGTATCAATAAGGGGCGATTTCCGTTAAACCGGTACCGCGCCCAACATATTAGGATTCCCGTCTTGAGATTTCATCGCGGATCTTCGCCGCTTTCTCATAATCTTCATTTTCGACTGCTCCCTCCAGCAACTCGTACAATTCGGAGAGGCTGTTGGCGGCATACGTATCAGAAGGTGCCTGGTTGGTTTCTTCGAGGCCGAAGGTTTCCGGGCTCGAAAGTACGTCGTCGTTTTCCGGTGTTTCGCGGTCATCGGCCGGATTGGCTTTCAGGTAGATACCCGCCTTGTCCAGGATGTTCTTGTAAGTAAAGATCGGAGCCGAAAAACGAAGTGCCAGCGCGATGGCGTCGGAGGTGCGGGCGTCTATGATCTCTTCGATCTTATCGCGTTCGCAGATGATGCTCGAGTAGAAGACACCGTCGACGAGTTTATGGATGATGACCTGCTTCACCACGATATCGAACCGGTCGGCGAAGTTTTTGAAAAGGTCGTGCGTCAGCGGACGCGGTGGGCGGATCTCTTTTTCAAGCGCGATGGCAATCGACTGCGCCTCAAAGGCACCGATGACAATCGGCAGCTTGCGGTCGCCATCCACTTCGTTGAGGATCAGTGCGTAAGCGCCATTTTGCGTTTGGCTATACGAAATCCCTTTTATGGTCAACTTGACTAAACTCATACGGCAAAGGTACAATCGTTTAACGATTGGGGCAAGTGTCGTTTATTAGTAAAAAAGGCTGCCAAAAACGACTATTTCGGGCAGCCTTGTATGGGCAAATTAACTAAAAATTTTACTCTGATGCGCGAACGGCTACACACATTTTGCTAAAGTTATGAGCCGTCGCGGTTGAAAACGAACGTTTTAGTTGTTCGCTTTGAACGCACGGAGTTTTTCCGTCAGTTTCGGTACGATTTCGAAGGCATCGCCTACCACCCCGTAGTCTGCTACCTTAAAGAACGGTGCATCGGCGTCGGAGTTGATGACGAGTTTTACTTTCGATGAGTTGATGCCGGCAATATGCTGGATCGCACCTGAAATACCGATCGCGATATACAGGTTGGTCGCTACCGGTTTCCCGGTTTGGCCTACGTGCTCGCTGTGGGGTCTCCAACCGAGGTCAGATACCGGTTTTGAGCAGGCAGTCGCAGCACCCAGAACCGACGCCATATCTTCGAGGATGCCCCAGTTTTCAGGACCTTTGAGTCCACGGCCGCCAGACACCACGATGTCAGCATCGGCGATGGTTACTTTACCGGATCCTTTTTCAACCGATTCGGTTTTGATACCGAAGTCGGCGTCGTTCAAAGAAGGTGAGAAGGCTTCTGAAGCCGCTGCCGCGCTTTCTTCTTTGATGCCGTAGGAGTTCTTCGCGAGTCCGATAACTTTCACGTCGGTAGCCAGTTCGGTTACCTGGAAGCCTTTGTTCGAGAACGCGGTGCGCTTCACCTGGAACGGAGCTGTGCTGAGTGGCAGTCCGACTACGTTAGAAGCGTAGGCTGCACCCAATCCCACAGCTACCAGCGGCGCCATGTAAAGGCTGTCGGTAGTCGAAGACAACACGACCAGTCTCGCGCCTTCTTTCTGTGCTGCCTGTTTGAGGAGGTCGGCATAGGCTTTGGCGTTGAAGTTTTTCAGACGGTCGTCGCTGACGGTCAGCACTTTGTCGACGCCGTATTTTCCGAGTTCGGACACGTCGCCGGCGTTTACGGTTACCGCTGTTACGGTGGTACCCAGGTCAGAAGCGACCTTTTTGGCGTAGGAAGCCAATTCGAAAGCGACTTTCTTGAATTTGCCTTCCGCAGATTCTGCGTATACTAAAATGGACATATATTTTTTGTTTTAGTCCGGAACGTGTGCAACAGGTTCCGGAAGAAATGAATGTTTATTTGCAGTGTCCAAGTCTTTCGGTCTTCCTGACTTTCAGACTTTCGACTTTCAGACTTTCAACTTAAATCACCTTCGCTTCCGTATGCAACGCGTTCACCAATTCGTCGAGGTTGTCGACGGTGAAGAGCTTCACGGCTGATTTCGGTGCCGGGCGCTCGAACTTCACGGCCTTGGTTTCCACGGTCACACCCACCGGTTCGAGTACGTTGATGGCTTTTGTACGGGCCGTCATGATACCGCGCATGTTCGGGATACGAAGGTCTTTCTCTTCGACGATGCCTTTTTGTCCGCCTACGATAAGCGGCAGGGAAGCCGACAGCGTTTCTTTTCCGCCGTCGATTTCGCGTACGGCTTTCGCGGTCGTGCCGTCAACGGTCAGGCCGATGCAGGAGTTGACGAAGTTCATACCCGTTAGGGCTGCCAGCATACCGGGCACCATACCGCCGTTGTAGTCGAGTGACTCTTTGCCGCAGATGACGAGGTCGTAGCCACCTTGTTTGACCACTTCCGCCAGTTGCGTGGCGACGAAGAAGCCGTCGGTGGGTTGTGCGTTCACGCGGATACCTTCGTTGGCACCGATTGCTAACGCCTTGCGCAGGGTAGGCTCGGTGTCGGGTCCGCCGACGTTTACCACGGTTACCGTAGCACCTTGCTGCTCCTGGAACCAAATGGCGCGTGTGAGCCCGAATTCATCGTTCGGGTTGATGACGAACTGCACGCCGTTGGTGTCGAACTTGGTGTCACCGTCCGTGAAATTGATTTTGGATGTTGTATCAGGCACGTGGCTGATGCAGACTAATATTTTCATGTAATCACAGATTAAAAGGGGAAGTTTTCCGGATGCGAAAGTACGAAGTATTTCCCTAAAAACTACTATGCATGCATATTAAATTTCACTATTATATCGATTTCGGAGCATGGATTGCGGCCCGGATGGAAGCGGCATCCTTTTGCCGCGGGGTTCGCGGCGAAAGATAGAGCGGACAGCCGGAATTGTCCGCCCTTATCAAAAACGCCGAAACCACTTCCCAAATCATACAAAATCCCTATTTTTGCTATCCGAAAATCTGATAACACGTATATATGAGAACGATACAGTTCCGTGAGGCCATAGCCGAAGCGATGAGTGAAGAGATGCGCCGCGACGAAGCGGTGTATTTGATGGGTGAGGAAGTGGCCGAGTATAACGGCGCCTACAAAGCGTCGAAAGGGATGCTCGACGAGTTCGGGCCGAAGCGCGTGATCGACACGCCGATTGCCGAATTGGGTTTTGCCGGTATCGCGGTAGGTTCGGCCATGAACGGCTGTCGTCCGATCGTGGAATTCATGACCTTTAACTTCTCGCTCGTCGGTATCGACCAGATCATCAACAACGCAGCGAAAATGCGCCAGATGTCGGCCGGGCAGTTCCCGATGCCGATGGTGTTCCGCGGTCCTACGGCTTCCGCCGGACAGTTGGCGGCAACGCACTCGCAGGCGTTCGAGAACTGGTTTGCCAATACACCTGGACTGAAGGTGGTGGTGCCGTCGACGCCGTATGATGCGAAAGGCTTGCTGAAATCGGCGATCCGCGACAACGATCCGGTGATTTTCATGGAGTCGGAGCAGATGTATGGCGACAAAGGCGAAGTGCCGGAAGAGGAATACACGATTCCACTTGGTGTGGCCGATATCAAACGTGAGGGTTCGGATGTGACTATCGTGTCGTTCGGAAAAATCATCAAGGAAGCGTTGGCTGCGGCTGAAACATTGGCTGCGGAAGGCATTTCCTGCGAAGTAATCGACCTGCGCACCGTGCGTCCGATGGATTATGACGCGATCCTGAACTCGGTGAAGAAAACCAATCGCCTGGTTGTGCTGGAAGAGGCCTGGCCGTTTGCGAGCGTGGCGGGCGAGATTACGTATATCGTGCAGGAGCGTGCTTTTGACTACCTCGATGCGCCGATCCAACGTATTACGACGGCTGACACACCTGCGCCGTATTCTCCGGTGTTGCTGAAAGAATGGTTGCCGAATGCGGACGACGTGATTAAGGCGGTTCGCAAAGTGGCGTATAAGAAGAATTGATAATTGACAATTGATAATTGAGAATTGGGGGACAGGCGGTTGTGTTGTAAATTTCGCCCCACCCTTTACCCATTTTCAATTAATACGGTATCTTTGGGCTCCTCTGCTAACGAGGAGCCTTTTTATTTTATGAATTACCGATTACTACTTCCGTTTTTCCTTTTTCTTCTATCGATTACCGCCATGGGCCAGACGAAGGTGTCTGGTGTCGTGGTTGACAGCCAGGGACTCCCGGTAGGCTTCGCCAATGTGTCGTTCAAAGGAACCACCGAAGGGGTGGTGACGAACGAAGACGGCCACTTTTACCTTGAGTCGCCTTACAATCGCAAATTGCTGGTGGTATCGTTCGTGGGCTACCAGACAGTGGAGGTCGACCTGACCAAGAGCGTCAGCTATAATATGAAAGTGACACTTCCGGATGGACAGGAGCTGAAAGAGGTGAAGGTGTATACGGGTAAGACGTCGAAAAAGAACAACCCCGCGCTTGATATCCTTCGGAAAATCTGGGCGCGACGTCGCAAGAACGGCTTGAAGATGTTCAAGCAGTATGAAATGGAGAAGTATGAGAAGGTGGAGTTCGACATGAACACCATTGACAGTGCCATGATGAAGAGTAAGCTGTTCAAAGGGATGGAGTTCGTTTTTACCTACATGGATACCTCGAGCATCACCGGTAAGACCTACCTGCCTATCTTCATTAACGAAGCGCTTTCGAATGTGTATGGCGACAACGTACGCAGTAAAGTCAAGGAGGTGCTGAAGGCGAACAAGAACTCCGGTTTCAGTTCGAACCAACAGATCCTGGCCTTCATCAAAGACCTGTATGCTGAATACGATATTTACGACAACTACCTGAAGTTTTTTGACAAGGCCTTCACAAGTCCGTTGTCGCGCACCGGTATTGATGTCTATAACTATGTGTTGGCCGATAGTGCCTTTGTGGATAAAAAGTGGTGTTATAATATTGTGTTTTACCCCCGACGAAAGGGCGAGTTGACATTCAAAGGCGACTTCTGGGTGGCCGACACGACCTTTGCCATCAAGTCAATCAGTATGGCGGCGACGAAAAGCGCGAACATCAACTGGGTGAAAGACATCTATATTGAGCAGGAGTTTGACGTGGTGAACGATTCGGTGTTTTTGCTGACGCGCGACTATATGATGACCGATTTCGCCCTGAACAAGAAGGAGAAATCAAAAGGGATTTATGGGAAGCGGACGACACTTTTCCGCAATCACGTGTTCAATAAGGAACATCCGGAGGAATTCTACCGGCCGGAGGTGAACTCGTTTGATGAATCGGTCTACAAGCGCGACGACGATTTCTGGGCGGAGAACCGCTTCGAGGAACTCAATAAAGACGAAAAGGGTGTTTACAACATGCTCGACAGCCTGCAGCACAACCGGAAGTTCCAGCGATTATACGATTTGGTGTCGATCCTCGGAAGTGGCTACGTGCAGTTCGGGCATTTCGATTACGGCCCGATTTTCTCTACTTTCGGATTTAATGAAGTGGAAGGCCTGCGGATTCGGGCGGGCGGGCGTACGTATTTCGGCCAGAACGACCCGTGGCGTCTCCAGGGCTACCTGGCGTATGGTTTTAAGGACGATAAAGTAAAATATGGCGTGTCGGGCCGGTGGTTGCTCGATAAGAACAAGCGTCTCATACTGACAGGTGGTCATCGACGCGATGTAGAACAGATTGGTGCGAGCCTTACGACGACGAATGATATCCTGGGCCGGAGTTTCGCTTCATCGGCGTTGTTCACCAACGGCAGTAATGGCAAACTGACGACCATTAGCCTGAGTTCGGTGTCGTTGGAAATCGAGCCGGTGAAGAACCTGACCTTCCAGGGTGGTTTTTCCTATCGAACGCTGGAGTCGGCCTCGCCTACGTTCAGCCTTGCGTATTACACCGATCTTACGCAACAGGAAGTGAAGAGCAATATCCGGCAGTCGGAAATGAGTATACAGCTCGACTGGACGCCGAAGCGTAAAACCGTCGGGTATGGCGTCGAGCGCAACATCGTCGACAGTCCGTATACACGCCTGTTCCTTAACTACAGCCAGGGCTTCAAAGGCGTCTTCGACAGCGACTTCGATTACGAGCGCTTCCAGTTGTATTACAAACAGCCGCTGAACATCGGGGGGCTGGGCCGTCTGGATGTCATTACGGAGTTGGGGAAGACCTATAGTTACATTCCGCTGGGCCTCATGACGATTGTGCCGGGTAACCAAACGTACTTTACGATTGAGAACACGTTTAACCTGCTTGACTTCTACGAGTTCGCCGCTGATACCTATGCTACGTTGCAGTTGCAGCACAATTTCGGTGGGCGCATTTTCTCGCGGATCGGTCCGTTGCGCAAACTCAACTGGCGTGAAACGATTGGCTTCAAGGGCGTGGTGGGGACGATCAGTGATAAGAACAAGCTGATTAATATCCCCTCCGGACTCGAATACCGTGCGCCGGAAAACTTCTATTGGGAGTGGAATGCCGGTATCGGAAACATCTTCAAGGTGTTCCGTATTGAGTTCGCCTGGAGGGGATCCTATATCAGTCCGACTTCCAACAACTTCGGGGTGAAGGGATCGTTTGGGTTTTATTTCTAGCGGGTACGCCAAATCCCATTTTCATGAAACATGCGTTCGACCACCTTACCGCGGCAGATGTTACTTTCCATGAAATAGTGGCCACCTACGGTTATCCCACACCTCAATTGCGCGCACCCGGTTTCGCGGCCATGGTGCACATCATCCTGGAGCAACAGGTGTCGATTGCATCGGCGAAGGCCACCTATCGGAAACTCGAACTCGCCCTGGAATCGGTGACCCCTGAAAAAAGCCTGGCTGCGCCGGATGAGGTATTCCGCGAAGCCGGCGTATCGCGACAGAAAACGGCGTATATCCGTGACATGGCGCAACGGGTAGTGTCAGGCATCCTCTACTTTGAAAGTCTGTCAGCTAAGACGGAAGCTGAGGTGCGGGCCGAACTGCTTCAAATAAAAGGCGTCGGGCACTGGTCGATTGATGTCTACCTCATGTTTTGCCTGCAATCAGAAGATATACTGCCGCTGGGCGACATCGCCATCGTCAACACCATGAAAGAATTCTGGCCCGACCTGTCGGCTGCCGAAAGGGAAGCGAAAGCGGCAACCTGGAAGCCGTATCGCACAGCGGCGGCGTACCTGTTGTGGCATCATTATCTTCGCAGCAGAGGTCGTTTTGATATGTAAAACGGCCGTTTGGCCAGCGACGGGAAAAGGCGGCTTTTATTTCCGGCGAAAACCCCTTCCGCATCTTAAAAATTTGTTATTTTTGCACCCGTTAATAAAAGACTAAGAACTTATGGAGAAATTTATCGTTTATGTTCCTGTCGCTATGGCGGTTATCGGACTTGCGTTCATGCTGGTCAAGGCGATGTGGGTAAACAAACAGCCTGCAGGTGATGAGAAAATGCAAGGCATTTCGAAAGCCATTGCAGAGGGCGCTCTTGCGTTCCTTAACGCCGAGTACCGCATTCTGGGTATTTTCGTCGTATTGGCAGGAGGTGCGCTCTTCGCTGTATCCCAACTAGTTGAGACATCGCACTGGATGATTGTCGTAGCCTTTGTTTTCGGCGCCGTGTTTTCAGCGCTTGCCGGTAACATCGGGATGCGTATTGCAACGAAATCAAATGTCCGTACTACACAGGCCGCTCGTACCAGCCTTCCTGACGCCCTTAAGGTTTCCTTCGGTGGCGGAACGGTTATGGGTCTGGGTGTTGCCGGTCTTGCCGTATTGGGCCTCTCCCTTTTCTTCCTGTTCTTCGTATCACAATTTGTGACCGAAGGCGGTGACTTTTACACACAGATGACCCTGGTGCTGGAAACCCTTGCCGGGTTCTCACTGGGTGCTGAATCGATTGCACTCTTCGCCCGTGTGGGTGGAGGTATCTATACAAAAGCAGCTGACGTAGGTGCTGACCTCGTGGGTAAAGTTGAAGCCGGAATCCCTGAGGATGACCCGCGTAACCCTGCCACGATTGCCGATAACGTAGGTGATAACGTTGGTGACGTAGCCGGTATGGGTGCTGACCTTTTCGGTTCGTATGTGGCTACCGTACTCGCCTCAATGGTGTTGGGTAACTACATTATCAAAGACATGACAGAAGCTGGTGGCGCACAGTTCACCGACAAATTCAATAATATGGGACCGATCGTACTTCCGCTGGTTATTGCCGGTGTAGGTATCCTTTCTTCTATCATCGGAACCTTCTTCGTCCGTATCAAAAACAATGACGCCAAAGAAGCACAGGTGCAGGGTGCCCTTAACCTGGGGAATTATGTGTCGCTTGGGCTTACGGTAGTCGCTTGTTACTTCCTGATTGATTATATGTTGCCAGCTGAGATCCAGATGAAGTTCTTCGGTGAAGGCATGGTGACCATTCCGAAGATGAACGTATTCTATGCCACCCTGGTAGGCTTGGCAGTAGGACTATTGATTTCGGCATTCACTGAATTCTATACGGCCCTTGGCAAAAAGCCGGTGTTGAACATCGTGCAGAACTCGTCAACCGGTGCCGCTACCAACATCATTGCAGGTTTAGCTACCGGTATGAAGTCGACGTTCTCATCCGTACTCCTTTTCGCTGCGGCGATCTGGGGATCGTATGCACTCGCGGGTTTCTACGGTGTAGCGATTGCCGCGTCGGCCATGATGGCGACTACGGCTATGCAGTTGGCAATTGACGCGTTTGGCCCGATTGCGGATAACGCAGGTGGTGTAGCTGAAATGAGCGAGCTTCCGAAAGAAGTACGTCAGCGTACCGACGTTCTTGACTCAGTGGGTAACACCACAGCGGCCGTTGGTAAAGGTTTTGCAATTGCATCTGCTGCCCTTACGGCACTGGCGCTTTTTGCAGCGTATGTAACATTTACCGGCATCGACGGTATCAACATCTTCAAGGCTGATGTATTGTCGGCGCTGTTCATCGGTGGTATGATTCCAGTTGTTTTCTCGGCCCTTGCGATGCAATCGGTAGGTAAGGCAGCTATGGATATGGTGAACGAAGTACGTCGTCAGTTCCGCGAAATTCCGGGTATCATGGAAGGAACCGGCAAACCTGACTACGGTAAGTGTGTGGATATCTCTACCCGTGCTGCGCTGCGCGAGATGATGCTTCCGGGCGCCATCACCATCACCGTTCCAATCCTTGTGGGGATTTTCATGGGGGCTGAGGCCTTGGGTGGTTATATGGCCGGTGTGTGCGTTTCAGGCGTTCTTTGGGCGATTTTCCAGAACAACGCCGGTGGTGCTTGGGATAATGCGAAGAAATCGTTCGAAGCCGGTGTTATGATCAACGGCGAAATGACCTATAAAGGTTCGGATGCACACAAAGCGGCTGTAACAGGTGATACTGTGGGTGATCCGTTTAAAGATACATCAGGTCCGTCTATGAACATCCTGATCAAGCTTACGTGTCTTGTTGGACTTGTGATTGCGCCGATCCTAGGTGGTCATCATGCCACAACCGTAAAAGAAGGTGTGCAAACGGCTTCTTGTTGTTCGGTTGATTCGGGCAAATGCCAGTCGATGAGCGCAGAAGAGTGCAAAGCAAAAGGCTGCACCAATGCGTCTTGCGAGCACCGTGTAGGGGCCGAAACCGCTGCGCCTGCTGCACCTGCTGCTGTTGAACCTGCAGCTGAAGAAACAGAAGCGACAGAGAACTAAGCGTTCTTACACAGATAAAGAAAAACCTCCTAATCGGGAGGTTTTTTTATTTATGGTTTAGGGTGTGATGCAGCTAGTGCGTATCGGCGGTGGGATTTGGGATGGAGCGTATGTTGCGAAGACGCGCTCAGTAAAACCCGCGGAGGCGGTCGAGAATTTTTTGAAGTGGAGGAGCCCCCAGACCTCAAAGGTTTTCAAAACCTTTGAGGTCTGAAAGGTACCCGAAATGCGGAAAACAGCGGTACGGGAAAACCACCTATTTTGTTAAAAAATGCAACGAAAAAAAGAAGGGAAAATGGGACGCCTTCCCAGTACCCCGTAAATTTGTACTCAGTTACTCAGTTACTCAGTTACTCAGTTACTCAGTTACTCAGTTACTCAGTTACTCATTTACTCATTTACTCAGTTACTCCACTAAAACAACCCGTTCAACTCCGCATTAATCCGGTTGATCACATTCCCCAAGTCTTCAGGGTTGTTGACGAAGTCAATTTTATCGACGTCGATGATCAGCAGTTTGCCTTTGTCGTATTTCTGGATCCAGGCTTCATAGCGTTCGTTAAGGCGACTGAGGTAATCGATGGAGATCGAGTTTTCGTAATCCCGCCCTCTTTTATGGATCTGCGATACCAGGTTGGGAATCGAACTGCGCAGATAAATCAACATATCCGGTGAACTGACCAGACTTTCCATCAATTCGAACAGCATGGTGTAGTTCTGGAAGTCGCGATTGGTCATGAGCCCCATCGCGTGGAGGTTAGGCGCAAAAATGTGCGCATCCTCGTAAATAGTACGGTCCTGTATGATTTTCTTACCACTTTCACGAAACTGCAGAATCTGGCGGAAACGACTGTTCAGGAAGTAAATCTGCAGGTTGAACGACCAACGTTCCATCTGGTGGTAAAAGTCGTCGAGATACGGATTGTCGACCACATCCTCATAATGCGGTTCCCAGTTGAAGTGCTTGGCCAAAAGGCGGGTCAGGGTCGTTTTTCCGGCACCGATGTTTCCGGCAATCGCGATGTGCATCAGCGTAATGGGATTTTGTAGTTCGTAATTTCGTGGTCGGTAAAAATACTTAAAATTCCGTCGGAGACCGCGAAATTTTTAATGCTTTTTCCGGCGTCCAATACCGTTTTTTCCACGCCTGAACCGTCGGGAAAAAACCGGATGGAGGTGCCGTCAACGCGCCATATCCGACCGTTTTCCAGTTGCAGGCCGTCGCCGGTGGCCACCCGTCCGACCGTCACCATCCGTCCGAAGACATTGCAGGTGTAGTAAATCCCTTTTTCGTCGATCCAGTAGAAGTCGTTGAAATCGGAGGCATAGGTCACGGGTCGTGGAATCGGTTGTGTAATGAAGGTTGTTTTACCCGAGTTCAGGTCGTAAAGCCCCAGTCGCAACGTCAGGCTGTCGTATAGCCAAATCCGGTTTTGCGAGGCGAGTCCACACGCGGTCACCAGCAACGCCGGGTCTTTCTCCGCAAACGGTATGCGCTGGATTTCGTTCAATTGATTGTCCAACAAAACCGCCGTGTTGAAGTCGCTGTAGAACAGCACCATCCGTAACGGGTTTCGAAGGTCGACCCGCAGCAGATGGCCGAGCGACACGTTTCGGTATTCCACCCGATCCGCGCCGGTTTGCCGGAAAAAGGTATTGTCGAGGATGCCATATAGGGCACCCGACGCGTCCCGCCCGCAGAACACATCGGCGTCGAAGGGAATGGAAGCGCTGTCTTTTGCAGGTGTCTGGCACCATCCGGCTGAAATCCAAAGTAAAAGCAACCACTTTTTCATGTTCCGAAGGTACAAAAAACCACTTGGGCAACAGGGGTGTTTTTTTACACAGGACCCCATAAATTAACACAGTTTTCGTAACATTCGCCTTCGCTTTTTGTCATATTTGCCGAGATTAAATTCCTCCCAATGAAACACCTCCACTATTTTATGGCCCTTTTTCTGGTGTCAGCTTCCGCTGTCGCCCAGAAAGACTTCCAGGGCATGGCTGTTTACGAATCAAAGACCAGCACCGCCGATTTCAATTCGGCCATGGGCGGCAACCGCGAGATCACGCCTGAAATGCGAAAGATGATCGAAGATCGGATGAAAGCGATGTTCGAAAAGACTTTCATCCTGAATTTTGACCGCAGTGCCTCGATTTATAAAGAAGAGGAAAAACTCGACACTCCCGGCGGCGACGGCATGGGGGGCGGTCGCCGGATGATGATGTCATTCATGGGTGGTGGCGGCACCTATTATAAAAATGTAAAAGAGAAACGCTACGTCGTTGATAAAGAGTTCATGGGGAAAGAGTTCCTCGTAAAAGATTCACTCCCGAAATTAGAGTGGAAACTCGAAGGGGAAACACGGCAAATAGGCGGATACACCTGCTACAAAGCTACGGCGGTACGTCCTGCCTCTCCGGCCGATTTCCGGAACTTCCGTTTCAAGGGGAAGCCAGAGGAGAAGAAAGAGGAGAAAGACGAAAAGAAGTCGACCAACTTCACTGATCAATTTGAAATGCAGAAAGAAATCACGATCACAGCGTGGTACACCCCGGATATCCCCATCAACCAGGGCCCGGGCGACTATTGGGGGCTTCCGGGTTTGATTTTGGAGGTATCGGATGGAAAAACGGTGATCCTGTGTTCGAAGGTGGTGTTGAATGTCAAGGAAAAAGCCGACATCAAAGAGCCGTCTTCCGGCAAGGTCGTCAGCCAGAAAGAATACGACGACATTGTGGTCAAGAAGATGGAGGAACTAAAGGAACAGGGTATGGGACCTGGCGGCAATAACCGGATGCAAATACGAATGGGACGTTGATCCCGGGAAAGGTTACCATGAAGCCACTTTTTGCCCTGCTGGCACTCGTGACGGCACTTACCGCACGGTCGCAAACCATTCGTCTGGACGGAACCGTCACCGACGACAAAAAAGCACCACTTGAAATGGCCAACGTGATGGCCATCAACCAGGCTACCAAAGCCATGGATGCCTATGCCATCACCAACGACAAAGGACGCTTTTACCTAAACCTGAAACCCAATACGGCCTACACGGTCAAGTTGAGTTTCCTCGGATTCAAACCCAAAGAACTGACCATCAACACGGGCAGCTCTGACATGCGGCAGGAAATCGTCATGGAAGAGGGTGGCATCGAACTGGAAGGGGTGGAGATCGTCAACGAAATGCCGGTGTCCATCAGTGGGGATACCATTGTGTACAACGCCGATTCATTTAAAACCGGAACTGAACGAAAACTTGAGGATGTGTTGAAAAAGCTCCCCGGCGTGCAGGTCAATGCCGACGGCGAGGTGGAAGTGGAGGGGAAGAAGGTGAGTAAACTGATGGTCGAAGGGAAAGATTTCTTCGACGGCGACACCAAACTCGGGGTCAAGAATATCCCTGCGGATGCGGTTGACAAAGTACAGGTGTTGCGGAATTACAACGAAATCAGTCAACTGAAGCCCGTTGAAAACAACGAGGAAAGCGTGGCGATGAACATCAAACTCAAAGACGGGAAGAAGAACTTCTGGTTCGGCGACATGACGGCCGGATCGGGTGTGGGCCATAAGGAGAGTCGCTATATCGTCAACCCCAAGGTGTTTTACTACAACCCGGAGTATAGCGTCAACCTGATCACCAATTTCAATAACATCGGCGAGTTGCCGCTCACCATGCAGGATTACTTCAAGTTTACCGGCGGGTTTCGGGCGATGATGCGAAAGAGCAACAGCAATTTCAATGTGTCATCAAATGATATCGGTTTGCTTACCCTCCGGAACAACCGGGCGAAGGAAATCGAAACCCGTTTCGGGGCGGCGAACGCGAGCTGGAGTCCGTCAAAGGCCTGGACGCTAAGCGGATTCGGTATTTTCTCCTCTTCTACAAATGAGGTCGAAACCGCCTCACGAAGCACGGTATTGCAAACAAATACCACCCAGGAAACCACGGAAAAGGCGCTTCAGGAGACCCGGTTGGCCATGGCGAAGTTGAGCGCGAATTACAAACCCAGCGCCAATTTCCAGTTCGATTACGATGCGTTAATTAAAGGATCGGACCAAGGGGAAGTCACAGACCTCTTCCAAACGACCCGACTCGCCGATGGTACCAGCAGCGGACAGCAAATCCTGACCGATAAACAGCAGAAGCCCTTTTCGATCAACCAGAACCTGAGTGCCTACTGGACGAAGAGCGAACGCCACATCTTTGCATTCGAATTCCAGCACCTGTATCAGGAGGAGGATCCGCTCTATACGGCGAATCTAGGCAACAATCCGTTCCCGACGGGTAACCTCGGCATCGTAGACGAAGCGTCCGGACGGTACGATCTCAATCAGTATCGCTTTGTGAAAACCCATAAAGCCGATGCCAAGGTCGACTACTACTTCGTGGCGACACCGAAAAGCAACATCAACGTGACGATCGGGAATACCTATTCGCGCCAGTCGTTTGATTCGCGTTTTTACCAGGTGCTCGACAACGGATCGCAGACTGCCACGCCGTCAACGGCACTGAACGACGTCGATTATCGGTATGAAGATGTCTTTGCCGCCTTCCATTATAAAATCCTGACGGGGAAATTTACCTTCAATCCGGGTTTTAGCGTACATTACTATGATATGCACAACATCCAGCCGACCGTCGACTTCTCGAATAGTTTCGTGCGGCTGTTGCCCGATTTTTACGCTTTGTGGCAAATCAAGAAGTCGGAGACGCTTACCTATAACTTTTCCATCAGCAACAACTTTACGGATGTCAACCAGCTGATCACCGGACTCTTGTTCAATAGTTACCGGAGCCTCTCTACGGGCAACCCGTTCCTGGGAAGCTCGACCGTTCAGACGCATTCGCTTCGGTATTTCAAATTCAACATGTTCAACCAGGAAAACATCTTCGGTAACCTTTCTTATGTCAAGACCGTTGATGGCGTAAAATCGAATTCGATTTTCGACGGTATCAACCAGTTTTCCCGGCCGTTGAACCTTTTCTATGCGGATGAATCGCTTTCGGGGAATGGGATGTATGGGCGTTCCTTTCTCCGGTATTACAAAGCGTCCCTCAGCGCCGGACTTAACTGGAATAAATCAAACAACCTCTTCGTGGGCCAACGTGACACGCGGGAAAGTTTCTCGCAGAATTACACGGTGACGGCCTCCACCAACTACCGGAAGTTCCCGAACCTGGAAGTGGGGTATACGCTGACGATGAATTACTACGACCAGAATACGTTTACCAATGAGAGTCCGTTTGTGCGATTGGACTACTATTTCCTGGATGCCTTTTCGTTTAGCGCGGACTACCAATACAACCATTACCACGATGCGGATAATACCGTCGATAACGAGTACGACTTCCTTTCGGCCAGCCTGATTTACCAGAAGAAAGACAGCAAGTGGGAGTATAAATTCTCGGCCACCAACCTTTTGAATACGACGACACTCAACAGTGACAGTTTTTCCCAATTCATTACAAGCACCCAACAATACCGGGTCCAGCCGCGTTACCTGATCTTCTCGATGAAGTACAATTTGTAAGGAACTGCCCAAACATAAAAAAGCCCGTTCAAATGACGGGCTTTTTCTATGTAGGGATGGAATTGTTAGAGTCCGAAAGCGCTTTTCACAGCGTCAACATAGTCGAGTTTTTCCCATGTAAACAGTTCGACTGTTACGGCTTTCTCAGAACCATCGGGCGAACGGAATTTCTTAGTGACGGTTTCCGGTGTGCGGCCCATGTGACCGTATGCCGCCGTTTCTGAATAAATCGGGTTACGCAGCTTCAGGCGTTGCTCGATGAAGTACGGGCGCATATCAAACAGCGCTTCTACTTTCTTCGCGATTTCACCGTCACTCAGTCCGACTTTTGCCGTTCCGTATGTGTTAATATAAATACCCATCGGTTTGGCTACGCCGATTGCGTAGGAAACCTGCACGAGGATTTCATCTGCTATACCGGCAGCCACGAGGTTTTTCGCGATGTGACGGGTAGCGTAGGCAGCGGAACGGTCTACTTTCGACGGATCTTTTCCTGAGAAAGCCCCGCCTCCGTGTGCGCCTTTTCCACCGTAGGTATCCACGATGATCTTACGGCCCGTGAGTCCGGTATCGCCGTGAGGCCCGCCAATCACAAATTTCCCTGTAGGATTGATGTGGTAGTGGATGGCGTCGTTAAACAAGTGTGCGTATTCCGGATTCTTCGCGATGATGCGCGGAATGAGGATTTCGATAATATCTTTTTTGATCTTGGCCAACATCGCGGCTTCCTGGTCGAAGTCGTCGTGTTGGGTAGAGATCACGATCGCGTCGATCCGTACCGGTTTGTTGTTGTCGTCGTATTCTAATGTTACCTGTGACTTGGCGTCCGGGCGGAGGTAGGTAATCTCTTTGTTCTCGCGACGCAGTTCTGCCAATTCCTGCAGCAACTTGTGCGATAGGTTGAGCGCCAATGGCATATAGTCGGCCGTTTCATTGGTGGCGTATCCGAACATCATGCCCTGGTCGCCGGCGCCTTGCTCTTCTTTATTGGCACGGTCAACGCCCTGGTTGATATCCGCCGATTGTTCGTGGATGGCCGACAGGATGCCACACGAGTTGGCTTCGAACATATATTCGCTTTTCGTGTATCCGATCTTACGGATGACATCACGTGCGATTTGTTGTACGTCAAGGTAAGTGTTCGATTTCACTTCGCCCGCCAGGATGACCTGTCCGGTGGTGACAAGCGTTTCGCAGGCTACTTTCGACTCGGGGTCGAAGGCGAGGAAATGATCGATGAGCGCGTCCGAAATCTGGTCGGCAACTTTGTCGGGATGTCCTTCACTGACAGATTCCGACGTAAAAAGATAGGCCATAGTTATTTTTTTATGGCGGGAGGAGATTCGTGAAGACGTCGCGGGGCTAAAGAGGATCACTGCTTTAGCATTTTTTAGCGAGGTTGCAATCAGGCAAATTTTTCCTCCCGGGATTTTCGGTTGCAAAGATAGGGGAAAAGTTCGGAAGTGCAAAAGTTGTTAGTAGTCAGTTGTCAGTAGTTGGTAGTCAGTGGTTGGTAGTCTGTGGTCGGGTCGACCCCTACAGACTACTGGCTACTGACCACCGTCTACTTTCTCAATCGTTTGCGACGATTTGTTTGCGAAATCCAAACCCATTGCCGACCTTTGCAGCGTTCATATATTTAGTGTTTGTTATCACGAAAGGCCGAGGGACTAGACCCGGTGACGCCTTAGCAACCCTGCTCCCGCAGAAGGTGCTGCATTCTACCCTAATCGTTGATGGGGAAAGATAACCCGGGATTATTCCCTCTCTTTCATGATAACCTTTACAAGCAGAACGCCCCGCCCGAAACACGGGACGCGGTGGTGCTGGACATTTCATTGGTACTATTGATTGAAAGATGGCTGATATCCGAAAAGAATTAGAAAAACGCATCCTCGTCTTAGACGGGGCCATGGGGACGATGTTGCAACGCCACCGATTCGAAGAGGCGGATTTTCGCGGTGAGCGGTTCCGTGATTTCCCGCATCCCCTTAAAGGCAACAACGATTTGCTCTCGATCACCCAACCCGAAGCAGTGAAATCGGTGCACCGGGCGTATTTCGAGGCCGGCGCCGATATTGTGGAAACCAATACGTTTTCGGGCACGACCATCGGAATGGCCGACTACCATCTGGAAAGCCTCGTGTGTGAACTGAACTATGAATCAGCCCGAATCGCACGCGCCGTGGCCGATGAGTTCACCGATCGGCCGCGTTTTGTTGCCGGATCGATAGGTCCGACCAACCGCACCGCAAGCATGTCGCCCGATGTCAACGATCCCGGATTCCGCGCGGTCACCTTCGATGAACTCCGCATCGCCTACAAAGAACAGGTCGAAGCCCTTATCGACGGTGGTGTTGATCTGCTTCTCGTTGAGACGATTTTCGATACCCTAAACGCCAAAGCCGCTCTTTTCGCCATCGAAGAAGTGAAGGAAGCGCGTCACCTCGATATTCCGGTTATGGTGTCGGGTACCATCACCGATGCGTCGGGTCGCACGCTCTCAGGCCAGACGGTCGAAGCGTTCCTCATCTCTATCTCACATATTCCGCTGCTCAGCGTCGGATTCAATTGTGCTTTGGGAGCCGACCAACTCAAGCCGTACCTGAAGCGACTCGGACTCCGGACGTCACTGAACATTTCCGCGCATCCGAACGCCGGATTGCCCAATGCTTTCGGGCAGTATGACCAGACACCTGAGGAAATGCAGGCATTGATTCGGGAATACCTAAATGAAAATCTTGTCAATATAATAGGCGGCTGTTGCGGCACGACGCCCGAACACATTCGCCTGATTGCCTCGGTGGCTGCTGAATTTGAACCCAGAAAACGTCCCGAAGCCGTAACGATATAAGCCATGAACACGCCCTACAGCCCTACGAACGCCTCCGACTTCACCGACAGTGCCACTACTGCGCTTCCGCGTTACCTGACGCTATCCGGCCTCGAGCCGCTGATCGTTACGCCGGAAACGAACTTCGTCAACGTAGGCGAACGCACCAATGTCACCGGATCCCGTAAGTTTCTGCGTCTTATCCGGGAAGAGAACTATGAGGAAGCACTCGACATCGCACGGGCCCAGGTAGAAGGTGGCGCGCAGATCATTGATGTCAATATGGACGAGGGGATGCTCGATGGCGTGCAGGCCATGACCCGTTTCCTTAACCTGATTGCGGCCGAGCCGGATATCGCACGGGTGCCGGTCATGATCGACAGCTCGAAATGGGAAATCATCGAAGCCGGACTGAAAGTCATCCAGGGAAAAGGGGTCGTCAATTCGATTTCACTGAAGGAAGGCGAAGCGGCTTTCCTCGACCACGCCCGCAAAATCCGTCGATATGGCGCCGCGGTGATCGTGATGGCCTTCGACGAAGCGGGCCAGGCCGACACCTTCGAACGACGCATCGAAATCTGCAAACGATCGTATGACCTTTTGGTCGGAACCGTTGGTTTTCCGCCGGAAGATATCATCTTCGACCCCAATATCTTCCCTGTGGCGACGGGTATGGACGAACACCGCCGCAACGCCCTCGACTTCTTCCGCGCCACCCAATGGATACGGAAGAACCTGCCCTACGCCCATGTGAGTGGCGGGGTCAGTAACGTATCCTTTTCCTTCCGCGGCAATGACCGTGTGCGGGAAGCGATGCACTCAGCCTTCCTCTACCACGCGATTCGCCACGGCATGACCATGGGTATCGTAAATCCGGAGATGTTGGAAATCTATGACGAAATCGACAAAGAACTGCTGGAGTATGTGGAAGACGTGCTGCTGGACCGTCGTGACGATGCTACCGAACGACTGCTGGCCTACGCCGAAACGGTAAGGGGAAACAACGCCCAAGTCGAAAAACAAACCCAGGAATGGCGCAACGGCACGGTACGCGAACGGCTCACGCATTCGCTCGTGAAGGGTATTGATGAGTTCATCGAAATTGATGTCGAAGAAGCCCGGCTTTCGGTCGCCAAACCCATCGAAGTGATCGAACAGCACCTGATGGACGGCATGAATGTGGTGGGCGACCTTTTCGGAAGCGGGAAGATGTTTCTGCCCCAGGTCGTGAAATCGGCCCGGGTGATGAAGAAGGCCGTAGCCTATCTGTTACCGTTTATAGAAGCCCAGAAAACCGGCACGGAAGAAACAAGGGGCGCCGGACGGATCCTGATGGCAACCGTGAAAGGCGACGTGCACGATATCGGTAAAAATATCGTATCGGTTGTTTTAGCATGTAATAACTTCGAAATCATTGATTTGGGGGTTATGGTGCCGCCTGAAAAAATCATTGAGACGGCAGTGAGAGAAAGTGTTGACGTGATCGGGTTGTCCGGACTCATCACGCCTTCACTCGACGAGATGGTGTACCTCGCCAGGGAACTCGATCGCCTCAACATTAAAATTCCGGTCATGATAGGGGGCGCGACCACCTCGCGTGCCCACACCGCCGTGAAGATCGCACCCGAGTACGGTGGAGCGGTCGTGCACGTAAACGACGCTTCGCGCGCCGTGACGGTCGCCAGTAGTTTGCTGCAACCCGATACCAAAGAAGCCTATGTAGCCTCGCTGCGAACCGAATACGACCAATTGCGGGAAGGCTACCTGAGCCGCGGCCGGGAAAAGGAATTCCTGACGTTGGAGGAAGCCCGGAAAAACAAGTTAGCGCTCGATTTCGCCCCTGTACGCCCGAATTTCATCGGCGTGAAGGAAATCGAAGTAGCCTTGTCGGACCTGGTCGCTTATATCGACTGGACGCCGTTTTTCCAGTCGTGGGAATTGTATGGGAAATACCCGGCAATCTTAACGGATGAGGTTGTGGGCGAGCAGGCTACCGCGCTTTTTGTGGATGCGAAAGTCATGCTCCAAAAAATACTCGACGAGCAATGGTTGTCGGCAAAAGGCATCATAGGCATCTTTCCGGCCAACCAGGTCAACGACGACGATATTGCCATTTGGGATGCAGACGGAAACGAAAGCGCCCGTTTTCTGACCCTGCGGCAGCAATCCCGTAAGACGGCCGGTGCGCCCAACCTGGCGTTGGCCGATTTCGTTGCGCCGGAAGGCACGCCGGACTATATCGGTTGTTTTTGCGTCACGACGGGCTTTGGCGTTGATGAGAAGGCCAAAGAGTTCGAAGCCGACCATGATGATTACAACTCCATTCTCGTAAAAGCCCTCGGAGACCGTCTCGCAGAAGCGTTTGCCGAATACCTGCACGAGCGCGTCCGCAAAGAAATCTGGGGATACGCCGCCGATGAATCGCTTACAAACCAAGACCTGATTTCGGAAGCCTATCAGGGCATCCGGCCTGCACCAGGTTATCCGGCCTGTCCGGACCATCTCGAAAAGCCCACGATCTGGCAATTGCTCGATGTGGAAAACCGGATTGGCGTCCGCCTGACGGAAAGCATGGCGATGTGGCCGGCGTCTTCCGTCTCCGGTTACTACTTTGCCCATCCGCAAAGTAAGTATTTCGGACTCGGCAAAATCAAACACGACCAGGTTGCCGATTACGCCAACCGACGCGGAATTTCGACGGAACAGGCTTTGAGATGGTTAGGTCCTAATATCGCGTAAGTATGGAGGTAGTTGGTAAAAGGTGGCTGGACATTGGTACAAAAGTGCGGGAAAACCGTACTATCGAGTCGTCGGGTTTATCCATATTGCATCAAAAATCGCGAATGGACTATACCAAATTCGAGGCTTGGCAATCAGCACGACAACTTACTAACGAAATTTACGACCTTTTAATGGTCTTCCCGAAAGAAGAGTCCTTCGGGTTATGCGACCAGATGCGGCGCGCGGCTGTATCTGTACCCGCCAATATAGCCGAGGGCTGCGGCAGACAAAGCCTGCGGGATGCACTGCGGTTCTGGCATATCGCCAGGGGTTCACTATTCGAACTTGAGACGCATTGTTATCTTTCCTTTGACAGACGGTATATCGACGAAAGTCACTTCCAGCACGTTTTTGAAACCATCCAAAGTTGCAAACGTTTACTGAACGGTCTAATACGATTTTATGCCGTCAAAATCTCCTAATGTCCAACGACCCAATACCAACGACCTAATCCATGAAAGTCACCGAACATATCCAAAACGCCGAAAAGACCCTTTTCTCTTTTGAAATATTACCGCCATTGAAAGGGCAGAACATCCAGTCAATTTTTGACAGCATCGACCCATTGATGGAATTCAACCCGCCTTTTATCGATGTCACCTACCACCGTGAAGAATACGAGTTCAAGGAACTACCCAGTGGTTTGCTTCAAAAGAAAATCGTGAAAAAGCGGCCCGGAACCGTGGGTATCTGTGCGGCCATCCAGAACAAATACCACGTCGACGCCATTCCGCACATCCTCTGTGGTGGGTTTACGAAGGAAGACACCGAGAACTTTCTCATCGACATTGACTTTTTGGGAATCGAGAATGTCGTCGCCCTGCGCGGAGATGCCATCAAAAGTGAGATTTATTTCCGGCCCGAACGCGAAGGTCATGCCTATGCATCCGAATTGGTAAGCCAGATCGACAACCTCAATAAAGGGGTTTACCTTGATGAAGACCTCCAGAACACCCACCAAACCGATTTCTGTATCGGCGTCGCGGGCTACCCTGAAAAACATATGGAGGCACCGAGTCTGGACAGCGACATTTACTTCCTGAAGCAAAAAATCGCCAATGGGGCGCATTACATCATCACGCAGATGTTCTTCGACAACCAGAAATTCTTTGAGTTTGTAGATAAATGCCGCGCCGAGGGTATTACGGTACCGATTATTCCCGGACTGAAGCCTATCGCGACCAAGAAGCAATTGAACCTGATTCCACACCGCTTCAAGGTTGACCTTCCCGACGACCTCATCATGGCGGTTGTGAAGGCAAAGGACGATGCCGCGGTAAAACAGGTGGGGATTGAATGGTGTATCGCCCAAAGCCGTGAATTGGTGCAGGCGGGCATTCCAGTCTTACACTACTATTCGATGGGAAAAGCGGAGAACATCAAGGCGATTGCCAAGGAAATTTTTTAGGGATTACGCGGTGCGTTCGTACTTTTCGGAGATAAACCGCACCGTGTTGACCGCAATGTTGCGGAGTACCGCTTCGTCAAGGTCGGCCAGTTTTTTCATGTAGATACATGCCTTGCCCATCTTGAACTTTCCAAGCTTGTCCAGTAGCGCCTCACTTTCTGAACCCTGCGCATAGATGTAAAGCGAAAACTCCGCCTTCCGCGGTGAGAATGCCAAAACCGGTGCGTCGCCCTCATGGCCCGAGTCGTACTTATAGTGGTAGTTGCCGAACCCTACGATGCTGCCGCCCCACATGTAAGGCTCACATCCGGTGATCTCTTTCAGGATCTCGACCAGGCGAAAGGCATCCTGCTTTTTCTGTTCATTGTCAAGGGCATTCAAAAAATCAGCGACCTTGATCTCGGTAGGTTTGGTTTTCGTTTCGGCCATATCACTTCTTTTTTGTGGCTTCGCGGAAGACGGTTTCCAGATCACGCTCCTTACGGTTTAATTGCAGCGTACGAACGCCCTGTGTCGTTGCAAAATCAAACACGGCTGTGCGCATGTCTTCCTCTGTTGAAAACACCAGTTCCCACTGGTTGCCGCTCTCGTTTCGATACGAGGTAAGGTAGGGTAGAGTAGCCAATGCTTCTTCCGCCACTGGTTGGTCAAACTCAACGGTAATAAACTGTTCGGGCTGCGGTTCTTTTTGGTCGAGTTGGATGTCTTTTACGATGCGCCCTTTGTCGATGATCAGGATGCGGTCGCAAATCGCTTCCACTTCCTGCATGATGTGGGTCGACAGGAATACGGTCTTATTCTTCCCGGCGTTGCGTATCACATTCCGGATTTCAACCAATTGGTTCGGGTCGAGTCCGGTAGTCGGCTCATCCAAAATCAACACCTCCGGATCGTGCAGCAAGGCGTTCGCAAGACCCACCCGCTGGCGATAGCCTTTTGACAGCTGTCCGATTTTCTTATGACGCTCCGGCGTGAGGCCGGTGAGCGCGATCACTTCCTCAATACGCGACTTCGGCACGCCGTATACATCGGCATTGAACGCCAGGTACTCGCGGATATAAAGCTCGGTGTAAAGAGGGTTGTGCTCGGGAAGGTACCCTACAGAACGCTGGGCATTGCGGGCTTCCGACACCACGTCGAAACCGTTGACGGTCGCCGTGCCCGTGTCGGCATCGAGATACGTCGTGAGGATTTTCATCAACGTCGACTTCCCCGCGCCATTCGGGCCGAGGAAACCTACAATCTCGCCTTTTCGCACTTCGAAGGATACATCGTCCAGCGCTTTTTGGGCGCCGTACTGCTTGGTGATATTTTGAACCGTAATAGACATAGTGGGTTATTGTGGTCGTAGCCGTATGGGCAAAAGTATGAAATATAGGTGGTTTTCGTCAGTATGATTATCTTAGCGCCCCGAAACAAAACGAAATGAGACGATTATTATTTTTAGCGGCATTGGCAGCAGTGTCGTGTTCCGATGAAAAAGCAGGGGTGGATGCCACAAATATCATCGGAACCTGGCATATGGCCGGGAAAAAGGTCAATGGTACATACGCGGCCTATAACGAAGACTGCAGTTCTGCCAACGATTTATATGTTTTTGGCGCGGATGGAACCTATGGCACCACGCTCTATGGCAGTGACTGCGAACCGTTCGTCTCCGAGTCCGGACACTGGAGCCGCCAGGGAAAGACGATTCAGGTACTCGACCTGGATCCGGCAGCCTACCTCGACGGTACCTTCACCGTCGACAATTATAACGCAAACGAGCTCTGGCTTCGGGAGGAAATCCCGGCTGCTGATGGTACTTCCACAATTATATTCTATTATCTCGAGCGCGCGAACTGACTTTTTCCGTTTTCCGCTTGACGGCCTTCGTAAAAGTTCGTATCTTAGCGTGGTGCGAAGGCTTTATATAGTAAGAAGATGGACGAAGGAAATAGCCGCCGCACGGTTAATTGTTAATTCAGATGATCAGTCCCGGTGTAAATCGGGATTTTTTATGGATATATCCCAACGGTTTGCAACTCTTTTTTTGTGATGGAAAACAATCCTACCTTCCGCCATTGGCTTGACGCTTTCAAATTGGAACACCCCTTGGTGATCGCCGGTCCGTGTAGCGCTGAAACGGAAACGCAGGTCATGCAGATCGCGGAGGAACTACGTGAATCCGACGTCAGTATCTACCGCGCCGGTATCTGGAAACCCCGCACCCGGCCCGGTGGTTTTGAGGGAGTAGGGCAAATCGGACTGAAA
Organism: Flavobacterium sp. HJ-32-4; assembly: GCF_022532105.1. Classification (NCBI taxonomy): domain Bacteria; kingdom Pseudomonadati; phylum Bacteroidota; class Flavobacteriia; order Flavobacteriales; family Flavobacteriaceae; genus Flavobacterium; species Flavobacterium sp. HJ-32-4. The sequence continues at coordinate 146,892 of NZ_CP092832.1, read as the reverse complement.
TGGCTGCAGAAAGCCAAACAGGAAACCGGATTACTCATGGCAACCGAAGTGGCGAACGCGCACCACGTGAAACTCGCACTCGATCACGATATCGATGTGTTGTGGATTGGCGCCCGCACCACCGTAAACCCCTTCGCCGTGCAGGAAATTGCCGACGCGCTTCGGGATACGGACCGCATCGTACTTGTAAAGAATCCGGTAAACCCCGATCTGGCCCTTTGGCTGGGCGGTGTCGAGCGCCTGTATCACGCGGGTATCCGTAAGTTAGGCGTCGTGCACCGCGGTTTTTCCACCTACCAGAAGGTCAAATACCGAAATAGCCCCGAATGGCAGATTCCAATTGAATTGCAAAACCGTTTTCCGGATCTTCCCCTCATAGGTGATCCTTCCCACATTACCGGTCGACGGGCCCTGATTGCCGAAGTATCGCAGCAGATGCTCGACCTGAATTACGACGGGCTTATGATCGAGACGCATATCGATCCGGAACATGCGTGGAGTGACGCGGCCCAACAAGTGACACCATCGGTGCTAAAGGAAATACTGAAAAACCTTAAGGTGAAGGAAGTCTCAACCGATGACGATCACTTCAACCAAACGATGGATTTACTTCGGGAACGGATTGACCGGGCCGACAGCGAGTTGCTACAGATACTCGGACATCGTATGAAAATAGCCGAGGAAATCGGTGCGCTGAAGAAATCCCGAAACGTAGCCGTACTCCAGAACAAACGCTGGATGGAAGTGCTGGAACGCATGACAACCGATGGAGCGTTGCATGGTTTGGGCAGCGACTTTATCCTGACCATCTTCCGCGCCATCCACGATGAGAGTATTGCCCATCAGGAAAAAATCATCAATTCTCCAAAATAAGTGCTGAGCATGGGGAATTTTGATAGATTTGCACATCTTAATACAAAACAAAATAAAAAATGAGAAAACTATTTGCAGCGATGTTGCTGCTTGTGGCAGGCATGGTGTCTGCACAGGCTGATCAGGTGTACAAACATGACGGTTCGGTTCTTAAAGGAAAAGTAGTGCGTCTGGAGGAGTACACCATCACGTTTATTTATGATGGAGAAGACGCCGAAAACGTCGTAAGTAAGTATGCCATCGAAAAAATCGTTTATGGAAAAAGCGGACGTGTAGAGCAAGTTACCGACAAAATTGTCGTGAAAGGCGAAGACGACTGGGAGAAGGTTGTAATCCTTGAAGATAAAGCCTATATCGCCGGATTGAAAAAGCAAGGCGAAGTACGCGGTAAGACAGGTCTAATCAACTTCCAGACAGGAAATACCGGCGACAAGAAAGCCGCTAAAAAACTGAAAATGGACGCTGCCAAACTGGGCTGTCCGTTTGTGCTTCTTACAGCGGATAAGGCGACAGTAGGTGCCAGCTCCAACTCGCTGGGTGGTTCGCAGAACATCAAGACAGGTGTCGCGTATCGTTACTAAGAAACGCATTATCAAAGCAAAAGGGTTGCCGTCTGGTAGCCCTTTTTTTATTGTTTGAAATAAGCGAAGTCGTACCTTTGCGGCATGACAGGAACTGTTTATAAGTCTACCGGAAGCTGGTATGTAGTCAAAACCGATGACGGTCAGTTCCATGAATGCCGTATAAAAGGCAAGTTCCGCATCAAAGGAATCAAAAGTACCAACCCAGTTGCAGTGGGCGACCGCGTCGATTTTGAGTGGGAAGACGCCGGCGACGTGGTGCGGGGCGTGATTTATCACATTCACGACCGGGATAACTATATCGTTCGTAAGTCGGTAAATCTTTCCAAACAAGTACACATCATTGCCTGTAACGTCGATACCTTGTTTTTGTTGGTCACGATCGACAATCCGGTTACCACGACTAGTTTTATCGACCGGTTTCTGGTTACAGCGGAAGCCTACGGAATCGAAGCCGTGCTGGTTTTCAATAAAATCGATACCCTCGACGGAGACGCCCTCGACGAAAAGTTGTTCCTGCAATACATCTATTCGCAGATTGGGTATACGTGTTTACGCGTTTCTGCTACAACGGGTGCCGGAATCGACGGGCTCAAAGAGAAAATGACGGGCAAAACGAGCATGTTCTCGGGGCACTCCGGAGTGGGCAAGTCAACGTTGGTGAATGCGCTCGAACCCGGACTCAACCTCCGCACCAAGGAGTTGTCGGAGCAGCATGCACAGGGTCAACATACCACCACCTTTGCTGAGATGTTCGATCTTGGGTTTGGCGCCCGAATTATCGATACGCCCGGCATCCGCGGATTCGGCATCGTGGATATGGAAAAAGACGAAATCGGCGACTACTTTCCCGAGTTTTTCCGCCTCAAGGAAGCATGTCGCTTCAACAACTGCCTCCACCGCGAAGAACCGGGTTGCGCCGTAAAGGGAGCACTCGAACGCGATGAGGTTGCCTGGTCGCGCTATAAAAGTTACACACAATTGCTGGACGGCGATGAAGAAACGTACCGCACTAAAGAGCAGGAACAGGAAGGCGACTAAATGAGAAGCGTTATACAGCGGGTTTCGGAAGCATCTGTCACCGTAGAAGGTACAGTAGTAGCCAACATCGGCACCGGATTGTTGGTGCTGCTCGGCGTTGAAGAAGCTGACCAACAGGAAGATGTCACATGGTTGGCCGCAAAAATCGCGCAACTTCGCATATTCAATGACGACAATGGCGTCATGAACCGCTCGGTAATTGACGTTGCGGGCGCTATTATCGTGGTAAGCCAGTTTACCCTCCACGCCCAGACCAAGAAAGGGAATCGCCCTTCCTATATACGGGCCGCCCGACCGGAAACGGCTATCCCGCTGTATGAGTCGTTTGTTTCGGAAGTCAGGAAACAATCGGGTTGTGAGGTCTTTACGGGTATTTTCGGAGCCGATATGAAAGTACGCCTTTTAAACGATGGGCCCGTTACGATTGTGATGGATACAAAAAATAAAGAGTAGTTATACTTTTTTTCCTACTTTAGGCCTTACGAAAGTGTATTCCTAGTGACCTTATGTACCGATTCTTATTTCTTTTCTGCCTACTTGCAGTAGGTTATTGCCAGGCCCAGGAAATCAAAAAAGATGTCGCTTCACTGCCAGCGGAGTTGAAAGACAACGCCAATGCCGTCATTCGCTACGAAGGGTGGGACATTATGGTGTCATCACAGCGGAGCATGACGATTCACAGGCGGTGGGTGGTAACGGTTTTAAATGAGGAGGGACTTCGATTTGGACTTCCGGTTGAGGCCTACTCGAAATCGTATCACATTACGTCAATAGAAGCAACACTGTACGACAGTGAGGGCAAGGAAGTCAAATCATATAGAAAAAAGGACTTCCGGGACCACAGCAGAGCCGACGGTTTTTCCCTTTATACAGATGACCGTGTTATGTATCTTCCTTTTACACCGGCGTCTTATCCGTTTACGATGGAGTTTGAATCGGACGTTACGACATCCAATACTGCCGTTATTCCGGAATGGAGTCCGTTGAAAGCGTATATGGTTAGCACCGAACAAGCCTCTTTTCGGGTAGTGTATGACACACAACTGGGGTTTGAGCAAAAAGAAGTCAATTTTGGACCCTCCTACCTTATTACGAAACACGCTAAGACGGGCGAAAGCCTATATACCGCTTCGAATTTGAAGGCGATCCGCTATGAGGATGCAGCACCCGAATTTGACATATTTGCTCCGACCGTGCATTCTAAAGTGAAAAAGTTCAGTTTGGAAGGGGTTGACGGAGAGGCCGGCGATTGGCACGATTTCGGCAGGTTTATGTATACCACTATGTTGGAAGGTTCGGACGTGTTGACACCCGAAACCGTAGCCCGGACGAAAGCCCTCGTCGCCAACGAGACCGATCCTTTGGTCATCGCCCGAAAAATTTACCGCTACGTCCAGGATCACACAAGGTATGTCAATATCGCCGTTGGTCTGGGTGGTTTCAAACCGGTTGCCGCAAAAGACGTAGATCGATTGGGATATGGGGATTGTAAGGCATTATCGAATTACACGCGGGCACTTCTGAAGGCAGTCGGGATCGAATCGTACTATACCATCGTACACGCCGACGCAGCTTCGAAGTACAGCCTCATGGACGACTTTGCTTCGGTGCAGGGAAATCACATTATACTGGCGCTTCCCACAAATGATACGTTGTTATGGCTTGAATGCACCAACCAGTCGATACCCTTCGGATTCCAGGGCGGTTTTACCGATGACCGGACGGTACTGATCGTAAAACCAGAGGGCGGCGAACTCGTAAGAACCCGTCGTTACAAAGTCGAGGACAACAAATCCAAAACCCAAGCACAATATAGCCTTGACGCAGAAGGTAATTTGAAAGGGACGTTACGGGTTACGTCAACCGGACTTATGTACGATCAGATCTATCAGGTAGCGACACTACCCAAGTTAGAACAGGAACGCTTCTACAAGGAGCGTTTTAGTAAGTTGAATGGCGTCCACCTCGACGAAATCAAACACACAAATGATCCGGACAGCGTGGTTTTTAATGAAGATATATCCCTGACCGTACCGTACTATGCCACGTCTTCAGGGGGCGCTTTTCTATTCCCGGTGAATGCATTTGACCAGAAAGAAACAGGGTTACGCCGCTATCGGAGCCGCGTCCTTCCATTTGAGATTACCAGGGGATACCAGGATGAAGACGAGTTCACCATCGCTATTCCTGAGGGCTATACAATAGAAACCCTGCCCGAACCGTATGAATTGGTAGGGAAGTTCGGGGCCTACCATGCCAAGGTGAGCAAGGGGGCCAATGGGACATTGGTATACCAAAGGCGGTTCTCTTTGAACGAAGGTGTTTATGATCGCAGTGAATACGAAGCGTATCGGTTGTTTCGCGAGCAGGTCGCCCAATACGATGCCGTCAAAATAGTAATGAGTAAAAAGTCGTAGTATGAAGCGTTTTCTTTTTTTTCTGTTTTTCACGAGCTATTTCCTTTCCGCTCAAAACTTTGAGTTGGGTAAGGTAACAATCGAAGAACTCAAGTCCACAAGCAGCGCCAAGGAACCCAATGCCGCTGCGGAAGTATTGTTTGCAAAAGGCCATGCTTCGGTCGACTATAATAATGGGCTCGAATTGACGTATACCGTCCAGAAACGCATAAAAATCTATAAAAAAGAAGGTTACGACCAGGCGGATGTTTCCGTACCTTTTTATGTGGGAGAATCCGTACGAGTGAGCGACGCGGTGACCTATAATCTGGAAAACGGACAGATTGTCAAGACCAAACTCAAAAAAGAGAACGAACTCATCGAAAAAGTGAGCAAGTATGTGAGCCGAAAAAAATTCACCTTTCCCGCGGTACGCGAGGGCTCTATTATCGAGTATGAATACGTATATACGACGTCGGAGTTTGTTTCAATACCTAGCTGGAGTTTCCAGGATGAGATTCCGGTTAATTTCTCGCAGTTCACACTGGTGACGCCTCGCGAACTGATATATTCACCCAATTTCAAAGGGTTTATCGCCCCGGAAACTACCCGGGAAACCATCACCCGCTTTGCCGAACCTTACGACAAAGTCGTTTTTATGCTAAGAGATGTGCCGGCACTGTTGGAGGAACAGTATGTAGACAATATTGACAATTACGCCTCCAGTGTACAGTATGAAATGTCAGATGTCAACTTCCCGGGATATACGACGGATAAGTACCGCCTTACATGGGGGTCGCTCCTGAGGTCCATCGCGAAGCACGAAGACTTTGGCGGTGAACTTAAGAAAAAAGGCTACTTTGAAGAAGAACTGGCCCCCGTCCTCGCCAACCGGCTGACCCCGAAAGACAAGATAGAGGCCATCCTGGCCTTTGTCAAAGGGAAGATAAAGTGGAACGAAGAGACGGGTATATTCTGCGATAACGGCGTCAAAAAAGCCTATAAAGACAAAATCGGTAACATTTCGGAAATTAACCTGATACTTACGGCCATGCTGCGGCATGCAGGGTTAGACGCGGCGCCGGTGTTGATCAGCACAAGGGATAATGGAGTAGCGTTTTTCCCCAGTCGCGGTACGTTCGACTACGTTTTGGCCAGTGTAAAGGAAGGAGAAACCTTTACATTGCTGGATGCTTCCGATGAGTTCTCGTCGCCCGGCGTATTGCCTTTTAGGACCTTGAACTGGCAAGGCTATCGGCTGAAGGATGATGGTGCGTATGAGATAATTGATGTCATCCCTTCGACCTTTTCGAGGGATAATGTTTCGATGACTGCATCCCTGTCGACTGATGGTGCGTTGCAGGGACAGCTGCGTCATACGATGACCGAACAATGGGCGCGCCGTTTTCGCGAAGACCGGAAGAATGAAAAAGAGGACAGGTATCTCGAACGTCTTGAAAAGGAAATGAATGGTATCGAAATCAGTAATTACGCATCAGACGCGGCAGAACTTTCCAAACCGGCGTCTGAAGGATACGATTTCCGTAAGACAGCCGCCGCCGAAAAAATTGGCGATAAACTCTATGTGTCTCCCCTGTTTTTCCTAACCATGGACGAGAGTCCATTTAAATCCGAAACCCGTTCCTATCCCGTTAATTTTGGATTTCCATTCGAGAAGCGTATGATTCTGAGTGTGAACCTGCCGGAAGGGTATGTGGTGGAAAGTGTGCCGTCCAATGTAAGCATGGTCGCGGATGAAGAACTGGGAGTTTTCAAGTTTGTGGTCTCCGCACAGGGAACTAAACTCCAGATTATGGTGACCACGACGATGAGTAAACCTTTTGTCGTCGCGGATCATTATGGTATCCTGAAGACGTTTTTCCAAAGTATGATCGACAAAGAGAAAGAGAAGATTATCCTGAAAAAAGCATAGTAAATACGATTGTTTCGGTATAGGTTCAGGATCGTAAAAGCGGGCCTTGCTAACCGCTGATTTTTATCCGATATTGCAGGAGATTTAGTCACGGATGATTGTCAGCCAACAGCAGAAGATCGTCCTCAAAAAAGCCTGACATGGATATACGGAACGCCCAGTTGGACGTTGACAACTGGATCAAGACCCACGGGGTCCGGTATTTCAATGAACTGACCAATATGGCCCAGCTTACGGAGGAAGTAGGCGAGGTGGCCCGCATCATCGCCCGACGATACGGGGAGCAGTCTGAGAAGGAAAGCGACCGGAACAAAGACCTCGGGGAAGAACTGGCCGATGTGGTATTCGTGGTATTGTGCCTGGCGAATCAAACCGGCGTGGACCTACAAGCGGCGTTCGACCGCAAAATGGACGTCAAGACGAAACGCGACCACGACCGGCACCACGGCAACGAAAAACTCCGCTGATCCAATGGATCTCCGCCTATCGGCCGCACAACTGTCATCCGGCACCACCGTCCGGATTGCGGGCTCCAAATCGGAAACCAATCGTTTGCTGCTGCTACAGGCCTTATGTCCCTCCCTACAAATCGATAACGCATCGGATTCCGACGATTCCTTCGCCATGCGCAATGGTATCGCCCAAACCAGCGGCACGGTCGATGTCGGACATGCCGGAACAGCCATGCGTTTCCTCACCGCCTTTTACGCCGTAACCCCGGGCATCGATGTCATCCTGACGGGCTCCCCAAGGATGAAACAACGCCCGATCGGCATCCTGGTCGATGCCCTCCGTCAACTCGGAGCGGATATCCACTACGAAGGAGAAGAGGGCTTTCCCCCGCTTCGCATCCTGGGTCGGCAGATTGATCGCTATCAAACGGTCGTTAGGGCGGATGTCAGTAGCCAATATCTTTCCGCACTGGCATTGGTAGCGCCGGCACTGGCGAACGGTATCGAAATCCGCTTGGAGGGAACGCTCACTTCCGCTTCCTATCTCATGATGACGCTGTCTCTACTCGAAAGGGTGGGTGTAAGGGTGGCATTTGACAACCAAACGATTCGCATATTCCCGGCTCCTATTCAGCCAATTAATATTACCGTTGAATCGGACTGGTCCTCGGCGTCGTATTTCCATTCGATAGTCGCGCTATCACCAAAAGGGACACGACTCGCGTTATCGTCTTTTCGTAAGGATAGCCGACAGGGCGATCGGGCCGTCGCCGACCTATACCAGCGGTTCGGGGTCGAAACCACGTTTCACGAAGACGGGCGCATTGTCTTATCGAAAGTGGGGGATGCCGAATCAAGCCTGGAATTGGACCTGTCAAATACGCCGGATATCGCGCAAACCATCGCGGTTACCTGCCGTGGACTGGGTATACGTTGTGATCTCTATGGATTACACACCTTGAAAATAAAGGAAACCGATCGTCTCGAAGCGCTCCGCCACGAATTGGCGGCAACGGGTGCTTCGGTTCGGGTAACGGACGCAAGCTTCCATCTCGATGCATCAGGGCCACTTCCGGACATGATTCACGTAGCCACTTATCACGACCATCGCATGGCGCTTTCCTTTGCACCACTGGCGTTGCGGACAGATGTGGTGATACAGGACGCCGGGGTGGTGTCGAAATCCTATCCGACATTCTGGAACGATTTGGCACACGTAGGGTTCACTATTTCCGAGATCGCCTAAAACAGTTTCCAAAAAATACCCAAAACACTTGACAACGCCTCCGGCGCCATCGTATATTTGCCCGCTAAAAAACTGTAAATGAAATTATCCAACTTCAATTTCAACCTTCCGAAAGAACTACTTGCCGAATACCCCGTTGAAAACCGCGATGAGTCGCGCCTAATGGTCATCGACCGCAAGACGAAGACAATCGAACATAAGATGTTTAAAGACCTGATCGATTACTTCGATGAAGGCGACGTTTTCATCCTCAACAATACAAAAGTCTTCCCGGCCCGTCTCTACGGAAACAAAGAGAAAACCGGCGCCCGTATCGAGGTGTTCCTCCTTCGGGAACTGAATGCGGAACAACGCCTTTGGGATGTATTGGTCGATCCGGCACGTAAAATCCGTATTGGCAATAAGTTGTATTTTGGAGATGACGATTCGCTTGTGGCGGAAGTAATCGATAATACGACTTCCCGTGGGCGAACGCTGCGGTTCCTGTATGACGGTTCGTATGATGAGTTCCGCAATAAGTTGACAGAGTTGGGTGAAACGCCAATCCCAAAGTATATCAACCGCGAAGTGGTACCGGAAGATGCCGAGCGCTACCAGACGATTTATGCGAAGGAAGAAGGAGCGGTAGCCGCGCCGACCGCAGGGTTGCACTTTTCGAAGCACCTGCTGAAACGGATGGAAATCAAAGGCGTGAATTTTGCTGAGATTACGCTGCACGTCGGACTAGGAACCTTCAATCCGGTTGAGGTCGAAGATCTTTCCAAGCACAAGATGGATTCGGAAGAACTTCGCATTACCCAGGAAGCATGTGATATCGTCAACAAAGCCAAAGACGAAAAGAAAAAGGTATGCGCGGTAGGCACCACCACAATGCGCGCCATCGAAAGCTCGGTGTCCTCGTCCCGCAACCTGAATCCGTATGAAGGCTGGACGAACAAGTTCATTTTCCCGCCCTACGATTTCAGTATCGCCGACTGTATGATCACCAATTTCCATACACCAAAGTCGACATTGCTAATGATGATCTCTGCGTTCATGGGCCACGATCTCATGAAGAAAGCATACGAAGAGGCCATTAAAGAAGGCTACCGATTCTACTCGTATGGCGACGCGATGCTCATTCTGTAAGGAGTAAATCCATAAAAAGAAAAGGCGATACAACTGTATCGCCTTTCTTTTTTAGAGGCCACGACCCGGTTGGGAAGTAGACCGGTCGTCTGGGGCTTCGTCGTCTGAGGTATACCCCAGATCGTCATTTTCGTTGCCTTCGTTCAGGTCGGTCTCCATACCGTCTTCCCGGTCCTGTTGTTCTGTGTCACGCGTATCACGGTCGATGTCGAAGCCTTCTTCAGTGCCTTCAGACTGTCCCATACGGCCATTACCGTCCTGGCCTGACATACGTGAGTCGTTGCGTTCGTTCATAGCTTCATCGTTGCGGTTTCCCTGATTTTGGAAGGCGCCGCGGTTGTTGGAAGTTTCCATAGTGTAAGAGTTTAATGTAGTACGTTACTGGGGTAGTATTTCAAAGATAGAAATGCCGAAACCCCTACGGTTTACACCAAACGGGCGGAATGTTGCACTTTGGCGGTTTAATTCTCTTTCAGTCTACGGATGTCTTTCCGGAGCTCCTGTAGGATATCGCGGATGTTTTCGTTGGAAAGGTCCTCAGGTTCGGCTTCTTTAGTCGAAAGACTGCAGGCGAATTCCCAAATCTCAAGTATCTCGGATGCTTTTATCTCATACGGACGGTAAACCGCATTGTCCGAATGCAGCATAAGGCTGTTCTTGCCGTTGCGATTCAGTCGTTTGTAAACGATGCCGTCGTTGCGCGTCAGGACGATATAGGTCTTACCGTCGCGCACGTCACCGAGGTTCTCGACATATTTTCCGATGATGAAAGACCCCTCGCGATGCGGCGGCATCGAATCACCTTCCACAGGAAATGCCCGGAATTTGCCATTCGTTAGGAACGGCAGGGAAATGCGCTGCAGGTTTTCGATGAACTCCGGATCAGCGTATCCTGTCGTGTAGCCCGCCCGCGCCTTATACGGAATGATCTCAATCGTATCATTACCGCTGGCATCGACTGTAATCGGCAGGAGGATGCGATTATCCGCCGTTTTCAATAATCGGTCAATCTCCACTTTCCGGATATCGACCGACAACAGCAGATCGATGCTGACATTAAAGAAAAGCGCGATGCGACGAAGGATTTCAAACGGAGGCTCCGATCGGCCTTCCTCATACTTGGCAAGGCGTTCGCGGGTGATGATGAGGTCGTTGGCGAGTTTCTGTTGGGAGAAAGAACGACCCAGTCGCAGGTGGCGGAGATTGTCGGAAAAAATGGACATACTGTAAATTGTTACAATTTGTACCAACAAATATAAATAAAATAGATATGTAACGTACTACCTTCGTGAAAGATAATAGATTGAGTACAAACCAAATGTAGACAGACTATGATGACAAGTTTATATTCAGTGGCTTTTTATCCTTCAGAGGAATGCCAGCAGGCCATAAGGGAGATGCAGGAAACACTAAAGGAGGCCATCGGATGGTATCCGGGTGCGGGAGCGGATGGACAGCTTACGGTGAATGTATTTACCGCTGATGCTACCCAGTTAGAGAATATCATGTCGTATTTGGAAGCCTTTGCCCGTAAGACGAAGCCTGAACCGGTATCGGTTCGTTCCGGTGGCACCCATGCACAGACCTTGTTTCTGACGCCTGACGATGCATCCGCTACGCGCTTGAAAGAAATGATGGCACTTCTTAATAAGTCTTTTCCCGTGCGCGCACACAAAACATATGACCCCCACATTTCCATCGCGCGCCAGCTCACGGCCGACCGCCTCTCGCAGGCACGAAGACTGCTGTCGTCGGAAGTAAAGATGGATTTCGAATGCGACAGGATCACACTTCGTAAATTCGATCCGTATCGCCAGCAATACCGAAGGGTGAAAGATTTCGTATTTTCATCGTCCCCGAACGGAGCAAGGCAGTTGTCTTTTTTCGAGTAAGAAGATGTAAGAATCGGATCGCAGGTTGTAACGCGGCAGGACTTCGGTGGGTATACCTTTGGCCTATACCCATATAAAACGAAATCTTATGAGAAAGTTGATGCTGATTTGTGCCGTAGCCGTTATGACGGTCGGCTGTAAAGACAAAGCCGCAGAACAGGCCAGAATACAACAGGAGCGGTCTATCGATTCCCTGAAAGTAGCAGTAGAACAACAACAACGCGAAGCGGAAAGACAGCGTATCATCGACTCGATGAACGCCGTAACCATCCAGAGAGAAGCAGCAGCACGTTCGGTAGCGTCTCACACGACTACCAGTACAACGACCACTACGACCACCCAACGTAAAGGAATGAGTTCTGCAGCGAAAGGTGCCCTGATCGGTGCCGGAGCCGGAGCGATAACCGGAGCCGCCGTTTCCAAGAAAAAAGGGGAAGGCGCTATTATCGGTGGATTGGCAGGTGCCGCAGTTGGTGCCGGAACCGGAGCCATTATAGATGACAAGAAAAAGAAGCAGTAATACTACAGCCTGAAAAAGAAACCCGGATCATTCCGGGTTTTTTTATGGGATGTTGAGATATTTATGCGTTTGCAAGGATACTCTCCACTTGGGATGTTGCATGACATACTCGACGATAAGGGGCGTTACTTCCTCCCGGCGACTCCACTCGGGTTGCAAGAAAAGAATCGCATCCGGATTTACCCGTGCCGCCTGCTCTTCCGCAAAGATAAAATCGTGCTTGTTATAGATGATGACCTTCAGTTCGTGGGCACGGTCATACGCACCCTGAACCGGCAACTTGGTCTTTTTAGGAGATAAACAGAACCAATCCCATTCACCGGTAACTTCGTAGGCGCCCGACGTTTCAATATGGACTTTGCATCCTGACTCATGAAGCATTCTGGTAAGCGGTGCCATATCCCAGGTCAGCGGTTCGCCTCCCGTCACGACAATGGTATCGCTATAGGCTTTCGCTTCTGCCACGATTGACTGGATGGGTGTGGGGGGATGTAAATCCGCATTCCAGCTTTCCTTTACATCACACCAATGACAACCCACGTCACAGCCTCCTACGCGAATGAAATAGGCGGAGGTACCCGTGTGATAACCTTCACCCTGGATGGTGTAAAAGGCTTCCATAAGGGGAAGGGAAAGGCCTTGGTCAACTGCGGATCGGATCTCGTCGGTCATGCTATCTTTTGTGGGCTGCAAAGTTACGCATTTCCTGTGGAAGTACTAGAAACGAAAAAGCCGGCGACAGAGCACCGGCTTTTTGATGTTTGGTAAAAAGACCTTATTTTATTTTGGCCATATACTGTTTGGCAGTTTCGTCCTCTGGATTGATCGCGAGTGCCTTCTGGAAATTCTCTTTCGCTTTTGCCTTATCGGTATCGAAATAGAAAATACCGATGTTGTCATACGCCTCAACAAATTTCTTCTTGTTGGCTTCCTTGGCAAGTTCCGCTTCGCCTTTTTCCGTTACAACCCGGATGTATTCCTGGTAATACTTTACCATCTCCTGTTGTGCAACGGCATCGCTTTGCAACAGCGAGTTAAGACGGGCTTTATAGATGTAGGCGTCCTGTGTGGTAGGTGACGCTTTGATAACATTGTCAAACGCTGTATTCGCTTTCTGTACGGCGGCCACGTCTACTTTTGAAGGCTCAAGGCGTGCATTTTCAAAATACAGTGAATAGCCGAGATAGAAGTTGTCATACAGGTTGTTGCGCGTATTCGGGATGCTCACCGCAATTTCATAGATAGCAGCAGCTTCCTTATACAACTTCAGGTCAAAGAACTTTTTGCCGAATTCGTTCAATTCGTTGGCCATTGTTGCATCCAGTTCAACACCTTTGCGAATGTTGGTAATGGCGTCGGCAAACAACGCAGCATCAACCGTGCCGCTCTGTTTTCCTTCTGCGTCCTTCGTCACCGTAAGTGCTTTCATCGCTTTGGCGAAACCAAGGTATAGGTAGTCACGGCCAATGATTTTGGCGTTGCTTTTCGAAAGGAAAGAATTCAAAGCGCTGATCGCACGGTCAATATTGCCGTTTTCATACGCTGCATACCCGAGGTAGCGTAGGATACGTGGATTTACTTTATCCAATTTCTCCATCGCATTGGCTTCCGCCTCAAGGGCTTTGTAGTCTTTGGTCAGGATGAGGAAGTCGGCATGACGCATACGGGATGCCAGTGAATAATCCGTCAGCGACATATACTTTTCGTAGTAGCTGATGGCCGTTTTGTTGTAATCGGCATATTTCGCCTTATCGTTCAACGCCCACAGGTAATACGTTTCCGCTAATTCGCGATACGCCGGTCCGTAATTCGGATTCGCAGTCAGTACCTTTTCAAATTCGGCTTTCGCTTCCGCAAACGCTTTGGAATACTTTGTAATTACACCCAATTGAATTTTGGCGCGAAGCACGGTGTTGTCGGCGTCATACGCATTACGATAAGCCGAGTAGGCCTCGTTCACATTTTTGTCGCCATAGTAGGCATCTCCCAACGAGAGCAATACCTGGGCATTATTGGGGGCAACGGTTTTGGCCTTCGTAAGAAACTCAATGGCTTTTTTGTAGTTCGGTTTTTCCGGATTGAGATAGGCGCGTCCGATATAGAGCAGTTCTTCGTAATCCTTCTTTTTGGTATTGGTCAACGCCAACGCAAATTTGCCTTCCGCGTCACCGTTGTTACCGTCTTGTAGCGCGATCTGGCCCAAACCAATGTTATTGAAGTGGGCGTTTATTTTGGCGGTCAGGCCTTTTTGGTACGCCCATGTGGCCGAGTCCTCTACTTTTTCTGTGAGGTAGAGATTTCCGAGGATGAAATAGTTTTTCCCTTCATCGGGTTTTGAGGCGGTAAGGCTTTTCAGGATGCCTTTCGCCTTTGCATATTGTTCCGCATCGATGGCCTTTTTGGCAGCATCCAGATCCTGCGCCTGAAGGGCAGTGGCCGCAGCAAGGAAAGTGATGCTTAATACGATGTGCTTTCTCATAACTTGAATTATTTAGTTGTATTTATTTCTTTTCTAATGTTGATGATCCGGGACGGCGTACGCTCTGGAAGCAAACCGGATTTCAAAACGATTCGCTGTCCGTCCTGACCCGCAAGATAAGAAGCAAAACCCGTACCCAGGCCCGCTTTCCCCTGATAATTTAACAGGTAAAGTGTTCGGATAAGTGGGTAGGTTCCCAACGCCAGATTGGTTTGGTTGGGTTTGTAATAGGTGTCGTCTTTTTTTGCACTTTTAACATTCCGTACGCCCATTACCTTCACTTTCTTCATATACGGTTCCCATTTTTCATAGGGTTGCAGTATCGGATTCAGGGCCGTTACGGCAATAACATTTTCATTTTCGGCGATGTACTTCAGTACCGATTCGTGTGAGTCTAAAGAATAAACGTTTTTCTTAGGGCTTTTATTGAGTCCGGCCAACGAATCGAGCAAACGGACGCTGCCTGAGTTGGGGTTTTCGAACACCAATTTCTTGATAGGGGAGGACTCACCCCTTAGGAATGAAATGACGTCCGAAAGATTGATTACCGTGTCACGGGAGGCCACATTGGTGAGAAACACGACGGCGTCCTTAGCGAAGGGCGTGATCCGCGGTTGGATGCCTTCCGACCTGAATTTGCCTTCTTCTTTTTTCGTCAGCTTCCGTGTCAGTACCGCGATTTCGGCTTTACCCGACAAAAGGGCATTTACGCTTTCCGATTCAGGTAAGCTGTCAAGCGTGAGTTCAGCCGGGTACTGCGTTTTAAATACCCAGTAGGCATCTTCCACGATCGGAAAAACCTCTTCGTCAACGATGATTCGGGCGTGCCCTTTCAGGATAGTCTGTTCTTCGGGATCCTGCTTGCATCCCAACAAAACAAAGCCTATTATAAAAGCAAAAAAAACGGTTCTTTTCATAACAATCATTTCCTCCAGATCAGTCGGGGGAATCGCAGCCATCCGTACACAATAATAAGAATTCCGAAGGGGGTGCGATATCTTCCAAGATTTTCCAACGGGAGTTTATCCCAGAAGATAATCAACAGCCCCATGGCGGTACAAAGCAACAGCAGTGCCCCGCCTATAATAGACAGAAATCGCCGTTTTGGCGATTTCTGTAGTCGTTCATCCGTATGATGGAGGTTTGACATTTAGTTCTGTGGCGTGATCATGATAGGTAGTGAATACTGTACCCGAACACTCCGGCCGTTTTGTACACCCGCTTTCCATTTAGGAG
Organism: Flavobacterium sp. HJ-32-4; assembly: GCF_022532105.1. Lineage (NCBI taxonomy): Bacteria > Pseudomonadati > Bacteroidota > Flavobacteriia > Flavobacteriales > Flavobacteriaceae > Flavobacterium > Flavobacterium sp. HJ-32-4. The sequence continues at coordinate 131,115 of NZ_CP092832.1, read as the reverse complement.
ACTTGCGTAGCATGCGTTCGGCTTCTTTACCTGTTCCGTATCCGAGGTCACGAAGTACGCGGATGTCGGTAAGGCTTCCGTCTTTCTCTACAACGAACGTCACAATGATACGTCCTTTGAGGTCAGCGGCATCTTCCGGTGTGTGGTAATTGTTCTGCACCCACTTGTAGAATGCCTGCATACCACCAGGGAATTCGGGCTGCACTTCCACCGATTGGTAAATCTGGTTGGTGTCTTCTACTACGGTTGCATTCTTATCACCTTCACCGGCTTCGTCGATGATAACGGCTTGGCCGTCTTCACGACCCTTGATGTCTTTGTCGCCGACGTTCTTGTCTTTCAGTTCCTCGATGGTCTTGATTTCCTCAACCACTTCCTCTTTTTTCACGACCACCGGTTTCACGAATTTTACTTCGTCGATTTTCGGGGCAGGTGGTGGCGGTGGCGGTGGCGGTACCAAAGGCTTTTTCTCTTCAGGTGGTGGCGCCAATTTCGCCATATCCACCATCGTTACTTTTTCCTGGTCATCGTCGCTAAGGCCACCGAAGTCAATCATCGGGAGGACCATCGTTGTCGCAAAGATGGCGCCGCCGATCAACAGGGCGATCAGTGTCGTCTTTGGGTTTTCTTTGCGAAGTTCGTAGGCGCCGTAGCTTTTGTTTCTGCCCTCGAAGACGATGTCAAGCCAGTCTTTCTTGAAAATATCTAGTTTCATACGTGTCTTTTAGGGTCTATTTGTTTTCTAACAATGCCAACTCTTTCGGCTCGATGTCCACGATGGCATAGGTCGGTACTTTCGTAATCGCCATTTCGTCGAGGATGTCCACGATATTTTTATACTTGGACTTCTTGCTCGGCTTAATGATGACGATGATGCCTTTTTTAGAGGTTTTAGGATCGCCGTACGTTCTGGTAAGGCGCTCTTCTTCCTGAAGGATCAATTTACGGATGCCGTTTTTGCCATAGGCATATTCTTTCGGTGCGATCAGCGGCGTGTCGAACTGACCTGTATAGGCCATCAGTTTGTTGTCGCCACCCACCAAAATGGTCATGGTACGGTCGTCGGCTACTTTGATTTCGTCCTTCGGCTCGTCTTCTTTGTTTTTATCCGGCATCCCCAAGTCCATCGACTGAGGTTTTGACAGCGACGTAGTCAGCATGAAGAAGGTGATGAGGAGGAACGCCAGGTCCACCATCGCGGTGAGGTCTACCTTTGCATTGCTTTTCTTACTGCGTACCTTCTTACTGCCTTTCTTGCCGCCGCCACCGTCGCCGGTATTTAATTCTGCCATGTTCTTTTATATTAGAAGTTTTCGTTTCGCAGACCCGTCACCAGGTTGAACTTGTTGACGTTCTGGTCCTGTAAGATATCCATGATCTTCTTGATTTCCGGATAATCTTCCTTCATATCGCCTTTGATAGCGAAGTTCAACTGATTGCCACGGATTTCATCGTTGGCCCGACGGGCGTTCAATATCCATTCTTTCAGTTGGTTGTCGAGTGAGTCATGCGGAATGCCAGGTTGAATCCCTGCTTTATTCCGGTCAGACGCTTTAAGCGCCAACAGACTTTTTACCTGGTTCACCGGGACGCCGAAGGTTTCGATCAGTGCGAATTTCGCCTTGTCGTCGTCGTTGAACTTTATGTTGAATTGATCTCCCATGAGTTCCAGCGTCTTTTTGCGTACTTCCCTGTCGGTTACGCCAAAAAACACCTTTCCATCTCCTACTGTGATCGTGCTCAGGTCGGTATCCGGCAATTTGGTCTGCACCGTCGAATTCGGGGTGTCGACCGGAAGCGGTTCCGGCATTTTGGCAGTCGCAGTAAGGATAAAGAACGTCAGGAGTAGAAACGCTACGTCACACATCGCTGTCATGTCGATGGACGTCGCTTTCTTTGACATTTTTACTTTAGCCATTTCTTCGGTTTCGTTTTAGGATTGGATTATCCTTTTTGTGCTCCGCGGAATTTGCGGTACGTGTTCACGATCGTAGATCCAGCCTCGTCGATAGAGTAGGTCAGGGTATCGATTTTAGAGGTAAACAGGTTGTACGTGATGATCGCCAACGCAGAGGTTGAGATTCCCGTAGCCGTGTTGATAAGTGCTTCAGAGATACCGTTTGCAAGCATGGCCTGGTCTGGGGTTCCTGCTGTTGCAAGGGCGCCGAAGGCCTTGATCATACCGGTTACCGTTCCGAGGAGACCTGCCAGTGTTCCGAGAGAAACAAGTGTCGAAAGGATGGTCAGGTTTTTCTCGAGCATCGGCATTTCCAGTGAGGTAGCCTCTTCGATTTCTTTGTGGAGTGTCTCAGCAGCCGTTTCGCTGTCGAAACCTTCCTGCTTCACTTCCTGATACTTAACGAGTGCCGCTTTGATAGCGTTGGCTACTGATCCTTGTTGACGGTCACAATCCGCAATCGCAGCTTCGATGTTTCCGTTTTTGATGTTGCCTTGTACGTTCGCCATGAACTTATCGAGAGGGCCTTTTCCAGCAGCTTTCGAAATCACGAAGAAACGCTCGATGGAGAAAGAAACCACCATCAGGAGAAGTCCCATAAGCACCGGTACAATCGGTCCTCCCTTGTATACCATCGCAAGATAGTTACCTGGTTTTGGGTGGCCTTCGTTCGTGCCGCCTTCAAAGTTGGAGCCGGCTCCCATGATGAATTGCCACACCAGCCATCCGATCACGATACATCCTACGATCACCAGGGTGGAGAAGATATTGCCTCCATTCGAACCTCCGTCTTTTTTTGCTACAGGAGCGTTTGCTGCTTTTGCCATTTTCTTAAGATTTTAGATTTTAATTTAAGGGATTTTTTTGGTTAGTTAAATTACAATTATTCTTTAACAGACCGACAAATTTATATTTTTAGGTGATAAAAAAAAATTAAACCGGCTTTTTTAGAAACCCCTTAACGCCTAATCGCAAACGTTTTCAGGGTGGGCTACGGGGGTGCATTTTTTTCATAATTGATAATAATGTTTCTGTTTGGTGTTTTTTTTAAAAATCTTTAGCCTGATTCGCGGCTTGGGGGCTTTTGTGTTGAGGATGCTGCAACCGTGACGCAGGGTTGTAACCGTCCTGTTAAAGTTCCGACTTAACCTTAATTTAATATTAGGAGACAAGGTCAAATCCCGCCGTGAGCCGCTATTTTTGCCGTAAATGTTGTTTCCTATGAAGACCGCCCTGACCTTAGTATTGCTAATTATTTCAAATGTATTTATGACATTGGCATGGTACGGCCACCTTCGTTTTCGCGAAATGAAGTGGTTTGAGAATGCGGGTATCATCACCATCATCCTTATCAGTTGGGGACTTGCTTTCTTCGAATATTGTTTCCAGGTACCGGCCAACCGGATAGGGTATTCCGGTAACGGAGGGCCTTTCAGCCTGTTGCAATTAAAAGTCTTACAGGAAGTTATAACGCTCGTGGTTTTCGTAGTCTTTTCGATCCTTTTCTTCAAGGGCGAGACGTTTCGCTGGAACCATATCCTTGGTTGTGTATGCCTCGTGCTGGCGGTGTATTTTATGTTCCGTAAATAGCTTACAAAACGTTAATCTGCCTGTTCGGTTGGGGGTTATTTGGTACCTTTAAGGTGCCAAATTCACATCATGGAACGTCAAAAACGTATCATCATCGTCGGCGCCGGATTTGCCGGTCTCCGACTTGCACAGGATCTCGAAGGAACACCCTATGAAGTGTTGCTGATCGATAAGTATAACTTCCACCAATTTCAACCGCTCATGTATCAGGTGGCCACTGCGCGCCTGGAACCGGCGAGTATATCATTTCCGTTACGGAAAGTCTTCCATCACACCAAAAACGTGCGGATCCGGATTGCAGAAGTCACGCGTGTGCAGGCGGACAAGCACATCCTCGACACCTCTATCGGGTCATTTTCCTACGACTATCTCGTTTTGGCCCAGGGGTGTACGACGAATTACTTCGGAAATGCTGAGGTGGAAGCACATGCGTTTCCCATGAAATCGGTGCCGGAAGCGCTGCAACTTCGCAACCGTATATTGCAGACCTTCGAAGATACGCTCGGGGCATCCGAGGAGGAACTTCAGGCCATGCTCAACTTCGTTATCGTCGGCGGCGGCCCAACCGGAGTGGAACTCGCCGGGGCATTGGCCGAAATGAAGGTCAATGTACTGCCGAAAGATTATCCCGATAAGGATTTTTCGCGACTGACGATTTACCTCGTAGAAAGTTCCCCGCACACTTTGAACCCGATGAGTGCGGCTTCGCAGAACAAGTCGCAGGAGTATCTCGAGAAGTTGGGTGTAATCGTCCGAACCAACACTTTGGTCAGCAATTTCGATGGTAGAATTGTCACCTTCCAGTCAGGTGAAACGATTCCGGCGCGAAACGTCATCTGGGCGGCGGGTGTCATTGGGAATAGCCTGGAGGGCATCCCGGCAGAAGCCCTCGCGCGCGGGCGCCGTCTTCGTACCGATAGACAGAACAGGATTGTTGGGATGGAAGGCGTGTTTGCATTAGGTGACATCGCGTATATGGAAACGCCGAAGTATCCGCATGGACATCCGCAGTTGGCGGCCGTTGCGATTCAGCAGGGACAGCATTTGGCCCGCAATTTCAAACGGATGCTGAAACAGGAAACGCTACCGGATTTTGAATACCGTGACAAAGGTTCAATGGCGACGGTCGGTAAACGCAAAGCGGTGGTCGACCTACCCAATTTCAGTTTTCAAGGCCGGCTTGCGTGGTTGACCTGGATGTTCGTTCACCTCATGCTCATTTTGAGTGTGAAGAATAAGATTGTCATCTTCATCACATGGATGTACAGCTACCTGAACAACGACAGTACGCTTCGGATTTTATTGAAACCGGCCAGCAAGAAAGCCGTGCTGCCCTTATCCGAGACCGTTCGCCAGGAGGTGTAGGATGCGTTGCTCAACGGCTTCGCTGTCCCATTGGTTTTCGATATCGTCCATATCCATCACCTTATCCATAATGGCATTCTGGAAGTTACCTAATTCAAGCGCTTCGGCATAGGGGCGGTGGGAAAACGTGACGCGGCTATACAACGGCAGCCATTTATCCGGATGGCGTTCGGCGAAGCGTTTCTCGATTTTCTTTTGTAAGAGGAACCGGTCATCCGCTGTCTTCGAACTCATTTCCATAAAGTTACGGTAGGACAGCTCAGCAATGGCGTCGGCATTCGGTTTCCGGGATTTTTCATATTCCGAAAATACTTTCTGCCAATCATCCCCATACGCTTCGATCATTTCGTTGAGGATGGTGATGTCTTCGAACCCTGCATTCATGCCCTGACCGTAAAAAGGCACGATGGCATGGCAGGCATCGCCGATGAGCGCCACTTTATCGGTGGAGGTCCACGGGAAACACTTCATCGTAACCAATGAACTCGTCGGGTTTTTAAAGAAATCATTGGCGAGTTCCGGAATCACTTCCACTGAATCAGGGAAATTCTCTTCAAAGAACCGCTCGACCGACTCGCGATTCACGAGAGAGGCAAACGAATTGTCGCCTTCAAACGGCATGAAAAGGGTGCAGGTAAAGCTGCCATCCAAATTGGGCAGGGCGATCAGCATATAGTCACCGCGAGGCCAGATGTGGAATGAATTCTTATCGAGTTTGTGCGAACCGTCCGCGTTGGGCGGGATGTTTAGTTCTTTGTATCCGGTTGCTAGGAATTCCTGTGAATAATTGTACATATTCTGGCGTTGCATCCGGTGGCGGATCCGCGAGAAGGCCCCATCGGCGCCAAACACTTTGTCGTACGGGAGATCGGTCCAGGCACCCTGTTCCGTTTCCCCCATATGCAGCGTAGCATCGGCCAGCGTCACATCCCAAATGCGGTGGTTGAAAAAGAAGGTTGCGCCAGCCTCTTCTGCCAGGTCGATCATCTTCCGATTCAGTACGCCGCGCGAGATCGAGTAAATCGCCTCCCCGTGCAAAACCATACGGCTGGTAGGTCATGCGGTCTTTGAGGTGAATGGCGCGTTTGTCCATTGGGATGGCGATCTTTCGCACTTCCTCCCCAATACCTACACCATCAAGGGCTTTCCATCCGCGATCGGACATAGCAAGGTTGATGGATCGGCCGGTAAAATTGACGGTTCGGATGTCTGCGCTTCGGTCGAAAACATGTACGGTATGTCCGTGGCGGCGCAGGTAAATGGCCAAAAGCGAACCGACCAATCCGGAACCAACAACCGCGATTTTTTGGGGTTTTTGCATCACTCCGTTCGAAAAGTGTGTAAAAGTAATCATTAATCGCCTAAACATTCCTGAATGGAGCCGATATATTAAGGGTGTGAGGCTATATTTGCAGTATGCGGGGCGTACGTAAACAGGATTTGCCAACCAAGATATGTGTCACCTGTGGCCGGCCGTTCACATGGCGGAAAAAATGGGAACGCGACTGGGAGCAGGTGCGGTATTGTTCGGATCGGTGCCGGTCAGGAAAAAAAGAGACTGCTTCCGGATCCTGACCCTTATCGTTTCGGCGAAAACTGCATCTTTTGCCGAAGTGACCTGATTTTCGCTTCATTCAATAGCATCGGCCTGAATTTCCCTTCTACATATAACGCTGCCTGATCGTCATAATGCGGACTTGTAAACACACCGGATTCCCCGGTAGGTAGCACCGCACGGCTGTTTTCGATGTTCGAAAAGTCGATAATCCGACGGGTCGAGGGGCCGGCTTTTATGGTGTGTTTTGCGTCGTCGGAATACAGGAACAGTTGGTTGTTGATCACTTCATTCGATCCTGAGACAGGCGTAGGTCCCACATTGAAGAAAGGTCGAAAGAGGGCGACGGCGCCTAAGGGGTGCGGGTGTTCGAGTTGGTGGACGTCACCCCATTTCCATCCGTCTAGTTCAGGGCCCAGTTGGGTGGTGAGGCTGGCCATCGCATCATGGAAGGAACGCGTCAGGATCTCACTGCGGTTTTCCCGCTTTTTCGTCCTGATATCATCCCACCAGGGTGATGCCGGGTTGGCTAACTGTCGTTCGATCATTTGCTTGACCACATGCGTGCCGATCAACAGATCGAAATTTTCCTTTCCAAGTTCGTCTTCCAGAGTGTTCTTCAGATAGAAGAACAGCCATTTGTTATACAGCACTGGCGCGGCCTCAGCAGTAGCATTGGTGCCTTTCCAATGCCGTAGCAGCGTGATGGCTTCTTTGTCACGCTCCTCGCGGATACCCGACAACGAGGCCAGCATTTGTCGAAGGTTGGGTAGAGCGGATACGGATGTATGGTCAAGGGTCATGCGTTCGACATCGGCTGCCGTCCAGTTGTTTTTGGCATTGAGAAGGGATTCGATTCGGGAGGCCCGGTCGTGGGGCAGGTAATAACCCGGATACAGGTAACCGTCGACGGCCTCGTGTTGGTTGTTGGCGGAATAGACGAAACCGCTTTCCGGATTAACGGCGCCCGGATTTTTGGCAAAATCGAGGTATTCCTTCCAATCGTCATCGCCTTCCCCTTTCAGGATAAAGTTCGGGTTCACGGACGGTTTCTGTTTGTAGAGCTTTCCGGCGGCGATCCAGGCAATGTTTCCACGGGCATCGCCATACATCACGTTGAGTCCGGGTGCGTGAATGAGCGAAACGCCGGTCGCGAAATCGTTTTGGTTGCGGGCATGTGAAATCCGGTAGGTCGCTTCCAATAACTTATTCGGGTGTTGGGTATACACCCACGATAGGGCCACAGGCGTTTCTTTTTTCACGCCGTCGAGCACGCCGTTTACCAAAGGTCCATGCCTGGATATCTTCACTTTTAGTGTTACGTCGGCGCTGTCTTTTACCTTGATTGTTTCGATGCGTGTCGTGTAGTTTTTGTACCCTTCCGGCGTCAGGTATTGCCCGTTGGCGTTTTCCTTTTCGTGGAAGAGATCGAGGTCGTCGTTTTCAAACATCGTCAAACCATACGCATAGGAATGGTTATGACCGAGAAGGGGGAAAGGGGTTCCGGCGAGGTAAAATCCGTACATCTCATGACCGGGCGTGTGAATATGGGCTTCGTACCAGGTGGCCGGTTGGGAGAAACCAATATGCGGGTCATTTTCAAAGATGACCTTCCCCGATGCGGTTTTCGAGCCGCCTATTACCCATGAGTTGCTGCCGATAAAGGCCGGGGCGGGTGAGGTCTCAAGCAGCGAGGATACCGAACGGGAGATGGCGGCGAATTCAAGGGCTTTTCCCTTCGATGTTTTAAGCCGGGTGATGTGGCTGCTTCCGTCGAGGCCAAAATCGTCTAAGTACGACATGCCATAGCGGTTGCGGATGTCGGTCAGAAGTGGGTCTGTTTTTTGCGCCATCGCGAAACTGAACGACATAAATCCAAAAACGTTGTAAACGTCTTCCAGCGTGAACGGTTTCTTTTCGATACCCAGAAGCGTGAACTCAATGGGTGTGTCGCCCTGTTCCATATATTGGTTGATGCCGTCTACATAGGCCATCGCCAAACGGTAGGATTCGGAGTTGGGGTCGAGTTCCGCTACTGACTTTTTGGAGTATTCCGCAATACCGGTCGCGGCAAAAAAGCGGTCGGTTTTCAGCAACTTGCTACCGAATAGTTCCGACAGTCGGCCCGGCGCAATCCGGCGTAGGATTTCCATCTGCCACAGGCGGTCCTGGGCGTGCACGTAGCCCAGCACGCGTTGTGCATCGGTTTCGTTTTCGGCAAAAATGTGGGGGATGCCGTAGTCATCGAAGTAGACGTCGGTGGTATGCGACAACCCCTTTATTGAGGCATCTCCTTCATAATCAGGCGCCAGTGACTGGCAGTATACATAAATAAAGAGGGCAATGCTGACCAGGACGGCCAACAGTGCCCCTAGTATTTTCGTTCGACGTTTCATATCCGGTTAGGTTACCCGGACAAGGTACGAAAGTTTCTAACGCGCCGTAATTCCGCTTTTCAAGATCTGTCCGAACCGGTACATATCTTCGAATCGGGTGTAAAAAGGAACAGGCGCAAGGCGGATGACATTTGGTTCGCGCCAGTCGGTGATGACGCCATTGGCCATCAGGTACTCAAACAGGCTGCGTCCTTCGCCATGAAGGAAGACAGACAACTGGCAGCCGCGTTCGGCGGGTGTTATTACTTCGAAATTGCCGTTTGTTTCGCGTCCGATTTCGGTAAGGATGAATTCGAGGTAGGAAGTAATGCGATCCCGTTTGGCGATGAGGCGTTCCATTCCGACTTCTTCGAACATTTCGAGTGACGCCAGATAAGGTGCCAGCGACAACACCGGAAGGTTGCTGACTTGCCAGCCATCGGCGCCATTGACAGGATCGAACACCGGTTCCATCTTGAACCGTCGTTCTTTGTTATGCCCATACCATCCGGCGAAGCGGTGAAGTGAGGTGTCGTGGTGGTGTTTTTCGTGGATGAAGCAGCCTGAAGCGTTGCCGGGACCGGAGTTCATATACTTATAGGAACACCAGGCGGCGAAGTCCACATCCCATTCGTGCAGGGCGAGTTCGACGTTTCCGGCGGCGTGGGCGAGATCCCATCCGACGTAGGCACCCTTTTCGTGTCCCGCGCGTGTAATGGTTTCCATGTCAAACACCTGTCCGGTATAATAGTTCACGCCCCCGATCAGCACCAATGCCGTCCGCTCACCGATTGTACGGATGGTCTCCAACACATCTTCGAGGCGGATATTTTGTTCGCCGGGGCGGCGTTTGATTTCAACGATGGCATCTGACGGGTCAAAACCATGGAATTTCACCTGGCTTTGTAGCATATATTGGTCGGAAGGAAATGCTTTTTCCTCACAGATAATCTTATACCGGTCGGGGGTAGGACGGTAAAAGGATACCATCAGTAAGTGGAGGTTGACCGTCAGCGTATTCATGACCGTTATTTCCGACGGTTTGGCGCCGACTATTTTTGCAAGGGGACGCGCGAGTCTTTCGTGGTAGTCCCACCAGGGTTTTTCTGCATAGAAGTGCCCTTCTACGGCCATCGACGCCCAATCGTGCATGATTTCGTCGACGTAGGCTTGGGTGCGTTTGGGCTGAAGTCCTAATGAGTTTCCTACAAAGTAAATGACATCCTGGCCATGGTGTTGCGGAAAAAGGAATTCGTTTCGGTACGGAGCGAGGTCGTCCTGCGCATCGAGTGTGCGCGCGTAATCGAGCGTATTTTCAAACATGTGGCTGCTTTTGGAAGCGTAAAGGTAGTGAGAAGTAGGAAACCACGCTATTGAAAAAGGGCCGTTTTCTATCCCAGATCGTAGCCAAAACGGCGCAGTTGCCGCTTATCGGAACGCCAGTCTTTGTTGACTTTTACAAAAAACTCGATGTGGATTTGCTTCCCGAAAAACTTTTCCAGGTCGGCGCGTGCGGCCACTCCGACTTTTTTGATAGCGGCACCTTTATGGCCAATGATAATGCCCTTCTGGGTGTCTCGTTCGACCATGATGACCGCGCGGATCCGGATGATGTTTTCATCTTCCTGGAATTCCTCCGTTTCCACTTCCACCGCATACGGGATTTCCTTATCGTAGTACAATAGGATTTTTTCGCGGATGGTTTCATTGACAAAAAACCGCTCTGGCTTGTCGGTCAGGGCGTCTTTTGGGTAGTACGGAGGCGATTCGGGTAACAGTTCCAGAATTCGTGTGAATACCTCCTGGACGTTGAAGTTCTCGAGCGCTGACAAGGGGATGATTTCGGCGTTCGGCACGAGTTCTTTCCAATGCGCGACCTGCGCTTCAAGGTCTTCCTGGTTGGTTTTGTCGATTTTATTAAGCAGCAGCAATACTGGAATCTTGGCATTGACGATTTTGCGGAAGAAATCCTCGTCTTTCAGGGCTTTTTCGCCCGTTTCGACCATATATAGTAATACGTCGGCGTCTTCGAAGGCTGATTTGACAAACTTCATCATCGATTCCTGCATCTCATAGGCCGGTTTGATGATGCCGGGCGTGTCTGAAAACACTACTTGGAAGTCGTCACCATTGACGATGCCGAGGATGCGGTGCCGGGTGGTCTGTGCTTTCGACGTGATGATGGAAAGACGTTCCCCTACCAGTGCATTCATGAGTGTCGATTTCCCGACGTTCGGGTTTCCTATGATATTGACGAATCCGGCTTTGTGCATGGAAGAGAGAGTAAGTGTGTAATAAGTTTATTTCTTGATTGCTTTGCAGCAGACCATGGTGTCATTTTCGAGCAGTATTACTTCTGTCACCTCAAGATTCGTATACTTTTGGATCACATTTTTGAGCGTGTACGGGCTGAACCAGTAGTTGTGGTCTGGGTGTACGATTTCGATGAACTGATCGGTCGTTTCGTGATTGCGTTTCATGTGCTTTTGGGCAAAGCAATTGGGGGCGGTAATGTAAAAGGTAGTTGCATCCACAGAGGCGATGCCTTCCAGGAAAGAGCGAACGTTATCTACGTGTTCGATGGTTTCCGGCACCAGGCAAATATCGTACGTCCTTCCCTCCAATTCCGAAAATTGGGAAAAGTACTCCTGGTCAACATATTTCCGTAATTCCTCTATGCCTTCCAGATCGATATCGAAGCCGTGAAGCACCTCCGTATGTTTCGAAAGGTGAATATGAAGGTTATACGAAGGGTTAAAGATCGGGTAGTCGTTACAGCCAAAATGGATGACCTTTTTATTCCTGCAGGCGTTTTCAAAAAAAAGGAACCGATCCTGAACGCTGTGTTTGGCTACCTTTTGTACCCAAAAGGTGTCGATGCGTTCATGGAGTGGTCGTTCCGGAAAAAACAATTGCCTAAGTTTTGCGCGAATATTCATGTTGCGGGGGTTAGGTGTTGCAAGCTACACTTTTTTTAGGAAGTCTGTCAACACTGGATCCGGTTGCAGGGTTTCTGTAAGCAAAAAACCGGAACCACTGGTGTAAGTGATTCCGGTTTTGTAGTAGCGGGAACAGGACTCGAACCTGTGACCTTCGGGTTATGAGCCCGACGAGCTGCCTACTGCTCTATCCCGCGATATAGATGCAAAGATAGACGGTTTTTCGCGCAGCGCAAGCGTTTTAAGAAAATTTTAGAAAAAACGATTGAAATTCCTAATTTTTCACTCATACCACATTAAATAGCGCATAAAGAGCGATAATTTGTTTTTTTTCTATATATTTGCGTGAACCCCTTTAAATAATAAGTACATGTTGCGACTGTATGCTTCAGAGCGCTTCGTTGAAGTGCCTCTTGACGCGCCGTTGCAGAAACGCTACGCCGTTTCTAACTACGGGCGTATTATCAGTTATACTGATAAAATGGAAAATGGTCAGGTCATCAAAGGCGGAAGGTCGGAAGGCTATGTAACCTTACGCTACAAGTTCAAGTACAATGACACCTGGCGATCTAAAAGTTTTTTTGTTGCGAAGTTGGTGGCGGAGTATTTCATTCCGAAAGATCATCCGGATCAGACGTATGTGCTGCACCTTGATTACCAACGAGACAACGATCGTGCGTCTAATCTCAAATGGGCCACGAAGGACGAGATGATTGAGCACGCGAAAAAAAGTCCTCACGTCATTTCAGCACGGCAGCGTACCATCGCGCACAACATTGCGTCTGATGGAGCGAAGCTTACAACCACACAGGTGATCCGGTTGAAAAAAGAGCTGGCAAACCCCAATCGGAAAACGCGTTTGAAGATGTTGGCAAAACAATTCAACATCAGTGAGATGCAGTTGTATCGCATCAAACGCGGCGAGAACTGGGGTCACATCAAGGTGTGATTCTTTTATTATCCTTACCAAAACGTCCGCACCGCGGACGTTTTTTTTATGCGATTACGGTTCAATTCAGTATATTTCCCACAAAAAACAAAAACATGGAAGACCATAAGTTATTTGTCGCAGAAGCGACGGACTTAGAACGCGCCGCTTTTTTCAAGAAAACCTACCTGCATGTGGCGGGTGCCGTATTGGCGTTTATCCTCGTGGAATCACTTTTACTAACCGTCGTCTCAGACGAGGCAATGGCAAGCCTCTTTAGTTTGGGTCGCGGCGCCTGGCTCGGGTTCATCGGCCTCTTTTGGCTCGGAAGTTTCGTGTCGGAACGTATGTCGGTTGCTGCCTCTCGCCAGACCCAGTATCTCGGACTAGCCCTGTATGTGGTGATAGAGGCATTCATTTTCCTGCCGCTTATCTACATCGCGATGTACTATGCCGGTCCGCAGGTAATAGCACAGGCCGCTACAGTTACGTTGCTGATGTTTAGTGGATTGACCGCGGTGGTGTTTACCACTAATGCTGATTTTTCCTTTCTGCGCACCGGTATCATTATCGGTGGATTCATTGCGTTGGGATGCGTTATTGGAGGCGCGCTGTTCGGATTTAACCTCGGCTTGTGGTTTTCCGTAGGGATGTGTGTGTTGGCTTCAGCGGCTATCCTATACCAAACCAGCCGTATTAAGGATTACTACACCACCGATATGTTCGTGGGCGCTGCGTTGCAACTCTTCTCTTCCGTGATGCTTCTTTTCTATTATGTGTTGCGGATCTTCCTGAGTAGGAGAAACTAACTAGCTAGGGCATACAATACAAAAAGCAGGCGTGAAGCCTGCTTTTTTTGTGGGCGATACTGGGTTCGAACCAGTGACCCCTACCTTGTCGAGGTAGTGCTCTGAACCAGCTGAGCTAATCGCCCGATAGGGACTGCAAAGTTACATCTTGCTTTCGCTTTTGCAAGTCGAAACGAAAGATTTTTGAAAAAAGAGAAGGCGTGATACCCTACTCTTTTGTAAACAATAAAGTTGCCCCGCCCTGCACCAGGGTCATTTCCCGTTTGTCGAGGTCAAAGAGGATCTTTATGTGTGCCGGTTCGAATGTAAAACTACCATCGGCCTGTGCTTCCAGCGGAAATTCTGACTGTCCGGTTGCCTGGGCATAAAAAGTGCCCGCTCGCTCCGAAATCGTAATTTTTATAGGGAGTGTGGGTGTTGCGTAGACACCGGCATGTCCTTTTGGGGTCTCTGAAACAGGACGTTTTTCGAAGGATGGAATGTCAAAGGGTAGTCCATAAGCTGCCGAAAGTAACACAATCGAAATGTCATTTTCTTCGATGTTGGCGCCGTTTGAGAGGCGCACTATCGTCACATCGCCGTCGTCAAAATGTGCAGCGATGGAAGTAAAGGCGTCAATTCCACCCGTATGCCCAAAGCCTTTCCGTCCGTTAAAAGGAAACGTGAAAAGCCCTTTTCCATAGCCTTCCTGTAACGTTTTCATTTGTGTAAGACTGGCTTCCGAAACGACCTTCCCGTCGAAAAGTGCATCGTAAAAACCGGCTAGTTGTGTGGCATCCGCGACGACGGCACCTGCACCCGAAGGCACAGAAAGATCGGTTTCGGGGGCTTTCTCCCATTTACCGATGTAGCCGTAGGAATGTGCGGCTACTTTTCCGTCGATTCGCCCTTCCGCCACGATTCCGTTTAAACGGAGCGGCGTTGTGATCCGGTCCGCTAACAAACGGACATAGCTTGTTCCGTATATTTTTTCAAGAATGTAGGTAAGGAGTACAAAGTTGGAATTACTGTATTCTGACTTACTGCCGGGTTCGAAATCACTGCCTCCTTTGCGAATGATCTCGGTCATTTCGGCTTCGGTTTTGGCCTGTGTACACCATTGGGTGAAATCGTCATCGTTCGTGAAGTTGTGGATGCCGGATCGGTGTGACAAAAGGTCGTCAATGGAAATTTGACTGGCATTTGTGATGGAAGGAAACCACTTGGACAGTTTGTCGGTCAGTTTCAGTTTTTTCTCTTCAATAGCCTTGAAAGTCAGTGCCGAGGTGAAGGTTTTCGAAATCGATCCGATGCGGTAGCGTGTTGAGGGCGTTGCCTTGGTTTCCTTTTCGACATCGGAATACCCGATGGCGCGTGTATAGACTAATTGGCCATCTTTAAGGATAGCTACACTGCCCATCCATCGGTCGTTCTTCTCGAGTGCATCAAAATAGGCATCGAGTTTCGCGCGATCGACCGTTTGTGCAGAAGCGACGCCGGTTAGCAGTACATATAATATAATAAGTAGCCGTGACTTCATAAGGATATTGTTTTTCCGAAGGTACAATTTTCACGTCGGATAGGATTAAAAACGGCTTTGTTTTTGGTAATTGGTTTATTACCAATTGTGTACAATGGAAAACGTTTTCGTAACAACCGATGTCTTTGGCGGTCCTTTTTTGACCGACGAATTTGAGTAGTTTACCGAATTTTAGCGTCACTTTCGTCTTTTTTCGTAAGTTTGGAGGGTTAAATCCCCATATTATGAATAGATATTTACTTTTTGTTGTTGGCCTTGCAGCCAGCATGTCGTTCGGACAGCAGCGCTGTGGTATGCAAGCCGCAATGGATCGCGTTTTAAGTAACCCCACTTTAGCTGCCGGCTATATCCAGGCACAGGAGCAGATGGAGGCCTCGATGCAGAACACCACGTTCAGCACGCAGAGTCCAACGGTGGTTGTTACGATTCCTGTTGTCGTTCACGTGTTATACAAGTCGGCAGTCCAGAACATTTCAGATGCACAGATTGCCTCGCAGATTGCCGTTTTGAATGCTGACTATCGCAAATTGAATGCCGATTTCTCTACTGTTGTCCCTGCCGTTTTCCAATCATTCGGAGCCGATATGGAACTTAACTTTACGCTGGCCGTACGTACGCCCGATGACGAACCGACAACAGGTATAGAGCGCAAGTCGGTAGCGAGCAGTTTTGATTTTTACAACAACTATTATACAGGGTCGGGACTTCCGGCGTGGGATCCCTACAGCTACCTGAACATTTGGGTAGGTAAGTTTGATGATGCACTGCAATTACTAGGTTTTGCCTATTTGCCCTCTACCAACCTACCAGAGTTTGACGGACTCTGTATCGATTATCGCTATTTCGGCACGACCGGAACCGCTACGGCCCCCTATAACAAAGGCCGCACCGCAACCCACGAAATCGGCCACTATTTTAACCTCAAACACCCATGGGGTAACGATGGCAGCGCTTGCGGTTCAGGTAATAACAGCGACGGCGTAGCCGATACCCCTGCTACAAGCGACCCTTATTATGAATGTCCGACCTTCCCAGACAATACCTATGCGTGTACGACTACAGCGAACGGGTCGATGTTCATGAACTTTATGGATTATGTCAATGATGCCTGTATGGCGTTTTTCACCACGGGTCAAAAAACGCGGGTGACAACCGCTTTGAATGGTCCGCGGGTGTTGTTGCAAACCTCACTGGGTGCAACACCTCTTAGCTTGGATGAGGTTGAATCGAAGAAGATGTCAATTGCACCGAATCCGGCTTCTGACTACTTTACCATTACTTCGACCAAGACGGTGGAGCGCCTTGAAATCATGAATAGTCTGGGGCAGAAAGTAAAAGAAGTGTCACTTAATGGCAACACCACGGTTAGTGTACAAGACCTCCAGTCAGGTGTGTACTTCATCCGTTTTTATGGGGAAGGACAGAAGTACCTCAAAACGAAGCGTCTTATCAAGAAATAACGACTCGCTAAACTAGAGAAAGTCCCGGACAAACCGGGACTTTTTTATTTCCCTCCATTGGCTTGCAGGTCGGCAATACAGGCGGCGTCTAATTGCGGCACCGCTGACGTTTGCATATTCATCACGCGGTTCTGGCTGGCCCAAAACATGAGACATTGGTTGTTATCGCAGTGGCGGATGTGGTCGGGATCTTGGTGGTCTGTGACCATTTCGGTGCCGAAATCGACTAGCCCAAGCAGGTGACACAGTTCGTGCTGCAACACGGTGCTTTCCATGATGGGCCGCGGTGGTTGGTTGACCGCATTGCTGAACGCCCAAATGGTGTTTTCATATATGACGCAAGACGTATTTAAGTAAGCGGTTCCCAAAACAGCGCCCGTGGCCGTGTCACTGGCCGAACGGCCATCTACGAACAGGATGCACAATGCCAACTCACCCACATTGTTGTAAGCGGTACGGTTATCCGTCTCGAGTTTCCTGATTTCAGAAGTGGTATAAGGTGAGGTGCCCGGGCTCTCAATCTGTCGCTGCGTGATGAAGACACCGTCCGGTTTGTTGAGTCGGGCTTCCAGAAAGGCCTGGAGTGAAGCCACTGCCACATCGGAAGGCTTGTATTGCCCGATGTAGAGAATCTCTACAGTCAGTTTCTGATAGTCATCCGCCGAAAGGAAATCATGGGCGCTACTGCCGGCGGGTTGTTGGTTCGGACGTGGGTTGACGCCGTCTTCCACCATCGATCCGCTATCATCAGACGAACAGCTAAAGGCAAGGGTGAGTAAGCCCAATAAGACAAGTCTTTTCATACAATTTTTATTTAAAGATACTAAAAACGTCTTACGATGACATAATGGTAAGTCGCGCCAGGTAATCATGATGTGCACCTTCAACCACCAATTCACACGCCAATCCGTTGTGATGCGCGGCCGTCTGCAAGGTGTTGAAGTCGAGATACAGCCATGGAAATGGCGGATCGGTTTGCCCTTTATAGGAAACCGTGAAGGTGAGTTCGCCGTAGTAGTGGTCGGCCGGAATCCAATGAGCGCCCTCGTCATCTGAGTCGAACATATAGAGGATGTCGGAACTGTCAATCAATATCTGTCCGTTCGGTGACAGGAGTTTTTTCAATTGTTGCAGAGAAGACGACACCCGCGCCATCGTGCCGAAAATACCCGTACCGTTCATGAGCAGCAGCAGCGTGTCGAATTGTTCGTTTTCGAGGTGCATGACATCTTTATGTAGCGCCTTATGAACACCCCTTAGGCGGCATGTTTCGACAGCACCTTCCGATACATCGATCGCCGTTACGTCGAGTTGTCGTTTGTTTTGGAGGTAAAGGGAGTGACTGCCCGCACCGCATCCGATATCCAGTACACGGCCGTTGGCCAGACGGAGTGCGGTTTGTTCGATGACCGGCATTTCGTCAAAGCCGCGAAACAGGTAGGCCACGGGCATTTCATCTGGTTCCGAGATATCGGTCTCGGTGATAAGGTCTTCCGGAGCGTTGCCGGTTTGATAGTCAAGAATGGCTTTACCGAAAAGGTCGTTCATGTAGGGAAAGGATATACTTTTGTGGTATGAAACCCGATTTGCAACAGTTGCCTGGCCTTGCCAAAGATAAGCATAACGAAAACAGGAAGTACTTCGAGAAATTGCGAAAGAAGCCGCCGCGCAACCTCGATTATGTGATGCAGGAACTGCACGATGCCGAGTTTCAACGGACCGACTGTCTGTCCTGCGCCAATTGTTGTAAGACGACCGGGCCGCTTTTTACGGAAGCCGATATCGAGCGGATTGCCAAACACCTCCGCTTGAAGCCGCAGCAGTTCATCGACACCTATCTGCGGGTCGATGAGGACGGTGATCGGGTATTGCAGTCGGTGCCCTGCACGTTTCTGGATGCCGAGAATTATTGCCTGATCTATGAGGTGCGTCCCAAGGCCTGTCGGGAGTATCCGCATACCGACCGGAAGAAGTTCCAGCAGATTACGCACCTTACGTTGAAAAATGTAGCAATGTGCCCGGCGGCGTTCAATATCGTCGAGGAGATGAAACGAAGGATGCCTTTGTAGTTGAAAGTCGAAAGTTGAAAGTCGAAAGTTGAAGGTGGGAAGTTGAAAGTGGGAAGTCGCGGTTAGGGAAGAAGCCGCGTGAGGGATCGGCGCATTGTCTGAGCTCTTTTTGCGGAGGAACGAAGCAAAAAAGCGAGTGCGGAGAGCCCGACCCTTCGGCAGATTCAGGGCATTCCGGATAGTACTGGTTGGATGCCGAAGGGGCACGCCATAGGGAAGTTCGGAAGTTCGGGAGATGGCACGTGGGGAAGATTTCACGGCACGGCGATGAATTTTTCCCATTAAAAAACCCGCTCGTGAAAGCGGGTTTTTTGAGTAAGTCGTTCCGGTTTATAAAAACGTTTATTTTACTTTTTTCACGATGGCTTTGAAAGCCTCCGGATGGTTCATCGCGAGGTCAGCGAGTACTT
This sequence comes from Flavobacterium sp. HJ-32-4, assembly GCF_022532105.1. Lineage (NCBI taxonomy): Bacteria > Pseudomonadati > Bacteroidota > Flavobacteriia > Flavobacteriales > Flavobacteriaceae > Flavobacterium > Flavobacterium sp. HJ-32-4. The sequence continues at coordinate 112,139 of NZ_CP092832.1, read as the reverse complement.
TACGGTTCAGTTCGATACCGTTTTTCTTTACTGCTCCGATGAATTTTGAGTAGGACATTCCTTCCAGGCGGGCACCTGCGTTGATACGCTGGATCCACAATGCACGGAAGTTACGTTTTTTCGCCTTGCGGTCGCGGTATGCATACTGCATTGCTTTTTCAACGGCGTTTTTCGCTACTGTCCAAACGTTTTTACGACGTCCAAAGAAACCTTTGGCTTGCTTCAATACTTTTTTTCTACGTGCCCTTTTGGCAACTGAGTTTACTGATCTTGGCATACTTTACTTTTTTTTGCTGCAGGCGCCTTTCGGTCTTTGAAGCCTGACAACAGGGTTATTAAATGTTAAACCTGTGAGCGTGGTTGTGGGTACTTGGCGCTTGGTGGCTGGATATAGGTCCAGAAACCAATTTCCAAAAACCGATAACCTCTTAGATAATTCTAAGTTGCTCTTTTACGCTCTTCACGTCAGACTGGTGAACCAGTGCGGAATGCGTCAACGCCAGTTTGCGTTTCTTCGATTTCTTGGTGAGGATGTGGCTCTTGAAAGCGTGCTTCCTCTTGATTTTACCAGAGCCCGTCACTTTAAAGCGTTTCTTGGCGCTGGATTTGGTTTTCATTTTAGGCATAATTCCTAACTTATTGTGGTTCGACTTACTCTTTTTTTAGTCTGAAGTCTGGAGTCTAAAGTCTGAAGTCGTCGTTTGTTTCAACCTCTTCCCACTTTCGACTTTCAACTTTCGACTTCTCCTTACTTGACCGGCTTCTTTTTCGGCGCGATGAACATAATCATCCGTTTTCCTTCCAGTACCGGCATGGATTCTACCTTTCCGAATTCTTCCAGGTCTTGCGCCAGGCGAAGGAGGAGGATTTGGCCTTGCTCCTTATAGATGATCGACCGTCCTTTGAAAAACACGAATGCCTTGAGTTTGGATCCCTCTTTCAGGAACTTCTCGGCATTCTTTTTCTTGAACTCGTAATCGTGCTCATCGGTCTGTGGGCCGAAACGAATTTCTTTGATGACTACCTGGGCCGACTTCGCTTTTAGGGCTTTGTCGCGTTTCTTTTGTTCGTAAAGAAACTTCTTGTAGTCCATTATTTTACATACCGGTGGTTCAGCGTTCGGCGAGATCTCGACGAGGTCAAGGCCCTGCTCGTCGGCGATGGCCAACGCTTGCGAGGTTTTGTAGATACCAGGCTCAATGCCCTCACCTACAAGACGTACTTCCGGTACGCGGATGAATTGGTTGATCCGGTGCGGATCTTTTTTTTCTACACGGGCAGGGCCCCTGTTATTGCTTCTTAATGCTATGGCTATTCAGTATTTAGCGTTAAACTTCGAATGTTTTCAATGTCTTGGCAACTTCCTCTTGTACGAGCGCAGCGAAATCGTCAATCGAGTAGCTGGCGTTGCCGCGTCCTTCCTGTCCGTGACGACGGACCGAAACCGTACCGTTCTTCTCTTCCTCTTCTCCCACAATCAGCATAAACGGGAATTTCTTCGTTTCAGCCTCCCGGATTTTCTTTCCGATTGTCTCGTTGCGGTTGTCAATTAGGGCGCGAATTTCGTGATTTTCAAGTAAATCTAAAACTTTTTTCGCATAATTTTCATACTTCTCACTGAGAGACAAGATGATAGCTTGCTCAGGCATGAGCCACAAAGGGAAGTTGCCGGCGGTGTGTTCGAGCAGGATGGCGATGAAGCGCTCCATTGACCCGAATGGCGCGCGGTGGATCATGACCGGACGGTGCAGTTCGTTATCAGATCCCTTATAGGTCAGTTCGAAACGCTCTGGCAGGTTATAATCTACCTGGATGGTACCCAACTGCCACTGGCGACCCAGTGCGTCCTTCACCATGAAGTCGAGCTTCGGGCCGTAGAATGCGGCTTCGCCATATTCGACCACCGTGTTGAGTCCTTTGTCGCGTGCTGCATTGATAATGGCGTTTTCTGCTTTCTCCCAGTTTTCGTCTGAGCCGATATACTTGTCGCGGTTCTCCTGGTCGCGGAGTGAAATCTGCGCGGTGAAGTTTTCGAATCCGAGCGAGCCGAAAACGTAGAGTACCAGATCGATTACCTTCTTGAACTCGTCATCCAATTGTTCAGGCGTACAGAAGATGTGGGCATCGTCCTGTGTAAAACCGCGTACCCGGGTCAGGCCGTGAAGCTCGCCGGATTGTTCGTATCGATACACGGTGCCAAATTCGGCATAGCGTTTCGGAAGATCCTTATACGACCACGGTTTGTTGTTGTATATTTCACAGTGGTGCGGACAGTTCATGGGCTTGAGAAGGAATTCCTCTCCTTCCGCAGGCGTGTGGATAGGTTGGAACGAATCCGCGCCATATTTCGCGTAATGTCCGGACGTCACATACAACTCTTTTTGGCCGATGTGTGGCGTCACTACCTGTTCGTAACCCGCTTTTTTCTGTGCCTTTTTCAGGAATTGCTCGAGACGGTCGCGAAGGGCGGCGCCTTTTGGCAGCCAGAGGGGAAGTCCCTGTCCGACTTTCTGCGAAAACGCAAAAAGCTCCAATTCTTTTCCGAGTTTCCGGTGGTCGCGGCGTTTCGCTTCTTCCAGCAATTCCAGGTAATCGGTGAGGTCTTTTTGTTTTGGGAAAGACACGCCGTAGACCCGGGTCAATTGTTTGTTTTTCTCGTCACCACGCCAATACGCACCGGCTACGCTCATGATTTTCATGGCTTTGATGAGTCCGGTGTTCGGGATGTGTCCGCCACGACAAAGGTCTGTGAACGTGGCGTGGTCACAAAAGGTGATCGTTCCGTCTTCCAGGTTTTCGATCAGCTCGATTTTATAGGGGTTGTTTTCTTTTTTGTAGAAGGCCAGCGCGTCGGCTTTGCTTGCCGCGCGCATTTTGAACTCGTGTTTTTCACGGGCGATCTCGAGCACGCGGTCTTCGATTTTCTTGAAGTCGGCGTCCGAAATTTTCTGGTCGCCGAAATCAACGTCATAATAGAAGCCATTCTCGATGGCAGGGCCAATGGTAAGCTTAACGCCCGGATACAGTTCCTGCAGGGCCTGTGCCATCACGTGTGATGTCGAATGCCAGAACGCCTTTTTACCTTCCTTGTCGTTCCAGGTATAGAGAACCAGCGAACCGTCGGTGGTGAGCGGTGTTTCGGTTTCAACAGTCGTGCCGTTGAATGCGGCGGAAATCACGTTCCGCGCCAAACCTTCACTGATACTCTTCGCGACGTCCATCGGAGTCGCGCCGCTTTCGAATTCCCGTACCGATCCGTCGGGCAAGGTAATTTTGATCATTGTCCTAAAATTTGGAAGCGCAAAGATAGCGGATTAACGCCGTCGAAACAAGCCGGAGTGGCGGCCCTTCACTATCGCGATTTCCGGAGTGTGCTTTCCAGTTGGTCGATTGCTTCGTCAGCGATGGCAACGAGCTCCTCGGCCTGTTCCGGTATTTCGTACATCCGACCCGATACGACATCGGCTAACTCCTGGCGAAAACGAAGAAGAAGTTCATTAGCATGTCGCGGACCCCGGACGAGTTGTGCTTCAAAAGCAAGTTCATAGCGTCGGGTAAGTGCCTTGATTTTCTTTTGTACAGTAAGCATAAAAAACCGTTCTCGTCACGAAAATAGAAAAACGGGTACGTTTGCCAAAGCGAATGGGTGTTTTCTTCCGTCTTTTTTTCCGTACTGTCAGATAATATGAAGTTGCCTGGCATGATATCCCCAAATACCGCATTGGCCTTCGGTAGGTAACACCTATTTTTGCACTATGGAATTTTCGTCGAAACTGCTTGAGAATGCCGTCAACGAAATGGCCCAACTTCCGGGGATAGGACGTCGGACGGCGCTTCGCCTGGTGCTTCACCTCCTTCGCCAGCCTGCCGAGCGTACCGAATTCCTGTCGGCGGCGCTGTCACGGATGCGGGAAGACATACGGTATTGCAACAGTTGCCACAACATTTCGGACACGGAGCAGTGCGATATCTGCGCCAATGAACGGCGTGACCATTCGATGGTTTGTGTGGTTGAAGACATACGCGATGTGATGGCGGTTGAGAACACCCGTCAGTTCAAGGGCATCTATCATGTGCTGGGTGGCCGCATTTCCCCGGTCGACGGGGTAGGCCCCGGACAACTTAAGATACAATCGTTGGTAGAAAAGGTGCGTTCCGGAAGTGTAAGCGAGGTCATTTTCGCCCTCAGCCCGACTATGGAAGGCGATACTACGAATTTTTATATTTACCGGCAGTTGAGCGAGTATCCCATCGTATTCTCCACCATCGCGCGGGGGATCTCCGTAGGGGATGAGCTGGAGTTTGCCGATGAAGTGACATTGGGAAGAAGTATCTTACAGCGCGTTCCTTTCGAGCGGTCGTTTGGGACCTCATAACGCTCTTTTTGATTTTAGCACGGAAAGTCTATATTTGTCCACTAATTGTACTGCCTCATGAAGTATCGCGCGCTGTTTCTGTTGGTTTTTTTTGCAGGGATGATGACTTCCTGCATTCCCAACGAGGATTTGATTTACCTGCAGAAAAAACAGGAAGCGGACAATATGGGCGTACATGAAGTACCTTCCAAACCTTACCGACTGCAGACGAGTGACAACCTGTATATCGCCATTAAGTCATTAGATCCGCAGTTTGTGGCCATGTTCAACAGCACTGAGAGCGCGGCTGCCACGGCCATTAGCCAGGAAGGACTGTACTTCAACGGGTACGCCGTAGATGATCACGGTAACATCCGGATTCCGATTTTGGGTGAACTGAATGTGCTGGGATTTACTGTTGATGAGGTTCGAAAGCGAATAGAAGATCGTTTGTTGGAGACCTATTTCACGAAGGATGCCAATATTTTTGTTACGGTTAAGCTGACGGGCTTCCGGTTTACGGTGAACGGCGAGGTGAACGTGCCCGGAACTAAGACGTTGTTCCAGGAAAAGGTGAACGTTCTTGAGGCCATAGCGAACGCAGGTGATATCCCGACTACCGGAGATCGCAAGCACGTATCCATCATTCGGAAGTTGCCTCACGGCACCGAGATGTACGAAATCGATCTGACGGATAAGGCCTCTCTGTCGTCTCCTTATTTCGAATTACAGCCCAATGATTATGTGTATGTTAAGCCTTTAAAACAAAAGTCCTGGGGAACGGGTCGCACCGGTATAGAATCGATTTCTACGGTGGTTATGTTGTTGTCTTTGGCGACAACCGGACTCATTTTACTACGGAATAACTAGCGCCAGCCGTATGCTCGACACAAAAGATTTCTCTTTTTTCGAATCCCAGAATACGTTTGATTTCAAAGGTTTCCTGATCAAAACCTTTAGTTATTGGAAGTGGTTTCTCTTGACATGGGCGATTGCATTCACCATTGCCTACCAGATCAACATACGGAAGGAAAAGATTTATTCCCTCGAAACGACGATATCGGTCACTGAAGAGAATAATCCGCTTTTTACGTCTAACACCAGCCTGGTGTTTAACTGGGGAGGTACATCCGATAAAGTGCAGAACATCGCGTCAACGCTTAAGTCGCGGTCGCACAACGAGCTTGTGGTTGATACCCTTTCGTTTTATACCGAATACCTCACGCAAGGCAAATACAACCTGATCGACTCGTACGGAGCGGTCCCTTTCGAGGTGGAACTAGATAAGAAAAGACGGCAAATAGCGAACATTCCAATTAAAATAAAATTCCTGGACGCCGATCGCTACGAAATCAGTGTCGTCTTCGAAAGCAATATGGCACCCACAATTCGCTATGCCGATAATGCCGCACAGGACGTCACGGTGCCCATCGGGACCTTCAAAAAGGTATTCCGCGTAGGGCAAAAAGTGCAGTTGCCTTTTCTGAGCTGGCGTTTGGTGCTCACCGAAGAACCGGGCTATTACACCGGTAACGAGTATTTCGTGCGGTTCCGTCCGCTCGATGGTGTGGTGAGCTATTACCAGGGCATCAATGTGGATATTGACCCCAAAGCACCTGCAATCCTTCGACTGTCATTGGCGGGTACCAATAAAGCACGTATCGTTAAATATCTGAACACAACCGTCCGGGTTTTGCGCGACAATCAACTTGCAGCCAAAAACCAGTTTGCCACCAATACGGTCGATTTTATTGACGAGCAATTGCGTAGCATGGAAGACAAACTGAAAGGTGCAGGCGACGAGCTAAAGTCTTTTTTACGCAATAAGAATATCGGACAGATTGAGAATGGGGGAGGTGAAATCAACGACCGCCTGATGGATATGGACGAAAAATTGGATGCGGTAAAGCGAAAGATTGCCTACTACAACCAACTTCGAAAATACCTGAACGAAAAGAATGATTTCTCGGAACTACCTGCTCCGTCCGTCGCGGGCGTGGATGATCCTAATATCATTCTGAATGTCAGTAACCTGATTTCGATGTCGGCGGAAAGGGCCCGCATGAAGTATGCCGTAAAAAGCAGTAAACTCTTCCAGGATTTCGACAGCCGAATGGAAGCGGTTAAGAACGTACTCCTCGAGAACATTGCTGCGGCGAAAGTGGGTCTCATAGCCGAGCAGAACCAGTTGGTCGATCGGATGCGCCAGGCGGAAGGCCAGGTCAAAAGCCTGCCGGAAGAGCAACAGGATTACCTGAAAATACAGCGAAAATACAATCTCAACAACGAGATATACAGCAACTTCCTTCAAAAACGGGCGGAAGCCAATATCGTAAAGGCGGCCAACGTATCGGATATCAAATTCATCGATGCGGCAAAAGATACCGGGGGTGGACTGATTGGTCCAAAAACAGGCGTGAACTATATCATGGCCCTGTTCTTAGGATTTATCATTCCGTTGCTTGTTGTATTTGGAATCTTCTTCGCCAACAATGCCATTCAAAATACAGAAGACCTCGCCAAGCTCACCAGTCTGCCACTGATCGGTATTGTGGGCAAGAAACACACGGAAAGTAACCTCGCTGTTTTTGAGCGTCCGAAGTCGGCCCTGTCAGAGTCCTTTCGGGCCATACGGTCGTCGTTGCAGTTCTTGTTCCGCAAGCAAGACCACGGTGGTGCCCGCGTGCTGATGGTGACATCGTCGGTCGGAGGGGAAGGCAAGACGTTCTGCTCGATTAACCTTGCCACCGTATTCGCCATGAGCGAAAAGAAAACCATCATACTTGGTTTTGACCTTAGAAAGCCGAAAATCTTCAACGACTTCGATATTACGAACGAAGTGGGAGTGGTTGACTATTTATCGGGTGAGAAGGAACTAAAGAGCGTCGTGCAACAAACGCACGTGCCGTATCTTGACGTCATCACCTCGGGAGCGGTTCCGCCGAATCCAGCCGAGCTCATCATGAGCGACCGGATGTTTACCCTGATGGAAGAACTGAAGGCGGCCTATGATTATATCATTCTTGATACCCCTCCGGTCGGATTGGTGTCCGATGCCCTCGAGTTGGCGCATTTTGCCGACGTCACACTTTACATCGTACGACAGAATTTCACTAAGAAGGACATGATCACGTTGCTCAATAATCGCTATAGCCGTGAGGAACTGCGAAATGTGAGTATCGTGCTCAATGGCTTCGAGGTAAAGGCGCGCTACGGCTATGGCTACGGCTATAACTATGGCTACGGTTACGGTTATGGCAATTACTCAAACGGATATCATGAAAAGGAGCCTTCCACTAATTGGCTCGGCAGAGTTAAAAAGATGGCAGGCGACCTGAAAAGGAAGCGTTAAGCGGTCGTTGGTCCCTACGTAGTAATACGTATTTTTCGCAACCCGGACTCGGTTTCGGATTATAGTAATATCTTTGCCGCACAAATAAAAGCATGGACTATAACATAACGATTACGGGTGGAGCGGGCTTTATAGGCTCCAATCTTTGCGACCATTTTGTGTCAAAAGGGTGTCGCGTGATCTGTCTGGACAACTTCGCCACCGGACATCGAAAGAATATTGAACATCTCCATGCCAGTGGGCGTTTTACGCTCATTGAGGGCGATATTCGCAATATGGACGATTGCCGCGCGGCGGTCGAAGGGGCCGATTTCGTACTCCATCAGGCTGCGCTGGGATCTGTTCCGCGGTCATTAAAAGACCCGATTACCAGTAACGACGTAAACGTCAGCGGTTTTCTCAACATGCTTACCGCAGCCCGCGACGCAGGTGTCAAACGGTTTGTATATGCCGCGAGTTCTTCTACTTATGGCGACTCCACCAACATGCCAAAAGTCGAGCACATCATCGGAAAGCCGTTATCACCGTACGCGATTACCAAATACGTGAACGAACTGTATGCCGAGATTTTCAGCAGGGCCTATGGTATCGAAACCATCGGTTTGCGCTATTTCAATGTTTTCGGACGACGTCAGGATCCTAACGGGGCGTATGCCGCAGTAATCCCGAAATTCGTCATGCAACTGATGAAGCACGAAAGTCCTGTCATCAATGGCACCGGCGACTATTCCCGTGATTTTACCTATATCGACAACGTCGTCCAGATGAACGAACGCGCCATCCTGGCCGATCATCCAGAGGCGGCCAACACGGTCTACAACACCGCATTCGGCGAGCGCACGACGCTTAACGATCTTGTCGCGTACCTAAAAGAATTCCTGTCGGCCTATGATCCTGCCATCGCGGATGTGCCGATCATATATGGGCCGGAACGGGCAGGAGACATACCGCACTCCCTGGCCAGTATCGACAAAGCACGTCGATTGTTGGGTTATGACCCGCAATTCTCGATGCGACAAGGACTCGAACAAGCGGTTAACTGGTATTGGCAACATCTTCAATAAAAAATAACGTATGAAAATTGCGGTCATTGGACTCGGTTATGTTGGATTGCCCCTGGCACGATTGTTTGCCACGAAGTACGACGTCGTCGGATTTGACATCAACCAAGCGCGTGTCTCCGAAGTAAACACAGGTGTCGACCACACCCTTGAAGTGGAAGAAGAACTGCTTCGCTCGGTGTTGAAGTCGGCTGCTTCTCAGGAAGGTCCCGGGCTTTTTTGCTCGTATAACCTCGATGACATTAAAGACTGTACCTATTTCGTGGTCACCGTTCCTACCCCTGTCGACAAGAACAACCGACCTGACCTCACCCCCCTTTACAAAGCGAGTGAAACCGTGGGGAAGGTGTTGAAAAAGGATGATATCGTCATTTACGAGTCGACCGTATACCCCGGCGTAACAGAAGACGAGTGCGTGCCCGTGCTGGAACGCATCAGCGGATTACGCTTCAACACCGACTTTTTTGCCGGATATTCTCCTGAGCGCATCAACCCGGGAGATAAAGAACACACCGTGGAGAAGATACTAAAAGTCACGGCCGGTTCCACTCCGGAAATAGGCGTAAAAGTAAACGACTTGTATCGGTCGGTCATCACCGCCGGAACGCATTTGGCACCAACAATAAAAGTGGCGGAAGCCGCTAAAGTCATCGAGAATTCGCAACGCGACATCAATATCGCCTTCGTAAACGAACTGGCGAAAATCTTCAATATGCTCGGAATCGATACCAATGCTGTACTCGAAGCGGCGGGGACGAAATGGAATTTCCTTCCTTTCCGCCCCGGGCTCGTAGGCGGGCACTGCATCGGGGTTGACCCGTATTACCTCGCACAAAAAGCACAGGAAGCCGGTTACCATCCCGAAATCATCCTGGCAGGCCGTCGACTGAACGACAGCATGGGCGAATACGTCGCTTCGCAGGTGGTCAAGCTGATGATCCGAAAAGGGGTCGCTGTCAAAGGAGCCCGTTTGCTGATGTTGGGCATTACATTTAAAGAAAATTGCCCGGATGTCCGTAATACGAAGATTGTAGACGTCATCCATCACCTTACCGAATACGGTATTGAGGTTACAGTATACGACCCGTGGGCAGGGGTAGCCGAAGTACGTCACGAGTATGGCCTCGACATGGCGGCACAACTTCCGGACGGACCGTTCGACGCGGCCGTAGTAGGCGTTGCCCACAAAGAATTCACGACCATCGATTATGACCAATTGCTCCGTAAAGAGAGCGTTTTGTATGATATTAAAGGGATTCTCGGCGACAAAGCCGATGCCAAACTATAATTGAACATGAGCATTCCATCCATTACGTCCATTTGTTGTATCGGGGCGGGTTACGTAGGCGGCCCGACCATGGCGGTCATCGCACAGAAATGTCCGCATATTAAAGTAACGGTCGTCGACCTGAACAAGGCCCGTATCGATGCCTGGAACGATCCGAATACGGATAACCTTCCCGTGTATGAGCCAGGTCTCGACAAGGCCGTACAGGAAGCACGTGGACGTAACCTCTTCTTTTCTACCGATGTTGACAAAGCGATTGCCGAGTCACAGATGATTTTCATTTCGGTCAATACGCCGACCAAGACCTACGGAGTGGGGAAAGGACAGGCAGCCGATCTCAAATACATCGAACTGTGCGCCCGCCAGATTGCAAGGGTGGCGACATCCGATAAAATCGTGGTGGAAAAGTCAACGCTTCCGGTGCGTACTGCCGAGGCGATCAAAAGCATACTCGACTTTACCGGAAACGGCGTGTCATTCGAGATTCTTTCCAATCCCGAGTTTCTTGCGGAAGGAACGGCCATCGAAGACCTTCACCAACCGGATCGCGTTTTGATCGGAGGGGATGAAACGCTCTCTGGGAAGGCTGCCGTTCAGGCACTTGCCGATGTGTACCGCAATTGGGTGCCGTCAGAGCGCATCCTTACCACCAACGTTTGGAGTTCGGAGCTTTCGAAATTGACCGCAAATGCCTTCCTCGCGCAACGTGTATCGTCTATCAATGCGATTTCCGAATTGTGTGAAAGTACCGGCGCCAATGTAAATGAAGTCGCCCGTGCCATCGGAATGGATTCGCGTATCGGAAGCAAGTTCCTCAAATCGTCCGTAGGCTTCGGGGGATCGTGTTTCCAGAAAGACATCCTTAACCTCGTATACATCGCCAAATCCTACGGATTACATGCGGTTGCGGATTATTGGGAGCAGGTCATCATCCTCAATGACCACCAGAAAAAACGCTTCGCGACGCGTATTGTGAAAACGCTGTATAATACGGTTTCCGACAAGAAAATCGCCTTCCTCGGATGGGCCTTCAAGAAGGATACCAACGATACCCGCGAATCGGCCGCAATCTACGTAGCCGATTACCTGTTGAATGAACAGGCGAAAGTAGTGGTCTACGATCCGCAGGTGAAACTGCAACAGATGCTGACGGATGTCGACTATCTGGGGACCAGAAGTGCCGACGAAAACGCGGCCTTACTCACAAGCCAAAAAGATTCGTATGATGCCTGTAAAGGAGCCCATGCCATTGCCGTTCTTACAGAGTGGGATGAGTTCCGCACGTTGGATTGGCAACGGATTTACGACAATATGCAGAAGCCGGCCTTCCTTTTCGACGGACGTAATATCCTCGACAAAGAAAAGATGACGGCGATAGGATTTACGTTCAACGCGATCGGCAGTTAAGATGCGGAATTTGAGGATTCTTATTACGGGAGGCAGCGGATTCATCGGATCGCACGTGGTGCGTCGTTTTGTGCGGACGTATCCTTCCTATACGATCTACAACCTGGATGCACTGACGTATGCCGGCAACCCCGATAACTTGGCGGATGTGGCATCTGAACCCAACTACCGTTTTATCCACGCCGACATCAACGACGCCACCGCGATGGACGAACTCTTTCGTTCGGAGCGTTTTGATGCGGTCATCCACCTTGCGGCGGAATCACATGTTGATCGTTCGATTTCCGATCCGGTAGCCTTCGTGAAGACCAACGTGCTGGGTACCGTCAACCTGTTGAATGCCTTCCGCGCGGTCGCACAGTCCGATTGGGATGGCAAACTGTTCTACCACATCAGCACCGACGAAGTTTACGGCACATTGGGTGATACCGGTCTCTTTACTGAGGAAACCGCCTATGACCCGAATTCGCCTTATTCGGCATCGAAAGCCTCATCCGATCATTTTGTGAGGGCGTACGGTGAAACGTATAAGATGCCTTACATTATCACGAATTGTTCGAATAACTACGGGCCTAACCAGTTTCCGGAGAAGCTCATTCCGTTGTTCATACAGAATATCATTGACCGCAAGGCGCTTCCGGTCTATGGCGATGGAAAAAACACCCGTGATTGGTTGTATGTCGAAGACCACGCCGCCGCCATTGACCTCGTATTCCACAAGGGCCAACGCGGTGAGACCTTTAATATCGGGGGCTTCAACGAATGGCAGAATATCGATTTGGTTCGGTTGCTATGTCGTTTGATGGATGAAAAGCTCGGTCGTGAACCTGGCGATTCGGCACAACTCATTTCGTTTGTGACCGACCGTCCCGGACATGACCTACGCTATGCCATCGACGCCACCAAGATCAACCGCGAATTGGGTTGGGAACCGTCCGTTACGTTTGAACAGGGGCTTGAAAAGACCATCGACTGGTACCTGGCCAACACCCAATGGCTAGAGGATATCAAGTCGGGTGCGTATCGAAAACGAAACGTCATTGCATCATGAAGATATTGGTTACCGGAGCAGCCGGATTCATCGGATTTCACCTGAGCGCATCGTTGTTGAAGCTGGGCCATGAGGTTGTCGGAATCGATAACCTCAACGACTATTATGACCCTACCCTTAAAACACAGCGGTTGGCGCAACTGGGCGTCACCTGTTCAGTCGATGCCGCTTTCGGTAGCCGTTTTACCAGTTCTACCCATGCGGGTTTCCGATTCGTGAAACTGGCCATCGAAGACCGCGAGGCGCTGCCAAAACTGTTTGAAGAAGAAGGCTTCGACATCGTTTGTAACCTGGCCGCACAAGCCGGAGTTCGGTATTCACTTGAGAATCCGTTTGCCTATGTGGATGCGAATCTGGTGGGTTTTGTCAATATACTGGAAGCGTGCAGGCATTACAACGTACGGAAGCTGGTGTATGCCAGTAGTTCAAGCGTATATGGCACGAATGAGAAAGTGCCTTTTGCCACCGACGATACCGTTGATCATCCGATTAGCCTCTACGCTGCCACCAAAAAAAGCAACGAATTGATGGCGCACACATACAGCCATCTGTTTGGAATCGAAACCATCGGACTTCGGTTCTTTACTGTCTATGGTCCGTGGGGCCGCCCTGATATGGCCATGTTTCTCTTCACCGATGCCATCCTTAATGACCGTCCCATCGACGTGTTCAACAACGGCGAACTGGCCCGTGATTTTACCTACATAGACGATATCGTCGCCGGTGTGGCGGCAACCCTTTTACAGGAAGTAGCCGATGCGCCCCGATACCGTGTTTACAATATCGGGAATAGCCGTCCGGTCGCGTTACTTGATTTCATTTCGGGTATTGAAAAGGCCACCGGCAAAACCGCGCAAAAGAACTTCCTGCCGATGCAACCGGGCGATGTAACCCGTACGTGGGCGGATGTCGATGACCTGAAGCGCGACTATGGTTACGCACCGTCGACCGACATTACGTTTGGCGTGTCGCAGTTTGTCAACTGGTACCGCGACTTCTATCATATCTAATCCGTCAAATGTTAAAAAATGTTAACTAAAAATTTCCGTACTTTGTTATCCCGACGGATTATAAACTAAAAACGGTCCATGTTATTTAACTCCATCTCGTATGCGTTATTCCTGCCCGTCGTCTTTTGGCTGTATTGGTTCGTCACCAAAAAGTCACTGACGTGGCAGAATATCATGTTGCTGGTCGCCAGCTACATCTTTTACGGATTCTGGGATTGGCGTTTTCTTTTCCTTCTCGGGTTTTCGACCCTGCTCGACTTTTACTCGGGTATCATGGTGCACAGATCGCAGACGAAAGCCATCAAGCGAATGTGGCTGATCATCAGTGTGGGCATCAACCTGGGCTTCCTGGGCTTCTTCAAATACTACAATTTCTTTGTTTCGTCGTTCGCGGATCTCATGGAGAAGTTCGGCTATAAGCCCGACCTTTTCATACTGAAGATTATCCTGCCAGTGGGTATTTCCTTTTATACCTTTCACGGACTGTCCTACGTATTCGACATCTACAATGATCGGATAAAACCCACGCGAAACCTGGTGAACTATACGCTGTTCGTGAGCTTCTTTCCGCTTTTGGTAGCAGGTCCCATCGAACGCGCCACGCACCTCCTGCCCCAGATCGAAAAGCCGCGGGTCTTCCAATATGAGAAGATGGTGGATGGATTACGGCAGATTTTATGGGGTCTTTTCAAAAAAATCGTGATTGCCGACAGTTGTGCGCATTTCGCGAATATCATTTTCAATGACAGTGCCCACCAGTCCGGAAGTGACCTGGTACTGGGTGCGTTATTTTTCACCTTCCAGATCTATGGCGACTTTTCAGGCTACTCGGATATTGCGTTGGGAAGCGCCCGCCTGCTCGGATTCGAACTTTTGAAGAACTTCAACTTCCCGTATTTCTCAAGGGATATCGCGGAGTTCTGGAGACGTTGGCACATCTCGCTCTCAAGCTGGTTCAAAGATTACCTATACATTCCTTTAGGAGGTAGTAAGGGAGGTAACTGGATGCGCATCCGGAACACCTTCATCATCTTTCTGGTAAGCGGCTTCTGGCATGGTGCCAACTGGACGTTTATCGTATGGGGTGGCCTGAACGCCTTGTTCATCATGCCGTCGATCATCCGAAAAACGAATCGAAACAATATCGAGATCGTGGCGAAAGGGCGCCTGCTGCCGTCGCTGCGTGAGACCTTCCAGTTGATTACCACGTTTGCACTGGCAGTTTTCGCCTGGATTTTCTTCCGTGCAGAATCACTCTCACACGCGTTCTCGTACATAAAAGGCATTTTTTCCGCCTCGTTGTTTACCGTACCGACCCATACATCCGCTGCGTTGTTTGCCCTGATAGCGGCTTTCGTGGTCATCGAATGGCTCGGACGCGAAAACAACTACGCGCTCGAACGCTTTGCATTGAAGACGGCGACGCCACTCCGGTGGACGTTCTATTTCGTGCTGTTGGCGATGGTGTTTGCGTTTGGCAGCAATGAACAGGAGTTTATCTATTTCCAATTCTAACGCGATGAGGAAGCTATTTAAAAAAACGATAGGCTTTGTGGTGTTCGTCCTGCTGATGAACCTGATCCTCAACTTGGTGTTGCCAGAAGAGGTGCAGGATGACCGTTTTGCCGTGCGATACGATTATTTCCAATCCCACAAGAACGACTACAACACGGTGTTTTTTGGCACCAGCCGGACGCTCCGCCACCTCAATCCGGCGAACTTCGATTCAATCAATCGCGCGGCGGGACTTGAGACGCACAGTTTCAACTTCGGCACACCCGCCAACAAGTCCTACGAAACCTACGCGCAATACGAGTTTTTCCTCGATAACTACCAGCCGGGTTCAAGTCCGGTTCGGTATGCCTTTCTCGAAGTCAATACGATGAGTCCGCTTACGCGGAATAACCTCTTCGCGCGCAAAAGTTCCTATTGGGTCAGCCTGAAGAACGGAAATGCACTCTACGACCACATCGAAGGAGAAGGCATGAGTTTCAAAAGCAAACTCACCTACGCCTATTTCCCGATTGCCACGGCTATCAAGTATTTCGGATTCAATTACCTGCCACCGCTCGTACGCGATGATGCCGATGCCGACATTTGGATAGGCCCTAACCACGACGGCTACATCGGGCAGGAGGAAGAAACGGAACGTACACACGACCCTGACCAACATGAGAAACTGGTGGCGCTTCGCAAGGCGTTTGAGGCCGATACGCTTGAGCTGACGACCCTGAAAGAAAAAGTAGCCAAAGAATTCGCAGGCTATAAACCCAAAACACTCAACAAAGCACACCTCGCCAAACTCGAGGAGCTCGCGGCATTGTCGAAGAAAAAAGGAATCGAACTGCGATTTGTCGTACACCCGCGGTCGGAATCCTATCGCAGTCTTATACCGTTGAAAAAGGCCCTGGGCGATCGGATGATCATGTTGGTCGATCCGGCCCGGTACCCTGATCTTTGGGAAGCCCGCACGTCATTCGATGCGCACCACCTCAGCGAGAAAGGCGCGCAATTGTATGTACGGTATTTTTGTCAGTCGTTCTTGTCGGATACCAAAGCCGGCGAAGTAGAAAAAAGAAGTAAATAAAAGCAAATTAGTATGTCGGACCAGGTAATGAATGTCAGTAAAGGAAAACTCGTAGGCGAGGTAACCGTCAGTGGTGCAAAAAACAGTTCACTCCGGCTACTGGCCGCGTCGTTATTGACAGACGGCGATGTTGAACTCTACAACTTTCCGAACGGACTTCTCGACGTCCAGGTACACCTTGACATGTTGAAGGTGTTGGGGAAGGAGTATGCGAGCCACGGCGACTATGTGAAGATCACCGAAACCGCGAATCCGAAGAATATACTCGTATGGAACGAACGCTCGATCCGCAATACACTCCTGATTCTCGGGGCCCTGACCACCCGCTTCGGCGAAGGTCGTGTGCCGCTGCCAGGTGGATGTAAGCTGGGTGAGCGTAAATACGACCTCCACGTGATGCTGCTCGAAAACCTGGGTGCCCGCGTTTGGGAAGAAGACGGCTATCTGTGTGCCAAGTCGGAAGGCCGACTCAAAGGTGCCGATATCGTACTTCCGATGCGCTCAACCGGCGCGACCGAGAACTCCATCATCGCGGCGAGTCTGGCAAAAGGAACCACGACACTCTGGAATCCGCACATCCGTCCTGAAATCATGGATTTGATCGACATGATGGGCAAAATGGGTGCGAAGATTGAAGTCTTCGGACAAAAATGCATCGTCATAGAAGGCGTTGAGAAGTTGACGTCGGTGCGCCATTCCGTCATTCCGGATAATATGGAAGCCCTTACCTGGGCGATCGGATCGGTCATCACAGGTGGGGAAGTGGAAATAAAGAACTTCCCTTTTGAACACCTTGAAGTTCCAATGGTCTACCTTCGGGAAAGCGGCATGAAGTTTTTCCGCGGATCCGACAGCCTGATCGTACGCGGCGGAAGCGCTTATCCCGTCGAAATCAGCACGGGTCCGTACCCAGGTATCAACTCGGATATGCAACCGCTTTTCGCCGTATACGGAGCGATGTCACGTGGCGAATCAAAAATCGTAGACCTTCGTTTCCCGGGCCGTTACGGCTATGCCGAGGAATTGGCGAAGATGGGAATGAAATACCGCGTGGAAGGCGACATGCTCGTCATCGATGGCGGAACACCGCTGCAGGGCGCCCGCGTGAATGCGCTTGACCTGCGTGCGGGAATCTCCCTCCTGTTGGCAGGACTCACGGCCGAAGGAACGACAACGATCGAAAACGCGTGGCAGATAGGACGTGGCTACGAAAACCTGCAACAAAAACTCGATGCGCTGATTGTACGATAATGGGGATACTGAAAACCATCTGGAACGAATTGCCACGCGGCAGAAGGACGTTCAGCGGACTTATACTGAGCCTGCTGTTTGACCAACCCTTCAAGATCATGGTCAATATCCGGTTGGGTCAACGGTTCCGCAGAAGTCCGAATCCGCTGCTACGCCTCTACAGCCGCTGGTTGAAGAACCGGCAGATGTACCGATGGAGTTGCGATATCGCCTACTCCGCGAAGATCGGGACGGGCGTGAAATTCCTTCATCCCATAGGAATCGTAGTCGGCACCCATTCCGTAATTGGCAATAACGTCCGGATTTGGCAGAATGTTACACTCGGCAGCCACGGACGCGACGGTGATAAAGATTATCCCACCATCGGTGACGGAGCCCGACTGTATGCCGGCGCGATCATCATCGGAGGGATTACAGTAGGGAAGGACGCGGTAGTAGCTGCAAATGCCGTGGTAAATATCGATGTGCCCGACGACTGCATCGCAGCGGGTATACCGTGTAAGATTATTAATAAGAAGAAATGAAAGCATTTTTAAAGGATCTCTTCCAGGTCGGAGTGTCGCGAGGCGTCGTGCTCTTTTCAGGCATCTTGACGACCATCGTGACCGCCCGTTGGATGGATCCTGAGAAAAACGGTATCATCGCCTCCCTGCTGGTCTACCCGGGTCTTTTCATCAGTATCGGCTCGCTCGGCATCCAGCAATCGACGACGTACTTTATGGGAAAAGGGGTCTACGATGAGCGGGATATCAAAAAGGCGGTCGCCCAGATCTGGATCTTCAGTTCGCTCTTTTCCCTTGTCACCTGTTACCTGCTGATTACGTTTTTTACCAGCTCGGGCGATAATACGCTTTACGTCATCATGGCCCTGCTGCAAATTCCGTTTACGCTGTTTACGACCTATAATGCCGGTTTCTTTCTCGGCAAGAATGAAATTGCCAAGTTCAACCGGATCAACTGGGTGCCCGGTGTCATCACGTTGTTGCTGACGGCCGTATTGCTCATCGTGTTCCATATGGGCATCATGGGCTACCTGATCGCCATGATCGGAGGACCTTTGTTTATGTTCGCCCTGCTGATTCCAAAGAACAAGCTTGTCGATGCGATCAGCCTCGATGTCAATTGGGTAATTGTAAAAGGACTGTTGCGACTCGGACTCACCTACGCCATCGCCCTTTTCGTGATCAACCTCAACTATCGGTTCGACGTCATCATGCTGGAGCGGCTTGGCACCAAACAGGAATTGGGGATCTATACCAAGGGCGCGAATTTCATCCAGGCACTTTGGCAGATTCCGATGCTGCTCAGTACCATCGTATTCGTACGAAGCGCCGTTTCAAAGAACGATGCGGGCTTTTCATTAAAAGTCGCACAGTTGCTTCGCTTGTCGTTCATCTTCATAGGCTTCGCGGCCTTGATATTGGTAGTGTTTTCCGATCTGATCGTCTCGCTGTTGTTCGGTCCACAGTTCGCCGGAAGTGCACCCGTTCTTCGCCTGTTGGCGCCCGGCGTGCTCTTGCTGACCATTTTCAAAGTAATGAACATGGATTTGGCCGGAAAAGGTCGTCCGAGTACGTCGCTTTGGGCGATGGTGCCGGGGTTGGTCATCAACGTCCTGTGTAACCTCTACCTGATTCCGCGGTATGGTGCCGTCGGGGCGGCGATCTCATCGACGATCAGTTACTCGATCCTGGCATTGCTGTTCCTGCATTTCTATAGCAAAACGGTCAATGTCCCTGTAAAGACCATCCTTACCTACAAAAAAAGCGACTTTGCCATTTTTGGCCAGTTGCTCAATAAAAGAAAGAAATGATTGTAAAAGACAATTTCGACCTTACCGAATACAACGCCTACCGCGTGAAGGCCGTGTGCCGACGGGCCTATTTCCCGCAATCGGGCGCCGACGTGGCCTCACTGTTCGGAGAAGGTCAGCCCCAGCGGATTGTAATCGGAAGTGGTCATAACTTATTGCTCTCCAAATCAGTATATGACGACGAGTTCGTGGTGTTCAACGGCAATTTCGATGCCATCAACATCGAAGGCGAAACCATAAAAGCCGAGGCCGGTGCCACACTCGAGCGCATCAGTGAACTGGCCCGCGACCATAGCCTCACCGGAATGGAAGTGTTTTGGGATATTCCCAGTTCATTGGGCGGTGCCGTTGCCATGAATGCAGGCGCCAGTGGCGAAGAAATCAAGGATGTTCTGGTGAACGTCACCTACTTCCACATCCCGTCCCAAACCATCCGTACGATGCAAAAGGAGGACATGGGCTTCATCTACCGCAACAGCTATTTTCAGGACAATCGCGATACCGTCGTGCTTGAAGCCGAATTGCGTCTGGCAAAAGGCGACCCGCAGGCGATCCGCGACAAGATGGAAGATATAAAGGAAAAACGATGGGCCAAGCAACCGCGGACCTACCCGAATTGCGGCAGCGTGTTCAAACGTCCTCCGGGTCGTTTCGTAGGCCCGATGATCGATGAACTCGGATTGAAAGGTTTTCGCATCGGCGGCGCCGAGGTGTCGGAAAAACACAGTGGTTTCATCATCAATGTCGGAAACGCCACAGGAGCCGATATCATCGCGATCATTAAAGAAGTAAAGGCCCGTGTATTAGACAAATTTGGCGTCGACCTCGAAGTAGAACAACGCATTATCTGATGGCTATGAAGGTACTCTGTATGCTTAGCGGTTTCGGGAAAGGCTCGGGCGGACATTTTCATTCGCTGAACAATATTACCCGCGCGCTTCACGGCTATAAAGACATTGACATCGATATTGTATCGATCGGGAACGTGACGAGTCCGATTTTGAAAGACCACCCGCGGTTCCTCGGCAACCTCGAATTCAAATGGTACGCCTTTCTTTCACTAGACCGCAAGCTGCGTAAGATTTTGAAAGGAACGCGTCCGGATGTCGTTCATTGCTACGACGGCGGAACCGCGCTGCTGATGATGATGCTTCCGATTTTCCGCAACACCCGTATCATCCACACCCGATGCGGGGGCGCCAATGAACGTTTTTCCGTAGCCCAGGTGCTGCGTACGGTGATTTTGTTCAGTCGTGAAAACCTGGCGTCCTTCCAGAAGAACCCGCGTTTTGCCCAGTCTGACCTGCACCTGATTCCCAATCGGGTATTTGAGCGTGAGCATGATACAAAGGCACTGGAAGCCCTCCTGAAGAAAGATCCCGACACGTTCACGTTCATGAGGACGGCCCGTATCGGCAAATCGTACAGCGGCTCGATTTTACAGGGTATCGAACTGATACGACGACTTGAAACCAATCGAAAGGTAAAATTCATCGTAATCGGGGTGGTGGAAGAAGAATCGTATGTAGAGACGATTCGCAAAGCCGCCCAGGACGCGAATGTAACCCTCGAATTATACAACACACCTGAGTATACCAGGGAAGCCTCGCGCTTCCTGTATGCAGCCGATGCGGTGATTGGCACCGGTAGGGGCACCATGGAAGCCATGTCAGCCCGACTCCCGGTATTCGCACCGCTGAGTGATATGGTGTTGCCTGTTTTGATTGATGCGGAAACGCTTCCGGCGCTGTTCGAACGGAATTTTTCGCCGCGGGGTAAGGTCGAAGGCAAAACGGAAGAGGCTATCGTGGCGACCGCGTCAAAATTGGTGAACGATCCTGATTTTCTGGCGGAAGCCAGGCAATTCGCGCGGAAAATGGCAGAAGAACACTTCCTCATCACCGATGCCATCAAAGAAAAATACTGGTCGATCTACCATCGGGAGATGGAGAAATCGCCACGAGGATTGGTTTGGAAAAACCTTCTTCCTATCGTATATTACTTGAATTCTTATCGCATACTCGCCAAACGGGTACCGCAACCATAACCGATGCTTGTACTGCTACTTCTTTTCTTTTTCGCGTTTCCGTTGCTTTCGACGGTTGTAGCCGCGCGTAAAATCCGGCAGTGGCAATACCAGGTCGTGATTTTTGCCTTCATTATGTTGGGGGCCTACATAATCGTGCCGT
Source organism: Flavobacterium sp. HJ-32-4 (assembly GCF_022532105.1). NCBI lineage: Bacteria > Pseudomonadati > Bacteroidota > Flavobacteriia > Flavobacteriales > Flavobacteriaceae > Flavobacterium > Flavobacterium sp. HJ-32-4. The sequence goes on along the minus strand of NZ_CP092832.1, from coordinate 90,775 downwards.
ACGACGAGGGCGACATCGCACTCTACCAGGCCCGTATGGATCACCTTCGCGGTGTGACAGGGATGCAGTTTTTCAATGAGTTTATGGGCGGAATCGCGCTCAGTGGCATTAGCGGACTCGAGATTTTCTTCAACCTCAACGTGTTTCTGGTTAGCCGCTTCACCACAGACGTTGCCGTCTGCTACTGTGTAACCGCAGCAGTCTATTTTATAGTATGGCGCGCCATCATCCTGACGTTATTGAAGGTATACGATGAGCACAACCAGGAAGAACGGAATTTCAAGGCACTCGTGTTCCTCGTTTTTTTTGGCATTTATGTCATCTTCTTCCGCGTCATCAACGGGCGCTTTTACCTGGCGTATTGGGTGTTCACCTATGCCTACTATAAAATCGTCGCCGAGCGCAAGCTGAAGTACCACTGGCTGCTGTTTTCGACCATTTTCATCCACCAGGCCTTTCTCTTCCTGAATATCCTGGGCGTGCTCTTCAATGTGTTGAAGCCTGTATTCCGTATCAAACGTGCCGAATATGTATTATTTGTGCTCATCATTGCCGGTACGATCTTTTCCGAAACGGGTATAGCGGTGGTAAATGACTACCTGTCGCGTATCGGGGGGGACTTTGAAGACCACTTCTCTGCCTACACGACCGACCACTACATCGAAGGCCAGATGGAACGGACGCGCCAATGGTTCGTCGAACTTCGTACGCCACTTTTATTCTACAGTTTAGTGGCCACCCTTCTCTTTTCAAGGTTCAAACGGGCGTTCGATTTCGACGAGAAAGCACACAACATGTATTTCTTTATCTTGTTGCTATGGGCGATCAACGCATTTACCATCAACGTACCGTCGTTCGGTGACCGTTTCCGGAATATCCTCATGGGGCTGATGATAATGCTGTTGTTTTACCTCTTCGCAACCAATCCACGGAGGCCCACTACCGTGCTGTTCTACGTGACTGCCGCAGCTTTCATTTTTTACAAATTGGTAACGATTAAGATGCTTGAAGGCTACATTAACACGTGGCTTTTATATCCTTTCACCGTACTTTTGAACCACTTCTCCGGTCCGGTTCCGATCGGAGGTTCTTAATTGAACGATATGAAAAAGATCATTCGAAATCTTGCCCTTTACTCGTACTACATCTTCCTTCGGGGGTTGCCCCATTCGACGGTGCCTTTTTTTGGACCGTTATCGGAGAAAATCCGCTACCTCGCCGCGCGCCGGATGTTTAAGGAATGCGGCACGAATGTGAATGTAGGACAGGGCGCCCGTTTTGGGAATGGACGCAATATCTGCATCGGCGACAACTCCAGTATTGGAATCAATGCCAAAGTGCCGGATAATATCGTCATTGGGAAGGATGTGATGATGGGACTCAACGTGACGATTTTCAGTTCCAACCACGAGTTTTCCCGCACCGACATCCCGATGCGCAAACAAGGCTACCGGAAGTATGGCCCCACCGTCATCGAAGACGACGTTTGGATCGGCAGCGGCGCTTACATCATGCCCGGCATCACCATTCGCAAGGGAACCATCATTGCCGCAGGTGCCGTCCTGACAAAAGAATTTCCAGCATACAGTATCGTCGGCGGAAACCCTGCCCGACTTATTAAATCCCGAATCGAAACAACATGATCGCAGGCCTCAAAAGATCCCTCATTTCCAATTACATCAACTACAGGGGATGGTCAACCAAAAAACGGATCCTGGTCATCGAATCCGATGATTGGGGCTCCATCCGCACGCCGTCAAAAGAGGTGTTCGAGAAATTCGTAAAAGCAGGCCTTCCTGTCAAAGACCATTACTTCGTCAAAAACGACTGCCTCGAAAGCAACGACGACCTTGAACTGCTGTTCGGCGTGTTGTCATCCAACCGCGACTGCAACGGAAATCCGGCTGTGATTACCGCCGATGCCGTGGTCGCAAATCCTGACTTTGCACGCATCGCCGAGAGCGGGCGCCAGTCATATTTTTACGAACCCATTACCGAAACCTACAAATCCTATCCTAACCACAACAAGGTAATGGCGCTGTGGAAGAAACACGGGATAGGTGAGAATATGCTCTATCCGCAATACCACGGACGCGAGCACGTCAACGTCCGGAAATGGATGCACGCCCTCAACGCCGGATCACCCGCGGAAGACCTTGCATTTGAAAACAAAGCATTACTGAACCTGCGCGTTCCGGGCGACAACGATCATGTGCCCTCGTATATGGCGGCGTTTGATTATGAGGATAAGGTACACCAGAAAGAAATAGAAGACATCACGCGCGACGGACTCGACCTCTTTGAGCAGGTATTCGGCTTCCGTTCGCTCTCATTTGTAGCCTCCAGTTCCGTTATGGGCGACCACATGAACCCGGTGCTCTACGGAAGTGGCGTTCGGTTCAATCAATGCGGACGCTACTTCCTGCCCAAAAATGACGGCAATAGCAAATTGATCCACAAATTTTGGGGTGACCAGGCCGACGGCATCACGTTCTGGAGACGAAACGTCATGTTTGAACCGAGCCGGAACCCGAATGAAGACTGGGTATCTTCGTGTATCGCCAGCATCGAGACCGCGTTCCGCTGGGGTAAGCCGGCCGTGCTCAATTCCCACCGCGTCAATTACTCGGGAGGAATCAGCGTAGAAAACCGCGACAACACCCTGCGCCTGCTCGATGACATCCTGAAGGCCGTCACCAAACGCTGGCCTAATGTCGAATTCATGAACAGTGCCCAGTTGGGTGCGCACATACTCGAAACGCGTCCGAAATGATCGGAAAACTGAAGAAGCATATCGTCAATGTCAAAGGACCGCGTTTGTCCGGACGGTTTCTGGTACTCGAGTCAGACGACTGGGGCAGTATCCGCATTCCCGGACCTGAGCAGCAGACCGCTCTTTTGCGAAAAGGACTGATTTCCGCTTCTGATCCGTTTTCGCGCTACGATACGCTTGAAACGGCAGACGATTTCCTTCGCCTTCGCGAGGTACTTACTTCCGTTCGCGACCTTCAGGGACGTCCTGCCGTACTAACCGCGAACACGGTGATGGCGAACCCCGACTTTGAGGCCATTCAGGGCACCGACTTTCGCGACTACCACTACCAACGCTTCGATACCACTTATGAACAGTATGGGGAGCATCAAGCTTTCAGCCATTTTCAGGAGGGCATTAAGGAAGGAACGCTTTTTCCGCAGTTCCATGCCCGCGAACACCTGAACGTGCCCCTGTGGATGCGGTTGTTGCAGGAGGGAAATACGGCCTTTCGTCAGGCTTTTGACCTAAAGTGTTTTTCTATCGACTATAAGAACGCTGCGAATCGCCGGGCGAACCTCATGGCGGCTTTCGATTGCTACGCACCGGAAGACCGGCAGTTCGTGGAACGGTCGATTGCCGACGGACTCGAACTGTTCGAACGCGTTTTCGGCTTCCCATCTGCCTCTGCCATTGCGCCTTGTTATGTGTGGGACAGCGGAGTGGAAACGGTCATGCAACAGAACGGTGTTTCAACGCTTCAGGGTTCGAAGTTCCAGTTTTCGCCTCAGCCCGGCGCCACTGAATTCCAACGTATTTACCACTACAATGGCCAGCACAATGCCGCAGGCCAGACCTATTTGAGCCGAAACGGCCTTTTTGAGCCTTCGCTGAACCGCAACACCGATTGGGTAGCCAAAGCGATGGAAAGCATCGGTATTGCCTTTGCATGGGGGAAACCCGCCGTGATAGGCACACACAGAATCAATTTTGCCGGTCGGATCGACCGTTCACTGCGGGATGAAAATCTCGACAAACTGGGACGTTTGCTTCGGTCGGTACAGAAAAAATGGCCGGATGTACAATTCGTGCATTCCGCCACCCTTGCCCAACAGTATGGAAAAAGAGCCTAAAAAAGCACGGATTTGCATCGTAGCACCCTCCCGAAAAATGGGAGGCATCGAACGGGCGTTGTCCGTACTGGCGAATTACTTCGACGACGAGGGCTATGAAGTCTACTATATTTCCTGCCTGAAAGGACAGCCGTTTTACCGAATGAACACCGGTATACACGTTCGGGAACCGCAGAAAACCCGTTCGTCGTCTATCGTAAACAAACTGACGTTTTACCCCTTTCTGCTGCGGTTCATCCGCCGGAACGTGCGGGATATTCGTCCGGACGTCATCCTGACTTTCGGCGATTTCTTCAATCCGCTGGTATTATTGGCCGTGAAAGGATTAGGAATACCGACCTATATCTCCGATCGCACGAGTCCCGACTATAACTTCCCGGCAGCCGTGCAGTTCGGAAAGAAATGGCTGTATCCGCAAAGCGCGGGCTTTATTGCCCAAACCCGACGTGCGGCCGATTACAAAATACGACAGTTCGGCGATCGCCTGCGCATCCGGATCATTCCGAATGCCATCCGCGATGTCGTCGTATCTGATGTGCCCAAAGTACCTTCAATCCTGTATGTGGGCCGATTTGCCTGGGAAAAAGGTCCGGAACGCCTGATCCGTGCCTTCGCCCGTATTTCCGAAAGAGGAAACTGGAAACTGACAATGGCCGGCGACGGTCCGCTTTGGGAGAAAATGAAGCAACTCGCCGTCGAACTCAAGGTCGACTCTTCCATTGAATTTCTGGGCAAAGTAGAAGATGTCGATGCGCTGATGTCGTCGTCATCGATCTACGTGATACCGTCGGTTTTGGAAGGTTTTCCCAATGCGCTCTGCGAAGCGATGGCCGCGGGTTTGCCCTGCCTGTGTTTCGACAGTATTCCGTTTGAAGACATCCTGGAACCCGACGAAAGCGGCATTGTGATTCCAGACGGTGACCTCGACGCCATGGCGCTGCGGTTGCAGGAATTGATGGCGGATCCGGAAAAAAGGGTACGCATGGGAGAGAAGGCGAAAGAGAACGCCAAACGACGGAAGAAAGAAGCCATCGGCGCCGAGTTTCTAAATTTTATGGGGATATGATGCACCTACTATACCAACTGTATTTCGGTTTGCCACGCCTCCAATTTCTGGGAAAAGGAAGCAAGGCCATCGATCGTATACTGGCGTTCGTAACCAAGCGCGTGCTCGATGCATTCGTCCCGGCGGAGCTTCGACGTACGGCTTCGGAAGCAGGTAGCGGCTTAAACGAAACACCACGCGCCGTTCCCTTCATCGTTTCGATGACCTCATTTCCGGCCCGCATCGATGAGGTGTGGATTACCGTGGAAACCCTGTTGCGGCAGTCGTATAAACCGGACGCCCTCATCCTTTGGCTGTCGGAAGAACAGTTTCCCGACCGGCACGTGCCCGAGTCGCTGACGAAATTGGTGGCGCGGGGCCTCACGATCGAGTTTGTACCGGGCGATATCCGGTCACATAAAAAATACTTTTACGCCTTCCAGCGCTTTCCGGAAGCGGCCATCATCACGGTAGACGACGATGTCTATTATCCAAAAAATACGCTGAAGTACCTCGCAGATGCGTTCGCCCAACATCCGGACTGCGTCATCGCGAACCGCGCCCATACCATGACGTTTAACGATGCCGGACTAAAACCCTATCGGCAGTGGCGCCATAACGACAAGCCGCGTATCCCTTCCGCACTTCTTGTGCCCACGGGGGTAGGAGGGGTGTTATATCCGCCCGGTTCTTACCATCACGATATTTTTGACGAAGCGACCTTTCGTGCGATTTGTTTCATGGCCGACGACCTTTGGCTGAAAGTGGCCACTTTGCGCAATGGTTACAAAGTGGCGACGACACCGTTTTTCACCCGCGACCTGCTCACCACCGGACACACCCAACGCGTCAAACTGGTGGCCGATAATTCGCACGGCGGAGGAAACGACGTACAGTTAGCCCAGATATGCGCGCGCTACGAACTGGATCTTACGATGTATCGCCCGAAATAGAACCAGCAACCCGCGCGGTAATGCTGCCAAACAAGGAAATGCAAAAATGAAAAAGAGAAAACTAATCGTAGGCATCTCGTTCGAGGGATCGGTGATATTACTACCCGGCCAGATGCGGCATTTTACCGACCTTGGCTACGAAACCTATTTGCTGGCGCCGGTTAGCGATCGCTGCCGCGAGTTTTGCGAGCGGGAAGGTTGTACGCTCCTTCCCATCGTGATTGAGCGGGAGATTTCACTTTTTCGCGATATAAAGACCCTTATTGCCATTATTCGGATCTTCCGCCGCGTGAAACCGGACATCATCAACCTCGGAACGCCCAAAGTATCGTTGTTGGGGATGATGGCAGGCTACCTGCTGGGCATCCGCAACCGGATATACACCTGTCGCGGCTACCGTTTCGAGCACGAACACGGCATGAAACGCCGCATTTTGGTCGGGATGGAAAAGTTGACATCAAAGCTGGCGCATGAGATCATCTGTATAAGTCCATCGGTGCGCGAATTCGGCCTTAAGAACCGCTTATTCAGTCCCGAAAAGGCACATGTGATCAACAAAGGAAGCAGCAACGGATTCGACCTCCGACGGTTCCATCCGGATGCGGTTGATCCTGAAGCCAAAAAGAAACTGGCCGAAACACTCGGATTCACTGGCAAGTTCGTTTATGGCTTTGTCGGGCGTATCGTCGACAGGAAAGGGATTCGTGAACTTTTCGAGGCGTTCAGTGCCTTATCCGCGAAATATCCCGACCTTGAGTTATTGATTGTGGGTGGAGTGGAAGAGGTGCAGATTGCCGACAAAACCATGCTGAAACGCATGCAGGACACCCCAAACATCCACTTTGTCGGACCCCAGAAAGACGTGCCGCTGTATATCAGCCTCTGCGATGTATTCGTGCTTCCGGCCTGGTGGGAAGGCTTCGGCAATGTGTTGGTGCAGGCGGCGGCTGTGGGCGTTCCGGTTATCAGTACGACGGGTACGGGTAGCCGCGATGCGGTTTCCCACGACTTCAACGGCCTGTTGGTCGAACCCAAAGATGAGGTTGGATTGGCAGCAGCGATGGAGAGATTGTATGCTGATCGTGACCTGCGCCTGCAAATGGGTCGGAATGGACTTGAATGGGCCCGCAATTTCGACAACGCAATTATTTGGAATGGAATGGATGAACTTTATAAAAAACGCTGATGTATAGGGATTTTATCAAGCCGGTTTGGGAATTCTTGTTGGCATTGGTCATTGCCCTTATCCTTTCCCCCGTCATTTTATTACTTACGCTGCTGCTGGCCATCAGCAACAGGGGGAAGCCGTTCTTTTTGCAGGATCGCCCCGGGAAAGACGGAAAGCTGTTCAAGTTGATTAAATTCAAAACGATGCGGGATGCGTTTCATCCGGATGGAACACCACTGCCCGATAAAGAACGGATTACAAAAGTGGGCGCGTTCGTCCGGGGCTTTTCGTTGGATGAATTTCCGCAGCTATTCAATGTTTTGAAAGGAGATATGGCGATCATCGGTCCGCGTCCGCTATTGGTAAGTTACCTCCCGTTGTACTCCCCTGAACAGGCCCGTCGGCATGAAGTAAAACCCGGCATTACGGGATGGGCCCAGATAAAGGGACGTAACTCGTTGTCTTGGGACGAAAAGTTCCGTTATGACGTCTGGTACGTCGACAACATATCGTTTGCCACCGATATGAAAATCTTCTGGATGAGTTTCGCCAAGGTCGTGCAACGGGATGGGATCGACAATTCGGCGACCCACACCATGCAGCGATTCACCGGCAACGCGCCAGACCCTAAATCGTGACGAATTGTGCGCGATAATTGCTACCTTAGCATAAATTAATAACATAACATGGAACAACAATTTCTCACTGCTTTTGGCGACATCCTCGAACTTCAGCCTGACGAAATCAACCTTGATGACACGTTTCGCGATTACGACACATGGGACTCCCTTGCCAGTCTTTCGGTGATCGCGATGCTTGATGAAGAGTTCGGCGTGCATATCGAATCGGGTGACTTCACCGCCATCCAGACGGTCGGCCAGTTAATGGAGGAAGTGAAGAAACGAATGGCCTAGTCATTTGTGATGACAGCAGCACCTTTTCGTCTCGATACCAAAAACATTCTCGTTACCGGCGCGTCTTCCGGAATTGGGAAAGCCATCGCCACAGTCGCCGCTGCCCAGGGCGCTTCTGTATGCCTGACCGCGCGCGATACCGCCAAACTGGAGGCAGCGAAAGCGACACTCAATGGTGACGGGCACCGGATTTTTTCGGCGGATCTCGGAAATGTAGCCGATTTGGAGGCCCTGACCGATCAGCTGCCCGAACTGAATGGCGTCGTGCTGAACGCGGGCATGGTCAAAACAGTGCCCGTTCGGTTTATGACCCAGGAAGATATCCAGTATATGTTCGCTGTGAACATACAGGGGTCGATGCAGTTGGTACAAAAGCTATTGAAGAAAAAGAAGATCGCATCGGGTGGAAGCATATGCTTCATATCGTCGATTGCGACCCAAAAGATAACGTTGGGAAATGCCATGTACAGCGCCACGAAAGGCGCCGTGAATTCCTTCGCCAAAGCCTTGGCATTGGAGATGGCACCCAAAGGCATCCGTTCGAATGTCATCATGCCGGGGTTTGTGGAAACCAACATCCTGGAAGAAAGCAGTATTTCGGCTGAACAATTGGCCATCCATCAAAAAAAGTATCCCATCGGGCGTTTTGGTCGACCAGAGGATGTGGCACACCTTGCCCTCTACCTGCTCGCCGATGAGTCTTCCTGGATGACGGGAAGCCTGCTGCCAATCGATGGTGGATACTCACTATAGTCACATGAAAAAACTGGTTATAATAGGGGCCGGCGGATTTGCGAGGGAGATGTACGACCTGGCAAATGTCTGTTTCGGTCACGACCCATCCTTCTCTGTCCGGGGATTCTTGAGCGACGGTCCGTCTAATATCGAAGAACTCGGGTATCCGCCTGTCTTGTCGACCGTAGCGGCCTACGAACCGCAACCGGAAGACGTGTTTTTCTGTGCCATCGGGAAGGTTTCCGACCGCCAGAAAACGGTGACAATCATCCAGGAAAAAGGGGGCGTTTTTATCAACCTGATTCATCCTACCGCTGTCATTTCACCCAGTGTGAAACTGGGGGTCGGAGTCGGCATCAAAGCCTTCTGTGTGTTGGCGAGTGATGTCAGCATCGGCGATTTTTCTTTCCTGCAAAGTTCCGTCATCATGGGGCACGACGTGTCGATCGGCCGTTTCTGCCAGGTCAATTCGTTCGCCTTTTTTGCCGGTTATGCGCAAGTGCACGACCGTTCCTCTGTCAATGCCGGTGCCAAGCTGATCCAGAATGTGGTCGTAGAAGAGGACGCCGTTGTGGGGGTGGGCAGTGTGGTGTTGCGTAAAGTCAAACGCGGAACGACCGTATTTGGTGTCCCCGCCAAGCAAATAAACTTGTAATCCCCAAAATCTAGCTCATGGCAACCTTCTCTTTTTCCGGTGTCCGACTTGACGGAATGGTACTGGCGGTACCCAAAGCATCCGACGGCGCCCGGATTTCATCGCCCCAACAGACGGCGTCGGATCTGGGATACGAGGCTGCGGTAAAGTTGCTGTCGGAAAAAGGAGTAGCGCCTTCTGAAATAGGGGCAGTACTGTTTCTGACACGCACACCCGATTACCGGAGTCCGGCCACGTCCATCGTGCTGCAGGGACGACTCGGGATACCGGTTGATTGCCTTGCGTTCGACATCAACCTGGGCGGTGCGGGTTTTGTATATGGGCTGCAGGTAGGATGTTCCCTACTCGAAAGTCTTACAACCTCCTACGCTCTTGTTTTTGTAGCCGATACCGTAAACCGGCAATTGGCACCTGACCAGAAGGGGCAAGGGCACAATGATGCCGCAACCGCCATCCTGCTCCGTAAAGTACCGGGCAGCCGTCCGATTGTCGTCCAGACATTTGCCGACAGCCAGGGTTTTACCAGTTGGATGATTCCGGAAGGTGGTTTTCGTAAAGACGATCCCACAGCAACCGACAACCTTCCGCTTCGGAAGTCGGCGGGACAGTTCATAAAAGAAGATAAACAGGCTTATAACACGATTTTACATAATCGCCTACCCGACACCCTTGCCCAGTTCCTGGACGCACGGGGATTGTCGCAGGCAGATTTCACACACTTCGCGGCTTCGACCCTGCCAGACGGGCTGAAAGCGAAAATTAAGGACGCAGCGGGCATTTTAGAAGAAAAGTGGGCCGAGGTGCCAGAAGCAACGGGAAGTACCGCTACGTGGGCCCTGGTGCAATCAGGTGAGGGGCGTGCGTTGGTAGTGGTGCACGGGGAAGGTATCTCGTGGGCTTTTGCCGACCTGACGCTTGAAGCGGATGCCTACCTCGACTGGCTGGAAACCGATGCGTATTTCGATAACGGCTTTGTCACACATGAAATGCCAAGCTAAAAAAAGAGACTATGGTACTGGGAAATTTTAAGGATATCCGGGTTGCAGGCGTATCGGTAGCGGTGCCCAGCAAGCGGTATGGCGTCGAGAATTATCACGATGCATTCGGCGCAGACGTAGTCGCGAAGTTTACGGAAATGACGGGTGTGTCGAGCGTATGCCGGGCCGTTCCCGAACAGACAGCGTCTGATTTAGGATATGAAGCCGCGCACAACCTCTTCTCAAAGTCCGACATCGACCCATCCGAAATCGGCATGTTGGTTTTTGTCAGCCAAAAACCCGATTATCGTTCGCCTTCTACGGCTTTCCTGTTGCACAAACGATTGGGACTTCCGGCCTCCTGTTCCTGTTTTGATATCAACCTGGCTTGCTCTGGCTTCGTTTACGGCCTCCAGACGACATTATCGATGCTGCAGGCGTCGGACGCGAAAAAAGCCCTCCTGATCACTGCAGACACGTCTATCAAGACCCTAGCACCTGAAGACCGCACCATGGTAATGCTGTTCGGCGACAGTGGTTCGGCGGTCGTGCTCGAAAAACAGGTGGGGGCACCACCGATTTCGATCGGGATGCGCAGCGATGGTTCGCGCTTCAAAAGCATCATCACTCCGTCCGGCGCCTACCGAAATGTCGAGTCACCAACCGAGCGGGTCGAGTGGACCGACGGTATCAAACGATCCGATTTCGATACCCACATGAAGGGTATGGAGGTATTTGGCTTTTCCATAAAAGACGTACCACAGTTGCTGCAGGACTTCCTCAATGAAACCCAGACGCAACCAGATACCTACGATTATTTCACGCTGCACCAGGCCAATATGTACATCCTGAAACAGATATCGCGTAAGGTGAAGCTCCCATTCGAGAAAATACCGGTTTCCCTTGACCGGTTTGGCAACAACTCGAGTAACTCCGTTCCATTGGTGCTGGCCGATCATTTCGGAACCGAATCCGGGCGGTCGATACGTACGCTGATGGCCGGTTTTGGGGCGGGTTTGTCATGGGCCTGCGCCGACGTGACCATTGATACCGACGTCATATTGCCGCTTCATATTACCGATGCGTTTGCAACCGAAGCGCAGTTATTGGCGTGATGTTCGATCCAAAAGACGTATTTTTGTAGCCGTTATATCCACAATTATGAGCAATTTAGAAAAGTACGTAGGCGCATTTGTTACTGTTTTTAACGTAGACCCTGCCCAGGTGGGGCCTGAATTTACCTCGTCATCCGTTGATACCTGGGATTCCATCACGCAATTGAGCCTGGTGACGGAAATGGAGGATACGTTCGATATAATGTTGGACACCGAAGACATCCTTAACTTCAAATCATTTGAAGAAGGGAAGACGATTGTCGCCAAATACGGCGTTGCCATCTGATGGGATTGCTGGATAATAAGGTATGCCTCGTAACCGGTGCCAATAAAGGAATCGGTCGTGCTATCGCCGGTCGCTTTGCAGCGGAAGGAGCGATTGTATACGCCAATGCCCGAGCCGAAGGTTCGCTGGATGAACTGGTTTCGAACCATCCCAACCTACACCCACTGTATTTCGACGTAACCGATGCCCAGGGGGCCAAAGAAGCCGTCATGAAGATCAAGTCGGAGCAACAACGCCTCGATGTATTGGTCAACAACGCTGGCATGGTCACCTATGAAATGCTCGGCATGGTCAACATGGATACGTTCCGGCAAATGTTTGAAGTAAACGTGGTGGGTACCATCCAGTTGATGCAATTGGCCACACGTCTGATGACACGCCAACAGTCCGGTTCCATCATCAACATGGCGAGTATCGTAGGGGATAAGGGCGCAAAAGGGCAATTGTCATATGCCGCTACAAAAGGAGCGGTGATTGCCGCTACCAAGTCGGCTGCCAAGGAATTCGCGGCCCAAAATATACGGGTCAATGCGGTAGCGCCAGGTATGGTAGGCACCGAACGGTTCACCGAAGTATTCGAAAAGAATTTCAGCGACAGGATACAGCAGGTAGGCATGGGGCGCCTGGCGACCCCGGAGGAAATCGCGAACACCTGCGTTTTTCTGGCGTCTGACCTTTCAAGTTATGTAACGGGAGAAATAATAGGCGTAAACGGCAGCACAGTTATCTGATGGCACTTTTCCGACTCGACACACATCCGGGTAATCACGTAGCGGCTATTGATGCCCACGGCGCGACGTGCACCTATGACAAACTGCGGCGGTTTTCGGTCGATTTCGAAAACGCGATCGAACCCCGTGCGCTGCTTTTCATCCTATCCAAAAATACAGTAGGCGCTTTCTCAGGTTTTGTAGCATCGGCGCTATCGGGTGCTGTGCCGGTTTTACTGGCAGCCGATACCGATCCGGAACTGCTGGAACGACTCTATGACGAGTATCAGCCCGCTTACATCTGGGCCGAAGAGACGCCGGGAGAAAATCCCCTTCCTTCGGTTCTTTCCTATCAGGGTTTCCACCTTTTCAAAACGCCTTTTGGCCCTACGCCGCTGCACCAAAACCTGGCGCTTTTGTTGCCGACCTCCGGTTCAACCGGCAGTCCGAAGCTTGTGCGTCACAGCTACGATAACCTGGAAGCCAGTGCGCGCAATGTAGCGGCTTTCTTCGGGCTCAAACCATCTGACCGGGCCATTGCGGCCTTGCCGATGCATTACACCATGGGCTTGTCGGTCATCACCAGCCATTTACACGCCGGCGCTACCGTATTGCTGACCGACCAAAGCCTTACCGACGGCGGTTTCTGGCAGTTCATTAAAACCCATCGCGCCACCAGTTTTACGGGAGTTCCCTACAGTTTTGAGATCCTTTCGAAACTGCGCTTCTTCCGTATGGATTTACCCGATCTGGAGTTGTTGGCACAGGGTGGGGGCAAACTCAATGAAACGTTGTTCCAGGACTATGCCGCTTTTGCCGTCCAGCATAATAAGCGTTTTATCGCGACCTATGGACAGACCGAAGGAACAGCGCGTATGGCCTTCCTGCCACCCGAACTGGCGACCGTAAAAACCGGCAGTATCGGACGGGCTATTCCGGAAGGTACGCTGCGGCTTCTGGACGAGCAGGGAAATGAAATCGAGACGCCGGATACGCCAGGCGAAATGGTGTATGAAGGGCCCAATGTGACCATGGGTTATGCCTATAACCGTTCCGATCTTACATTGGGAGATGAACGGAAAGGCGTCCTTCCGACCGGAGACATCGCCCGTCGCGATGCAGACGGATGTTATTACATTACAGGCCGGTTGAGCCGCTTCCTCAAATTATACGGCACGCGTGTCAGTCTGGATGAAACCGAGCAACTGGTACGGGGCGCGTTCGATACCGATTGTATGTGCACCGGTAATGACCAGCAAATGCGCATCCATGTAACCAATCCCGATATCCAGAAAGAAGTGCTTGATTTCATGGTGACCAAAACCGGACTTTTCCACCGCGCGTTCGAAGTCGTGGTGGTCGACGAAATCAAACGAAACCAGGCCGGTAAAACCTTATATCAGTAAATTGGGGACACCACATCAAATCGTCAGTCCACACCGGAACGCCAACAGTTTTGTGGTTCCTCTGGAAAAGGACCAGGCGCTGATTGTAGATGTGGGTAATTTTAATCCGCAATTACTCGAGCAGTGGCTTACTTCGCAACAACGGCGTCTGGTGGCCGCGATAATTACGCACGAACATTCGGATCATTGCATGGGCCTTGCGGCTGTGTTGGAGCGATACGGGCCGACTGTCTACTGCAGCAGCAAATGCGCACAGAATATGGCAGACAGCCGGCAGAACTTTTCACATTATATGGAGGAGGTCGAAACCTTCACGGTTGAGGTCGACCATGTAGACATACACGACGGCGCACAGATGGAGATTGGCGGGCGTGAGTTTGTTTTTACCACGACACCCGGTCACAGTCCCGGGGGGATTTGCTTCCACTCTAACACCCTTTTCTTCTCAGGCGATACGTTGCTGGAAGGGAAACGCACGCCGCTCTCCTTTCCCCATAGTAGTAAAACGGATTATGTCCGGTCGCTCGCAAAATTGGAGGGCGTATTGAAGCCCGGAATGACCATTTTTCCCGGACACGGCAGTCCTTTTCCGTTCACTGATTTTTCACACTGGGTCTTATGATCGTACGCGGCATTATACGGCTATTGGACATCGGCTTCTCGCTGACCGCGTTGGTATTGTTAGCGCCCTTTTTTCTCGTTGCCATTCCGGTCCTTTTTCTGCTTCATGGATCCCCGGTTTTTTTCTCGCAAGTGCGTTCCGGTCGGGGTTTCCGTCCGTTTCGGATTTACAAATTCCGGACGATGAAGCCGAATTCGGAAGATGCCAGTGGTTTGACCCGTGGACTTCACGATGAACGTATCACGCGACCCGGTTATTTCCTGCGGAAGTACAAACTCGATGAACTGCCCCAGTTCGTGAACATCCTCGTAGGCGATATGTCGCTGGTGGGCTCAAGGCCGCAAGTCCCCTATTACGCCGAACGTTTCCGTATCTATTACGAGGATATCCTGAAAGAAAAACCCGGGCTTTTGAGTCCCGCCGCCATACAATTTGGCAATGAAGAGGAAATACTCGACCAACAAGCGAATCCCACGGCTTTTTATGAAGACTACCTGGTGCCTGTAAAATGCCAGATGGATATCGAACTGGTGCAGGCGTTTTCTGTAGGGCGCTATATTTCGGTATTGTTTCAGTATACCGGGCATTTATTTGGCTGGAATAGGCAAAAATCCGATTCGATTTCTTAATTTGACCATCTCAAACTGCGAACATGAGCAATTCTAAGATTTGGCTGTCATCTCCCCACATGGGTGGAAGTGAGCAGCGTTTTGTGAACGAGGCTTTTGCCTCCAATTGGGTCGCTCCACTGGGCCCGAACGTATCGGGTTTTGAGCAAGACCTTAAACAGTATCTTTCAGCCGATATTGAGGTAGCGGCACTGAGTTCGGGCACGGCGGCACTGCATCTTGCCCTGGTGATGTTGGGCGTGGGTGCCGGCGATGAGGTCATCTGCCAAAGCTTCACGTTTTCGGCTTCGGCGAACCCCATTGCGTACTTAGGCGCTACGCCCGTCTTTGTAGACAGTGAAGAAGATACCTGGAACATGGATCCGGAGCTGCTCAGGGAAGCGATTATGGACCGGATGGCCAAAGGCAAGAAACCGAAAGCCATTATTCCGGTGCACCTTTATGGAATGCCATGCAAGATGGATGAAATCATGGCGGTCGCGAATGAGTATGACATTCCCGTAGTGGAGGATGCCGCAGAAGCACTTGGCAGTCGTTATAAAGACCGCGCATGTGGCACGTTCGGGCATTTCGCTGCGCTTTCCTTCAATGGCAATAAAATCATTACCACATCGGGTGGTGGCGCGCTCGTGACGCGCTCGATGGCAGATAAAAATAAAGTTGTATTTCTCTCTACGCAGGCACGTGATGACGCACCGCATTACCAACACAGTGAAATCGGGTATAATTACCGGATGAGTAATATCTGTGCGGGCATCGGTCGCGGACAGATGGAAGTGGTCGACGACCGTGTGCAGGCCCGTAGAGGGATGAATGCTTTCTATCGTTCACTCTTCGAAGACCAGGCGGGTATCTCGATGCAAACGGAGCCCGACGGTGATTTCTTTTCCAATTTCTGGCTTACGTCCATCCTGGTGGACCCTTCGAAAACAGGTGGGTTGGATCGCGAGAGCATCCGGTTGTCGCTGGCCGACCTCGACATTGAAACAAGGCCGCTCTGGAAGCCGATGCACCTGCAGCCCGTCTTTGCATCCTGCCCGGCGTACGGAGGAAGCGTAAGCGAATCCCTCTTCGAAAACGGATTGTGCCTGCCTTCGGGTTCGAATTTGGGGGAATTCGAGAAGGAACGCATTGTAGCGGCTTTAGCAGCTCTGGGCCTACAGTTGTCACATTAAATAGAGAATAAACGGATTTTTACGTTATTTTTGTGAAATAGCAACTTAACCGTGCCAGAATAGTAAGGCAAAAAAAACACATATGTTTCGCTTATTGAAACGATTTAGGGCGACCGAAATCCCCAAAAACCTGAGTTATTTGCCGCGATGGATTATCCTCGCGATCGATATGTCTATCACGATATTTTCGGCGATTGTTACGTCGAAGATGCTCGGCGAAATGGGCCTGATCGCATATCACGGCCCGCTTCGGCATGTGGTCGCGTTTCTTTTCGTGTTTTCCACCCTTGCTTTTTTCTGGTTGTTCCGGACGTATTCGGGGATCATCCGACACTCCTCCTACATTGACGCCGTCAAGATTTTCGTGGCGTTGTTCCTAAACACGTTTACGCTTATCATCATCAACGAGATTTTCTATTGGTTGGAAGGGCATAAGCTGTTCATGAATGCCGCCCTGTTCATCAATTTCATCTTTACCTTCTGCGCCTTATTCGTCTACCGTATTGTCGTCAAGCAGACCTTCGAAATCTACTTTTCGGAAGTTCGTGCCGATGAACTGATACGTGCATTGATCTATGGTTCGGATGCCAACGCGATTGCCGTTGCCAATGCCCTCAAATCGGAGAAGCCGGTGCGCTTCCGCATTGTGGGTTTTGCCGATCGACACGGACAGAACGCCTACAAACGCGTATTGAACCTCCCGATTCTCAATGTCAGCAAGCGCATTCCGGTGATCATGCGGTCGATTGAGGCCGAAGCGCTCATCATTGCCGATAAGAGTATTACGAAGGAAGAGCAGCTGGCTATCGTAGACGAATGTCTCGAATACAACTACAAGGTCTATACCGTGCCGTTGATTTCCGACTGGGCCGATAGTAAAGAAATTTCCAAGAAGGTCAAGAATTTCCAAATACAGGATTTGCTGGAACGGACGCCAATCGTGTTGGATAATAAACTTATATCGCATCACCTGAACGGTAAGACTGTGCTTATTTCGGGCGCCGCGGGTTCCATCGGAAGTGAAATCGTGCGCCAGGTACTGAGTTTTGAACCCCGTAAGGTGGTGCTGCTCGACCAGGCCGAGACGCCTTTGCACAACTTATTATTAGAGATACGCAAGAACGATTGGCAGTGCGATATTATCCCGGCGATTGCGGATATCCGCGACAGGGCGACGTTGACGACACTCTTTGAATTGCACCAACCCGATGTGGTGTTCCACGCGGCGGCCTACAAGCACGTTCCGCTTATGGAAGACAATCCGGCGCAGGCCGTGTTGGTAAATGTGATGGGGACGAAGAATATCGCGGACATGGCCTATCGGTTCCGTGCGGAAAGCTTCGTGATGGTGTCCACCGATAAGGCCGTCAACCCAAGTAATGTAATGGGCGCGAGCAAACGCATCGCCGAGAAGTATGTGCAGGCACTCCACCACACACCTGATGCCGGAGACGGACGCGCAACGCGTTTCATCACTACCCGATTCGGAAACGTATTAGGGTCGAATGGCTCGGTCGTGCCGTTGTTTACCGAGCAGATCGCGAAGGGTGGCCCTCTTACGATTACACACCCTGAGATCATCCGTTATTTCATGACCATCCAGGAGGCGTGCCAATTGGTTTTGGAAGCAGGTGCCATGGGGAATGGTGGCGAGATCTTCATATTTGACATGGGTAAGCCAGTTAAGATTATTGATCTCGCACACAAAATGATCCGCTTGGCCGGATATGTTCCGGGTAAAGAGATCAAGATTGAGATCGTTGGCTTGCGACCGGGAGAGAAAATGTTTGAGGAATTGTTGAATGACAAAGCGCTCACCATGCCGACCCACCATGAGAAAATCATGATCGCGAAAGAAGAGAAGGAATCGACGGGGTCGGTAGTTACCGCGATAGAGGAGTTGGTAGAAACGGCACCTTCCTTGTCAAGTACCGAGATTGTGTCAAGGATGAAGGCCCTCGTGCCCGAATATCGAAGCATGAACTCTTATTTCGAAATGCTGGATTAAATAGTATCTTTGGGCAGTAAATTAAAAAGTAGGATGATCAAACGATTAATACTGGGTGTCACGGCCCTTCTCTTGTGTGTGTCTTGTGCCCCAAAAGAGAAAATCGTGTATTACAATGCGGGCGCCCAGGAGTCGAATTCGTCGTATGAGTCCCGAATCAAATCGGATGACTTATTGATGATTACGGTACTTTCACCCGACAACGACGCGGCCACACTTCCTTTCAACCTTCAGGCATCCTACGCCCTCTCCACCGGCTCTGGTCAGAATGTCAACCCACAGTTACTTGAATACCAATCGTATCTCGTTGACAAAAAAGGGGAGATCGAGTTTCCGATTATCGGCACCTTGAAACTCGGAGGCCTTACGAAAGCGGAAGCCGTCGACAAGCTGAAGCAGGAAGTAAAACGCTATGTCAACAATCCCATCATCAACCTTCGTATACTGAATTACCGCATTTCGGTAACGGGCGAAGTATTGCGTCCGGGCACCTTTACCGTGAATTCAGAACGTATATCACTTCCGGAAGCTTTAGCGCTGGCCGGGGATATGACCATCTATGGGGATCGAAAAAATATTAAGATCATTCGCGATATCGAAGGAGTGAAGACCATCCACAAGGTGGATATCACCAACACCTCGTTCATGAATTCCGATCTATACTACCTTTCACAGAATGATGTCATTTATGTGGAACCGAATAAGACAAAGGTCAACTCTTCAGCGGTTGGTCCTAACATTACCGTTGGTTTGACGGCGCTGTCACTTTTGATTACCGTCGCAGCCCTAATATTGAGATAATGGAAGAACGTATCAAAACAGGGGCGCATTTCGAGATTAACCTTCGGGATATCTTTTTTAAGCAGTTGGCATACTGGACGTGGTATGTCGTGTCAATCGCCTTTTTTCTCACCTGCTCGTTTCTCTACCTTCGCTATTCGACGCCGCGCTACAGTGCCTCGGCGACCGTATTGATAAAAGACGACAAAAAAGGGGGGCTGCCGTCTGAAGCGAACATGTTCAGCGATTTGGGCCTGACGGTCAAAAGTAACGTTGACAATGAGATCGAAGTCGTTCGTTCCCGCCAGATCATCAAGAAATCGATCGTCGACCTCGGATTGAACATCCAATATGTACAGGAAGGACGTCTTAAGGCCTCACAAGGCTATAAGGATTTCCCGGTACAGGTTACGTTTTCCGATGTGTCGGATGCTTTTTACAAACGCGACACTGCTTTTACCATCGTGCCACTTTCCGAGCGGCAATTCCGTTTGTACGACAGCAACGGGACCGAGCGCGGGACGCATTTCTTCGGGAATGTGATTGGCTACGCGTATGGGAAGATGGTGGTCACGAACTCGTTTGGCGTACGCGAAAAAATGAGTTCAAAACCGTTTCTTATCCAAATCAAGAATTTGGAAAACCTGACGACTTCCTATCGTAATCGTCTCCAAGTGGACAAAGCGGACAAAATGACGAGTAGCGTCATTACGCTTTCGATTGTGGATGAGATTAAACAACGCGGTGTTGATTTCCTTGATAAGGTAATCGAGAACTATAATAAGGATGCAATCGACGACAACAACAAAGTCGCACAAAAGACAGCCGCCTTCCTGAAGCAACGGATCGACTCGATTACCCTTGAATTGGATAGTGTCGAGATTAGGGCCGAACGGTATAAGCGAAGTGAAAAGCTAACAGACATCGTATCGGAAGCCTCGCTTTTCCTCACTACATCCGGATCTTATCAAACCGAATCGGTTAAGACCCAAACGGAAGCAGAAGTCGTAAATTACCTTATCGACCACGTAACGAAGATTGGCATCGACGAAGTGATTCCAATCAATGTGATTCCGGAAGATAACGATGCTTCCACGTTGATCAGTCAATACAACAATCTCGTGTTGGAGCGCAACCGATTGGCAATGAAAAATCCTGCGGCGAGCCCGGTGGTACAGAATCTGGACAGGCAGCTTACCGGACTTAAAACCGGCGTGTTGGAAAGTCTCCGGAACTTAAAGTCTACGCTGGCCATCAAAGCCAACGACCTGAAAAAGCAGGAGCGTTTTCTGGGCGGGAAAATCAATGAAGTGCCGCGTCAGGCGCGTGAATACCGCGTTATCGAACGGCAACAACAGGTGAAGGAACAACTCTACCTGTATCTTCTCCAGAAGCGTGAGGAAAACGCCATTTCCCTAGCCGTGGCCGCCCCGAACTCGAAAATCATTGACTCAGCCTATGTCAACCCTATACCGGTGTCGCCCGTCAATAGTCTCGTATACCTCTTTGGTATCATTGCGGGTCTTGGTGTGCCGTTTTCGATTCTCTACCTGCGCGACTTCTTTGACAACAAAGTGAAAAGCCGTCAGGATATCGAAGAGAAAATATCGGTGCCGTTTGTGGGAGATGTGCCGAAGTCAGAGACCAATCTCGAAATCATCCAGGCAAATAGCCGAAGCAGTGCCGCAGAGGCCATGCGTATATTACGTACGAACCTCGATTTCATGTTGAACGGGGTCGACACGTCTGAGGCGAAGACCATCTTCCTTACGTCTACATTCCCTAAGGAAGGAAAGACGTTCGTTTCGGTCAACCTGGCCGGTACCTTCGCATTGTCGGGAAAACGTGTGCTTTTGATTGGTTTGGACATCCGAAATCCGAAACTCGAAGAATACCTTCCAGTGCCTGAAAAGGGGATTACCAATTTCCTTTCGTCTAAGGATGGCCGATTAGAGGATTATATCGTGAAAATCGACGGTTATCCGGAATTCTACGTATTGCCTGCCGGGGTCATCCCACCAAACCCTGCAGAATTGCTTCTTAGCGATAAGGTAGCGGCTTTGTTCGAAAAGGTCAAGAAGGAATACGATTATATCGTGGTGGATACGGCTCCTGTTAGCCTTGTGACCGATACGCTGTTGGTAGCCAAGTATGCAGATTCTGTTCTGTATGTGGTGCGGGCGAACTACCTTGATAAACGCATGCTGAATATACCAGGCCAGCTCTATAAAGACAACAAGTTGCCAAACATGGGTATCGTACTGAACGACACCGAGGCCTCAAAAGGCTATGGTTACGGCTATGGTTATGGTTACGGATATGGCTACGGTTATGGTTACGGTTACGGATATGGCTACGGCTATGGCGTACAGACACCGAAGCAACCATGGTATGTAGAACTTTGGAACCGACTGTCTCGTAAGAAAGACTAACGAAACATCTCATTAGCCGTGATGGCGTTTCGGAATAGTACGGCTTCCTCTTGGGTAAGCACGCATTCCGATGCGAAGGCGTCGAGGTGTCGTTGGTGGTGAACGTCTGATCCCGTGAGGTCAATCATGCCGGCTTTAATCAACTCTTTTGCCATACGCACAACCCCTCCACCATAGTAACCGGTGACCGAGAGCAGGTTTAATTGGAAAAGACATCCGGCCCTCTTGAGCTTTTCGTAGGCAGGCATCTGTCCGTGGTAAAAGAGATACCGTTCCGGATGCGCCAGCACGGGCTTGTAGCCCGCCAGGCGCAGTTCGAAGATGATGTCGAATAACTGCATCGGCGGACTTATATATGACATTTCTACCAATACATATAGGTCTTTTAGCGTAAGCAGAGGTTCTTGCTGCATCCTTCGAAGCAGCGTCTCATCCATCATGTATTCGGATGCTACCGAAAACGGGCTTTCAATACCAGCTTCTCGCAGTCGCGAAGCCGTTTCCGCACCGCGCGTTTCTATTATCTCCTTCGTATTGTCCCATACATAGGCGATGGTGTGTGGCGTTGTAATGAATCGCTGAACGCCCAATTCCTGCATCTGTCGAACCAATGTAAGCGAATCGTCAAAGGAGGAAGCCCCGTCATCAATGCCGAAGACGAGGTGTGAGTGTATGTCTACATACCCGTTTTCGAGAAAGGTTCGAAGCGGGAAGCGTTTCTTTTTGAAAAACAACATAGGCAAAAAAAAATGCACCCACTGGTGCATTATTAATAGTCAAATCGGAACTCTTAGGCTTGCGCCTTTTTCCGGGATGTGCGAATTTGGTAATAGGCAAATGCGATTGCAACAATTCCCAAATAAATGATTTGTGTATTGACTGGTGTGGCTGGTGGGTCAGATCCCCCGGTATCGCCGTCATTTGGATCCGGAAGCTGAGCAGATACGGCAAAATTCATTGCCAGTAGTGCTACAGTCAGAAAGAATTTCGCGTAATTAAATTTCATGGCACTATAGGATTTTAAGATTTCAAACTTTTGGTAAAAGTAGCATTTTATTTCAAATTGCCAATGGATTCTTAATTTTTTTTGCAGAAAAAAGCTCGTTATGTTAAATCTATAGGGGTTAAATCATGTTTTTGATGTGATTTCCGCGCTAAATGGAAGGAATTTATATTTCTTCCGACGTAAATCGCAATTTCACTGATGGGTATTTATCCTGTGTCATTTGTACGCTGAAGGCGGAATCAGCCAAAAATACGAGCTGGCCGAATTTGTCGGTCGCCAAAAACTTGTGTTTGATGCGCGAAAACTCTTTAAACTCTTCATTTTTAGGATCATCGGCTTTTACCCAACAGGCTTTGTAGGCCGGGAAGTTCTCATAGGTACATTTGGCGCCGTATTCGTGCTCCAGGCGGTATTGGATTACCTCGTATTGCAGCGCGCCCACAGTCCCGATCACTTTTCGCCCGTTCATTTCGAGGGTGAACAACTGTGCCACTCCCTCGTCCATCAATTGGTCGATTCCTTTCTCAAGCTGTTTCGCTTTGAGGGGGTCCGCATTGTTGATGTATCGGAAATGTTCCGGTGAGAAGCTCGGGATGCCCCGGAAGTTGAGTTGTTCGCCTTCTGTAAGTGTGTCGCCTATCTTGAAGTTTCCCGTATCGTGAAGTCCCACGATGTCTCCGGCGTAAGAGACATCCACTACTTCTTTCTTTTCGGCGAAGAACGCATTTGGGCTGGAAAATTTGAGCGCCTTCTGCTGTCGAACGTGTATGTAAGGACGGTTGCGTTCGAATGTTCCCGATACGATTTTAACGAAGGCCAGTCGGTCGCGATGTTTTGGGTCCATGTTCGCGTGGATCTTAAATACGAAACCGGTCATTTTTCCTTCCTGTGGATCTACCACCCGGGTATCCGATTCTTTCGGTCGGGGCGGCGGGGCGATGTCGATGAAGCAGTCTAGCAATTCCCGCACACCAAAATTGTTGAGCGCTGATCCGAAAAATACGGGTTGAAGTCGTCCTTCCAGATAGGCGTCGCGATCGAACGGCGGATAGACCTCCTGGATGAGGTCAAGTTCCTCCCGCAGTCGGGATGCCGGTGCCGCGCCGATCAGTTGGTCAAGGTCAGGGTGATTGAGGTCGGAGATAGCGATGGTCTCTTCGATGTTCTTACGGCTGTCGCCGCTGAAAAGGTTGATGTTCTTTTCCCAGATATTGTAGATGCCCTGGAAATCGTATCCCATTCCGATCGGGAAGGAGAGGGGTGTTACGGATAAACCCAGCTTCTTTTCCACTTCGTCCATCAGGTCAAACGCGTCTTTCCCTTCGCGGTCAAGCTTGTTGATGAACACAATGATAGGGATGTGTCGCATCCGGCATACCGAAACGAGTTTCTCGGTTTGTTCTTCGACACCTTTGGCTACGTCGATTACCACAATGACGCTGTCGACGGCCGTCAGGGTGCGGAAAGTGTCTTCGGCAAAGTCTTTGTGGCCCGGTGTATCCAGGATATTGATTTTCTTATCCTTATAATGAAAGGCCAGTACGGACGTAGAGACCGATATCCCGCGTTGGCGTTCAATCTCCATAAAGTCAGATGTAGCGCCTTTTTTTATTTTGTTGCTTTTTACGGCGCCCGCCTCCTGTATTGCACCTCCAAAGAGAAGGAGCTTTTCGGTGAGCGTGGTTTTTCCGGCATCCGGGTGGGAAATGATGCCAAAGGTCCGGCGGCGTTCTATTTCTTTTCTGAAATCCATTGCTAAAGATAAGTTGGCTGCAAAAGTACACATTTATTGCGTCGTGGTTTTTATCCTCTTCGATGCGTCATCCGACGTTTTTTGTCCTTGTTGAAAAAAAATCGTATAACTTTTTGATGTCTCCCTGTTACGAATTCTTTAAGAAATGGTTTGTAAGAAAATACCAACTTAAGCAAAATCTAATATTTTGTTGCCTAATAATGCATTTCGTCGATGATTTGTTGTGAACATCGAAAAAGACAACATGTTACGACGTGCATCCATTTTTTGGATTAATTTTGCCGATAGGCGTTTTTAACACCCGAGTGTTAATAACGTCTGAAAGGCTTTTCGCATTTAAAAGACCTATACAACTAGATCATGCAAAAAAAAATACACTCCAGAAGCGTAATTTTTTCTTTGGTATCCGCCGCTTTCCTTTTGATGGGCGCTGCCGCTCAGGCCCAGATTACGGCGAACGACGACACTGTCACAACGTCACAGGGTAAGCCCATTGCCTTCAACATACTGACCAATGACACGGGGAACCCGAATGCGGCTTCCATTGTCATTTTGGTGCAGCCTGCTGCGGGTACGTTGCAAGTCGGGGCCAATGGAAACATCACCTACCTTCCTAACGGGAACTACATAGGTGCAGATCAATTTACGTATCAGGTGTGTGATAACACAGTTCCTATTCCGAACTGTGATACGGCGGACGTGAACATTACGGTGAATCCAACGTTCCAGGATCCGTGTTTGGAGGCGAACCGTGCGAAGACCTTTTATATGCCCTTCCCGGAAGCAAACCTGTGGGATGCCTTCCGCAGGGCTTCGAACGATGGAGGCGACAACAACCTTGTAAACGCAGTTCGGAACATTACTAGTATCAAGAGTCCGTACCCAGGTGTTGTAATCACGTATGACCATTGGGAGGACGGCTACGAAGCCGATATTACGTATCCTACACAGTCGACGACGCAAATCTGGGGTGACGGTAATTTAAATAACGGTGTAGCTCCGGGATATCCGACGGATATTCTTCCGGGTGGAGCCAGTATCGTTCTCGACGACACCTTTGCATATGGAGCGACACGGGGTAATGTAGCGCCGATAACCGACATTCGGTATGATGGTAAGGATAAGGTATATAGTACCAACGACATTGCGATTTCGAAGGTGACGGGCGACAATGCGCAGTTTGCCTTGCAATTGGCAAAATCGGATGTTTATGACACTACCCGTTTTGGTACCCTATTTGTTATCGGCTTCGGGGAGAATCTCGCGGCGGGGGCTACGCCGGTGTCAACCGTATTCCGGTATACTGCGCTTTTTGTGCGTGCGCAGCAAAACGGAACGATCGTAAGTCTGGATACAGATGGAAACGGCACTATCGATGCTACGCAGACGCTTAACGAAGGCGAGGTTTGGTTTTATGATGGTGTAGGTGGTAATTCTGTGGGGGATACCGATGTTCAGAAAACCGCTAACATTAATCAAACGGGCGATATTCGGGCCGGTGCGACCGTTACGTCCAATAACCCGGTAGGTGTCGATGTATTGTTCGGAGGGTTAGATAATTACGGAACCCGTAATATCAATATTTTCCAATCGCTGTTTTATGGCGACGAATACTACACGCCGGTTTCCGAGACACTTAACGACGGCCCACCGCGTACTGCACCTACGAGAGTGCACATGTACAACCCGCTGAATACTGCTATTACCGTCAATTATTCCAGTGGTACGACCCCCACGCCTGCGTCAATCGTAGTTCCTGCAAAGGGTTCGGCGGTCGTCAGCTTAACTGACCTCGCAACGGGTTATCGTTTTGCCAGTACAGACGGAAGTGCTTTCACAGCCATCCAGATTATGGATGACGATGCAGGGGGGTCGAATTATGACTGGGCCATCTCATTGATTGCCGCCGAGCGACTTACGAACTTCACCAGTATCGCATGGGCACCGGGCTCCCTGAATAACGCAGCGGGCACCAACTACAACCCTATATGGGTGACGCCGCTTGCCAACACCACCATCTATGCCAAATATGATGGTAACCTGAGCGCAACCGGACCGTCTACCAGCCCGTGTAATGTGCCTTTTGATGTTTCATTCACCTTGAACGCCCTGCAGGCACAACGGATTTTCAACCCAAGTGGTAACCAGGGGGGGCTCGCACTTTATACGTGCGACGGCACCCGCTTTGCTGCCGTCTATGGTGAGGATGCCAGTGTGGCCACTACAGGTTCGCCTGCCCTTGACGTTGGTACGGTGATGCAGCCGAAGTGTTTGACCAACCTAATCATCGCGAACGACGACCAGGAAGTGACCGAACCCAATACACCTATTATAGTAGGAGTATTGGAGAATGATTCTCAATTCCTTTGTACAATCAATCCATCATCGGTGGCGGTCATTACGCAACCGACCAACGGATCAGTGACTGTCAATGCGAATGGAACCATTACGTATACACCTAATTCCGGCTTTAACGGTATTGATACGTTTAGGTACCAGGTATGCGCAATTGAGTTCGGTGCGACATGTGATGACGCTTTGGTCACCATTCGCGTAACGACGTGTAACGCGCGTCCGACAGAGGATCTCATTGTAGGTAAAGTGTTCGTAGAACAACTTCCGGACGATTCGGCCTACACAGTAGGAGAGAAGTTGATCGAAGATATACCTGTCGAACTCTATTTTGACGCAAACTGTAACGGGACCATAAATCCTGGCAACGATATCCTGTTGCAAACGACTACTTCAGATCTTTCCGGAAACTACGAGTTTAGCGTAGTTCCCGGTTTTTATGCTAAAGACGATTTTGAACCGGCGGTAGCCACAGGTAATGACGGTACCATTAACTGGACGTCCAACTGGGTCGAGTCGGGAACAGCACCGAATGACCTGACAGCGTCACCTACCAGTATTGGTCCGGATCCGTTAGGAGGCAACAACGTCCTAATCATGAACGGCGCCAACAAAACGGCAACGCGGACGGTTACCTTCTCAAATGCAACTCAGGCTACGCTCTCCTTCCGGTACCGCAGGGTAGCATTGGAGAACACCGAGAGCTTAACGGTAGCAGTCAATGGTACCACGCTTTTGACCATCAACCGATTGGTTACGACCGACACCGCCTATCAGAATGCGACCATTATTATTCCGCCTGCGAATTTCAATGCGAATGGGGTAAATACGATTGCGTTCACGTCTACCAACTTGAATGATGCTGCCGACTTCTTCTATATTGACGACGTCCAGGTAACCTATGCGGTTAACAACGCCTGTTACATCGTTCGCCAAAATGTAAGTGGTTTGGGTGGACGTTTCTCGAATTCAAATCTGAACTCTTATGCAGTTACGACTTCAGGACTCGGAAACTGTTTCAAGAACAATTTCCTCGGTGTACTCGCGAACCTTACTGCGGTTGCGGACTCCTTTAATATAGTAACGGATGTTCCACAGACACTTAATGTCTTAGCGAATGATACACCAGGTTTACCAAACCCATCCAGCGTAACCATTATTTCTAACCCAACCAATGGCACCGTGACGGTCAATCCGAATGGTACCATTACCTACACACCAAATACAGGTTATAACGGGCCCGACTCTTTCCAATATAATGTATGTAGTGCAGATGACGCTACGGTGTGCTCGACGGCAACTGTCACCTTGTCTGTTGCCTGTACCTCTGTCGCCAATCAAAATGTCGTGGCCGGTTTGGTATACAACGACACTAACTTCAACGGCGCACAGAATTTGGGCGAACCCGGTATTCAGGGTGTTTCCGTTAACCTCTATAGTGATGCCAACTCGAACGGCGCAATTGATGGTGCCGACGCGATTGTGCAAACGGTGGCATCTTCTGTTGGAGGAGGTTACCAATTCAATATTACACCGCCTTCCACCAACGGAACGTTCCTCGATAACTTCAACACAGCGGGCAACGGTACCACCAATAACGGTACCAACAACTTTGCCGCAGCGTGGCAGGAAACAGGCGAAGCCGATGGCTTTGGTGCGGGAGACATACAAGTCGTAGCGGCGGGCCTTCGTGTTCGTAACGTAAACAAAGGGGCGGCTCGCTCGATGAACATGACGGGCTTCGAAGTGGCAACACTTACCTATGCTTATACCACTGCTTCTCTGGAAGCAGGTGACGCGATTGCCGTACAGGTCGCCACATCGGCAGGCGGACCGTTTACCACGCTTAATACGATTACGAGTACCAGTACGACCCCAGGCACAGGTAGCCACGATATTAGTGCCTTTATCAGTCCGACTACTACCATCCGATTTATTTGTACTTCGGGCGATGCTACGGACACGGTGACCTTCGACAACGTTCAGGTTGCTTTCACCAACTACACGGCCGCTGCCTACACAGTTCGATTGGCGACGCCATTGTCGAATGGTTATGTGCAGTTGTCTTCTCCAACCTTGTATCCAGTTTCTTTCACCGGTGCTGGTGCCGCTTCGTGTTCGAAACTTTTTGGATTGGCCGTTTCTACCGATTTGGCAGTTACTAAAACGGTTAACAATTCCACACCGAACGTGGGAGCGAATGTGACTTTTACTGTTACGGCTACGAACAACGGTCCTGGCGCGGCAACAAATGTGTCGGTCACCGATCTTCTTCCGTCTGGATATACGCTGGTGTCTGCCTCTCCTTCTTCGGGTTCATACAGTACCGGAACGGGTATTTGGACGATCGGTAATTTGGCAAACGCGCAGAGTCGTACCTTGACCATCATCGCAACGGTACGTGGTTCGGGTACCTATGCGAATACGGCGACGATATCGGGCACTGAGTTTGATCCATCTACGGGCAACAATACCGCCATTAATACACCGGTTCCGGTAACTCAGTCAGAGATTAGCGTAACAAAAATCGTGGATAACGCCACTCCGGTTGTCGGCACGAACGTAACGTTTACGGTTACTGCTGCAAACAATATCGCGTATACGAATGCTACTGGCGTACAAATTACGGACCTCTTGCCGGCGGGCTACAATTTCGTTAGTTCGACGCCTTCGGTCGGTACATACAACAGTGGTACGGGTGTTTGGAACATTGGCAACCTCAATGCAGGAAGCAGCGCAACACTCCAGATTGTGGCGACTGTAAGAGGAAGCGGATCCTATTTGAACAGCGCTTCGCTCTCCGCTGTTACACCGCCGGATGCAAATAATGGAAATAATACCGGCACCAGCACAACAACGCCTACTTCACGTTCTGAAATTTCCATCAATAAGGTAGCATCTAATAATACCCCTAACGTGGGTACCAACGTGACGTTTACGATCACGGCTGCTAATAACGTGAACTATAGCGATGCAACCGGTGTAACGGTAACGGATCTGCTACCATCCGGATATGTATTCGTTAGTGCGACACCGTCTGCAGGTACTTATAATAATGGTACGGGAGTCTGGAATATCGGTAACCTTAACGCGGGTTCAAGTGCTACGCTCCAGGTAGTGGCGACGGTTTTGGCGACAGGTACATATGCCAACACGGCCTCTCTTACGACCACGGCACCACAGGATGATGTTCCTGGTAACAATACGTCAACAAATACACCGACTCCATCTCCTCGTAGTGAAATCGCGGTCACTAAGAATGTTAACAATTCAACGCCGGTTGTCGGCACAAATGTGACGTTCACGATCTCTGCGGCTAACGCGGCTGGATTCAGCAATGCTACGGGTGTAACAGTTACAGATCTTCTTCCATCAGGTTACGCCTTTGTAAGCGCCACTCCGTCTACAGGTACGTACAGTAATGGTACGGGAATCTGGAACATTGGAAACCTTAACGCGGGAGCCAGTGCCTCGCTTCAAATTGTAGCTACGGTATTGGGCTCAGGAACGTACGCAAACACGGCCTCCCTTACGACCACGACACCACAGGATGACGTTCCTGGCAACAACACGTCAACGAATACACCAACTCCATCTCCTCGCAGTGAGATAGCGATCACTAAAGTTGTAAATAATTCAACGCCTGCTGTTGGTACCAATGTAACGTTTACGATTACAGCGGCCAACGCAGCGGGTTATACGAATGCAACAGGTGTAACGGTTACGGATCTTCTTCCATCAGGTTACGCCTTTGTAAGCTCGACGCCATCGGTAGGTAGCTACAACAGCGGCACGGGTCTATGGACCATCGGTAACCTGAATGCAGGTGCAAGCGCTACACTCGATATCGTAGCGACGGTACTTGGTTCAGGAACATATGCCAACACGGCGTCCCTTACTTCGACTACACCACCGGATGATGTTCCGGGCAACAATACAGGTGGCAGCACGCCAACACCATCTCCACGTTCGGAAATCTCCGTTACCAAAGGTGTTGACAATGCGACACCAAACGTAGGTACGAATGTGACCTTTACAATCACAGCGGCCAACGCAGCCGGTTACACGAATGCAACAGGTGTAACGGTTACGGATCTTCTTCCATCAGGTTACGCTTTTGTAAGCTCGACGCCATCGGTAGGTAGCTACAACAGCGGCACGGGTCTATGGACCATCGGTAACCTGAATGCCGGTACAAGCGCTACACTCGATATCGTAGCGACGGTACTTGGTTCAGGAACATATGCCAACACGGCGTCCCTTACTTCGACTACACCACCGGATGATGTACCGGGTAACAATACAGGTGGCAGCACGCCAACACCGTCACCACGTTCGGAAATCTCCGTTACCAAAGGTGTTGACAATGCTACACCAAACGTAGGTACGAATGTGACCTTTACAATCACAGCGGCCAACGCAGCCGGTTACACGAATGCAACAGGTGTAACGGTTACGGATCTTCTTCCATCAGGTTACGCCTTTGTAAGCTCGACGCCATCGGTAGGTAGCTACAACAGCGGCACGGGTCTATGGACCATCGGTAACCTGAATGCAGGTGCAAGCGCCACACTTGATATTGTAGCAACGGTACTTGGTTCAGGAACATATGCCAACACGGCGTCCCTTACTTCAACTACACCACCGGATGATGTTCCGGGTAACAATACAGGTGGCAGCACGCCAACACCGTCACCACGTTCGGAAATCTCCGTTACCAAAGGTGTTGACAATGCTACACCAAACGTAGGTACGAATGTGACCTTTACAATCACAGCGGCCAACGCAGCCGGTTACACGAATGCAACAGGTGTAACGGTTACGGATCTTCTTCCATCAGGTTACGCCTTTGTAAGCTCGACGCCATCGGTAGGTAGCTACAACAGCGGCACGGGTCTATGGACCATCGGTAACCTGAATGCCGGTACAAGCGCTACACTCGATATCGTAGCGACTGTTCTGGGTTCAGGAACATATGCCAACACCGCTTCCCTTACTTCGACTACACCACCGGATGATGTTCCGGGTAACAATACAGGTGGCAGCACGCCAACACCGTCACCACGTTCGGAAATCTCCGTTACCAAAGGTGTTGACAATGCTACACCAAACGTAGGTACGAATGTGACCTTTACAATCACAGCGGCCAACGCAGCCGGTTACACGAATGCAACAGGTGTAACGGTTACGGATCTTCTTCCATCAGGTTACGCCTTTGTAAGCTCGACGCCATCGGTAGGTAGCTACAACAGCGGCACGGGTCTATGGACCATCGGTAACCTGAATGCAGGTGCAAGCGCTACACTCGATATCGTAGCGACGGTACTTGGTTCAGGAACATATGCCAACACGGCGTCCCTTACTTCGACTACACCACCGGATGATGTTCCGGGCAACAATACAGGTGGCAGCACGCCAACACCATCTCCACGTTCGGAAATCTCCGTTACCAAAGGTGTTGACAATGCTACACCAAACGTAGGTACGAATGTGACCTTTACAATCACAGCGGCCAACGCAGCCGGTTACACGAATGCAACAGGTGTAACGGTTACGGATCTTCTTCCATCAGGTTACGCCTTTGTAAGCTCGACACCATCGGTAGGTAGCTACAACAGCGGCACGGGTCTATGGACCATCGGTAACCTGAATGCCGGTACAAGCGCTACACTCGATATCGTAGCGACGGTACTTGGTTCAGGAACATATGCCAACACCGCTTCCCTTACTTCGACTACACCACCGGATGATGTTCCGGGTAACAATACAGGTGGCAGCACGCCAACACCGTCACCACGTTCGGAAATCTCCGTTACCAAAGGTGTTGACAATGCGACACCAAACGTAGGTACGAATGTGACCTTTACAATCACAGCGGCCAACGCAACAGGTTATACGAATGCAACAGGTGTAACGGTGACGGATCTTCTTCCATCAGGTTACGCCTTTGTAAGCTCGACGCCATCGGTAGGTAGCTACAACAGCGGCACGGGTCTATGGACCATCGGTAACCTGAATGCAGGTGCAAGCGCTACACTCGATATCGTAGCGACGGTACTTGGTTCAGGAACATATGCCAACACGGCGTCCCTTACTTCGACTACACCACCGGATGATGTACCGGGCAACAATACAGGTGGCAGCACGCCAACACCGTCACCACGTTCGGAAATCTCCGTTACCAAAGGTGTTGACAATGCTACACCAAACGTAGGTACGAATGTGACCTTTACAATCACAGCGGCCAACGCAGCCGGTTACACGAATGCAACAGGTGTAACGGTTACGGATCTTCTTCCATCAGGTTACGCCTTTGTAAGCTCGACGCCATCGGTAGGTAGCTACAACAGCGGCACGGGTCTATGGACCATCGGTAACCTGAATGCAGGTGCAAGCGCTACACTCGATATCGTAGCGACGGTACTTGGTTCAGGAACATATGCCAACACGGCGTCCCTTACTTCGACTACACCACCGGATGATGTTCCGGGCAACAATACAGGTGGCAGCACGCCAACACCGTCACCACGTTCGGAAATCTCCGTTACCAAAGGTGTTGACAATGCGACACCAAACGTAGGTACGAATGTGACCTTTACAATCACAGCGGCCAACGCAGCCGGTTACACGAATGCAACAGGTGTAACGGTTACGGATCTTCTTCCATCAGGTTACGCCTTTGTAAGCTCGACGCCATCGGTAGGTAGCTACAACAGCGGCACGGGTCTATGGACCATCGGTAACCTGAATGCCGGTACAAGCGCTACACTCGATATCGTAGCGACTGTTCTGGGTTCAGGAACATATGCCAACACCGCTTCCCTTACTTCGACTACACCACCGGATGATGTTCCGGGTAACAATACAGGTGGCAGCACGCCAACACCGTCACCACGTTCGGAAATCTCCGTTACCAAAGGTGTTGACAATGCTACACCAAACGTAGGTACGAATGTGACCTTTACAATCACAGCGGCCAACGCAGCCGGTTACACGAATGCAACAGGTGTAACGGTTACGGATCTTCTTCCATCAGGTTACGCCTTTGTAAGCTCGACGCCATCGGTAGGTAGCTACAACAGCGGCACGGGTCTATGGACCATCGGTAACCTGAATGCAGGTGCAAGCGCTACACTCGATATCGTAGCGACGGTACTTGGTTCAGGAACATATGCCAACACGGCGTCCCTTACTTCGACTACACCACCGGATGATGTTCCGGGCAACAATACAGGTGGCAGCACGCCAACACCATCTCCACGTTCGGAAATCTCCGTTACCAAAGGTGTTGACAATGCGACACCAAACGTAGGTACGAATGTGACCTTTACAATCACAGCGGCCAACGCAGCCGGTTACACGAATGCAACAGGTGTAACGGTTACGGATCTTCTTCCATCAGGTTACGCCTTTGTAAGCTCGACACCATCGGTAGGTAGCTACAACAGCGGCACGGGTCTATGGACCATCG
This sequence comes from Flavobacterium sp. HJ-32-4, assembly GCF_022532105.1. NCBI lineage: Bacteria > Pseudomonadati > Bacteroidota > Flavobacteriia > Flavobacteriales > Flavobacteriaceae > Flavobacterium > Flavobacterium sp. HJ-32-4. The sequence goes on along the minus strand of NZ_CP092832.1, from coordinate 56,698 downwards.
GTAACCTGAATGCCGGTACAAGCGCTACACTCGATATCGTAGCGACGGTACTTGGTTCAGGAACATATGCCAACACCGCTTCCCTTACTTCGACTACACCACCGGATGATGTTCCGGGTAACAATACAGGTGGCAGCACGCCAACACCGTCACCACGTTCGGAAATCTCCGTTACCAAAGGTGTTGACAATGCGACACCAAACGTAGGTACGAATGTGACCTTTACAATCACAGCGGCCAACGCAACAGGTTATACGAATGCAACAGGTGTAACGGTGACGGATCTTCTTCCATCAGGTTACGCCTTTGTAAGCTCGACGCCATCGGTAGGTAGCTACAACAGCGGCACAGGTCTATGGACTATCGGTAACCTGAATGCAGGTACAAGCGCTACACTCGATATCGTAGCGACGGTACTTGGTTCAGGAACATACGCCAACACCGCTTCCCTTACTTCGACTACACCACCGGATGATGTTCCGGGTAACAATACAGGTGGCAGCACGCCAACACCGTCACCACGTTCGGAAATCTCCGTTACCAAAGGTGTTGACAATGCGACACCAAACGTAGGTACGAATGTGACCTTTACAATCACAGCGGCCAACGCAACAGGTTATACGAATGCAACAGGTGTAACGGTTACGGATCTTCTTCCATCAGGTTACGCCTTTGTAAGCTCGACACCATCGGTAGGTAGCTACAACAGCGGCACGGGTCTATGGACTATCGGTAACCTGAATGCCGGTACAAGCGCTACACTCGATATCGTAGCGACGGTACTTGGTTCAGGAACATATGCCAACACCGCTTCCCTTACTTCGACTACACCACCGGATGATGTTCCGGGTAACAATACAGGTGGCAGCACGCCAACACCGTCACCACGTTCGGAAATCTCCGTTACCAAAGGTGTTGACAATGCGACACCAAACGTAGGTACGAATGTGACCTTTACAATCACAGCGGCCAACGCAACAGGTTATACGAATGCAACAGGTGTAACGGTGACGGATCTTCTTCCATCAGGTTACGCCTTTGTAAGCTCGACACCATCGGTAGGTAGCTACAACAGCGGCACAGGTCTATGGACTATCGGTAACCTGAATGCAGGTACAAGCGCTACACTCGATATCGTAGCGACGGTACTTGGTTCAGGAACATACGCCAACACCGCTTCCCTTACTTCGACTACACCACCGGATGATGTTCCGGGTAACAATACAGGTGGCAGCACGCCAACACCGTCACCACGTTCGGAAATCTCCGTTACCAAAGGTGTTGACAATGCGACACCAAACGTAGGTACGAATGTGACCTTTACAATCACAGCGGCCAACGCAACAGGTTATACGAATGCAACAGGTGTAACGGTTACGGATCTTCTTCCATCAGGTTACGCCTTTGTAAGCTCGACACCATCGGTAGGTAGCTACAACAGCGGCACGGGTCTATGGACTATCGGTAACCTGAATGCCGGTACAAGCGCTACACTCGATATCGTAGCGACGGTACTTGGTTCAGGAACATACGCCAACACGGCGTCCCTTACTTCGACTACACCACCGGATGATGTTCCGGGCAACAATACAGGTGGCAGCACGCCAACACCGTCACCACGTTCGGAAATCTCCGTTACCAAAGGTGTTGACAATGCGACACCAAACGTAGGTACGAATGTGACCTTTACAATCACAGCGGCCAACGCAGCCGGTTACACGAATGCAACAGGTGTAACGGTTACGGATCTTCTTCCATCAGGTTACGCCTTTGTAAGCTCGACACCATCGGTAGGTAGCTACAACAGCGGCACGGGTCTATGGACTATCGGTAACCTGAATGCAGGTGCAAGCGCTACACTCGATATCGTAGCGACGGTACTTGGTTCAGGAACATATGCCAACACCGCTTCCCTTACTTCGACTACACCACCGGATGATGTTCCGGGCAACAATACAGGTGGCAGCACGCCAGTTCCGGTTCCGCAGGCAGACCGTAGCGTAGTCAAGTCGGTGAATAATTCGACACCGAATGTCGGAAGCACTATTGTCTTTACCCTGACAGCTTCGAATGCGGGATTGAGCGACTCAACCAATACCACGGTTACAGATGTATTGCCGACAGGATATACCTATGTATCTGCCGTGGCTAGTTCGGGTACTTATAACCCAGGTACGGGGGTTTGGAATCTCGGGACCTTGGCTAATGGAGCATCTGAAACACTTGATATTACGGTTTCTGTCAACGCTTCGGGAAATTACACGAACACGGCAACCATCAATGGAACTGAAAATGACCCTATTCCAGGAAATAATATAGGTTCGAATACCCCGGTTCCGGTTCCACAGGCGGACCGCCAGGTTACAAAGACAGTTGATAACCCTAGTCCGGCAACAGGTGATACGATTACCTTTACAATTGTAGCACAGAATAACGGCCCAAGTGATTCGACTGGAGTTCAGGTTGACGATGTATTGCCGTCTGGATATACGTATCAGTCGTCTGTTGCTACAATAGGAACGTATAATCCTGCTACTGGTGTTTGGAATATCGGTAACCTACCAAACGGAGGTTCCCAAACGCTCACGATAACAGTAACAGTGCTCGCTTCGGGTAACCGTACGAATACAGCGGTTATCACGGGGGTTGAAGTGGATCCGATTCCGGCAAACAGTACGGATTTTGTGACGCCTGGGGTTGTTAATACACCTCCGGTTGCAGTTGATGATAACAATACTACTGCAGAGGATACAACATTAACGGTGTTGGACGGAGCTCCTGGCGATCTGCTACTGAATGATTCCGATATTGACCTCAATACGATTTTCATTACACAGTTTACAATTGGAGGTATCAATTACCCTGCGGGTAATACAGCAGTCATTCCGGAAGGAAGTGTCACAATTAATGCGGATGGTAGCTATACATTCGTGCCGACGCCAAACTTCAATGGCCCGGTTCAGGCTATTCAGTATACGGTATCCGATGGTACGGATACTGATACAGGCATTCTGACTTTAAATGTAACTTCAGTTAACGATTTACCGGTAGCGAACGATGATACCATCGCCGGTAATGAGGATACCCCTCAGAACCTGGTAGTTCTTGGCAACGATAACTTCGGTGGCGACGGACCTTCGACAGGAACGATTACCATCACAGTAGCCCCTGCAAACGGTACAGCTACAGTGAATGATGGCGGCACACCGAACGATCCGACCGATGATACGATCGATTACACCCCGAATGCGAACTTCAACGGCACCGATACACTGACATACCAGATAGCGGATGCCAACGGAGATACCGATACGGCTGTAGTGACGATTAACGTAGCGCCGGACGCTCCGACAGCGGACGTACCAGTAGCGAACGATGATACCATCGCCGGTAATGAGGATACCCCTCAGAACCTGGTAGTACTTGGCAACGATAACTTCGGTGGCGACGGACCTTCGACAGGAACGATTACCATCACAGTAGCCCCTGCAAACGGTACAGCTACAGTGAATGATGGCGGCACACCGAACGATCCGACCGATGATACGATCGATTACACCCCGAATGCGAACTTCAACGGTACCGATACACTGACATACCAGATAGCGGATGCTAACGGCGATACCGATACGGCTGTAGTGACGATTAACGTAGCGCCGGACGCTCCGACAGCGGACGTACCAGTAGCGAACGATGATACCATCGCCGGTAATGAGGATACCCCTCAGAACCTGGTAGTACTTGGCAACGATAACTTCGGTGGCGACGGACCATCCACAGGTACCATCACTATCACAGTAGCCCCTGCAAACGGTACAGCTACAGTGAACGATGGCGGCACACCGAACGATCCGACCGATGATACGATCGATTACACCCCGAATGCGAACTTCAACGGCACCGATACACTGACATACCAGATAGCGGATGCCAACGGCGATACCGATACGGCTGTAGTGACGATTAACGTAGCGCCGGACGCTCCGACAGCGGACGTACCAGTAGCGAACGATGATACCATCGCCGGTAATGAGGATACCCCTCAGAACCTGGTAGTACTTGGCAACGATAACTTCGGTGGCGACGGACCTTCGACAGGAACGATTATCATCACAGTAGCCCCTGCAAACGGTACAGCTACAGTGAATGATGGTGGCACACCGAACGATCCGACCGATGATACGATCGATTACACCCCGAATGCGAACTTCAACGGTACCGATACACTGACATACCAGATAGCGGATGCTAACGGCGATACCGATACGGCTGTAGTGACCATTAACGTAGCTCCGGACGCTCCAACAGCGGACGTACCAGTAGCGAACGATGATACCATCGCCGGTAATGAGGATACCCCTCAGAACCTGGTAGTACTTGGCAACGATAATTTCGGTGGCGACGGACCTTCGACAGGAACGATTACCATCACAGTAGCCCCTGCAAACGGTACAGCTACAGTGAATGATGGCGGCACACCGAACGATCCGACCGATGATACGATCGATTACACCCCGAATGCGAACTTCAACGGCACCGATACACTGACGTATCAGATAGCGGATGCTAACGGCGATACCGATACGGCTGTAGTGACCATTAACGTAGCTCCGGACGCTCCAACAGCGGATGTACCAGTAGCGAACGATGATACCATCGCCGGTAATGAGGATACCCCTCAGAACCTGGTAGTACTTGGCAACGATAACTTCGGTGGCGACGGACCTTCGACAGGAACGATTACCATCACAGTAGCCCCTGCAAACGGTACAGCTACAGTGAATGATGGCGGCACACCGAACGATCCGACCGATGATACGATCGACTACACCCCGAATGCGAACTTCAACGGCACCGATACACTGACGTATCAGATAGCGGATGCCAACGGCGATACCGATACGGCTGTAGTGACCATTAACGTAGCTCCGGACGCTCCAACAGCGGATGTACCAGTAGCGAACGATGATACCATCGCCGGTAATGAGGATACCCCTCAGAACCTGGTAGTACTTGGCAACGATAACTTCGGTGGCGACGGACCATCGACAGGAACGATTACCATCACAGTAGCCCCTGCAAACGGTACAGCTACAGTGAATGATGGCGGCACACCGAACGATCCAACCGATGATACGATCGACTACACCCCGAATGCGAACTTCAACGGCACCGATACACTGACGTATCAGATAGCGGATGCTAACGGCGATACCGATACGGCTGTAGTGACGATTAACGTAGCGCCGGACGCTCCGACAGCGGACGTACCAGTAGCGAACGATGATACCATCGCCGGTAATGAGGATACCCCTCAGAACCTGGTAGTACTTGGCAACGATAATTTCGGTGGCGACGGACCTTCGACAGGAACGATTACCATCACAGTAGCCCCTGCAAACGGTACAGCTACAGTGAATGATGGCGGCACACCGAACGATCCGACCGATGATACGATCGATTACACCCCGAATGCGAACTTCAACGGCACCGATACACTGACGTATCAGATAGCGGATGCTAACGGCGATACCGATACGGCTGTAGTGACCATTAACGTAGCTCCGGACGCTCCAACAGCGGATGTACCAGTAGCGAACGATGATACCATCGCCGGTAATGAGGATACCCCTCAGAACCTGGTAGTACTTGGCAACGATAACTTCGGTGGCGACGGACCATCGACAGGAACGATTACCATCACAGTAGCCCCTGCAAACGGTACAGCTACAGTGAATGATGGCGGCACACCGAACGATCCAACCGATGATACGATCGACTACACCCCGAATGCGAACTTCAACGGCACCGATACACTGACATACCAGATAGCGGATGCCAACGGAGATACCGATACGGCTGTAGTGACGATTAACGTAGCGCCGGACGCTCCGACAGCGGACGTACCAGTAGCGAACGATGATACCATCGCCGGTAATGAGGATACCCCTCAGAACCTGGTAGTACTTGGCAACGATAACTTCGGTGGCGACGGACCTTCGACAGGAACGATTACCATCACAGTAGCCCCTGCAAACGGTACAGCTACAGTGAATGATGGCGGCACACCGAACGATCCGACCGATGATACGATCGATTACACCCCGAATGCGAACTTCAACGGTACCGATACACTGACATACCAGATAGCGGATGCTAACGGCGATACCGATACGGCTGTAGTGACGATTAACGTAGCGCCGGACGCTCCGACAGCGGATGTACCAGTAGCGAACGATGATACCATCGCCGGTAATGAGGATACCCCTCAGAACCTGGTAGTACTTGGCAACGATAATTTCGGTGGCGACGGACCTTCGACAGGAACGATTACCATCACAGTAGCCCCTGCAAACGGTACAGCTACAGTGAACGATGGCGGCACACCGAACGATCCGACCGATGATACGATCGATTACACCCCGAATGCGAACTTCAACGGCACCGATACACTGACATACCAGATAGCGGATGCCAACGGCGATACCGATACGGCTGTAGTGACGATTAACGTAGCGCCGGACGCTCCGACAGCGGACGTACCAGTAGCGAACGATGATACCATCGCCGGTAATGAGGATACCCCTCAGAACCTGGTAGTACTTGGCAACGATAACTTCGGTGGCGACGGACCTTCGACAGGAACGATTATCATCACAGTAGCCCCTGCAAACGGTACAGCTACAGTGAATGATGGTGGCACACCGAACGATCCGACCGATGATACGATCGATTACACCCCGAATGCGAACTTCAACGGTACCGATACACTGACATACCAGATAGCGGATGCTAACGGCGATACCGATACGGCTGTAGTGACCATTAACGTAGCTCCGGACGCTCCAACAGCGGACGTACCAGTAGCGAACGATGATACCATCGCCGGTAATGAGGATACCCCTCAGAACCTGGTAGTACTTGGCAACGATAATTTCGGTGGCGACGGACCTTCGACAGGAACGATTACCATCACAGTAGCCCCTGCAAACGGTACAGCTACAGTGAATGATGGCGGCACACCGAACGATCCGACCGATGATACGATCGATTACACCCCGAATGCGAACTTCAACGGCACCGATACACTGACGTATCAGATAGCGGATGCTAACGGCGATACCGATACGGCTGTAGTGACCATTAACGTAGCTCCGGACGCTCCAACAGCGGATGTACCAGTAGCGAACGATGATACCATCGCCGGTAATGAGGATACCCCTCAGAACCTGGTAGTACTTGGCAACGATAACTTCGGTGGCGACGGACCTTCGACAGGAACGATTACCATCACAGTAGCCCCTGCAAACGGTACAGCTACAGTGAATGATGGCGGCACACCGAACGATCCGACCGATGATACGATCGACTACACCCCGAATGCGAACTTCAACGGCACCGATACACTGACGTATCAGATAGCGGATGCTAACGGCGATACCGATACGGCTGTAGTGACCATTAACGTAGCTCCGGACGCTCCAACAGCGGATGTACCAGTAGCGAACGATGATACCATCGCCGGTAATGAGGATACCCCTCAGAACCTGGTAGTACTTGGCAACGATAACTTCGGTGGCGACGGACCATCGACAGGAACGATTACCATCACAGTAGCCCCTGCAAACGGTACAGCTACAGTGAATGATGGCGGCACACCGAACGATCCAACCGATGATACGATCGACTACACCCCGAATGCGAACTTCAACGGCACCGATACACTGACATACCAGATAGCGGACGCCAACGGCGATACCGATACGGCTGTAGTGACCATTAACGTAGCGCCGGACGCTCCAACAGCGGATGTACCAGTAGCGAACGATGATACCATCGCCGGTAATGAGGATACCCCTCAGAACCTGGTAGTACTTGGCAACGATAATTTCGGTGGCGACGGACCATCGACAGGAACGATTACCATCACAGTAGCCCCTGCAAACGGTACAGCTACAGTGAATGATGGCGGCACACCGAACGATCCGACCGATGATACGATCGATTACACCCCGAATGCGAACTTCAACGGCACCGATACACTGACATACCAGATAGCGGACGGAAGCGGAGATACCGATACGGCTGTAGTGACGATCAACGTAGCGCCGGACGCTCCGACAGCGGACGTACCAGTAGCGAACGATGATACCATCGCCGGTAATGAGGATACCCCTCAGAACCTGGTAGTACTTGGCAACGATAATTTCGGTGGCGACGGACCTTCGACAGGAACGATTACCATCACAGTAGCCCCTGCAAACGGTACAGCTACAGTGAACGATGGCGGCACACCGAACGATCCAACCGATGATACGATCGATTACACCCCGAATGCGAACTTCAACGGTACCGATACACTGACATACCAGATAGCGGATGCTAACGGCGATACCGATACGGCTGTAGTGACCATTAACGTAGCGCCGGACGCTCCAACAGCGGATGTACCAGTAGCGAACGATGATACCATCGCCGGTAATGAGGATACCCCTCAGAACCTGGTAGTACTTGGCAACGATAACTTCGGTGGCGACGGACCTTCGACAGGAACGATTACCATCACAGTAGCCCCTGCAAACGGTACAGCTACAGTGAATGATGGCGGCACACCGAACGATCCGACCGATGATACGATCGATTACACCCCGAATGCGAACTTCAACGGCACCGATACACTGACATACCAGATAGCGGACGCCAACGGCGATACCGATACGGCTGTAGTGACGATTAACGTAGCGCCGGACGCTCCGACAGCGGATGTACCAGTAGCGAACGATGATACCATCGCCGGTAATGAGGATACCCCTCAGAACCTGGTAGTTCTTGGCAACGATAACTTCGGTGGCGACGGACCATCCACAGGAACCATCACTATCACAGTAGCCCCTGCAAACGGTACAGCTACAGTGAACGATGGCGGCACACCGAACGATCCGACCGATGATACGATCGACTACACCCCGAATGCGAACTTCAACGGCACCGATACACTGACGTACCAGATAGCGGATGCCAACGGAGATACCGATACGGCTGTAGTGACGATTAACGTAGCGCCGGACGCTCCGACAGCGGACGTACCAGTAGCGAACGATGATACCATCGCCGGTAATGAGGATACCCCTCAGAACCTGGTAGTACTTGGCAACGATAACTTCGGTGGCGACGGACCATCCACAGGTACCATCACTATCACAGTAGCCCCTGCAAACGGTACAGCTACAGTGAACGATGGCGGCACACCGAACGATCCAACCGATGATACGATCGACTACACCCCGAATGCGAACTTCAACGGCACCGATACACTGACATACCAGATAGCGGATGCCAACGGCGATACCGATACGGCTGTAGTGACCATTAACGTAGCTCCGGACGCTCCGACAGCGGACGTACCAGTAGCGAACGATGATACCATCGCCGGTAATGAGGATACCCCTCAGAACCTGGTAGTTCTTGGCAACGATAACTTCGGTGGCGACGGACCATCGACAGGAACCATCACTATCACAGTAGCCCCTGCAAACGGTACAGCTACAGTGAACAATGGCGGCACACCGAACGATCCAACCGATGATACGATCGATTACACCCCGAATGCGAACTTCAACGGCACCGATACACTGACATACCAGATAGCGGATGCTAACGGCGATACCGATACGGCTGTAGTGACCATTAACGTAGCGCCGGACGCTCCAACAGCGGACGTACCAGTAGCGAACGATGATACCATCGCCGGTAATGAGGATACCCCTCAGAACCTGGTAGTACTTGGCAACGATAACTTCGGTGGCGACGGACCATCCACAGGTACCATCACCATCACAGTAGCCCCTGCAAACGGTACAGCTACAGTGAATGATGGCGGCACACCGAACGATCCAACCGATGATACGATCGACTACACCCCGAATGCGAACTTCAACGGCACCGATACACTGACATACCAGATAGCGGACGCCAACGGCGATACCGATACGGCTGTAGTGACGATTAACGTAGCGCCGGACGCTCCGACAGCGGACGTACCAGTAGCGAACGATGATACCATCGCCGGTAATGAGGATACCCCTCAGAACCTGGTAGTTCTTGGCAACGATAACTTCGGTGGCGACGGACCATCCACAGGAACCATCACTATCACAGTAGCCCCTGCAAACGGTACAGCTACAGTGAATGATGGCGGCACACCGAACGATCCGACCGATGATACGATCGATTACACCCCGAATGCGAACTTCAACGGCACCGATACACTGACCTATCAGATAGCGGATGCCAACGGCGATACCGATACGGCTGTAGTGACCATTAACGTAGCTCCGGACGCTCCGACAGCGGACGTACCAGTAGCGAACGATGATACCATCGCCGGTAATGAGGACACCCCTCAGAACCTGGTAGTACTTGGCAACGATAATTTCGGTGGCGACGGACCTTCGACAGGAACGATTACCATCACAGTAGCCCCTGCAAACGGTACAGCTACAGTGAATGATGGCGGCACACCGAACGATCCGACCGATGATACGATCGATTACACCCCGAATGCGAACTTCAACGGCACCGATACACTGACATACCAGATAGCGGACGGAAGCGGCGATACCGATACGGCTGTAGTGACGATTAACGTAGCGCCGGACGCTCCAACAGCGGATGTACCAGTAGCGAACGATGATACCATCGCCGGTAATGAGGATACCCCTCAGAACCTGGTAGTACTTGGCAACGATAATTTCGGTGGCGACGGACCTTCGACAGGAACGATTACCATCACAGTAGCCCCTGCAAACGGTACAGCTACAGTGAATGATGGCGGCACACCGAACGATCCAACCGATGATACGATCGATTACACCCCGAATGCGAACTTCAACGGCACCGATACACTGACGTATCAGATAGCGGATGCTAACGGCGATACCGATACGGCTGTAGTGACGATTAACGTAGCGCCGGACGCTCCAACAGCGGACGTACCAGTAGCGAACGATGATACCATCGCCGGTAATGAGGATACCCCTCAGAACCTGGTAGTACTTGGCAACGATAACTTCGGTGGCGACGGACCATCGACAGGAACGATTACCATCACAGTAGCCCCTGCAAACGGATCTGCTACAGTGAATGATGGCGGCACACCGAACGATCCGACCGATGATACGATCGACTACACCCCGAATGCGAACTTCAACGGCACCGATACACTGACGTATCAGATAGCGGATGCCAACGGCGATACCGATACGGCTGTAGTGACGATTAACGTAGCGCCGGACGCTCCGACAGCGGACGTACCAGTAGCGAACGATGATACCATCGCCGGTAATGAGGATACCCCTCAGAACCTGGTAGTACTTGGCAACGATAATTTCGGTGGCGACGGACCTTCGACAGGAACGATTACCATCACAGTAGCCCCTGCAAACGGTACAGCTACAGTGAACGATGGCGGCACACCGAACGATCCAACCGATGATACGATCGATTACACCCCGAATGCGAACTTCAACGGTACCGATACACTGACATACCAGATAGCGGATGCTAACGGCGATACCGATACGGCTGTAGTGACCATTAACGTAGCGCCGGACGCTCCAACAGCGGATGTACCAGTAGCGAACGATGATACCATCGCCGGTAATGAGGATACCCCTCAGAACCTGGTAGTACTTGGCAACGATAATTTCGGTGGCGACGGACCTTCGACAGGAACGATTACCATCACAGTAGCCCCTGCAAACGGTACAGCTACAGTGAATGATGGCGGCACACCGAACGATCCGACCGATGATACGATCGATTACACCCCGAATGCGAACTTCAACGGTACCGATACACTGACATACCAGATAGCGGATGCTAACGGCGATACCGATACGGCTGTAGTGACGATTAACGTAGCGCCGGACGCTCCGACAGCGGATGTACCAGTAGCGAACGATGATACCATCGCCGGTAATGAGGATACCCCTCAGAACCTGGTAGTACTTGGCAACGATAACTTCGGTGGCGACGGACCATCGACAGGAACCATCACTATCACAGTAGCCCCTGCAAACGGTACAGCTACAGTGAATGATGGCGGCACACCGAACGATCCAACCGATGATACGATCGACTACACCCCGAATGCGAACTTCAACGGCACCGATACACTGACGTACCAGATAGCGGATGCTAACGGCGATACCGATACGGCTGTAGTGACCATTAACGTAGCTCCGGACGCTCCAACAGCGGATGTACCAGTAGCGAACGATGATACCATCGCCGGTAATGAGGATACCCCTCAGAACCTGGTAGTACTTGGCAACGATAACTTCGGTGGCGACGGACCATCCACAGGTACCATCACTATCACAGTAGCCCCTGCAAACGGAACGGCTACAGTGAATGATGGCGGCACACCGAACGATCCGACCGATGATACGATCGATTACACCCCGAATGCGAACTTCAACGGCACCGATACACTGACATACCAGATAGCGGATGCTAACGGCGATACCGATACGGCTGTAGTGACGATTAACGTAGCGCCGGACGCTCCGACAGCGGACGTACCAGTAGCGAACGATGATACCATCGCCGGTAATGAGGATACCCCTCAGAACCTGGTAGTACTTGGCAACGATAATTTCGGTGGCGACGGACCTTCGACAGGAACGATTACCATCACAGTAGCCCCTGCAAACGGTACAGCTACAGTGAATGATGGCGGCACACCGAACGATCCGACCGATGATACGATCGATTACACCCCGAATGCGAACTTCAACGGCACCGATACACTGACGTATCAGATAGCGGATGCTAACGGCGATACCGATACGGCTGTAGTGACCATTAACGTAGCTCCGGACGCTCCAACAGCGGATGTACCAGTAGCGAACGATGATACCATCGCCGGTAATGAGGATACCCCTCAGAACCTGGTAGTACTTGGCAACGATAACTTCGGTGGCGACGGACCTTCGACAGGAACGATTACCATCACAGTAGCCCCTGCAAACGGTACAGCTACAGTGAACGATGGCGGCACACCGAACGATCCAACCGATGATACGATCGACTACACCCCGAATGCGAACTTCAACGGCACCGATACACTGACATACCAGATAGCGGACGCCAACGGCGATACCGATACGGCTGTAGTGACGATTAACGTAGCGCCGGACGCTCCAACAGCGGATGTACCAGTAGCGAACGATGATACCATCGCCGGTAATGAGGATACCCCTCAGAACCTGGTAGTACTTGGCAACGATAATTTCGGTGGCGACGGACCATCCACAGGTACCATCACTATCACAGTAGCCCCTGCAAACGGTACAGCTACAGTGAACGATGGCGGCACACCGAACGATCCGACCGATGATACGATCGATTACACCCCGAATGCGAACTTCAACGGCACCGATACACTGACATACCAGATAGCGGATGCCAACGGAGATACCGATACGGCTGTAGTGACGATTAACGTAGCGCCGGACGCTCCAACAGCGGATGTACCAGTAGCGAACGATGATACCATCGCCGGTAATGAGGATACCCCTCAGAACCTGGTAGTACTTGGCAACGATAACTTCGGTGGCGACGGACCATCCACAGGTACCATCACTATCACAGTAGCCCCTGCAAACGGTACAGCTACAGTGAACGATGGCGGCACACCGAACGATCCAACCGATGATACGATCGACTACACCCCGAATGCGAACTTCAACGGCACCGATACACTGACATACCAGATAGCGGACGCCAGCGGCGATACCGATACGGCTGTAGTGACGATTAACGTAGCGCCGGACGCTCCGACAGCGGACGTACCAGTAGCGAACGATGATACCATCGCCGGTAATGAGGATACCCCTCAGAACCTGGTAGTACTTGGCAACGATAATTTCGGTGGCGACGGACCTTCGACAGGAACGATTACCATCACAGTAGCCCCTGCAAACGGTACAGCTACAGTGAATGATGGCGGCACACCGAACGATCCGACCGATGATACGATCGATTACACCCCGAATGCGAACTTCAACGGTACCGATACACTGACGTATCAGATAGCGGATGCTAACGGCGATACCGATACGGCTGTAGTGACCATTAACGTAGCTCCGGACGCTCCAACAGCGGATGTACCAGTAGCGAACGATGATACCATCGCCGGTAATGAGGATACCCCTCAGAACCTGGTAGTACTTGGCAACGATAACTTCGGTGGCGACGGACCTTCGACAGGAACCATCACTATCACAGTAGCCCCTGCAAACGGTACAGCTACAGTGAACGATGGCGGCACACCGAACGATCCGACCGATGATACGATCGACTACACCCCGAATGCGAACTTCAACGGCACCGATACACTGACATACCAGATAGCGGACGCCAACGGCGATACCGATACGGCTGTAGTGACGATTAACGTAGCGCCGGACGCTCCAACAGCGGATGTACCAGTAGCGAACGATGATACCATCGCCGGTAATGAGGATACCCCTCAGAACCTGGTAGTACTTGGCAACGATAATTTCGGTGGCGACGGACCATCCACAGGAACCATCACTATCACAGTAGCCCCTGCAAACGGTACAGCTACAGTGAACGATGGCGGCACACCGAACGATCCGACCGATGATACGATCGACTACACCCCGAATGCGAACTTCAACGGCACCGATACACTGACGTACCAGATAGCGGATGCCAACGGAGATACCGATACGGCTGTAGTGACGATTAACGTAGCGCCGGACGCTCCAACAGCGGATGTACCAGTAGCGAACGATGATACCATCGCCGGTAATGAGGATACCCCTCAGAACCTGGTAGTACTTGGCAACGATAACTTCGGTGGCGACGGACCATCCACAGGTACCATCACTATCACAGTAGCCCCTGCAAACGGTACAGCTACAGTGAACGATGGCGGCACACCGAACGATCCAACCGATGATACGATCGACTACACCCCGAATGCGAACTTCAACGGCACCGATACACTGACATACCAGATAGCGGACGCCAACGGCGATACCGATACGGCTGTAGTGACGATTAACGTAGCGCCGGACGCTCCAACAGCGGACGTACCAGTAGCGAACGATGATACCATCGCCGGTAATGAGGATACCCCTCAGAACCTGGTAGTTCTTGGCAACGATAACTTCGGTGGCGACGGACCTTCGACAGGAACGATTACCATCACAGTAGCCCCTGCAAACGGTACAGCTACAGTGAACAATGGCGGCACACCGAACGATCCGACCGATGATACGATCGATTACACCCCGAATGCGAACTTCAACGGCACCGATACACTGACATACCAGATAGCGGATGCTAACGGCGATACCGATACGGCTGTAGTGACGATTAACGTAGCGCCGGACGCTCCGACAGCGGACGTACCAGTAGCGAACGATGATACCATCGCCGGTAATGAGGATACCCCTCAGAACCTGGTAGTACTTGGCAACGATAACTTCGGTGGCGACGGACCATCCACAGGTACCATCACCATCACAGTAGCCCCTGCAAACGGTACAGCTACAGTGAATGATGGCGGCACACCGAACGATCCAACCGATGATACGATCGACTACACCCCGAATGCGAACTTCAACGGCACCGATACACTGACATACCAGATAGCGGACGCCAACGGCGATACCGATACGGCTGTAGTGACGATTAACGTAGCGCCGGACGCTCCGACAGCGGACGTACCAGTAGCGAACGATGATACCATCGCCGGTAATGAGGATACCCCTCAGAACCTGGTAGTACTTGGCAACGATAACTTCGGTGGCGACGGACCATCCACAGGTACCATCACTATCACAGTAGCCCCTGCAAACGGTACAGCTACAGTGAATGATGGCGGCACACCGAACGATCCGACCGATGATACGATCGATTACACCCCGAATGCGAACTTCAACGGCACCGATACACTGACCTATCAGATAGCGGATGCCAACGGCGATACCGATACGGCTGTAGTGACCATTAACGTAGCTCCGGACGCTCCGACAGCGGACGTACCAGTAGCGAACGATGATACCATCGCCGGTAATGAGGACACCCCTCAGAACCTGGTAGTACTTGGCAACGATAATTTCGGTGGCGACGGACCTTCGACAGGAACGATTACCATCACAGTAGCCCCTGCAAACGGTACAGCTACAGTGAATGATGGCGGCACACCGAACGATCCGACCGATGATACGATCGATTACACCCCGAATGCGAACTTCAACGGCACCGATACACTGACATACCAGATAGCGGACGGAAGCGGCGATACCGATACGGCTGTAGTGACGATTAACGTAGCGCCGGACGCTCCAACAGCGGATGTACCAGTAGCGAACGATGATACCATCGCCGGTAATGAGGATACCCCTCAGAACCTGGTAGTACTTGGCAACGATAATTTCGGTGGCGACGGACCTTCGACAGGAACGATTACCATCACAGTAGCCCCTGCAAACGGTACAGCTACAGTGAATGATGGCGGCACACCGAACGATCCAACCGATGATACGATCGATTACACCCCGAATGCGAACTTCAACGGCACCGATACACTGACGTATCAGATAGCGGATGCTAACGGCGATACCGATACGGCTGTAGTGACGATTAACGTAGCGCCGGACGCTCCAACAGCGGACGTACCAGTAGCGAACGATGATACCATCGCCGGTAATGAGGATACCCCTCAGAACCTGGTAGTACTTGGCAACGATAACTTCGGTGGCGACGGACCATCGACAGGAACGATTACCATCACAGTAGCCCCTGCAAACGGATCTGCTACAGTGAATGATGGCGGCACACCGAACGATCCGACCGATGATACGATCGACTACACCCCGAATGCGAACTTCAACGGCACCGATACACTGACGTATCAGATAGCGGATGCCAACGGCGATACCGATACGGCTGTAGTGACGATTAACGTAGCGCCGGACGCTCCGACAGCGGACGTACCAGTAGCGAACGATGATACCATCGCCGGTAATGAGGATACCCCTCAGAACCTGGTAGTACTTGGCAACGATAACTTCGGTGGCGACGGACCTTCGACAGGAACGATTACCATCACAGTAGCCCCTGCAAACGGTACAGCTACAGTGAATGATGGCGGCACACCGAACGATCCGACCGATGATACGATCGATTACACCCCGAATGCGAACTTCAACGGCACCGATACACTGACGTATCAGATAGCGGATGCTAACGGCGATACCGATACGGCTGTAGTGACGATTAACGTAGCGCCGGACGCTCCGACAGCGGACGTACCAGTAGCGAACGATGATACCATCGCCGGTAATGAGGATACCCCTCAGAACCTGGTAGTACTTGGCAACGATAATTTCGGTGGCGACGGACCTTCGACAGGAACGATTACCATCACAGTAGCCCCTGCAAACGGATCTGCTACAGTGAATGATGGCGGCACACCGAACGATCCGACCGATGATACGATCGACTACACCCCGAATGCGAACTTCAACGGCACCGATACACTGACGTATCAGATAGCGGATGCTAACGGCGATACCGATACGGCTGTAGTGACCATTAACGTAGCTCCGGACGCTCCAACAGCGGATGTACCAGTAGCGAACGATGATACCATCGCCGGTAATGAGGATACCCCTCAGAACCTGGTAGTACTTGGCAACGATAACTTCGGTGGCGACGGACCTTCGACAGGAACGATTACCATCACAGTAGCCCCTGCAAACGGTACAGCTACAGTGAACGATGGCGGCACACCGAACGATCCAACCGATGATACGATCGACTACACCCCGAATGCGAACTTCAACGGCACCGATACACTGACATACCAGATAGCGGACGCCAACGGCGATACCGATACGGCTGTAGTGACGATTAACGTAGCGCCGGACGCTCCAACAGCGGATGTACCAGTAGCGAACGATGATACCATCGCCGGTAATGAGGATACCCCTCAGAACCTGGTAGTACTTGGCAACGATAATTTCGGTGGCGACGGACCATCCACAGGTACCATCACTATCACAGTAGCCCCTGCAAACGGTACAGCTACAGTGAACGATGGCGGCACACCGAACGATCCGACCGATGATACGATCGATTACACCCCGAATGCGAACTTCAACGGCACCGATACACTGACATACCAGATAGCGGATGCCAACGGAGATACCGATACGGCTGTAGTGACGATTAACGTAGCGCCGGACGCTCCAACAGCGGATGTACCAGTAGCGAACGATGATACCATCGCCGGTAATGAGGATACCCCTCAGAACCTGGTAGTACTTGGCAACGATAACTTCGGTGGCGACGGACCATCCACAGGTACCATCACTATCACAGTAGCCCCTGCAAACGGTACAGCTACAGTGAACGATGGCGGCACACCGAACGATCCAACCGATGATACGATCGACTACACCCCGAATGCGAACTTCAACGGCACCGATACACTGACATACCAGATAGCGGACGCCAACGGCGATACCGATACGGCTGTAGTGACGATTAACGTAGCGCCGGACGCTCCGACAGCGGACGTACCAGTAGCGAACGATGATACCATCGCCGGTAATGAGGATACCCCTCAGAACCTGGTAGTTCTTGGCAACGATAACTTCGGTGGCGACGGACCATCGACAGGAACCATCACTATCACAGTAGCCCCTGCAAACGGTACAGCTACAGTGAATGATGGCGGCACACCGAACGATCCAACCGATGATACGATCGATTACACCCCGAATGCGAACTTCAACGGTACCGATACACTGACATACCAGATAGCGGATGCCAACGGCGATACCGATACGGCTGTAGTGACGATTAACGTAGCGCCGGACGCTCCGACAGCGGACGTACCAGTAGCGAACGATGATACCATCGCCGGTAATGAGGATACCCCTCAGAACCTGGTAGTACTTGGCAACGATAACTTCGGTGGCGACGGACCATCCACAGGTACCATCACTATCACAGTAGCCCCTGCAAACGGTACAGCTACAGTGAATGATGGCGGCACACCGAACGATCCGACCGATGATACGATCGATTACACCCCGAATGCGAACTTCAACGGTACCGATACACTGACATACCAGATAGCGGATGCTAACGGCGATACCGATACGGCTGTAGTGACGATTAACGTAGCGCCGGACGCTCCGACAGCGGACGTACCAGTAGCGAACGATGATACCATCGCCGGTAATGAGGATACCCCTCAGAACCTGGTAGTACTTGGCAACGATAACTTCGGTGGCGACGGACCATCCACAGGTACCATCACTATCACAGTAGCCCCTGCAAACGGTACAGCTACAGTGAATGATGGCGGCACACCGAACGATCCGACCGATGATACGATCGATTACACCCCGAATGCGAACTTCAACGGCACCGATACACTGACCTATCAGATAGCGGATGCCAACGGCGATACCGATACGGCTGTAGTGACCATTAACGTAGCTCCGGACGCTCCGACAGCGGACGTACCAGTAGCGAACGATGATACCATCGCCGGTAATGAGGACACCCCTCAGAACCTGGTAGTACTTGGCAACGATAACTTCGGTGGCGACGGACCTTCGACAGGAACGATTACCATCACAGTAGCCCCTGCAAACGGTACAGCTACAGTGAATGATGGCGGCACACCGAACGATCCGACCGATGATACGATCGATTACACCCCGAATGCGAACTTCAACGGCACCGATACACTGACATACCAGATAGCGGACGGAAGCGGCGATACCGATACGGCTGTAGTGACGATTAACGTAGCGCCGGACGCTCCAACAGCGGATGTACCAGTAGCGAACGATGATACCATCGCCGGTAATGAGGATACCCCTCAGAACCTGGTAGTACTTGGCAACGATAATTTCGGTGGCGACGGACCTTCGACAGGAACGATTACCATCACAGTAGCCCCTGCAAACGGTACAGCTACAGTGAATGATGGCGGCACACCGAACGATCCAACCGATGATACGATCGATTACACCCCGAATGCGAACTTCAACGGCACCGATACACTGACATACCAGATAGCGGATGCCAACGGAGATACCGATACGGCTGTAGTGACGATTAACGTAGCGCCGGACGCTCCGACAGCGGACGTACCAGTAGCGAACGATGATACCATCGCCGGTAATGAGGATACCCCTCAGAACCTGGTAGTACTTGGCAACGATAACTTCGGTGGCGACGGACCTTCGACAGGAACGATTACCATCACAGTAGCCCCTGCAAACGGTACAGCTACAGTGAATGATGGCGGCACACCGAACGATCCGACCGATGATACGATCGACTACACCCCGAATGCGAACTTCAACGGTACCGATACACTGACATACCAGATAGCGGATGCTAACGGCGATACCGATACGGCTGTAGTGACCATTAACGTAGCTCCGGACGCTCCGACAGCGGATGTACCAGTAGCGAACGATGATACCATCGCCGGTAATGAGGATACCCCTCAGAACCTGGTAGTACTTGGCAACGATAACTTCGGTGGCGACGGACCATCGACAGGAACCATCACTATCACAGTAGCCCCTGCAAACGGTACAGCTACAGTGAATGATGGCGGCACACCGAACGATCCAACCGATGATACGATCGACTACACCCCGAATGCGAACTTCAACGGCACCGATACACTGACATACCAGATAGCGGATGCTAACGGCGATACCGATACGGCTGTAGTGACCATTAACGTAGCGCCGGACGCTCCGACAGCGGACGTACCAGTAGCGAACGATGATACCATCGCCGGTAATGAGGATACCCCTCAGAACCTGGTAGTACTTGGCAACGATAACTTCGGTGGCGACGGACCTTCGACAGGAACGATTACCATCACAGTAGCCCCTGCAAACGGTACAGCTACAGTGAATGATGGCGGCACACCGAACGATCCGACCGATGATACGATCGACTACACCCCGAATGCGAACTTCAACGGCACCGATACACTGACGTATCAGATAGCGGATGCTAACGGCGATACCGATACGGCTGTAGTGACCATTAACGTAGCGCCGGACGCTCCGACAGCGGATGTACCAGTAGCGAACGATGATACCATCGCCGGTAATGAGGATACCCCTCAGAACCTGGTAGTTCTTGGCAACGATAACTTCGGTGGCGACGGACCTTCGACAGGAACGATTACCATCACAGTAGCCCCTGCAAACGGTACAGCTACAGTGAATGATGGCGGCACACCGAACGATCCGACCGATGATACGATCGATTACACCCCGAATGCGAACTTCAACGGCACCGATACACTGACATACCAGATAGCGGATGCCAACGGAGATACCGATACGGCTGTAGTGACCATTAACGTAGCGCCGGACGCTCCAACAGCGGATGTACCAGTAGCGAACGATGATACCATCGCCGGTAATGAGGATACCCCTCAGAACCTGGTAGTACTTGGCAACGATAACTTCGGTGGCGACGGACCATCGACAGGAACGATTACCATCACAGTAGCCCCTGCAAACGGTACAGCTACAGTGAATGATGGCGGCACACCGAACGATCCGACCGATGATACGATCGACTACACCCCGAATGCGAACTTCAACGGTACCGATACACTGACATACCAGATAGCGGATGCTAACGGCGATACCGATACGGCTGTAGTGACCATTAACGTAGCTCCGGACGCTCCGACAGCGGATGTACCAGTAGCGAACGATGATACCATCGCCGGTAATGAGGATACCCCTCAGAACCTGGTAGTACTTGGCAACGATAACTTCGGTGGCGACGGACCATCGACAGGAACCATCACTATCACAGTAGCCCCTGCAAACGGAACGGCTACAGTGAATGATGGCGGCACACCGAACGATCCAACCGATGATACGATCGACTACACCCCGAATGCGAACTTCAACGGTACCGATACACTGACATACCAGATAGCGGATGCTAACGGCGATACCGATACGGCTGTAGTGACCATTAACGTAGCGCCGGACGCTCCAACAGCGGATGTACCAGTAGCGAACGATGATACCATCGCCGGTAATGAGGATACCCCTCAGAACCTGGTAGTTCTTGGCAACGATAACTTCGGTGGCGACGGACCATCCACAGGAACCATCACTATCACAGTAGCCCCTGCAAACGGTACAGCTACAGTGAACGATGGCGGCACACCGAACGATCCAACCGATGATACGATCGACTACACCCCGAATGCGAACTTCAACGGCACCGATACGCTGACCTACCAGATAGCGGACGGAAGCGGAGATACCGATACGGCTGTAGTGACGATCAACGTAGCGCCGGACGCTCCGACAGCGGACGTACCGGTAGCTGTCAACGATACGGCTACAGTAGGAGAGGGCTTTGGTGTAAGTATTCCGGTATTGAACAACGATACCTTTGGAGGTGACGGTCCTTCAACGGGCGCGATTGCTATTACTTCTCCTGCAGCGAATGGAACGGCGGCTGTAGAGAACAATGGCACGCCGAACAACCCGGCCGATGACACCATTATATACGTACCGAACCCGAACTTCAATGGAACTGATGTATTCCAGTACACCATCCGTGATTCGAATGGCGATACTTCGACGGCCACAGTGACTGTAACCGTTATTCCGGATAACCCAGCAATCGACCAGCCATCCGCTGCGAACGATACCGCAGTTACCAATGAGGATACACCTGTCAACGTCAATGTATTGATCAATGATACATTCGGTGGTGATGGTCCAGGTGTCGGCCCAATTGTTGTAACGCAGGGAGCGAATGGAACCGTGACTGTGAATACGAACGGAACACCGTTTAATCCAACGGATGATACCGTTACGTATACGCCTAACGCAAACTTCAACGGAGTGGATACCTTCACGTATACTATTGCAGACAGCGACGGACAAACCGCTACTGCGACAGTGACTGTGACCGTGATTCCAGACAACCCAACATTCGACACGCCAACGGCTTCTGCGGATGTGGCGGCTGTGGCTGAAGACACGTCTGTTGTCATCAACGTAACAGCGAATGACAATTTCGGTGGTGACGGACCTTCGTCCTCTCCAATTGTATTGGCATCGAACCCGGCGAATGGTACAGCTGTCGTAAATACGAACGGCACACCAAATAACCCAACTGACGATACCATTACGTATACACCGAATCCAAACTTCAATGGTGTGGATAGCTTCACCTATACTATTGCGGATGCGGACGGACAAACGTCTACCGCTACTGTAACGGTAACAGTGACGCCAGACAACCCAACTCAGGACGCCCCAGTAGCGGTCGATGACACAGCTACAACAGCAGAGGACACTTCGGTAACCGTATCGGTTCTCACCAATGATAACTTCGGCGGTGACGGCGCAGCACCAAGTGCTATTGTCGTAGCTACACAACCATCGAATGGGGTGGCAACTGTGAACACGAATGGAACGCCGTTCAATTCAGCGGATGATACCATCACGTATACACCTGACGCAAACTTTAACGGTACTGACACATTCACGTATACTATTGCTGATACCGACGGACAAACGTCAACAGCTACGGTAACCATCACGGTAACGGCGGATAATCCAACTGTGGATGCGCCAGTCGCCAGCAACGATGTGGTGACTGTTCAGGAGAACACTCCTATCCTGATCAACGTTCTCGTCAACGATACGTTCGGTGGCGACGGACCAAGTGTGGGTGCTATCCAGGTAACACAGCCTGCCAACGGAACTGTTGTAGTGAATGATGGCGGAACACCGAATGACCCTACGGATGATACGGTAACGTACACACCAAACACGGACTTCAACGGTGTAGATACCTTCACGTATACGATTAGCGATGCGGACGGACAAACCTCTACGGCGACCGTTACGGTAACGGTAACACCGGACGATCCAAATGCCGACTTCCCAGTAGCGCAGCCGGATACCGTTTCGACTACGGAAGACGTTGCTGTACTGATCCCAGTGCTTGTGAACGATACGTTCGGCGGCGATGGTCCAGGTGTAGGCGCGATCCAGGTGACACAACCTACTAACGGCACAGTGGTTGTCAACAACAACGGCACACCAAATAATCCGACTGACGATAGCGTCACGTATACGCCGAATCCGAATTTCAATGGAAACGATACGTTTACTTACACCATCGCGGATGCCGACGGACAGACTTCGACCACTACGGTAACTGTGACGGTGAATCCGGATCCGACTACTACGGACTTCCCAACAGCTGGAAACGATGCCGTGACCATTGCAGAGGATACAGCCGTTACTATTAACGTCCTCGTGAACGATAACTTCGGTGGTGACGGACCTTCGAACGGACCAATTGTGATAGCCACCGCGCCAGTCAATGGTACGGCCACTGTTAATGATAATGGTACGCCAAACGACCCAACCGATGATACCATAACGTATACGCCGAATCCGAATTTCAATGGATTCGATACGTTCACGTACACGATTGCAGATGCTGACGGACAAACAGCTACAGCGACTGTGACCATCGATGTAACGGCAGATAATCCGTTGAACGATGCACCGAACGCAGTGGATGACAGTGTGACGTTGGCGGAAGACACGCAAATTAACATCAATGTCCTTACGAATGACTCGTTTGGTGGTGATGGTCCGGCTTCAGGTGCGATCGCAATTGCGACCGTCCCTGCAAATGGTATCGCAGTGGTTCTGAACCAAGGAACACCAAACGATCCTACGGACGATACGATTACCTACATTCCGAACAGTGACTTCAACGGAACCGACAGTTTCACGTATACTATTACAGATGCTGACGGTCAAACGTCGACTGCTACTGTAACAATCAACGTAACCGCTGATAATCCAACCCTGGATACGCCGGATGCAAATGATGATACCGTATCGACACCAGAAGACACCGCTATCGTAATCAATGTGTTGACAAACGACGACTTCGGCGGCGACGGACCGTTCAACGGACCAATCGTAATCGCGACACTTCCATCTAATGGTACCGTTGTGGTGAATGATGGTGGAACGCCAAACGATCCTACCGATGATACGATCACGTATACACCGGCTCCGAACTTCAATGGTGCGGATACGTTCACGTATACAATCGCGGATGCAGACGGACAAACGTCTACAGCGACTGTAAACATTGCCGTCACGCCAGACAACCCGACGAACGATGCACCGACAGCGGTAGATGACTTTGTTACTGTTACGGAGGGCAACAACGTGAACATCCAGGTGTTGGCCAACGATAACTTCGGAGGCGATGGCCCATCGAACGGTGCAATCTTCGTAACAACGGTTCCATCAAACGGTGTGGCTACGGTCAATCTTAACGGAACGCCGTTTAACCCAACGGATGACTTCATCACGTATATCCCGGCAGCCGGTTACAACGGACCTGACAGCTTCACGTATTCGATCGAGGATGCAGACGGACAACTGTCTACTGCAACAGTCTTCATCACCGTGACGCCAAACGATCCAAATGCCGATACGCCGTCTGCTATCAATGATAACGTGACGACACTGGAGGACACGCCGATTACTGTAAGCGTATTGGCGAATGACACATTCGGTCTTGATGGACCATCAGTTGGTGCCATCGTACTGCAGTCTACTCCGACCCATGGAACAGCTGTAGTGAACACGAACGGCACGCCAAATGATCCTACGGATGATACGATAACGTATACACCTGACGCGAATTACAATGGCTTCGATACCTTCAATTACACAATTGAAGATGGTAACGGTAATACGGCTACGGCTTCTGTGAACATTACGATCACTCCGGATGCTCCTACAACCGACGCGCCATTGGCTGCTAATGATACGGCTACAACCGATGAAGAGACGCCAATCACGATCAACGTGCTGGTAAACGATGACTTCGGTGGAGACGGTCCGTCAACAGGTGCAATCGCAATCGCGACTACTCCTGCGAACGGTGTGGCGGTTGTGAATGTAAACGGTACGCCGAATGACCCAACCGACGATACGATTACGTATACGCCAGGTGCGAATTTCAGCGGTACGGATAGCTTCACCTATACGATTGCGGATGCGGATGGACAAACATCTACCGCTACCGTAAACATCACGGTGACACCGAACGATCCGACTCTGGATACACCGGATGCCAACAACGATGTGGTCAGCACAACAGAAGATGTCGCACTCAATATCCAGGTATTGGTGAACGACGACTTCGGCGGCGACGGGCCTTCGAACGGACCAATCGTAATCCTGACGGCACCTACCAATGGTACGGCTGTGGTGAATGACGGTGGAACGCCGAACGATCCAACGGATGACACCATCGATTATACGCCGAATCCAAACTTCCACGGCAACGATATCCTGACGTACCAGATTGCGGATGCCGACGGACAAACGTCTACCGCAACCGTAATTATCACGGTGGTTCCAGACGCCGACACAGCAGATGCGCCTGTGGCAGTTGACGATACGGCTACGGTAACGGAAGACACGTCCGTAACCATCTCTGTATTGGTGAATGACGCCTTCGGTGGCGACGGTCCATTCTCTGGTCCGATCATCGTGGCAACACAGCCAACGAACGGTACGGCGACGGTTAACAATGGCGGTACGCCGAATAACCCGACGGATGATACAATCGTGTATACACCGAATCCGAACTACAACGGACCGGATAGCTTTACCTACACCATCCTGGATGCCGACGGCCAATCATCTACGGCAACTGTGACCATCACCGTTACACCGGATAACCCGCTTACGGATGCACCTGTGGCGGTGAACGATGCAGCCACAACGTTGGAAGACACACCTGTAACCGTTACGGTGCTGGCTAACGATAACTTCGGTGGCGACGGTGCTTCAACCACTGCTATCGTAGTTGCAACACAGCCAACTAATGGTACGGCTACGGTTAACGAAAATGGCACGCCAAACGATCCGACCGACGACACGATCACGTATACACCGAACGCGAACTTCTTTGGAAATGACAGCTTCACGTATACCATCGCGGATGCCGACGGACAAACGGCTACTGCAACCGTCAACATCGTGATTACATCTGACACAACGGATGTGCCGAATGCAGTTGACGATACGGCCTCGACTCCACAAGACGCTGGAATCGTTATCAACGTCCTGGCGAACGACAGTTTCGGCGGTGACGGCGCAGGTAACGTAGCAGTGATCGTAACGGTTCCTGCTGTAAACGGTACGGCTGTAGTCAATACACAAGGAACCCTTTCACCAGTGGATGATACCATCACGTATACGCCGAACGCTGGTTACGTAGGTACAGATGTCTTTACGTACCAGATTACGGATGCCAATGGTGATTTCGATACGGCTATCGTAACGATTGTGATCTCGGCAACCAACCAACTGCCGGTAGCGTCTAACGACACTACGAGCACGCAGGAGGACACGCCAGTGGTGATCAACGTATTGGCAAATGATACGTTTGGTGGAGACGGTCCTTCAACAGGCGCTATCCAGGTGGCAACACAGCCGCTCCACGGAACGGCGACTGTCAACGACAACGGCACACCGAACGATCCGACCGATGATACAATTACGTATGCACCAGCGGCCGACTACAACGGTCCTGACAGCTTCACGTATACGATCACGGACTCAAACGGCGATACGTCTACAGCTACGGTAACCATCACGAATGTGGTGCCGGTCAATGACCTCCCAATCGCAGCTGATGACACTGTGACGACCAATGAGGATACAGCGATTGCGATTGACGTATTGGCGAACGATACCTTCGGCGGTGACGGACCGAACTTCGGTTCGATCATTCTGGCAACGCTTCCAACGAATGGATCTGTGGTGGTGAATACCAACGGTACTCCAGCCAACCCTGCAGATGATACGATGGTATATACTCCTGCTGCGAACTTCAATGGTGTGGATACATTTACGTATACCATTGTGGATGCGAACGGCGATGTCTCGACAGCTACCGTGACGATTACTGTTCTTCCTGATACGGCAATCGATGCGGTCAATGATACCGCTGGCCCAATTGCAGGTGTGAACCAGGCGGTTACGGTACTGAATGTATTGGGTAACGATACGCTTGACGGAGCAGGTGCAACAGTGGCTACTGTTGTCATCACCGAGACTGTGGCGGATCCTACCGGTAATATGACGATCAGTGCAAATGGTGATGTTTCCATCGCGCCTAACACGCCGGCTGGAACGTACACTCTCACGTACCAGATTTGCGAAATCGCGAATCCAGGTGTATGTGACACTGCGGTCGTAACCGTAACAGTGGTAACACCAACGATGACGGTTGTAGCAGATAGTTTCTGTTTGAACAACGCGCCATACGTTTCGTACACCGTGACACCAGACAACTTCAGCACATCAAACACGCTGACCGTAACGTGGGTTGACAGTGCGAACAACGTCGTGGCAACACAAACAGGGCTGCCACTAAGCGGACAGTTGTTGTGGCCAGGTGCGGTGGTCGACGGCTCTAACAACGCCATCGATTGGCCAGGTTGGATCTACACCGGTACCGAGTGGGTAGAAGGTGCTGACGGTTTCGAACTGACGCGACCACAGGTTACTATGGTATTCTCGTTGAACCCGACCGTTTCGGTTGTGGTAGACTATCCGGCTGCAACTTCTGGATGTAAGTCCGCTCCGGACACGCAACCGACTGCAGTTAACGATAACGCTCAGACCAACGAAGACGAAGCTGTTACAGTGAATGTGTTGGCGAATGATTCGTTCGGTGCGGACGGTCCAAATACCGGTACGATCTTCGTCGCATCGCAACCAGCCAACGGTGCTGCAGTGCTCGAAGACAACGGTACGCCGAACGATCCTACTGACGATGCGATCACGTATACACCGGCTGCAAACTTCTGTGGTACAGACAGCTTCACGTATACGATACTGGATGCGGATGGTGACGCAGCAACGGCTACAGTGAACGTAACAATCATTTGTGTGAACGAGTTCCCAAGTGCACAGCCTGATACTGTTGTAACAGATGAGGATACGCCAAAAGTGATCAACGTACTCGTAAACGATAGCTTCGGCAACGACGGTCCATCTACCACACCAATTGTAATAGCTACGGCCCCATCGAATGGTACCGCTACCGTGGATGATAATGGAACGCCGAACAACCCAACCGATGATACGATCACGTATGCTCCGGCTGGGAACTACTGTGGTGATGATCAGTTCACGTATACGATTGCAGATAGCAATGGTGACCTTTCAACGACTACAGTAACCGTTACGGTGAACTGTATCAATGAGTTCCCGATTGCAAATGGCGACTTCGTAACAACAGACGAGGATACGGCGATTACGATCAGTGTATTGCCGAATGATGACTTCGGTGGAGACGGTCCGTCTGCAACACCAATCGTGGTGGCTACGCAACCGTTGAATGGTACCGCCGCTGTGAATGACGCGGGCACACCAAACGATCCAACGGATGACGCGATCCTTTATACGCCAAATGCTAATTACTGTGGATTGGATGTATTTACATACACCATCGCTGACAGCAATGGCGATACAGCT
This sequence comes from Flavobacterium sp. HJ-32-4, assembly GCF_022532105.1. Classification (NCBI taxonomy): domain Bacteria; kingdom Pseudomonadati; phylum Bacteroidota; class Flavobacteriia; order Flavobacteriales; family Flavobacteriaceae; genus Flavobacterium; species Flavobacterium sp. HJ-32-4. The sequence goes on along the minus strand of NZ_CP092832.1, from coordinate 27,020 downwards.
ACCGCTACGGTTAACGTCACTGTGAACTGCGTAGGCGAGCAGCCGACAGCAGTAGACGATACGGTAACGACACCTGAAGACACGGCGATTTCGATCAATGTGTTGGCGAACGATACCTTCGGTGGTGACGGTCCGAATGTTGGAACCATCATCGTGGCGACACAGCCTTCGAACGGTACAGCAGTATTGAACGACAACAACACGCCGAACAATCCGACCGACGACACGATTACGTATACGCCGGCTGCGAACTTCTGCGGTGCGGCCGATACCTTCACGTACACGATACTTGATGCGGATGGACAGTCGTCGACAGCTACTGTTACAGTCAATGTGACCTGCGAGGATGAATTCCCAAGTGCGGTGGCAGACACGGCTACTACAGACGAGGATACTCCGGTAACCGTAACGGTTCTGACGAACGACAGCTTCGGTGGCGACGGACCTTCGGCAACCGCTATTGTAATTGCGACACCTCCGGCTAACGGTGTGGTTGTGGTGAACGAAAACGGAACACCGACGAATCCGGCTGATGATACGATAACGTATACGCCGGCTGCCAACTTCTGTGGAACAGATACCTTCACGTATACGATTGCAGACGCAGACGGTGATGTTTCTACCGCAACTGTTACAGTTTCTGTGACATGTGTGGATGATGTGCCGGTTGCTACTAATGACAACGTAACGACCAACGAAGATGTGGCGATACTGATCCCAGTATTGGCGAACGATACGTTTGGTGGTGATGGTCCGGTAGTAGGAGCTATTGTCCTTGCATCGTCTCCGACAAACGGAACAGTGGCACTGAACGATGGTGGTACGCCGGATGATCCGACGGATGATACGTTCACGTATACGCCGAACCCGAACTACAACGGTAACGATAGCTTCACGTATACCATCACGGATGCGGACGGCGACTCGTCAACTGCAACGGTATTCATCGTAGTCACACCAGTTGACGACCAACCGGTAGCAACCGATGACACGGCGTCTACGACAGAGGATACTGCAGTAGCGATCAACGTACTCGCGAACGATACGTTCGGTGGTGACGGTCCGAATGTTGGTACGATCATCGTAGCCACACAGCCTGCAAACGGCTCGGCTACGCTGAACAACAACGGAACACCTACCGATCCGACCGATGATACGATTACGTATACGCCGAATACAGGCTACTTCGGTGGTGACAGCTTCACGTATACGATTATTGATGCAGACGGCGACACGTCCACTGCGACAGTAACTATCACGGTGGGCAACACGCCAGAGCCAGCACTTGAGTTGATCAAGGCAGGTGTCTTTGTAAACGATGGCAATGCCGACGGTGTACCGAATGCAGGTGAAACCGTTCACTACTCATTCGTCGTGACCAATACCGGTGATGTCGCAGTAGATAACCTTGTGATTAATGACGCTACCATCGGCGTGGTTGGACTTGTCGTAACACCATCATCATTGGCTCCTGGTCAGGTGGGTCTTGCGGAATACAACTACGCGATCACCCAAGCAAATATCGATGCTGGCCAGATTGTCAACTCGGCTACTGTTTCAGGTGATACTGGTGGAACTCCAGTGACCGACATTTCAGATAATGACGGAACGGGTGAAAGCGATCCAACCATCACACCGCTGCAACAGGTACGTGATATCGTAGTAATCAAGACCGGTGCTAAAGTCGACGAAGACGGCGACGGTATCTACGAAGCAGGCGAGCACATCACGTGGACGTTTGCAATCACCAATACTGGAAACACAACGGTTGAGAACCTGAAATTGTACGATGCATTACTCGCGATTAACGGTGCAGACATTACTGCATCGCTGGCTCCGGGCGTTACGTATAACTTCTCACTCGATATGGACATCACCCAGGCGATGATCAACTCCGGCAGCATTTGTAACTCGGCGAGTGTAGTAGGTAGCGACGATGTGGGTGACGTATCCGACAACGACGGTATCGGTACCAGCGATCCGACCTGCGTGGCGCTGTTGCCACAGGGTGACCTTACCCTTATCAAGACAGCCGTGTTCGTAGCGGATGGTGCAAACGGTCACATCGACTACACGTTCACGCTGACCAACAGCGGAAACGTAACAGTGAATACGCTGACCCTGACCGACGACTTGTTGGGCATCACCAACCAGACGATCTCGCCAAGCACGCTTGAGCCAGGCCAAACAGCGACGTTCACGGTGCCGTCCTATAACGTAACCGACGAAGACCTGATCGCAGGCAACGTCATCAACTGTGCATCGGTTAGCGGTGTGGCAGCGATTGGTGGTGCGGTAATTAGCGATCTGTCTGACGACGGCGACGCGACCAACGGTGACGACAACTGTACGATCACGGTGCTGACGCAGACGAACAGTATTGCGGTAGTGAAACAGGGAACGTTCATGGATGAAAATGGTAACAGTTATGCAGAGCCTGGAGAAACTATCAGCTATGTGTTTACGGTGACCAACACGGGTGATACCACATTGGTAAGCGTAGAGCTGACCGATACAACCGTACCTGTTGACTTCGATTCAACTACGTCGGGTATTCAGAGCACCGTTTCTATCGGCACATTGTTGCCGGGTGAATCGGTTCAGGTTACAGGCAGCTACATACTGACGGAAGCCGACATCGAACTCGGCCAGGTTGTCAACCAGGCGAGCGTCAGAGGTATCGGACCGAATGGTGAGGAAGTGTCTGACGTATCCGACGGCTCAGATAACAACCTTGACAACCCAACCGTAACGCCGCTACCGGTAGCTCCGTGTACGGTAGTCGTGAACAACTTGGTGTATATTGGCGGTATGCCGGGTGCAACAGGTTACGACTTCGAACACCTGCAGATCGACGGACTGACCTGTTACTCAGATATCTCGATTGAGATCTACAACCGTTGGGGTGTCCTGGTGTATGAAACCAAGGATTACAACAACCTTGATAAAGCCTTCCGCGGATACTCCGCCGGACGTGTGACAATCAGCAGTTCAGATCCGTTGCCAGAAGGAACATATTTCTATATCCTGAGATATAAGGACGGAAATAATGGCAGGGAGAAAACAGGTTTCTTACATTTAACCCGATAAAAACTTAATTCCGGGAGGTCGACAGGCCTCCCGGGTTAAACAACGTACATATGAGAACACGAATCGTGATTTTTGCCCTGATGCTCACAGGTTGCATCTACGCCCAACAGGATCCGCAGTATACACAGTATATGTATAACACGGTGAACGTCAACCCGGCGTATGCAGGTTCAAGGGGTGTACTAAGTGCTTTCGCCCTCCACCGTGCCCAATGGGTCGGTCTCGATGGGGCGCCTGTCACTAATAACGTTTCCATCCATACACCGATTGCGAATAGTAAAATCGGACTCGGCCTTTCGGTCGTAAACGATGAAATCGGTATTTCGGAGGAGAACGATATCGCGGCCGATGTGTCGTACACTATCCGTACGGGTAATGAATGGAAGATGTCATTTGGTCTGAAAGCCAGTGCGAACCTCCTCAATGTTGATTTTACGAAGTTGACGGTTCCCCCGGGGACGACACTGCCTCAAAATGTAGACAATCGCTTTACTCCGAATATTGGGGCGGGTATCTATTGGCATTCCGATCAAACCTACTTCGGGCTTTCGATTCCGCACATGTTGGAAACCAAGCATTACGAGAACAACACGACTTCAGTAGCCAGTGAGAAAATGCACGTTTACTTTATCGCAGGCCGCGTGTTTGACCTTAATGAGACCATCAAATTCAAGCCCGCTTTGTTGACGAAAATCGTGAACGGAGCGCCGTTACAGGTGGACCTTTCGGGGAACTTTATGTTCAATGACCGATTTGTTGCGGGTGTGGCCTATCGATGGGACGCAGCTTTCAGTGCGATGGCGGGCTTCCAGATAACGGATTCCTGGTTCCTTGGATATGGGTATGACATGGAAACAACGCGTCTGGCGAACTACAATTCCGGATCACATGAAATTTTCCTGAGGTTCGAACTATTCAAAAATTACGACCGTGTCATTTCGCCTCGTTTCTTCTAACGCAAAATCCACAGACATGAAATTAAGACCGATATTCCTGCTGATTGCCTTCAGCCTTCTTTCCGGAAGCGCTTTCGCCCAAAAGAAAGCGGCCTTGAAAAAAGGCGAGAATCGCTATGAGGATTACGCCTATGTGGATGTAATCAAGATTTACGAGCGAATCGCAGCCAGGGGATATAAAGACGAGAAAATGTTCCAGAAGCTAGGTAACGCCTACTTCTTCAACGCGGAATACGAAAAAGCGGAACCCATCTACCGTGAACTCTTTACCATGAACCCGAACCAGCGTCCTGAGTACTTTTACAGGTATTCGCAGGCGCTGAAATCGGCAGGGAAATACGAAGAGGCCGATAAGATGCTCGAGAAGTTCAACGAGCTCGCCGGCAACGATCAAAGGGCCAAGAATTTCGTGGATAACCGGAATTATCTGGAGATCATCAAGTTGAATTCCAAGCGTTTTTATATAGAAGATGCGGGCGTCAACTCCGAATACTCCGACTATGGTTCAGCGCTGATGGGCAATCAACTCGTATTCGCCACAGCGCGTGATACGGGAGGCGTCTCAAAACGCCGTCACAGTTGGAACTACAAGAACTTTACCAACCTCTATGGGGCCGATACTAAGGGTGATTTCGACTCGATTCCGGGCAAACCCTATCGATTCTCAAAAGAGATTAATACAAAGTTTCACGAGGCGTCACCAGTTTTCACGAAAGACGGCAATACGATGTATTTCACCCGTAACAACTATTACGCGGGTCGTCAGGGAACAGACCGTTTCAAAATCACACGCCTTAAGTTATACCGTGCGTCTTTCGTTAACGGAGCGTGGGGTAATATTACCGAGTTGCCGTTCGACAGTCCGGAATACAGCACCGCACACCCTGCGTTGAGTCCGGATGAGAAAACGCTTTATTTCGCATCCGATATGCCTGGTTCACTAGGCGATTCGGATCTCTATAAAGTTGCGATTAACGACGATGGCAGTTTTGGAACACCGGTCAACCTCGGACCTGGGATCAATACGCCGGGGCGTGAGACGTTTCCGTTCATGTCAGATGAAAGTGAACTGTATTTTGCCTCTGATGGACATCCCGGTCTCGGTGGACTCGACGTTTTCGTAGCGCGCATGCGGTCTGACGGTACCTTCCGTAGCGTACAGAACCTCGGGCAGCCGCTGAACAGCCGTCGTGACGATTTTGCTTACATCATCAACACCAAAACCAGAACCGGATATTTCACGTCGAATCGCGATGGTGGAAAAGGATTCGATGACATCTATAAGTTCACCGAGTTGCGTAAACTGAACTGTGAGCAGTTGATTGAAGGTGTCATCCGCGACAGCGACTCAAATGAGCCGATAGCCGATGCACAGGTGACGCTTTTCGATGCCGAAATGGAGAAAATCAAAACAGTCAATACCGACGCTAAAGGCTATTATAACCTGGGAACGGTCGATTGCGAGTCGAAAGTCTATGTGCGTGCAGACAAAGTGGATTACGAAACCACCGAAATGCCGTTCGAACTGCCAAAGAATGGCGGAAATACCTATCTTCCGCTTACTATCAAGAAACGTTTCGTGAAGATCGAAGAAGGAACGGATTTGGCACAGCCTGATGTACTCGATATCCCAACGATTTACTTCGACCTCGATAAGTGGAACATCCGGAAGGATGCCGCGTTCCAGTTGGAGAAAATCCTGGCCGTGTTGAACCAATATCCTACCATGCGTATCGATGTCCGTTCACACACCGACAGCCGCCAGACGCACGAATACAACCAACGCCTTTCCGATCGCCGTGCAAAATCAACCATCGCCTGGTTGGTGCGTAACGGTATCGACCCGAAACGCCTTACAGGTCGTGGTTACGGCGAGACCCAATTGGTCAACAAGTGTGCCGATGGCGTAAAATGTACGGAGGCAGAACACCAGATGAACCGTCGTAGTCAGTTCATTGTCGTCGAATTTTAATTACAACATGAAATAGAGAGGCCTGGTTTTTGACGAAAGAAACGTCGGAAACCAGGTTTTCTTTTCCGTCCTTGATTATGATAAAGCATTTTCTCGTTTGGATCGTTTTGGTGTCGGGGGTGGTGAGCGCCCAAAACGCGCGCCTCGACGCAGCGGATAAAAAGTACAACGATTATTCGTATTTCGATGCCATCGAACTCTATGAGAAAGTGGCGGCAAAAGGCTATAAATCGCCTGAATTGTTCGAGAAATTGGCCGATTCCTACTACTTCAACGCCGATTTTACGAAGGCTGCACAGTGGTACCGGCAATTGTTCGTTTTAGGTGTCGCACCCGACGCGAAGTACTATTTCCGATATGCACAGTCGCTGAAATCGATCGGACGGTATGCCAGCTCCGATTCCATCATGACGCTGTTTTCGCAGAAAGTCAATGGCGACCGACGCGCCGAACTTTTCGCTACACAGAAAGACTATCTCAAACGGATTGCCCGAAACTCGGGTCGGTTCAATATCGTCAATGCCGGCATCAACTCGCCCTACTCGGATTATGGCACCGCCTTTTTCGGGGAGGAACTGGTTTTCGCGACTGCACGCGACACCGGCGGTCCTGCCAGTCGGAAGATGAAATGGACCGGCGAGGCCTTCAGTCAACTATATTCTGCGAAAGCAAAGGTAGACGGCGGTTTCTCTAAGCCCGAACCCTTCTCCAAGGACGTCAATACCAAGTTCAACGAGTCGACCGCAGCCTTTGCCAAGGATAAGAAAACTATGTACTTCACCCGAAATAATTTTGCGGACGGTGAAAAAGGCACCAGTAAAGAGAAGACGACACTCTTGAAGATTTACAAAGCGACGTTTGATGGGGTTGGGTGGACCGACATAGAGGAACTGCCCTTCAACAGTGATGATTTCAGTTGTGCACACCCCGCATTGTCGCCTGATGACCGCACACTCTATTTCGCGTCCGACCGACCGGGCACGCGAGGTGATTCGGACATTTTCAAGGTAGCCATCAACCGCGATGGAACGTTCGGAGAGCCGATTAATTTAGGAGAGGACATCAACACCGAAGCCCGTGAAACCTTTCCTTTTGTTTCAGATGACGGGGAGTTGTATTTTGCTTCGGAAGGGCATCCGGGACTGGGCGGACTCGATATTTTCGTAGCGACACCCGACGAGAAGGGGCATTTCACAGTAGAAAATATCGGCGAACCGGCGAATACCCCTTTCGATGATTTCGCGTTCATGATCGACAGCAAAAGCCGAAACGGTTTCCTGAGTTCCAATCGTCCGAAGGGCATGGGGTCGGATGATATTTACCGGTTTACCGAAACCCGTAAAATTGTCTGCGAGCAAGCATTGGCTGGCCACGTGGTGGATGCAGAAACGGGTGATTTCCTGGTAGACGCACAGGTCACGCTGTTCGATGAGAATTTTACCATGATTACGCAGCAATACGCCGCCGAGTTCGGGGCTTTTAGTTTCCAGGTGAAATGTGGGAAGAAGTATTACCTCCGCGCCACTAAACTCCATTTCGAGACCAAGGAAATCGAAATCAGCATTCCGGAAGAAGTGGGTAAAACCGACGCCAATCTCGAACTCGAGAAACGCAAGCGCCGATTTAAAGAGGGCGACGACGTCGCGAAAGTCCTTAATATCCCGGAAATCAAGTTCGATACCGACAAGTCCGATATCCGGCCTGATGCCGCGTTGGAACTGGAGAAAGTATACAACCTCATGCAGCAATATCCGCTGATGCGTATCGAAATCCGGTCGCATACCGACAGCCGTGCGCCCAAAACCTACAACCAGCAACTTTCGGATCGGCGCGCGAAGTCGACCATGGCCTGGCTGCAAAAACGCGGTATCGCCTCCTTCCGATTGGCCGCGAAAGGCTTTGGCGAAAGCCGTCTGGTCAACCGATGCGCCGACGGTGTCGACTGTACCGAAGCCGAACACCAGCAGAACCGACGGAGCGAGTTTATCGTGACAAAAATGTGACGCGTCGACCGTCGCTTTGTCAATCTTTTTAATATTGTGTTAATACTAAGCAGGAATCTTGCACAGCCGGGCCGAATTGTTAATTTTGTTCGGCTTTTCCGGGTCCGGACGGCCGATGCCACCGCGCCCAAAAAGCCTGACAAAACTGATTTATCCCGCATCCTGAAATGAAAAAACTGTTCTTAGGATTGCTGTTCTGCGCAGGCCTCGCCGCGTACGGACAGTCCGTAAAGAAAGAGGTGCTCTTTACCATCGATGGCAAGCCGTTCTATACCGATGAGTTCGCCCGGGTATACAAAAAGAACCTCGATCTCGTCAAGGACGAATCTCAAAAAGACCTTGACCAGTATCTCGAGCTTTTCATCGGATACAAACTGAAGATCACGAAAGCGTATCGCCAGAACCTCCAGGACAATCCGAAGTACCAGGCGGAGCTCAAGACCTATCGAAACCAACTCGCCAAAAACTACCTTACCGATTCCAAGGTGACCAACGAGTTGATGCAGGAGGCGTACGATCGCTATCTGAAGGAAATCAAGGCAGCACACATACTTATCCTGGTGGATGAGAACGCCACACCGGCCGATACGCTCAAGGCGTACAAGCAAATTCAGGATATCCGTAAACGCGCGCTCGCCGGCGAAGACTTCGGAAAACTGGCACAGGAATCCTCCCAGGATCCCAGCGCAAAAGAAAACAAAGGGGAACTGGGCTATTTCTCTGCCTTCCGTATGGTATATCCCTTTGAAACCGGCGCCTATAAAACGCCAAAAGGACAGGTTTCGGGCATTATCCGGACGCGCTTCGGTTACCATTTGATCAAAGTAGAAGACATCCGCGATAACCGGGGAGAGGTTTCCGTAGCCCACATCATGATCAGCAAGCCGTCTACCGACGACAAAGATGCGGCTGCGAAGGCAAAAACGACTATTGACGAAATCTACCAGAAATTGAAGCAGGGTGAGAACTTCGAAGCCCTTGCACAGCAGTTTTCCGACGACAAGACTTCGGCTTCCAAAGGCGGCCAGATTGGACGTTTTGCTTCCGGTGAATTGAGTTCGGAGGAATTTGAAGACGTCGCTTTCTCGCTTACCAAAGACCATCCTGTGTCAGAACCGTTCCAAACCGCGTTCGGATGGCACATCGTTAAATTACTCGAGAACTTTCCGGTCAAGACGTTTGACGAGATGAAGACCGACCTTGAGTCTAAAATCAAACGCGACGACCGTTCGCGCCTCATCGTCGAATCGATGAACGAAAAACTGCGGAAAAAGTATGCCATCAAGCGTGACGATAAAGTGTATACCGCAACAGCTAAAGCCGTGTCGGATGCAATCTATGAAAGCAAATGGGCGCTTCCAACCGATACAAAACCCTATGACAAAACGTTGGTAACGATTGCCGACCGCAAACTGACCGGAACCGACTTCCTCAATCATATTGCAACCGAACAACGTGAAAAAGCGGAAATCAAGCCGCTGGCACGTCAAATCGATGCCTATTACCAAAGTTTCCTCGATAGCGAGTTGAATAAGTATTATAACGACAACCTCGAGAATGAGTTCCCCGAGTTTGCTGACGTTATGACCGAGTACCGTGACGGATTGCTGCTTTTCGACCTTATGGAAAAGGAAATCTGGGAAAAATCGAAAACGGACACAGTCGGGCTGAAGGATTTCTATAACCTTCACAAAGACCGCTACCAGTGGAAGAACCGTGTGAAAGTCATGATGGTTTCCTCTACCAAGGAAGACGTGCTGAAGAAGGCGCAGAAGATGCTTAAGGAAGGGAAAGATGCGGCTGCCATCAAAGCGGCGTTGAACACGAAAGAGGCGGTGAATGTCATGGTAACAGAAGGTACGTTTGAAGAAGGTAGCGACGTGTTGCCATCTAATGTCACCATGAAGAAAGAGGTAACGGAACCGGTCAAAAAAGGATCGTACTTCTTTGCCGCGAAGGTGCTTGATACGATTCCGGCCGGACCCCGTACATTGGAGGAAGCAAAAGGAAAAGTCATCAACGACTACCAGCAGTTTCTTGAGGAGAATTGGGTTACCAACCTGAAAAAGGAGTTTTCGATACAGGTAGACCAGGCCGCATTTGCGCGTGTCAAAAAAGAAATCAAACCGTAAGTGACGCGTGCCGCCGTTATAGGGTTCCTGTTGCTGTTTTGTGCCTGTAGTAAGCCCGAAGCAAAAAAAGGAGCGATTGCGCGTGTCGGCAAATCCTATTTGTATCCGTCGGACCTTGTGGGCCTCATGCCCGCCGGTACATCCCCCAAAGACAGCGTCGCCATGGTAAAGGCATTTATCGACCGTTGGGCCGCGGGGAAGTTGTTGATGGAGGCGGCAGAACGAAACGTCGGTAAGGAGAAGAAAGAGGAGTTCAATCGGTTGATCCGGGATTATAAAGTCGACCTTTACACGAAAGCGTACCTCGAGCAATTGGTACAACAAAGTGTAGATACACTGGTAACGGAGACGGAACTGAAGGCCTATTACGATGAAAATCGGGATAATTTCCGGGCAACCGGAATGCTGGTGCGGCTGCGGTACATCAACGTGCCGAAGGACCATCCGAAGTTCGGGCAGATCCGTTCGAAGTTCCTGGATTTTCGGAAATCGGATAAAAAGTTCTGGGATACGTATCAGTTGCAGTTCCAGAATTCGGCGTTAAATGATTCCGTTTGGGTCGAGATGAACGAAATTTACCGCCGATTGCCGTTCATTACGCCGGAAAACCGGAACGAGTTCATCGCGCCGGGCATTTCCTACCAACGGGCGGAAGGAACAGGGGTGTACCTGGTGAAGGTGCGGGATGTGGTCGATCGGAATGAGATCGCGCCTTATTCCTTCCTGAAACCCACATTGAAAGAAGTCATATTGAACCGTCGCAAGCTCGATATGATCAAGAAAATAGAAAAGGATATTACAGATGATGCCATCAAAAATGAAACGTATGAAATTTATAAAAAGCCCTAAACTGCTGGTTGCCTTTCTGGTACTGTCATCCTTGACCGTATCGGCGCAGGAGATTATCCGCGACACCGTGCCGGCAGCCAAAAAGACCGGGCAACGCCAGAAAGTGGATGGCATCGTGGCTACGGTAGGAAGCTACCTGATTCTCTATTCGGACATCGATAAGGCACGTGTGGAAATCACCGCTTCCGGCGAATCCGCAAAAGACATTACCGATTGCCAGTTACTCGGGAAGCTGATGGAGGACCGTTTGTATGCCCACCAGGCTACGCAGGACAGTATCACGGTCAGTGACGCCGAACTCAACGCCCAAATGGAAGAGCGTATCGCGGCCATGCTTGAACAACTCGGCCCCGGTTCGACCGTCGATAAACTGGTGAAACTGTACAAAAAAGACTCTGAGGCCGATTTCCGTTCCGAATTTCTCGAAATCCTGAAGCTCAACCGCCTCAGCAGCGAGATGACAAAGAAAATCATCGATAAGATCGAGATCACGCCGGAAGAAGTGCGTAATTTCTTCAAACGGATTCCAAAAGACGAGTTGCCGGTCTTCAATGACGAAATCGAGGTGGCGCAAATCGTCATCAAACCAAAAGTGTCGGAAGACGAAAAACAGAAAGTAATTGAACGACTTAAAGAGTTCAAACGACAGGTGCTGGCGGGTGAGTCAAGCTTTTTCAGTAAAGCGGTACTCTACTCACAGGATCCAGGTTCGAAATCGAATGGTGGTTTTTACAAAATGACCCGTAAAACCCCTTTCATCAAGGAATTTAAGGATGTGGCGTTCAGTTTGGGAGAAGGGGAGATATCGGAACCGTTTGAGACTATTTACGGATTCCATATCATCCTGGTAGAAAAAATACGCGGACAGGAAGTCGACCTTCGCCATATCCTCCTGACACCTAAAATCACCGATGCGGCGATGCAGGAGGCTAAGGAGAAAGCCATCAACATCCGCAACAAAATAGTCGGGGGCGAGATTTCTTTCGCCGATGCGGCACGCAGTGAATCGGATGAGAAAGAAACCCGTGCGAATGGCGGACAATTGGTAAACCCACGTACACTGGATACCAAGTTCGAACTGACGAAAATGGACCCGTCCCTTTACAGTCAGGTATCCGGCCTGCAGACGGGTGAGGTGTCCCAACCCATCCAGGATCAGGACGAAACCACCCAACGTATCTGGAAACTGATCATGGTCACCAACCGCATTCCGTCGCATACGGCGGATTACGCAAAAGATTACCTCAAAATCAAAGAACTCGCCCTTAAGGAGAAACAGATTCGTGAAGTAGGGAAGTGGATGGCAGAGAAAATAAAGGACACTTACGTGAAAGTCAACGGCGACTTCCGCGATTGCCCCTTCACGAATAACTGGCTCAAGAAATAATCAAACCAAACGACATGTCTGACGTTACGGCTATACAACAGTTGGTAGACAAGCGCAATGCGCTGAAGAAAGAAATCGCAAAAGTCATTGTAGGGCAGGAGGAGGTCGTCGACCAGATCCTGACCAGTATTTTTTCGGGTGGACACGCGCTGTTGGTCGGTGTGCCCGGATTGGCGAAGACGCTGATGGTCAACACGATTTCGCAGGCACTTGGCCTCGATTTCAAGCGGATACAGTTTACGCCCGACCTGATGCCGTCAGATATCCTCGGTAGTGAGATACTCGACGAAAACCGCCAGTTTAAATTCATCAAGGGCCCTGTTTTTGCCAACATCATCCTAGCGGATGAGATCAACCGTACGCCACCTAAAACACAGGCGGCCCTTTTGGAGGCGATGCAGGAACGTGCGGTAACCATCGCCGGACATAACTACAAGCTCGATTTGCCCTACTTCGTATTGGCGACCCAAAACCCGATCGAGCAGGAAGGAACGTATCCCCTTCCGGAAGCCCAGCTTGACCGTTTCATGTTCTCCATAAAACTCGATTATCCTACCTTCGAAGAGGAAGTGCAGGTAGTGAAGAGCACGACATCCGACAAAAGCCAATCCATCCAGCCGTTGTTTTCGGCCCAGGAAATCATCGACTTCCAACACCTGATCCGTCGCATCCCGGTGGCGGATAATGTGATTGAGTATGCCGTGTCATTGGTGAGTAAGACCCGTCCCGACAACAAAATGGCGACCGATATCGTTCGGAACTACGTTGATTGGGGCGCCGGGCCTCGCGCATCGCAAAATCTTATACTCGCTGCCAAAGCAAACGCGGCCTTTAATGGAAAGTTTTCGCCCGATATCGAAGATGTGCGTGCGGTGGCCATCGGCATCCTGCGTCACCGGGTGGTGAAAAATTACAAGGCCGATGCAGAGGGCATGTCGATCGAAAAGATCATCGCTTCTTTGTATTGATTTTCCCATCTAGTTCCGCATCGTAAAAGAACAGGAACGCACTGCCCATCATATCCTGGTTGACAGCCGTAGTGTTATGGGTTTCCAACACCAGTTCATACGAGTGGTTGGCATATAGCATCGTGCCGGCTTCTGAAACGTAGTCTCCAATACGGTCGATCCCAATTCGGTTCCGATGGTTGCGGATCGTACTCTCGAATACGGTCTTACCCGTTGTCACATCGCGCAGCGTCATGTGGGTCGCAAACGGATGCACGTGCAGCGCCGCCGCGTGAAGACGTGCACTGTCTTTCAACCGTAGCATATCGTCAATCGAAGCACGGTACATGCGTTTTCCCGGCGGAATTACCCAATGCCCAGAGTACGTTTGTCCGCTTGGATCAGTGTAGCTGTGGTTTTTCGTTTCGACCGGAAGGCACTGCGTCGCACCCGGATCGAGGGGCCCTTTGAACGGATCGGCTTTGTCATAAGGTAGCTGGATGAAAACTGTCCGGCTCATCAAAGGCTTCAATCGTTCGCGGGTGTAATCGATGTCGATTTCATGCCGTACCCATTTCCGGATGTCGGGATCGTTGTGGTTGAGGGTTTCCGTGGTCACATACAGCAATTCATTTCCTTTCATCGGAATACCAAACCCTTTGGGTAATGCAAAGTCCTCGAGCCCGTGCGACAATGACGTCATACGCGGGTACTGCTGTCCGACCCGGTCGTTGAGTCCGAATGACGAGAAATACGCCGCATCATTGAAGTCAATATTCGTGTGGCAGATGAAGTCATTCGACAAGCGTTCGCCCGAATCGGCATCGAATGCTTTCACATCGAATCGCGTGATCCAGATCAGGGAACTGTCGGGCGTCAATTGCACGTAATTGGACGCTTTCGGTCCTTCCATCGACTTGTAGATGCCGTCTACCAGAAACGTGGGCGACACCATCCGGTAGTGGCCGCTGGCATTTGATGTCTTCCAGGAAGCATCTGCAATACCGGTGTGCTGCAGCAGCCACGTTTTGACAATAGCCTTGTGGCGATTGGTGAGTTGGGCATACCAGATACCCGCTCCGAGCATCCCCAAAAGGGCTACCGCCAGTATAATCCGAATCAATCGCTTTTTCATCTAAAAGGCTAATTTAGAACAATTCTACATCCTCTCTATCGATAGCGCTTTCCGAAATCGACAAAAAAAGAGCCTGAAATTAACAATTAGGCAATAATTTCAGATAATGGCGGAGTTTATTTAAAAATACCTATCAAAATTAAGGATTTCACATTAATTATCGTCTGGAAGGGGTAATTTATTGTAAATAGTGCAACGTTGGTGGATTATCCGTAAATTTGCGCTACCAAACAAACAATTACTCTGTTATATGGCATTTGATATTGAAATGATCCGAAAAGTGTATGCCAACATGCCGGATCGCGTGAACAAAGCGCGTGAAATCGTGGGGCGTCCGCTCACCCTTACTGAGAAAATCCTGTATAACCACCTGTGGGACGGAATGCCGTCTTCCGCCTTCACACGCGGCAAAGACTACGTTGATTTCGCACCTGACCGTGTGGCCTGCCAGGATGCAACGGCCCAGATGGCGTTGTTGCAGTTTATGCACGCCGGAAAACCGAAAGTGGCCGTACCTACAACCGTACACTGCGACCACCTGATCCAGGCGAAAGTCGATGCCAAGACCGATTTGGCGGTGGCAAAACAACAAAGCAACGAAGTATTTGACTTCCTTTCCTCTATCTCCAATAAATACGGTATCGGTTTCTGGAAGCCGGGTGCTGGTATCATCCACCAGGTCGTGCTCGAGAACTACGCGTTTCCGGGCGGGATGATGATTGGTACGGATTCGCATACGGTAAACGCCGGCGGACTCGGGATGATCGCAATCGGTGTTGGCGGTGCTGACGCTGTCGACGTGATGTCGGGTATGGCGTGGGAACTGAAATTTCCGAAACTGATCGGGGTAAAACTGACGGGTAAACTCTCAGGCTGGACCGCTCCTAAAGACGTCATCCTGAAAGTAGCCGGTATCCTGACCGTAAAAGGGGGGACAGGTGCCGTTGTAGAATATTTCGGGGAAGGGGCCACGGCGATGTCATGTACCGGAAAAGGAACGATTTGTAACATGGGCGCTGAAATCGGTGCCACGACGTCAACGTTCGGGTACGACGAATCGATGGACCGCTACCTGCGTTCGACCGGACGTGCGGATGTGGCAGATGCGGCCAACGCCATCGCGCCTTACCTCACAGCCGATCCGGAAGTATATGCCAACCCTGAACAATACTTCGACCAGGTAATCGAAATCAACCTGTCGGAACTAGAGCCGCACCTGAACGGCCCTTTCACACCGGATTTGGCAACGCCGATTTCCAAAATGAAAGAGGAAGCGATCAAAAACGACTGGCCGCTTCGCATTGAAGTGGGTCTGATCGGGTCGTGTACGAACTCGTCCTACGAAGACATCGCCCGCGCCGCGTCATTGGCGCAGCAGGTAGCCGATAAAAAACTGAAAACAAAAGCGCAGTTCACCATTACACCGGGTTCTGAGCAAGTGCGTTATACAATCGAACGCGATGGTTTCATCGATATCTTCGACAAAATCAACGCAACGGTATTTGCCAATGCCTGCGGACCGTGTATCGGTATGTGGGATCGTGAAGGAGCCGAGAAGGAGCAGCGCAACACGATTGTGCACTCGTTCAACCGGAACTTTTCGAAGCGTGCCGACGGTAACCCCAACACCCTGGCGTTCGTAGGTTCACCTGAGTTGGTGACAGCCCTGGCCATCGCCGGCGACCTTTCCTTTAACCCGCTTACCGACACGCTTATCAACGAAGATGGCGAAGAAGTGCGCCTCGACGAACCGACCGGCGCTGAATTGCCGCCACGTGGTTTCGCTGTAGACGATCCAGGTTATCAGGCTCCGGCGGAAGACGGATCGAAGGTACAGGTAGCGGTTAGTCCAACGTCTGAACGTCTTCAACTGCTGGCGCCCTTCGATGCGTGGGACGGCAAGAACATCAGTGGGGCCAAACTGCTTATCAAGGCGTTTGGTAAATGTACTACCGATCACATCTCAATGGCAGGGCCGTGGTTGCGTTTCCGCGGTCACCTCGACAATATCTCGAACAACATGCTGATTGGTGCCGTCAATGCATTCAACCAAAAGGCGAATAGCGTGAAGAACCAACTGACAGGTCAATATGAAGCGGTACCGGCGGTGCAGCGTGCCTACAAAGCACAGGGTATCCCGTCGATTGTAGTGGGCGACCACAACTATGGAGAAGGATCGTCACGTGAGCATGCGGCCATGGAACCGCGTTTCCTTGGGGTTAAGGCGGTATTGGTGAAGTCGTTCGCCCGTATCCACGAAACCAACCTGAAGAAACAGGGTATGCTGGCACTGACGTTCGCCAACGAAGCGGATTACGATAAGATCCAGGAAGATGACACCATCAACTTCCTCGACCTGACCGAATTCGCACCGGGCAAACCGTTGACACTTGAGTTCGTGCACCAGGATGGTTCGAAAGACATCATCCTCGCGAACCATACGTACAATGAGGGCCAAATCGGCTGGTTTGTAGCCGGTTCGGCACTGAACCTGATTGCACAGGCAGGAGAGGCATAAATCCTCATACTGAAATAAAAAAGGGCTGTCCCAGTTGGGGCGGCCCTTTCTTTTTACGTTTACTCTACACTTTTAGGTTTCCCGCTATAACAAAAAATCCGTCCCCTAAAGAACGGATTATCAATTGTCAATTATCAATTCTCCATTAATAATACGTGTATCGACGCACCTTCGCGATATACTTCGCCAAACGCATTACCTGGTGGCTATAGCCGTATTCGTTGTCGTACCACACATACAGCACGATGTTTTTACCGTCGGCCGATACGATTGTCGCGTTGCTGTCAAAGATCGACGGCGCCGAGGTGCCCACGATATCCGACGACACGAGCTCATTGCTAAGCGAGTATTTGATTTGCTCGACCAGTTCGCCTTCCAGTGCATAGCGCTTGATGATGGAATTCACTTCTTCTACACTGGTTTTCTTACCGACTTCCAGATTGAGTACGACCAGGGAGCCGTTCGGCACCGGCACGCGAATCGCATTTGAGGTGAGTTTTCCGGTTAGGGAAGGAAGCGCTTTCGCCACCGCGCTACCGGCCCCCGTTTCGGTGATGACCATATTCAGCGCCGCAGCACGTCCGCGACGGTATTTCTTGTGCATGTTATCGACCAGGTTTTGGTCGTTGGTATAGGCATGGATGGTTTCAAGGTGGCCTTTCTTCACCCCAAGCGTGTCCTCAACCGCTTTCAGGATGGGTGTAATGGCGTTGGTCGTGCATGACGCGGCCGAATAAATGTCCGTTTCGTCTGGCTTGTAATCGTTGTGGTTCACGCCGTATACGATATTCGGAACGCCTTTTCCGGGAGCCGTCAACAGCACCTTCGAAATGCCAGGTGAGGCCATATGGCGTTCGAGCGCTTCTTTTGTCGTAAAGGCACCGGTGTTATCAATCAGTAAGGCGTCCTGGATGCCGTATTTCGTATAGTCGATTTCCTCCGGCGCGTCGGCGGTAATGATGTGAACGGTCGTGCCGTTTATGATCAGGGCGTTGTTTTTAGCGTCAGCGACAACCGAACCGTCAAAATCCCCGTGGATCGAGTCGTTGCGAAGTAAGGAGGCACGTTTTTCAAGCGTGACGGCGTCGTTTTTGTCGCGTGTCACGATAGCACGAAGGCGCAACTGCGTCCCTTTCCCCATTTTCGACATGAGTTCGCGCGCCAACAACCGTCCGATACGGCCAAAGCCATACAACACCACGTCTTTTGGCTGTATGTCACCGCCTTGTTTCGAATCACGAAGGCGGTCGATGATGAACGCCATCGGATTGCTGTAGCGGTCTTCGTCCATACGGAACTCATACGTCAATTTACCGATATCGAGTCGGGAAGGAGCCAGGTCAAGTGCGTAAATGGCCTTGGCGATTTCTACCGTGTCAAAAACAGAAAGTGGCTTTCCGACGAATTCACCGGCATATTCGTGCAGGTTGATGATGTCGCCCACGCTGCGATCGATTAGCTGGTTGCGGAAAAGCACCATCTCGATGGCCTTGTCATACCAGGCGTCGCTGATGAGTTTGATGAGTTCGACGCCAGCCCTGCGCCGGTCAGCCTGTAAGGAAAGTTCCCTTTCGTAAACGGAAGTGTTGCTCATAATGTTGCCGTGTTGTCAATTTGCGGCAAAATTATCGATTTCAAACGTTTTCGTAAAATTTATTTATCAATAAAATTCTTTTATCGTTGCGATTTCTGCAAATAAAAACCGGCCCTTTCGAGCCGGTTTGTTTTTGGAGAGAGGAGGTATTTAGAGAATAAAACGTACCACCTGTCCGTTTGCCGTTAACATTTCAATTTGCACGCTTTCATTGTCGTCGACGCCTGATAGCATTTTCGTAGCGGTTTCGACGTCCATGATCTTCGTATTGTTGATCCGTAGGATGACACCACCCTTAAGGTCCTGCGCATACGGGGCCAGTCGGGCGTTGGTAACATCCGTGATCTTCACGCCATAGCCGATGTTGAAACGCTTTTTATCGGTGGCGGTGATGTTCTCGAATTCGATGCCTTTATACTGCTTGCTGATGAACTCGTTTTTCGTCAGGGCAACGGTCACGGTCTTGGTGTCGCTTCCGCGGACGAAGGTCACCTGTACTTTATCATCCGGACGTTTGGTGTTAATGTAACCCGAAAGGTCAGCAAACGACGTAATGGCGCGGTTGTCGATTTTCGTGATGACATCCCCTTCTTTCAATCCTGCTTTTTCAGCACCCGAATTTTTCTCGACACTTCCGATGTAGAAGCCCTCGCTGACATTCAGTTTGTATTCTTTCGAGAACGGGCCATTGACTTCAGCACCGTTTACGCCCAATACGCCGCGTTGGACATTGCCGTACTCCATCAGGTCTTCGATAATCTTACGGGCGATGTTGGAGGGCACGGCAAACGAATAACCGATATATGAACCCGTCATCGACGAAATCATGGTGTTAATGCCAATCAGTTCGCCGTGTGTATTTACCAGTGCACCACCGCTGTTGCCCGGGTTGACCGCTGCATCCGTCTGGATGAACGACTGGATGCCATTGGTGTCGAGATTACGGGCTTTTGCCGAGATGATCCCCGCCGTCACGGTCGAATTCAGGTTGTACGGGTTTCCGACCGCCAGCACCCATTCGCCCACTTTCACGTTATCCGAATCGGCAAACACCGCATACGGCAGTTTTTCATCGGCGTCGATTTTCAACAGGGCGATATCCATTTTGGAATCGGTGCCGATGAGTTTCGCTTTGTATACTTTCTTGTTATTCAGCGTGATCTCCAAGTCGGATGCGTCCTTCACGACGTGGTTGTTCGTCACGATGTAGCCGTCCTCCGAGATGATAACACCCGAGCCGGTGCCGACCTGCTCCTGTGTCTGGTTACCGCCATAGCCGTAGAAGAATTCCATAATCGGGTTGGTGACCGTGCGATACGACACGTTCTTCACGTGTACGACGGTATGAACCGCCTTGTCAGCCGCATCCGTAAAATCAACGGCTTCCGATGAAAGGCCTACCGCTCGATACGGGCTTTCAGTAGCTGTGGTCACGATCGATTTCCGGTCGTTCCCGTTTTCAAAAAGCAGTTTATAAGCGCCGAGCGTGACGCCGCCGCTCAAAAGAGCGACCAAAAACAAATCAGATACTCTTTTCATAAGTTATGGGTTAAAAACGCAGCTAAAATTATAAAGTTTTGGATTTCTCGCAACGCTACTTAACGCGTGGTTAACAAGGATTAACTTTTCATTAAATTTGTCGGTAGATTCCACCTTCCTATGCTGATTGAATTCCATAAATACCAGGGCACCGGCAACGACTTTGTCATGATCGACAACCGGTCGGGTTTTTTCCCAAAAGACGACGTCGCAACGGTCGCCCGACTGTGTGACCGGCGTTTCGGAATTGGGGCGGATGGCTTGATCCTGCTGGAAGGAATGGGTGCTGCGGATTTCCGTATGGTATATTACAACTCCGATGGAAACGAAAGCAGTATGTGCGGAAACGGAGGACGTTGCCTGGTGGCGTTCGCCGCACAACTCGGACTCATCACCGACACGGCCTATTTCATCGCGACGGATGGCCCGCATCACGCCCGGCGATCCAGCGACGGTATCGTGTCACTGCAGATGAAGGATGTGGCGGATGTTTCAGTGAATAAAGACTACGTATTTCTTGACACGGGCTCGCCCCATCATGTCGAAATGGTCGACGATCTCCGTCACCTGGATGTGAAATCGAAAGGGGCCGCGATCCGCTATTCGGACCTGTACGGCGCCAAAGGCAGCAACGTCAACTTTGTAGCCGCTTTGGGCGACGGACGTTTTGCCGTCCGCACCTACGAGCGGGGTGTGGAAGACGAAACCCTGTCATGTGGCACCGGGGCGACAGCTGTGGCACTTGCCATGTACGCTACGGGCCAGACGACGGCACACCGCGTGGGGCTTGAGGTGGAAGGCGGGCAATTGGAAGTTTCATTCCGCCCGGAAGGGAAGGGGTTTAAGGATGTATTTCTGATCGGTCCGGCGAAGTTCGTATTCTCGGGCCAAATTGACATCTGATGCTAACCGGATCGCATTGCCATTTGCGGGCGTTGGAGCCTGAAGACCTTGACTACATCTACCGGGTCGAAAACGACACGGCTATCTGGGAAGCCAGCCATACCCAAACACCTTACAGCCGTTTCCTGATCCGGCAGTACCTCGAGAACGCCCACCAGGATATTTATGAAGCGAAACAACTACGGCTTTTAATAGAAGAGGTAGCGACACAACGACCGCTCGGTCTTATCGATTTGTTCGATTT
Source organism: Flavobacterium sp. HJ-32-4 (assembly GCF_022532105.1). Taxonomy (NCBI): domain Bacteria; kingdom Pseudomonadati; phylum Bacteroidota; class Flavobacteriia; order Flavobacteriales; family Flavobacteriaceae; genus Flavobacterium; species Flavobacterium sp. HJ-32-4. The sequence continues at coordinate 5,751 of NZ_CP092832.1, read as the reverse complement.
CGATCCGCAGCACCGTCGGGCCGGCGTCGGGATTTTGATTAGCGATGCGACTGGACGCGGAAAAGGAATCGGGACGGAAGCGCTTGGGTTATTGGTCGATTATGCATTCCGTACCCTGCATCTGCACCAGCTTTACGCAAATATCGATCCGGAAAACGAAGCGAGCATTCGGCTTTTTACTACTTTTGGCTTCGCCTCCTGCGGCCTGAAGCGCGAGTGGAACCTCCGCAACGGACGGTACCGCGATGAGGCACTTTACCAATTGATTCATACCCAATGAAAAAGAAACTACTGATCGGTGGCGGCGTGCTCTTGTTGGCGCTGCTCGTTGTGGCCGGTATATTTTATGTCCGGATTTTTACGTCCAATACGAAGTTCGACGAAAAAGAGCTATACGTCGAAATCCCGACTGGCAGCAATTTTGAAAGCGTCGTGAAATTGCTGACACCTTATGTAGACAACCTCGATAAATTCCGTTCGGTAGCCGAGCTTAAGAAATATGACCGGAACGTCAAACCCGGTCGTTTCCTGCTGACGAAAGGGATGAACAACAACGAAATCGTCGTGGCGCTCCGTCAAAACAAACCGCTGCATCTGGCATTCAACAACCAGGAGCGGCTCGAAGACCTTGCCGGACGCATCGCGGGCCAGATTGAAGCAGACAGCACCTCGCTAATGACGGCGTTTACCGATCCGGCCTTTTTGGATACGAACGGGTTTACGCCTGATAATGTGTTGAGTATGTTCGTGCCCAATTCGTATGAGATTTTCTGGAACACCGATGCCGTCACCTTCCGCGACCGCATGTTGTCGGAGTATCAGAAATTCTGGACGCCCGACCGCAAGGCGGCTGCCGAGGCGCAGAATCTGACGCCATTGCAGGTATCGGCTTTGGCTGCCATCGTACATAAGGAAACGGTGAAGTCGGACGAAAGGCCTCGTGTAGCGGGTGTTTACCTGAACCGACTGAAAATCGGGATGAAACTCGAGGCGGATCCTACGGTCATCTATGCTGTAAAACGCAAATCAGGGGATTTTGCCCAGGTGATCAAACGGGTGTTAAACAAAGATCTGGCCGTTGATTCACCCTATAATATGTATATGTACGGCGGGTTGCCGCCAGGGCCTATCGCCATGCCCGACATTTCGGCTATCGAAGCGGTATTGCATCCGGAGAAGCACAACTACCTCTATTTCTGTGCCTCCGTCGAGCGTTTTGGGTACCATGAATTTGCGGTGACACCCGCCCAACACGAGGTCAACCGCCGGAAATACGTAGCCTGGATCAATAGCCAGGGCATCAAGCGGTAATGGGAAAATGGGGTCGATGGCTCATTGCTTTATGGGCGTTGCCATTTTTCGGACAGGGAACCGTCGAGCGGTTTCTTACACCCGCCGATAGTCTCGATAGCGGCCGACGGAATACGGTTGTCATTACCGAGGCCGTGGGTGCCGCTGCGACCTTGGCGGCCCTGAACCAGGTGTGGTATGCCGACTACCCGCGATCGGATTTTCACTTTATAGACGATAATGCAGAGTGGCTGCAGATGGATAAGGCCGGACACGTGTTCTCAGCCTACCATTTGGGGCGTATCGGTTCGGATGTGTTGCAATGGAGTGGGGCGAGCCGGAAAAGCCAGTTGCTCTATGGCGCGACCCTGGGTTTTGTATTTCTTTCCGCCGTTGAGGTAATGGATGGCTACTCGGCCAAATGGGGTGCTTCATGGGGTGACGTGGTGGCGAATGCTGCTGGCACGGCCCTTTATGTGTCGCAGGAATTGATGTGGAAGGAGCAACGCATCGTCCCGAAGTTTTCGTTCCATACAACAGTCTATGCTGGGGCGCGACCCGATGCCTTGGGTAGTACGTTGCCAGAGCAGGTGCTAAAAGACTACAACGGGCAAACCTATTGGTTATCCTTGAACCTGAAGTCGTTTACGAAGATCGAGGCGCTGCCTGCCTGGCTGAATGTGGCGGTAGGATATGGCGCGACGGGGATGATTACGGGAGAAGACCGATTGGTGAATACCGTCTTTTTTCCGGATAAGCAGCGAATGCGGCAATTTTACCTAAGTCTCGATGTCGATTTGACCCGGATACCGACCCGTTCGCATACACTTAAGACGCTTTTTTCGTTGTTCAACACGCTTAAGGTTCCGGCTCCGGCCTTGGAAATAAAGGGCTCGCAAGGGGCTTACTGGCATTGGGTGTATTTTTAGGATTCCCTTAACTCGCTGGTATACAGGTTTTCAGAAATAGTTGTATCTTTGCCCCCGCAGTAATTCCATGGGGTGACAGACCTGGAGAAAACCAAAGTATGCTGAAGAAATGGATTTATTACGCAAGCCTTACCCTCATTGTCGCGTTCATCGCGTCTGGATTTAAGCCTCTCGACAGGGGCGACCTTTCCTGGTTTTACTTTACCGATGGCGACCGCTTAGGCGGCAATTTCCCGTCGGAAGACCAATCTGATTATCCACTTTCCAATTCGACACTTCTGGCCACCGGACGTACGTTCGTGGGGTATAAGGAGAGTCTGGCCTATAAGGAATCGCAGGGTCAGTATAAGCTGGTGAACCGCTACGGCTTCATGGGCAAATACCAGTTCGGTACGAGCGCTTTGCAGTCGATTGGGATTACCGACCGGAGTTCGTTCCTGAAAGATCCGGTGTTGCAGGAGAAAGCTTTTTCGGCTTTGTGTGCCAAGAACAAATGGCTGCTTCGCGACGAGATCATGGCCTATGAAGGCAAGATTGTCGGAGGTGTTCGCATTACGGAATCGGGCATGTTGGCGGCGGCGCACCTTGTAGGTGCGGGAGCAGTTAAGAAATACCTGCGCTCAAACGGCAAGCGCCGGATTGTTGACGGATTTGGAACGTCACTAAGGAGTTATCTGAAACGATATGGTGGTTACGATACCTCGCACATCGTGCCCCAGGAAAATCCGGTGATCCGATAAGTTTCCCTGCGGGGATCCGCGCGAGGGATTGCAGCGGAAAGCCCACAGCGGTGCCGATGGCAATCGGTAACGCGAGGACTTGTAGCGGAAAGCCCGACCCAACGCTGTTTATCATTTGACGAAACGACGTACGTCCCGCGTTGGGACGCGCCCAAACACTATAAAACCTGCCTTTTCGGGCGGGTTTTTACATTTTATGGAGGATGAAGATCGCCGGTCGTTTGTTGAGGTCGACTTTTTCGCGGCGCCATTCGGAGGCGCGGAGTGTGCGGATGTACTCGGTAGGAAGGGTGATGTCGGCTGCGATGCAAAGGTAGGTCGAGGGCTGGATGGCTTCGAGTATATCTTCGAGCATTTTATTGTTGCGGTACGGCGTTTCGATGAAGAGTTGCGATTGGTCTCTTTCGGCCGACAAGCGTTCGAGTTGGCGCAGGGCGGCTTTCTTTTCGGCTTTGTCGATGGGCAGGTAGCCGTTGAAGGCGAACCGCTGACCGTTCATTCCGGAGGCCATGATGGCCATGAGAAGGGAGGAGGGGCCTACGAGCGGCACTACTTTAATACCCGTTTCGTGGGCAATCCGGACGATGTCGGCGCCGGGATCAGCTACCCCGGGGCAGCCCGCTTCGCTCATGAGTCCGACGTGGATACCCTCTCTGCATGGCGCGAGCATTTCGCGGTGTTCGGTGGCGGCGGTATGTTTGTTCAGGGTCGACAACCGAAGCGAAGGCTGTGGTTTATCGGGTACCAGTGACTTGATGAACTTTCGGGCGGTCTTCTCGTTTTCAACGATGTAGGTGTCGATGGTTTCGACGGAACGGCGCACGGTGTGGGGCAGCACATCGTCGGGCGGGGTGTCGCCGAGGAGGGTAGGGATGAGGTAAAGGTGTCCGGTCGGTTTCATCAGGACCCGGATTGGAGTCGTTGCGCGATCACGTCACATGCTTCGTCGAGCATATCGTAAACGGTCGCGAAGCCGTTGTCGAGTCCGAAATACGGATCGGGCACATCCACGTTCTCGCCCGGAAAGATAGCATCGAGAATGAGCCGTACTTTCTGTTTCATTTCGTCGTTCGGGGCCAGGCGCAGCACATCGCGGAGGTTGCTTTGGTCCATTACGAAAATGTGGTCGTAGCGGTGGAAATCATCCACGGTGAATTGTCGCGCGCGTTGGGCCGAGATGTCGAGTCCGCGTTGTTGGGCGATATTGATCGAGCGTTTGTCGGGTTGGCTTCCTACGTGGTAGCTTCCGGTTCCGGCGGAGTCGACTTTGAATTCGTCGCGGGGTAACTTGGATGCGAGAATACCTTCTGCCAGCGGAGACCGACAGATATTACCGAGACAGACCATTAAGATCCTGGTGGGCATTAGAGCGACAGTTTCTTGTGGATGTCATCGACAAACTTCTTGAATTGTTTGTCGGTAGAGACGAGGTTATCGACCGTTTTACAGGCGTGCAGCACTGTCGCGTGGTCGCGGTCACCGATTTGCGATCCGATGTTGGCGAGTGACGCTTTGGTGAACTTCTTGGCGAAGAACATGGCGAGTTGGCGTGCCTGCACGACGTGGCGCTTGCGGGTTTTCGACTGCAAGGTGTCGATATCGAGTTGGAAGTAGTCGGATACGACCTTCTGGATATACTCGATTGAAATCTCGCGTTTGACGTTCTTGACAAACTTTTCGACCACCGTTTTGGCGAGGTCGAGCGTGACTTCCTTTTTATTGAACGACGATTGCGCGATGAGGGAGATAATGGCTCCTTCGAGTTCGCGCACGTTGGTTTTGATGTTGCGTGCTACATATTCGACGATTTCATCGGGCATGTCGACGCCGTCACGGTAGAGGATGTTCTTCAGGATGGAAATCCGGGTCTCATAGTCGGGTTGGTGCAACTCGGCGGAGAGTCCCCATTTGAAACGCGACAGCAGGCGTTGTTCGATGTCCTGCATGTCGACGGGTGCTTTGTCAGACGTCAGGATGACCTGTTTGCCATTCTGGTGCAGGTAGTTGAAGATGTGGAAAAACACATCCTGTGTGCCGGTTTTGCCCGACAGGAATTGTACGTCATCGATGATCAGGACGTCGATAAGCTGGTAAAAGTGGATGAAATCGTTACGGTTGTTTTTCTTAACCGAATCGATGTATTGCTGGGTGAAGACTTCCGCTGAAATGTAGAGGACGGTCTTCTCCGGGTATTTGTCTTTGATTTCGACGCCGATCGCGTGCGCGAGGTGCGTCTTTCCGAGTCCGACACCGCCGAAGATCAGCAGTGGGTTGAAAGAGGTGCCGCCCGGTTTGTTAGCGACGGCCATACCGGCGGAACGCGCCAATCGATTTGAGTCGCCTTCGAGGAAGTTCTCAAAGCTGTAATTGGCGTTGAGTTGCGATTCGATTTTCAGGTTTCGGATGCCTGGGATGACGAAAGGGTTCTTGACCTCTGGGTTGAGGTTACGGAACGGGGCATCGACCTCCTGGGCTTTAACGGGTGGACGGTGGGCCGACGGCAACTGCTCGGTGAAGGGCTGTTTGTTGCCGTAGGTGTTTTCCATCTTGATTTTATAGAGTAACTTCGCGCTTTTCCCGAGTTCTTTGGTAAGCGCGACCTTGAGCAATTTTACATAGTGTTCCTCCAGCCATTCGTAAAAGAATTTGCTCGGAACCTGGATGTATAATGCATTGTCAGTCAGCTCAACCGATTTGATGGGCTCGAACCAGGTTTTGTAGGCCTGTTCCTGGATATTGTCCTTTATGAAAAGAAGACAGTTTTCCCATACCGATTGAGCAGTTTTCTCCAT